>CALIHP010000013.1 GCA_938020565.1 uncultured Anaerolineaceae bacterium | reverse complement strand
ATTTGTCGACCCGTCGCTGCGCGGGAAAGGCGTCGGGGACAGGTTGATGGAGGCTGTCGTCGACGCGGCGCGGGAAGAAGGCGCAAAAATCAAACCGACCTGCTCCTTCGCGGCCGCCTGGTTCGAGAAGAACAGGGAAAAGGTCGGGGACGTAATCGCATAGCCTCAGCGCCGTTTAAGTAAAAGAAACGTCGGCTTTCTAACAGTGAAACCGGACCCCGGGCGGCGCAGTTTTAACGCGCTCCGCCGTCCGGAGTCCGGTCTTTATCAGGATCGATCGCTATGGTCGACCGATAACCCTCGGCGCGCCTCCGCGCCGCGCCTTCCCGCCAGGCGCGAGAGTTCTTACGCTCCGACGCAACTGTTTACCCAGATCTGACCGTCGTTCCCACCAAGGTCCAGCGGCAGCCGGCCACCCGAAGCTTCCCGGATCTCGCCAGTCAGCGCCTCGATAAAGCGCCCGACCGCCGGGACTTCGACGCGCGCCGGCTGATCATCGTTGTTGACAGCGATAATCGCCGTCCCGGTCCCGTCGGCGCGCGAAAAAGCGTACTGCCGATTCGTCAGCAGCAGCTCCGTATACGCTCCGTTGCGCAGGACCGGCGTATGACGCCTCATTCTTCCCAGCGCCGAGATCAGCGCCATGAAGCCGTTCTCTTTCGCCGCGGCCGTCGCGCCCGGAAGGTCCAGCGCGGGGCGCAGGCTTTCGTCTGAAAGCTGCTCCTTCCGCCCTTCGATCCCGAACTCCGATCCGTAATAAATCGAGGGAATTCCTGGAAGGGTATATAAGAGAAGATGGACCGGCTTAAAATTTTTCTTATCCGTAAGCCTCGTATAAATCCGCTCGACGTCATGATTATCGACAAAGTTATACAGATGATACGCCGTTCCGCCAGGCCGCTGGACCAGCGCCTGGACCGTATGCGCGATTTCAAAATAGTTGCGGTCGTTATGAGCGGAATACAGCGCTTTATACAGCTGATAGTTGGTCACGGAATGCAGCATGGTTTCATTAACCCATTCGCCGTAATTCCCATGGATGACCTCGCCCATCAGCCAGAAGTCCGGCTTCAGTGCGTCGGACAGCCGCCGAAGCTCGCGCATGAAGCCAAAATCGAGCACGTCGGCAGCGTCCAGCCGAATCCCGTCAACGTCGAACGCTTCGATCCAGAACCGGACCGCGTCCAGCAGGTAAGACCGGACCTGCGGATTCTGATGATTCAGTTTGGGAAGGGCATCGAAACCGCCCCAGCTATCATAGGAAAGCCCGTCTCCATATCCGTTATTCCTGTTGAAATCGACGCCTCCGTACCAGTCCCGGTAAGGCGAATTCTCCCGGTTCGCCAGGAGATCGCGGAAGGCGAAGAATTCGCGGCCGGTATGATTGAAGACGCCGTCGAAGACGACGCGGACCCCCTGCGAATGGCATTCCGCAACAAACGCTTTCAGGTCTTCGTTCGTCCCCAGCCGCGAATCCAGCTTCCGATAATCGGTCGTCTCGTATCCATGTCCGACCGATTCAAAAAGCGGCCCGATATACAGCGCGCTGCAACCCAGCGCGCGCAGGTGCGCAATCCATGGGACCAGCGTGACCAGCCGGTCTCCCGGAGCCGAACCGCCGTTCCGAGCCGGCGCGCCGGCCAGCCCCAATGGGTAAATATGATAAAAAATCGCTTCGTCGTACCATGTCGTCATTCGTGTCACCTTTCAATCCTGCTCAAAAAAATAGAATGTTCAAACAGCAGGCATTTCTTTTGAAATACCCTCTGTCCAGATTTGCTTTAGTTAAAGAAGGTCCGGCTTTACGAAAAAATACCGTGCATGAACAATTTAACCAGCGCTTCCGCATCGGCATTTTCCAGCGCGCCTTTTCCCCGGCACCAAAGACCGATCTGCGCGTTGATCAACGCCAGAAAGTGCCAGCCGCAGGCGCGTTCCCTGCCGCGCAGGTTTCCATGCGCTTCGGAAATATCGAGGAAGGTTTTTTCGATCTGGTCATACTGGAGCTGACGATACGGCTCGGAAAGACGCGCCGCGTCCGACGTCGGCGGGGCGAAGGTTAACGCGAGCGACATCAGGTAAAACGTCGAACGCTGCCTTGCGAAATCAAAGTATGATTGCGCAATCGCCTGTAAAACGGGAAACACGTCTTCAAAATAATTCGTTGGATTCGGACGATATACGCGCGCTTCGGTAAGCCTTTGGTTCAGGAGCTCATAATTCGTCTTCAGCAGCTCTTTAAACAGGCCTTCCTTGCTGCCGAAAAAATAGTAGAGCGTCGGCTTGGTAATCCCGGCGAGATCGACGATCTCGCTGATCCCGACCGACGCATACCCCTTCGCGGAAAAAAGCTCCAGAGCGCAATTCAGAATCGTTTCGCGACTGTTATTATTTTTCATGCGGTTATTATATACCGAACGGTATGTAAGCACCGACAACCCAGCTAATCCTGTGACAGCAGCCTGGGTTTTCCCTCAAAATTGCGCTGATTTCACGGCCGCTCCGCGCTTCAGAGGCGAAAAATTGCGGTATGATAGTAATCATGGAACCGGAAACCTACGAAATCGGCGACAGCGTAACTTTAAAGAAAGCGCACCCCTGCGGTTCGGCGGACTGGGTCGTCGTCCGCTTAGGCGCGGATATCGGGCTGGAATGCTGCGGATGCGGGCGGCGCGTCCTGTTAACGCGCCGCGAGCTCGGACGGCGGACGAAAAAACTCCTCCGGAAATCCGACCAGACACAATCCGCCGGTGCAGCGGGGGATCGATAGTCGAATGCCGATTCTTGACCCGTTCAGTCTTGAACTATTCAGCCGCAATCCCGACCAGACGCGCCGGTTTGGGATGCGCTTCGGCGCGCTGATCGAGGCGGGGGACGTCGTCTGCTTTCATGGCGGCCTCGGCGCGGGAAAAACGACGTTGATTCAGGGAATCGCGCAGGGATGGGGGAGCCTCGACCCGGTCAGCAGTCCGACCTTCGTCCTGATCAACGAATACCGCCGCGCCGACGGGAACCTTCTCTTTCATATGGACGCCTATCGGATCGGAAGCGTTTACGAAGCGGAGGATTTGGATCTCGATCGTCTCTGGACGGGCGGCGCGCTGCTGGTAGAATGGTCCGAGCGAATCGAAGCCGTTCTCCCTCCCGACCGGCTCCTGATCGACATGAAAACCATTTCCGAAGAAACGCGGCGGATCACGTTCGTACCTTCCGGCGAAAAATATCGAAAAACGGTCGACCTTTTCCGGAAACGATCGTTCGGAGTTTAGCGAAATGATTTTAGCGATAGATACCTCGACGGCGCTGATCAGCGTCGCGCTTTACGACGGGACGACGATCCTTGGCGAATCCACCTGGAAAAGCCCGAACCGTCATTCCACCGTCCTCGCCCCCGCCGTCGCCAACCTCGTCCGACAAACCGGCGTCCAGATCAGCGATTTATCCGCGCTGGCGGTCGCGCTGGGACCCGGCTCGTTTACGAGCCTGCGGATCGGGCTGGCGTTCGCGAAGGGAATCAACGCCGCGCTGAATATCCCGATCGTCGGCGTCCCGACGCTCTCCTACTTCGCCGCGGCGCAGCAAACGTCGCGCGCGACGATCTGCGCCGTGCTGACCGCCGGACGGGAAAAATATGCGACACAGTTTTTCGAAAACAAGGCGAACGGATGCGCCGCGATTTCGGAAATCGACGTGCATACGATCGAGTCCTTATCGGCGGTCATTGTCGCGCCGACGGTGATTACCGGCGAAGTCACGGGCGAAATGCGAACTGCGCTCCGGCGCAGCCAGAACCGCAATATCCGATTTTCTTCGCCGGGCTTCGAGCTCCGGCGCGCCGGATTCTTAGCGGTTCAGGCATGGAAATTGTTCAGGAAGGGCACGTATGAAAGCGGCGATGGCCTGACGCCGATCTACCTGCATACGAACGGGCCCGCCGCCCACGTTAGCGCATGAACTATACGATCGAAAAAATGACCGAGGACGACGTTCTCGCGGTCAGGAAAATCGATTTACGTTCTGCGGCGCTGCCATGGCCGCTCTCATCGTATGAGTATGAGGTCAAGCATAATCTCGCCGGACGCGCTACCGTCGCCAGGTCGCAGGACGGCCTGATCCTCGGGTTCCTGATGGCCTGGCTGATCGTCGACGAGTTTCATGTCGCCAATATTGCCGTTGACATACCGTTCCGCCGGCAGGGAATCGGATACGCGCTGATTCGGCAGGGGCTGATCGCCGCGAATCGCGACAACGCCAGACAATCATTCTTAGAAGTCCGGATCAGCAACCGCCCGGCGATCGGACTGTACGAAAAAATCGGCTATGAAGCCGTTTCAATCCGGAAAGGCTATTATCGAGATAATAACGAAGACGCGCTGAACATGAATCTATTTCCAGCGCAGTATCAGGCTTTTATCGAAAGGGAGACCCAGAAGACATGAGCCATCGGGAACAGCAAATCGCCGCTATCATCGAAGAAATCCGCGCCTGCCAGCGCTGCGTTTTAGCCAGGACGCGCGAGCTCTCCGTTCCTGGAGAAGGCAATCTCCACAGCGAGATTCTTTTTATCGGAGAAGGCCCGGGAGCGAACGAGAACCGGACCGGGCGTCCGTTCGTCGGCGCGGCGGGGAAATTCCTCGACGAACTGATCCATGCGGCCGGGCTCGAACGGAAGGACGTTTATATTACCAACGTCGTCAAATGCCGCCCGCCAGGGAACCGCGATCCGCTCCCGGAAGAATTGTTCCAATGCGGCGAGTACCTCCGGCGCCAGCTGGAAATCATCGATCCGCTCGTCGTGATCACGCTGGGGCGGGTCTCCATGGCAAATTATTTCCCTTTCAAAAAAATTTCCGCGATCCACGGCAAAGCGCATTGGATCGACGGGCGCATGGTCATCCCGATGTTCCACCCTGCCGCCGCGCTGCATCAGCCCGCGCTGAAGGATTTTATTCTCGAAGACTTCCGAAAGCTTCCGGGTATCCTCGAAGGGGCGCGAAGAAGGAAATTCGGGGAAGAAGAGGAAGAAGACATTCCGGAACCGCCGTGGTTCGCCGAAGAAGCCGCCTTTCCGGATCCGCCCCCATTCGCCGCGAATGCGTCGGATTCAGCCGGGAACCAGAGCGAAGGCGAGCCGCCTGAACCGAGCCAGCTGTCGCTCTTCTGAGCGGGGCTTGCGTCCGGACCTTCCAAAGGGCGGAGTCAGTTCCCCCATCGCGCGGTTTCCGGTCCTGCCTGCGCCGCTGGCCGGGTTCGGACGGGCCGAGGCTCGGTTTCCGGATTTTTTCCGATCGGACCGCCTCGATCTGACCCAACGCTACGCGAAGCATGTATAATTATTTATAATCGGATCGGAATTGAGCGGCCGCTGCCGTTTTCCTTCCGGCGACAGACTTTATCCTTACAGGCGAGGCGCATTGAAAGCCGTTTTTTTCGCGAATACAGACTGGTACTTATATAATTTTCGACTGGATTTTGCAAAATTTCTGCGGTCGAAGGGCTGGGAAGTCATTTTCGTTTCTCCAGCGGGCAGCTATGAAAGCCTGTTGATCGACGAGGGGTTCCGCTTCGTCCCGTTCAGCCTTTCCCGCAAGGGGATCAACCCGTTTATCGAATCCGATACGATCGCGCGGATCCAGTCCATCTTCGCGCACGAGAAGCCGGATCTGGTTCAGAATTACACGGTCAAGTGTGTCATTTACGGATCGATCGCCGCGAAAAACCTCGGAATCAGGAAGATCGTCAACTCGATTACCGGACTGGGGTATTCTTTCCTGGGCCAGACGCCGCTCGCGTTCCTGATTCGTGAAATCGTGCTCCGGCTGTACCGGAGAGCGCTGAAAGGGACGCAGGTCCTCTTTGAAAATCCAGACGACCAGAAAATCTTTATCGACCGCGGCCTCGTCACGCCGGACCAATCGCATGTCATCCTTGGAACCGGCGTCAGTCTCAATCGTTTCCGGCTCATTTCGCTCCCGGAGAATACGCCGGTCGTTATCCTCCCCGCGCGAATGCTCTGGGACAAGGGCGTCCATGAATTCGTCGCCGCGGCAAAAATCTTGCACGAGAAAGGGGTAAAAGCGCGCTTTGCGCTCGTCGGCAGAGTCGACGACGGAAATCCGGCGTCCGTTCCCTTCGAACGGCTGACGCAATGGCAAAAGGAAGGAATCGTCGAAATCTGGGGCTGGCAGGAGGACATCGTCACCGTCTTTACCATCTCGAACGTCGTATGCCTTCCCTCCTATCGCGAAGGGTTGCCAAAAATCCTGCTGGAAGCGGCGTCCTGCGGACGGCCAATTGTTGCGACGGACGTTGCGGGCTGCCGCGAAATCGTCCGGGATGGGGTCAACGGCTTCCTCGTTCCCGCGCGCAGCGCCGAAGCGTTAGCCGGCGCGCTTGAAAAGCTGATCCTCGATCGGGAACTCTGCCGCCGGATGGGGATCGCCGGAAGAAAGCTGGTCGAGGAGGAATTCGCCGCGGAAATCGTCAACGCCAAAACCTACGAGGTTTACGCGCTTCTCAAACAGGGCGGACGCTGATCCGGGAGGCGCGAAGCGGAGGCGGCTGACCCGAACGTCAGCGAGCTCCCCGGGACAGCTCAAACCGTTCGCAAAATTTAGATTATCATAAGGTTATATAAAAAACCATGATCTTTACGCTCCGTCAAACCGATCCGCTTCTTCTCGCCGTTCTCTATGCGTTCGTCATCGCGTTCCTGATAACGCCGTTCGCGCTTTGGGCCGCGAAAAGGACCGGGCTCATCGATCTTCCCAACGCCGAACCGCATAAAAAGCATACGCGCCCGGTTCCCATCGCGGGCGGAATCGCGCTGTTCGCGACGATCCTGCTGACGTTCGGAATGCTCAACGATCAATTCAGCGACGAGACGAGAAAGCTGCTGATTCCCGCGGCGATCGTTTTTGCCTTCGGCCTTCTCGACGATTACCGCCCGATTCGTCCGAAGCATAAAGCTGTCGCACAGGCCGCAGCGACCATCGTCCTGATCCTCCTCGGGACACAGGTGCATGTCTTTGAATCGCTTTTTCCGCTGAGCGGGACGCTTTCCTGGCTCACGAAGACGCTCGATATCCTGGTGACGGTATTCTGGATGGTATTCATTATTAACGCCGTCAACCTGATCGACAGCGCGGACAGCCTGGCGATCGGAATCAGCAATGTGACCATGATTTTCTGTATCCTGCTGACAATGGATACCGGACAATGGGAGATCGTTTACCTCTGCGGAATCCTGCTCGGAGGAGGAATCGTTCTTTCTTTTTTCAACGCGTCCCCGGCGAAACTCTTTTTAGGCGACTCAGGGGCGCAGCTGATCGGTTTTTTCCTCGGCGTGATCGCGATCCTGTATAGCCCGCCGGTTAAAACGCAGACGAGCACCTGGTTCGTCCCGATCCTGATGCTGGGGGTCCCGATTTTCGATACGGTCCTCGTGACCTATTCGCGCTGGCGGCGGAAGCTGATGTTCTACTCCAGTGGAACGGACCACACGTATCATCGCCTTGTCGCGCTGCGTTTTTCCCCGGTGCAGGCCGTTGCGCTGATTCAGCTGGCGGCGACCGGGCTGCAGATCTTCGCCCTCTTCCTGACGTCAAAAGATCCGCTCTTCGCCAATATCCTGTTCTTCGTGATTGCGGCCGCGGGCGTCGCCCTGATCCTCCTCCTTACTGAAGGGAAACGAATTCTTGAACCGATTTTCAATCGACAGGGCCAGCCGCCGAAGAACGAGTGAATTCTATTGCGCCGGCGTTTTCGCGTCGGCGCTCCTCTCGGCGCTGACGATCCTCCTTGAGGGCTCCGCCGGAAGCGACGTCTTCCTGCTTGGGCTGACGAAAGCGCGCTTTGCGCTGTTCCTGATTCCCTGCGCCGCCGCGATCGCGGCGCTGATCTTATTTTTCGCCTCCCCTGCCCCCTCGGAGCCACAGCGGCGCGCTTCAGAGCCGCTTTTCGCAGCGCATCTCTCCGCCGCGCTGCTCTTCCTGGCCGGGCTGCTCCTTCCGTCCGGGCGGATGGGCGGATTTGGGGCGATTTACGAACGCCTGAAAGCGATTTTGCTCCTCCTGACCGGATGGGGAATAACCGGAACGATCGCATTCTCCCGGGGCCGCGTCGAAAACGCAGCCCGTCGCTGGATCCGGTCGCTGCCAAAATCGGCTGTTCTCGTTTTCGCCATGGGCTTCGCGCTGTTCGCCATCTTCGGCCGGCTGACCGGGTTGGGGATCCGGCCCGGGAACGAATCCTGGTACGAGGCCGCGGTCCCGGTCCTCCCGGAGCAGCTTTACCTGCTCTGCGCCGCCGGGCTGATCCTCGCCGCGTTCGCGCGTTCGCTCCCAACCGTCCGGATCTCGCGGACGCAGCAGTTCCTGATCATCTGGGCGGTTTCAGCGGTGGCGTTCTGCGCGCTCCCAACCCAGCCGCATTTCTTCGCGCCGGGCCCGTATCCGCCGGATTTCCGCTTTTATCCCTATTCAGACGCCGTTTTCAACGATTTTTCCGCCCGCGCTGCCGTCTCGGGCTACGGATTTTCCTATGGCGGCGCGGTCATGAAGCCGTTTCCAAGCTGGATAACCTTTCTTCTCCAGCTTATCAGCGGCTATAACGTAAATCTTCTTCAGCTGCTGCAAAGCGCGCTGTTCGGGGCCGTTCCCGCGCTCCTCTTCCTGTTCGCCGGCGACGTTGCCGGCATCGGAGCCGGTACGATCGCCGCCGCTCTCCGCGTTTTTCAGGAGATGAACGCTCAGCGGGCTCAGGCCATCCTGACGGTCCATTCCCGGCTGGAGATGAGCGAATGGATCGGGGAAATCGTCTTCATCCTTTTCGCGTACCTGATGTACCGGATCACGAAGCCCGGCGAAAAAACCGGCCTCCCCGCGGCGGTCGCGGCCGGCGCCGTCTCTGGCGCCGCGATCTACACGCGCGCCAACTTCTTTGCGCTCCTTCCCGCCGCGCTCCTCTGGCTCGCGGCGACGCTTTTCCGGGAAAAACGGCGCGCGCTGATGAACGCGCTGGCGCTGATCGCGGCGGCGGCGCTGACGATCTCGCCCTGGGTCGTCCGCTCCTGGAAAAATACGCATGAGCTTCTCCCGGAGGTATTCGGAACCTTTCATGCCGTTGTCGTTCAGCAGCGCTACAGCGATTTCGTCCCCGCCGATCCGCCTGATCTTTCGGAAGAACCGGGCGTTCCGGACGAAACCGGGACGGCCCCGGACGCCGGGAACGGTTCGCCACATCCAGACGAGATCACGCCGGGCGCCATGCGCCTCCTGAGACCATGGAGCGCCGTCCCAGTCCACGCCGCCGCCGCGATGGGAACCGAAAATAAAAAAACGCTGATTTCCGATCTCCCAACGCTGGCAGACCCAGCGGAAGGAAAGATTTCGAAAAGGAAAGAGCTTGCTGCTTCGTTCGGCGCATTGCCCTCCGTCATGGGAATCGTCCTGAACCATACGTTCCATAATCTATACGCATTGATTTTTATTCCTCCAACCTCGATCGAATTTAACGACTTAGAAAATTTATTCAATCAAGATCGGTCGCCATGGCTGAAAGACTGGAATGGCGAACTTTCGTTCGAGTCCAGTTTCTGCCTGCTGATCAACCTCCTGCTGATCTCCGTCGGGCTGGGCACGATGATCCGGGCTGACGGTCTGGCTGGGATCGCGCCGCTCTACTGGGCCGCGGTATACAGCGCGGCGCTGGGAATTTCGCGGACCAGCGGCGGCCGGTATATCGTGCCGATGAATTGGATTGGGGCGATGATCTTCGCGATCGGTCTTTCGACGGTGTTTAAGGCGATTTTTGAAAGCGAAAAAGCCCGGGGAAAAAGCGAAAATCGAAACGTCAGAATCGATTTGAAGCGCATTTTTGGTTGCGGAAAATGTCATAATTCTCCAGTCCGCCTGGACCAGAACTTTGTCTTTTTTGGTATCGCGGTTTTCTTCGGTCTATCGTTTTGGGCAATGACGATTTACGAAAAGAATTCCGGACCTAATCCGATCCCGGAGGCTTCGACGGACTCATTTTTCGAAGCCGATCCACTGATCCAATGGGACGGGCTCCAGTCGCGCGTTGAATCCGGCGAAATCCGGCGCTTCCAGGGAACCGTCATTTATCCGCGCTTTTATTATTATCAGACCGGCGAACATGGGACCGACCCGCTCTTCCGGAACAAGCCGTATTCGCGCCTGACGCTCCGTGTCATGAGGACCGACGCTGCCGGCGATGTAATGATTCCGATGCGCGAGGTTCCGGAAGGGCTAACCGCCGGCGACACCGTTACCGTCTTCGGCTGCATGGAGCCGGGAGACGCCTATCTTGACGCGCTGCTGCTGGCGAAAACCGACGGAGAAAAAGTAATTTCGGTCTATCGGCGCGATCCGATGCCGGAGATCGGATGTCCGGTTCGGGAACCGATCTGCCCTGAAACGAATCACTGCTATTGATAAAAATAAATTGGCCTCAAAACCAGATATGCGTTCGGCTGGCACGGTCAGCGGCCGCTCAGCGCTTCACGGAACGCGGCTTCGTACGCGTCGGTTACGGTCTCGATATCAAAGCTTTCACTCAGCTCGAAGCTCGCCGCCTTTAACGCTCGGAGCTTCGCGGGATCCGCGATCAATTCACGGATTGCCGCTGCGAACCCGGCCGTATCGTCCGGATCGAAGACATACCCGTTCCGCCCGGGAACGACGACATCGGTATTTCCTCCGGCGTTGGACAGCACGAGCGCCAGTCCGGTCGCCAACGCCTGGATTCCGACGATCGGAAGTCCCTCTGCTTTCGAAGGCAAAAAAAGGATATCGCTCGTTCGAAAAATCTCGATCACGCGCTCCGGCTCGATCCACCCGGTCATCTGAATCCGATCGGAGAGGCCGGATTCGCGAATTTTTTCACTGAGCGCGGCCCGCTCCTCTCCATCCCCGATCAGGACGCATTCCCAGGCTTCGCCGCGCAGCGCCTCCAGCGTCCGCAGCAGCTGAGTCAGGTTTTTCTGCGGAACGAAACGGCCGGCGAAAACGATTCGGACCGGATCGTTCGCCGCGATCGGAAGCCTCGCCGCAACCTTCGTCCGATCGATCCCGTTCGGGATGACGTCAATCGGAACGCGGTAGCTTCGGAGCGCGAGCGTCCGGGAAAACCGGCTGACCGCGATAATCTTTGAAGCCTGCTTCCAGATCGGGAATGTAAATGGATAGATGCGCTTGAACCATGCGCCGGTCTTTTCGGGCGACGCGCCGGGAATATCCCCAAGATGAACCGTTATCACGTAAGGGACCCGTTCCAGCCGCGATATCGCAAAGGCCGCCGCTCCGGCCGGAACCGCAAAATGCGCATGGATCAGGTCTGGACGAAAATCTCTTCCAACAAAAAGGCTGAACCGAATCGCTTTAGTCACGAACGTCAACATCGACCGAAAGTCCGCGCGGAACATTTCTTTCCGCCCGACGTCTAAACGGACAATTTCAACGGTTCCGGGAGCTGTCTCAGATTCGGGCAGCGTTTCCCGTTTCGGAAGTTCTCCAAAGCCGGACGTCAGGACGCGAAGCTGATGGCCACGGCGCGCGAGCGAGCCGATAAGGTCGCGCGCAATCATGCCGCCGCCGCCGCCGACCGGCGGGAACTCATGGATCAGAACCAGGATTTTCATCCGCGCCGTGATCCAGGTAAATCGTTCCCGACGTTCCGCGTCACGCGAATCGTGTACGTCTTCTTATCCTGCGACTCATAGTACGCACGCGTCAGCAGCTCGGCGATCAGTCCCATAAAAACCGAGATCACGCCCAGAATAAAAATCATGATACTGATCGAGAAAAGCGGAGACGCGACGACCGAAACGCCCCACCCCAGCCGGCGGACCGCTAAGACCAAAAAAGCCGCCAGTCCGAGCAGCATCAGCGAAATTCCCAGACCGCCGAACAGGTATATCGGTTTCGCTGAATACGACGTCAGGAATTTCACCGTAAATAAATCGAGAACGACCTTCAGCGTTCGTTCCAATCCATATTTCGGCTTTCCAAATCGACGCGGATGATGACGGACGACGACTTCGACGATCTTTGCGCCAACCGAATTGGCGAACGCCGGAATAAACCGGTGCATTTCGCCATAAAGCCGGAAACCGGTCAGCACCTCGCGGCGATAAATCTTCAGCGTGCAGCCATAGTCATGCAGGGGGACACCGGTGACTTTTCCAATCAGCCAGTTCGCAATTTTCGACGGCAGCCGCCGGGAAGCGTTATCCTTCCGCGACCTGCGCCACCCGCTGACGACGTCATAGCCCTCGTTCAGCTTCTCGATCATCATCGGAATATCGGCAGGATCGTTCTGCATGTCGGCGTCGATCAACGCAATCAATTCGCCTTTCGCAAAATCGACACCGGCGGCGATCGCAGCGGTCTGTCCGAAATTACGGCGGAGCTGAATGACGCGGACATGCTCCGGGTCCTGATCCGCGAGATCCGCCAGCGTTTCAAAAGATCGATCGACGGAGCCGTCGTCAACCAGGATCAGTTCCCATTCCTCTATTCCGGCGAGCGCTTTCACGACAGCTTCATACAGGAGCGGAATATTTTCGTATTCGTTATAAATCGGGGAGATAACGGATAAGTACATGCGGCAGCCTTTCCATCACAAGTCCAGCGACGACCATTCCTCCATCGCCGCGTTCAGTTCAGATTCAACCTTATTATACCGCTCGCTCAGGTTCGTAAACTCGGCGAACGATCCGCCCGCGCGGTTCAGCGCCTCGCCAAGCTGAGCCAGATCGGATTCCAGCGCCGTAATCCGATCTTCAAGCGCCCGCGCCCGTCTTTCCAGCCGCAGCTGTTCATTATTCGAGCGAACCGGTTTTCCAGATCCAGAGAGCGAAGATACCGGGCGCTTCTCCTCAGCCGCATCTTTTTTTACCGGCTGAGGACGGCTTTTCCCACTCCGCTTCGCATCCATATACGCGCTGTACGTTCCAGCGAAGACCTCGATCGTCCGCTGTTCCGGGCGCACGATCCAAAGCTGCGTCGCAATCGCGTTAATCAGGTAGCGATCATGCGAAATCAGCAGGATCGTTCCATTAAAGGTTTTCAGAATCGACTGCAGCGTTTCCTGCGCGGAGACGTCGAGGTGGTTCATGGGCTCATCAAGCAGCAGCAGATTTGCGTCCTGAAGCGACAGGAGCGCAATCGCCAACCGTCCCCGTTCCCCGCCCGACAGCGACGAAACCTGCTTATACACGTCGTCCCCGCGGAAAAGGAACCGGGCCGCGAAGCCTCTGACTTCACCGGGGGTAAACGCCGGGGCGGCTTCGGCGATTTCGTCGTAAACGGTCCATTCAGGATGAAGCGATTCATGTGCCTGCGCGAAGTAGCCAATCCGAATATTCGCCCCAATCACGACTTCGCCGCGAAGCGGAGCTAATTGGCCCAGGATCGTTTTAACAAGCGTGCTCTTTCCGGTCCCGTTCGGTCCGACGATCGCGGCGCATTCCCCGCGCATCAGCGTCACATCCGGCATCCGGATCAGCGTCACTCGATCATCCGGATAACCGATTTCAACGCCGCGGGTCCGCAGCGTCAAATCTCCGGATCGGAGGTCCGTCTGTAAGCGCAGCCGGATCGATTCGAGGGACTGCGGCCGGACCAGTTCGCGATCCCGAAGCAGCCGTTCCAGTCGCTTACGCCGTCCCTGCGCCTGACGCGTATTGACGCCTTCAATATTCCGACGGATGTACGCTTCCTCTTTCGCGATAAATTCCTGCTGTGCTTCGTATTCTTTAATCCGTCGCTCGACCCGTTCGCTCCGCTGCGCCAGGTAGGCGCTGTAATTTCCGGCGTACTCCTCCAGGTCCGCTGACAGCTCAAAGATCGTATTCACGACCTGATCGAGGAAATAGCGGTCATGCGAAACCATCAAAACCGCGCCTGGGAAAGACTGAAGATAGCTTTCGAGAAATTCGACGGATGCGATATCCAGATGATTCGTCGGTTCGTCAAGCACGAGCAAATCCGGATCCATCAGGAGCAGTCTCGCCAGATACGCGCGCGTTTTCTGACCGCCGGAGAGCTGGCGCCAGGGACGGTTCTCCTCTCCACCAGTCAGACCGAGGCCTTGAAGAACCTGCCGGATCCGCGATTCGATCGTAAAACCGCCCGCCGTTTCGAACCGTGTCAGCAGCTTTCCGTAAGTCTCGACCCGTTCCGGATCCGGACCCTGCTGAAGTTCGGCTTCGATTTTTTCCAGCTGCGATTTCGTATCCAACAGGTCAGCAAACACCTCGCGACAGATTTCAAACGGCGTACACTCAAAGATGGACGTTATCTGCTGCGGGAGAAAGCCGATTTTTAAGTTTTTCCCTCGCTGGACCGTTCCTTCGTCCGGAGACAGTTCACCGATCAGGATCTGGATCAGCGTCGTTTTTCCCGATCCGTTTTGGCCAACGATGCCGATCCGGGCGTGCGGCGGAACTACCAGCGACACGTCCGCAAAAATATCCTCGGCGCCGAACGATTTTGAAATGTTTTTTGCAATGACAAGCGACATAGGTTTACCGCAGCATAGTATACCATCAGTCCCATAATTTCCCATCTCTCCGAAAGAGTTCTATTCTTTCGGCAGCGCGAATGGGCTCAATCGCTGAGTCAATCAAATTGTTTCACGTGAAACAATTGGCATCGGCGGAGGATTCTGTTTTAAAATGTTTCACGTGAAACATTCGATCCAATCGGGGACAATCAACCCGCCTTCATAAAGCCTTCCTGTTCACTGTCAAACTGTGGTATTAATTACATATCAAATATCAGGAGAAACTTATGTCCGAAAAGAGATACACGAAACAGCCAGAATTCAAGCTCAATCTGAAATCCACCTATACCGCAGTCCTCCACACTGACCTCGGGGATATCAAGGTCAAACTCTCCGCCGATCTTGTCCCAACGACGGTTAATAATTTTGTCTTCCTTTCCAGAGAAGGATTTTACAACGGGACAATCTTTCATCGAGTCATCAAAGACTTTATGGCCCAGGGCGGCGATCCGACCGGAACGGGAATGGGAGGACCGGGGTACAAGTTCCGCGACGAATTCAATTCGAAGCTGCGTCACGATAAGCCTGGCATCCTCTCCATGGCAAACGCCGGTCCCAATACGAACGGATCACAGTTTTTTATCACGTTCGTCCCCACGCCCTGGCTTGACAATAAGCACACAGTTTTTGGCGAGGTCACCGAAGGAATGGATGTTGTGTTGTCGATTCCGGAACGGGATCCGCGCTATCAGACGAAAGCGGGAAAACTGATTTCGGTCGAAATTATCGAAGAAAAAAGCTAAAGCTTTCTTTCGACTTTTCATCTTCCAAACAGCGTGATACAATAGAACTATATAGAGAAACAGGGAAGCTCTATATGAAAAAAAACAGATTTTCAAGAATGGGAGATTGAAAATGGCTTACAGAATTTCAGATGCTTGTATTGCGTGCGGCGCCTGCGCCGCGGAATGCCCCGTGGAAGCGATTTCAGAAGGGGATATCTACGTCATCGACGAAGCCACCTGCATCGATTGCGGAAACTGCGCGAATGTTTGCCCGGTTGGCGCTCCGGCTCCGGCCGAATAAGCGTATCGAACGAAGATCAACAAAAGGCCCGTCAGAAATCTCTGATGGGCTTTTTGTTTGTCCGATATACACTCTTTTTTTTCGGACAAACTATCAGCCGTGAAAGTTCATTTGTGGTCCGATTCTTGCATTTATTCAATCGTACAAAAAAGCTGATCGGCGCGTGGGAAATTCCCTCGTACAATGGTTAGCGTCTTTTTTATGGATGATTTTTCTATTCTCTTCTTTTCTATGAGTTTTTAAGGGAGGAGGTAATAGTCTTTAATATAGGCTGTGGACAGCGTGGATAAGTCGGATACGGTTTCGAAATTTCCGTTTTTTCCTCTGGATCTGGTTAGAAGCTTAAAGAAAAGTTATCCCGTGTTATCCGTCTCTGTCCAATGGATAACCCGTTTATCCCGCTCCACCGCCAGGTCCTTCCACTTAAAAAAACTGTCCACGCGTTTCCGGAAGTTATAAGCTGTGGACGGCGTGGACAGATTTAATTTTGGCGTTGGATTGTCGCGTTACCTGACGCAAACCTGTTCAGGTTCTGAATCCGCAAAAGCCTTTTAGCGTCATTCTGATTTGTAAACGTACTGGATGCGCAGCTGATTCTGGATGCTGCCGATCCAGTGGCCAATTCCGCCCTGCTTCGTTCGGTAGGTAAGAATTACATTGGGGCCGGAGAGGCCTGCATCGATGCGAACCGGATGCACCCGCCATGACGTCGAGCGATGCCCGTTTTTGAATCGGGGATCCCTGTAGGCGTAAATAACGAGCGCGTCCACAACGGGATTCTCCGGCAGGTCTGTTTGAGGGTCGAATTCTCCGTTCTCGATCAGATCGGCGACCGTCGGACCGCCGCTGACGGATACTGGCTTTCCATCGATGACCTCCGCGCCGCCAAACCCATGAAAGTAATCGTCATCGGTGGATTTTACCGGGATGGTAGCGAAATGAGGATTAAAGTAGTCGGCCCGGTAATTCAGCGCGATTGCGATTTGATAAATCCCCCATTCAAAATCCGCGAGATAAATTCCGAACGATTCGTTCGTCGGGTACCCGCGCAGCAGGTCGGAATCGGTTTTTTCATGACCGTATTCGTCGAACTGGACCGCGTCTGGACGATAAAAATTGATCTTCACTTTGTATCCGTACTGGGTCCAGATCGGATCCGGCTTCCCGGATTCCTGGCCTTCTGGATCAATTTGAAAATAGTTGTAACCGTCGAACGACAGCGTCGTTTTGACGATTTCCGCGTCGGCGGGAATGACGCCGCCGTTGAAATACGCGAACTCCTGCCGGACGGTCCGGCAGAGCCGCGCTTCTCCGTCTCCATTATCTTCGCGGACGCCTTCGACGTACCTCTCTTCGCAGTCCTCTTCCGATTCGACCCCGTTCCCGCTCAGCGTCAGCGTGAAACGGATCTTCTCCGGGTCGACGGTCAGCTCGCTCAGCTTCATCTCGAAGCGGTCGAGCGCGTCGATCCGGCTTTCCGTCTCGCCGGGATACGCCGCCGCGCCGTTAAACCGGCAGAGCGCCGCGGATAAAAGGATCAGGATCAGAATTCCTTTTTTTGTGGAATAAAAGATGCTTTTCATGTCTTGCCTCCCTATGAAAGAAAACCGAAACGGACACAGAAATGATTCAAATATGCCCCTCGAACCTATATCTTTTAAAATGAGTCTAATATGTGAATATTTGAAAAGTCAAGTTGTTTTTATAACGTCTTTTTTATGATCTTCATCATAAAAACGTTACCGAAAGCTTACTGGATAAAGTCCGATTCCTGCGCGCTGAAGCCGTTTTCGTTCCCCCAGCGCTCGATCCCCTCGTCGACGCAGTCGATAAAATCGCTGAGCTGGCTCTCTCGCGTTTCATGGAACGGAAGCCCGGCCTGAAGCGCGTTCAGGAACCCATCGTAATGCGGATTGCCCTGCAGCGAGCACCACTCCACCACGACGCTCCAGGTTTTCAGCATCAGCCACAGCGCTGAAATCAGGTGCTCGTCCCAGTACGTTTCGACAGCAGCGGTATAGTATTTAAGCCGGAACGCATGATACTTTGGAATGGTCCTGGCGAGGTCGCTTTTGCCGAACTGTTCCAGGTAGTACGTCCAGGATTGAAGGAAATAGTCGCGATGCGGCTTGAGGTCGTTTTCGCTCAGGAAAAGCTGGTTCAGGAGCGGGACCGCATCCTCTATTTTCACCGCCTCGCAGACGTCTTTAAACGATTTCAGGATGCGCCGGTCGGTTAACGGAGGACCGTTCAGCGATGCGACCGAGTTGCAGACGTTCTCGATCGTCCGCAGCGTCGTCAGAATGTAGCGGGACTGCGTCATCGACCGGTTCTGGCGCAGCTCGCGGTAGCTCTCGAACGCTTTAGCGAAAAAGAGGCGCGAGCGCTGGAGAACGCAGCCTGGCTGAAAGAAACCGGCTTCAATCGCGGCCTGCGTAAATTCGAACCAGTGACCCTTCCCGTAAAGAAGAACCGGATCGAAGCAGAGCGCCGGCCCGACCCAGGGATCGAGGCGGATTTTCCGCTGAGGCGTGTAATAGGCCTGCTGGAAAAACTGAATATCCAGCGTCGCCTCTTCGGTAATCGGGACGATCTGCCGCGGGATATCGCGCGGATGATTATGCACGATGACGAGGTCGACGTCCGTCGTTCCGCCGATAAACGGATCCTCGTTCAGCATCGACCCGGTCAGATAAATACAGATAATATTCGGATCTTTTCGAACGATCTTCGTCAGGTACGAATTCGTCAGGTTCAACAGCCGTTCCCGCGTCAGTCTCATGCGTTTCCTCTATTCCTATTTTACTTAGATTTAAATAAAATGAGGCGCTTGATTTCCATGTCGGGCGTAAACTTCGTGAATCCGGGAAATGGCCGGCTTTTTCTGGCTGCGGAGGGAAATCGCGCGGTTATCGATCGAGGCTGGCTTCGTCGCTCAGGAATTCCTTAATCCCCATCGTGACCAGCCCGTTTTCGTCTCTCCGGAGCAGGATCGGGTCCCGTACGATCAGGATTTTCCGGAACGAGTCCCTGACGTTCAGGAGCGGGCGTTTTTCCTGATTCTTTTTTTCTTCCGTCCGGAGCGTGAACGCCGATTGCAGGTAATACCGTTGGTTCCCGCGGTTCGCGACGAAGTCGATTTCCGTCTGCTTCCTGCGATAGCCGCCGCTTTCGCTTTTCTCGCTGACTTCGACGACGCCGACGTCGACCGAAAACCCACGGTATCGGAGCTCGTTAAAAATAATATTCTCCATGATATAGTTCTCTTCGTTCTGGCGGAAGTTCAGCCGTGCGTTCCGCAGCCCGACATCCTCGAAGTAGATTTTTTTCGGTGTGGAGATATATTTTTTCCCTTTGACGTTATATCGCGCCGCGGACTTAATTAAAAACGCTTCCTCGAGATAATGAAGGTACTGGGCGACCGTCGATGGGGAAATATCCGTCTTTCCCGCGCTTTTAAACGCGGCGGATAATTTCTGCGGATTGGTGAGCGAACCGATCGCTGAGGAGATAACGTCGATCAATATCCGGAATTCTGAATCTCCCCGGATTTGATTCCGATCGAGAATATCCCGCAGGTAGACTTCCTCGAAAAGGGATTGAAGATATTCCGCTTTTTTCGCGACCGAAGAAAGGGTTAAGATGTACGGGAGCCCGCCGAAAGTATAGTATTGTTCCCAGACTTCATCCCAGCTTCCGGAGCAGGCGGAACTGAATTCGCCGAACGTGAGCGGATACATGCGAATTTCATCGCCGCGTCCGCGGAATTGCGTAAGGATATCGGTTGAAAGAAATTTTGAGTTGCTCCCGGTTACGAAAACGTCGGCGTTTTTAAGATGAAGAAATCCGTTTAACACGTCTTCAAACTCTTTCATCAGTTGAACCTCGTCCAACAGGACATAAGTCGGATTCGGGTCGTTTTCATCGATTCGTCCCGTTACATAGCGGTAGCATTCGTCCGGGTCGCGGAGATCTTTGAACTTCCGATCGTCAAAAGCAATTTCAATAATATGATCCTCCGAGACGCCCTCGCGGATCAGGCGATCCTTAAACAGCTTAAAAAGAAGATACGACTTTCCACAGCGGCGCACGCCGGTGACGATTTTGATCCGCCGATTGCCTCGATCCTCGAGAAGCCGGTTCAGGTATTGATCCCGTTGAATCTGCATGTGAACAATCCTGTTTTTGATTTTAAACTTAAAATACTGCCCTTCTAAAAACGATTGTACCATGATCGAACGCGCATTTCAGATTCAGGGAGAAATTTCCCTTTTTCTGAAACAGGAACCCCGGAATGGGATTTTGTAAGCGGTCGATTTCGCTTTCCGATGGGGCGATCGGCCCGCCCCTCTTTGCCGGGTCGGGGAATCGCGCGATGATCGGTCGGGCGGGAAAAGCGGTCGGTCAGGAGAATCTGATAGAATTATCCTATGGCAACCGGTTCAGAGAACATCGGCATGGTTTTGGCTTCCGGGTCGCCGCGGCGAATCGAAATCCTGCGGCGGTACGGCCTTCCATTCCGGGTTCTTCCGGCGGATATTGACGAGTCGATATTTCCGGGAGAGGACGTATTCGCTTACTGCGACCGGGTCGCGCGCGAAAAATGGCTCGCGGTCGCGGCGCGGCAAAGCGTCTTTCCCGGCGAAATCCTGATCGCCGCGGATACGATTGTCGCGCTGGAACGGGTCCGTTTTGGAAAGCCGGTTTCTCGGGAGGATGCGTTCCGGATGCTCCGTGCTTTAAGCGGACGGGCCCATGTGGTCCATACTGCGCTCGTGGTTGGGATGAAGACGTCCGGCGGATTCTCGTTGACCGCGACGGCGGCGGATACGACCGTCAACATGGCGCTGTTATCGGAGGACCTGATCTCGGCGTACGTTGAAAGCGGCGATCCGTTCGGAAAAGCGGGCGGCTACGCGATTCAAAATCCGGATTTCCGTCTCGTTTCGTCGTTTGCCGGCTGCTACGCGTCGGTTGTCGGCCTCCCGATTTGTCATCTGGACGCGCTGCTGAGAAGAATGCACGCCGCGCCGGCCGAAACGGCGGAAAAGAGCTGCCGGTATCGGCTGGAGGGGGACTGCGATCTGGACTGCGTGGCGCTGAAACGCGGCATGCCGGTTTCACGTGAAACGGTATCGGCGGCCGCGCCGGTAAGAAATATAAAAAAAGAAAGCGTATTGAATGAAGTACAGAGGTAGAAAGATGAAGAAAGCGTTGATGCTGGTCCTGCTGATTTCCATGGCTGCTTCTTCCGGATGCGGCCTGATTCCCACGTCGGAGCCGACGGCGTCGCCGACGGTCGCGGTTGACACGGAAACGCCGACCCCGCTGCCCGACCCCGTGATCCACGTGACGTCCGTCCCGAGTTCGCGCGAGGCGGCCGAAGCGTTCCTGAAGGCCTGGGAAAACGAGGACTATATTGGGATGTATAACCTGCTTTCGCAGGTTTCCCGGGACGCGATTTCATATGACGCTTTTACTGAACGTTATACGTCGACGTCGATCAATCTGACGCTGGACAAGCTGACGACGTCGATTACCGCGCTGCTGACGAACCCGACGAGCGCACAGGTCGGTTACCATACCGTCTACGATACGAAGGTCGCCGGATCGTTCGAGCGGGATATGGAAATGAACATGGTCTACGAAGGCGGCGCCTGGAAGATCCAATGGGAAGACGGGATGCTGATGCCCGAGCTTCGCGGCGGGAACCAGATCAAGCTCGATACGACGGTTCCGTCGCGCGGGATTATTTACGATATCGAGGGCGTTCCGATGGCGGCGGAAACCGCAGCGTACGCGCTCGGAGTCGTCCCCGCGAGCGTTGGGGAATCGGCCTGGAAAGGGCTCGTCAGCGAGCTGTCCCGGCTGACCGGGAAAACGCCTCAGATTATCAACCAGATCCTGACCGAGGCGAACGCGTACGATTACGTTCCGGTCGGCGAAGTCCCGGCGGCGGATATCGAGGACCGGATTTCCAGCCTGTCGCAGTATACCGGCCTTTTCAGCAGCCGCTACGACGCGTCGCGCTTCTATTATTTCGGCGGTTCCGCGCCCCATATCGTCGGCTACGTTCAGCCGATCGGCGTGGAAGAGGTTGACGAGATGCGCCGCGAGGGGTACGCGATTAACGAGCGCGTCGGCCGCCTTGGGATCGAAAAATGGGGTCAGGACATGCTGACCGGGAAGCGCGGCGTTTCCATGTACGTAACCGACGCCGACGGAAACGCGATAACCCGTCTCCAGCGGATCGAACCGACCCAGGCGAATTCGATTTATACGACGTTTAACGAAGATTTTCAATACGACCTGCAGCGCGCGATTCATGGGTTCAACGCCGCGATCGTCGTCCTGGAAGTCGACACTGGCAGGATTCTGGGCCTGGCTTCGTCGCCGACGTTCGATCCGAACCTGCTGGACTACGTCAATTACAACTCCTCTTATTCCGCGGACGCGTTGTACGGGCCGGAGCGCCCGATGTATAACCGCGCGAGCCAGGGTCAATATCCGCTCGGATCGGTCTTCAAGACGATCGTGATGGCGGCGGCGTTGGAATCCGGCCTGTATACGGTCGAATCGGAAATGGACTGCCCGTATGAATGGACGGGGCTCGAAGGGATTACGCTGTACGACTGGACGAAGGAACATGAAATCTCGCCGTCCGGACGGCTGAACCTGCAGGAATCGCTGATGCGCTCATGCAATCCCTGGTATTACGAACTGGGACTGCAGCTGTATCGGAAAATGGGCCAGGATTATCTCCCGAGCATGGCGCGCGGATTCGGGCTGGGATCGCTGACGGAAGTCGGCGAAATCGAAGAAGCGCCGGGAAAAATCGAGACGCCGCGAGAAGAATTATCCTCGGTTCAGATGGGGATCGGTCAGTGGACCGTCCTGGTGACCCCGCTTCAGGTCGCGCGCTTCATGGCCGCGATCGCGAACGGCGGGACGCTCTACCGTCCTCAGGTCGTCGAACAGATTATCGGCCCGGATGACGAAATTGTATACGCGTTTGAGCCCGAGGAGCAGGGGAAACTCCCGGTTTCCGCCCAGACGCTCCAGATTATCCGTGAAGCGCTGTCGATGGTGACGTCGAATCCGCGCGGAACCGCCGCGCATGTCTTCCGCAGTCTGCGTTATCCGGTCTGGGGAAAAACCGGCACGGCTCAGACAGGCCCGGGCGTCAAGCCGCATGCCTGGTTCGCCGGGTTCACCGACGAAAATAATCCGGATAAACCGGATATCGCGGTCGCGGTCCTCGTCGAAAATATCGGCGATGGTTCCGATTATGCCGCGCCGATTTTCCGCCGCGTGATCGAGCTGTACTTCGATGGGCAGGCGACGCTCCTGTATCCCTGGGAAGCGGCGGTTTACGTGACGAAGACGCCGACCCCGACGGCGACGCCGACGAAGACGCCGGTCCCGACGCGCGCGCCGTGGGAAACGCCGCCGACCGAAACCCCCGAGCCGTAAAGGGGCCGGATGGATTCGCTCAGCGCGAAGAAACAGGCCTGATATGGCGGACCAGGGGCGCGTGCTGCGTTTTGCGTCGGATTTTTTCTACGTTTTCGCGAACGGTCGGCTGGTGACCTGTAAAGCCCGCGGGAAGATAAAATCCAGGGCGCAGCATACCGATATCATTGCGATCGGAGATTTTGTGACCTTCGAACCGCTTCCGGATGGCTCGGGAATGATTACCGACGTGCTCCCGCGGACGTCCGAATGGGTTCGGATGATGACCGGGACGAAGGTTCCGTACAGGCAGGTTCTGATCGCGAATCTGGATCAGGTCCTGATCGTCTTCGCAGCCGCGGATCCGGAACCGAGGCTGCGGATGCTCGACCGTTTTCTGGTCATCTGCGAACGGCAGCGGATTCATCCGCTGATCGTGATTAATAAACTGGACCTCGTCGACGAGGCGGAAACGAAGGCGCGCTTTGCCGCGTACGCGCGCCTGGGCTATGAAACGGTTTTCGTATCGGCGAAGGACGAGCGGACCGGCGCGCTCCTCCGGGAACGCGTCGTCGGAAAGATCAGCGGGCTGCTCGGCCCGTCGGGCGTGGGGAAAAGTACGCTGCTGAACTGCGTGGACGATACGCTCGACCTGAAGACCGGCGAGATCAGCGATTTCAACCGCAAAGGGCGGCATACGACCGTCGTCCGCGAGATGTTCCCGCTGAAGGAAGGCGGTTTTATCGCCGACCTCCCGGGAATCAAGACGCTCGGCCTATGGGATATTCAGCCGGAAGAGCTCGACGGGTATTTTCCCGAGATCCGCCCGCTGGTCTCGCGCTGTTTTTATTCGGACTGTACGCATGACGAAAGCGAGGTCGATTGCGCCGTCCGCGAGGCGGTCGCGGCGGGGACGATCGATTCCGGGCGCTATGAATCGTACTTAAGAATGCGGTTCGGGGATCCGGAAATTTAATCGGAATGGGGGCGAAGATGCGGAAGAAAATAGAATGGGTTCAATACGAGCTGGTTTTGAAGACGCCGTTTACCGTATCCTACGGCTCGTCTTCGACGCGGACCGCGTTCCTGATCCGAACGGACGACGGCGGATTTGGCGAGGGGACGATCCCGTTTTATTATGGGATCCCGTTCGCGGCGATGACTGCGGCCTGGGGGCGCGCGGCTGGAAAATCCTTCCCCGAGACGGTCGACGAGATCCCAGCGGCGATCGAGCCGGGAATTCCGGCGCCGGCCGCCGCTGCGCTCGATATCGCCTATCATGACCGTCTGGCGCGGAAGCTCGGCGTCGGGCTGTATGCGCTGATAGGATTGGCGCGCCCAGCCCCGGTTCCAACGTCCTATACGATCAGCCTCGATCGTCCGGAAGTCATGGCGGAGGCGGCGCTGCGCGTGAAAAGCTTCCCGTTCCTGAAGGTCAAGCTCGGAACCCCGGGAAAGGAATCGCTCGACGAAGAGCGGATCCGAGCGATCCGCGCCGCCCGTCCCGACGCGCGGATCCGTGTCGACGCGAACGCGGCCTGGGACGCGGAAGGGGCGATCGCGCTGATCCGGCGGCTGGAAAAATACGATCTGGAACTCGTGGAACAGCCGACGGCGGCGGACGATATCGCTGGAATGGGACGGGTTCAGAAAGCGACCGGGCTGCCGGTTGTCGCCGATGAATCGGTCCGGACGCTGGGGGATATCGATCGGCTTCATGAAGCCGGGGTGTGCGGCGTTAACGTGAAACTGATGAAATGCGGCGGGATTGCGCCGGCGATCGCGATCGCCCGGCGCGCGAAGGAATACGGAATGGGCGTTATGCTCGGATGCATGGTTGAAACGTCCGCGGGCGTATCGGCGATGGCCGCGCTCGTCAGCCTGGCGGATTGGATCGACCTGGATACGCCGCTGTTAACCGCGAACGACCCGTTCGAGGGATTATCGTATGATGAAAAAGGTTCGCTCCTTCCGACGGCAGGGTTCGGGCTGGGCGTCGCGCTGAAGAAGGAAGCGCGGGGCCTGTTCGGCGGGTCCGCGTTGGGGACGGATCCGCGAAAGGAGAAAATATGAAGAAAAACGCAAAAACTTATGTCCGAAAATTTAACCAGAAATATGGCGCTGAGAAGAATCTGGCGATCGTCGCCCTTTCGCTCCTGTCGTTCGAGGAAGGGAAGCTGATCCTTGGCGGCGAGGTCCTCCGCGAAAAGACGTTATCGGATTTCAGGAAGGAAGCTTTCGCCGAGCTGGAAGGCGTTCAGGAAGTCGATACCAGCGCGGTTAAGGTCCTGCTGACCGGGGAGACGGAAATCTATCGCGTCGCGAAGAATATTACCTCGATGCACGCCGGCGTCTCATTTCTCAGCGAGATGACGACGCAGCTCTTCTATGGCGACGAGGTCGCCGTTATCCGCGACGAGGGCGATTGGGTTTACGGATGCAATCTCCGCGACGGCTATTTAAGCTACGCGTATAAAAAATATCTCGAAACGTTTACCCTCCCCCCCGCGACGCATATCGTCAGCGCGCCCTCGGCGCTCGTCTACGCGGCTTCGAGCGGGGACGAAATCCTGACCCGCGTTTTAGCCGGGACGTATACGTCGATCCTTGACGAGTCGGGCAGCCGCGCGCTGATCTACGCGCCGGAGATCGGCTGGGTTGAAAAGGAATCGCTTCGCGCGTTCAACGATTTCCCGAAGCCCGGCGACGCGCTGCGCCGGGATCTCTGTGAAAGCGCGTGGAAGCTGATCGGCGTACCTTATTTATGGGGCGGGTCGAGCGCGTTCGGGATCGATTGCTCCGGTCTGGTCCAGCTGGTTTACCGCTGCAGCGGGATCGAGCTGCGGCGCGATGCGCATATGCAATTCGATCAGGGGCGCGAAATCAAGCATCCTTTTGTCGCCGGGGACGCGCTGTTTTTCGGCGATAAAAAAGGCTCGATCGATCATGTCGGAATGAGTCTGGGCGGCTGGAAAATGATTCATTCTTCCCAGGCGAAGAACGGCGTTTATATAGACGACGTCCTTTCCGTTCCGCACCTGCGCGACAGCTTTATCGGCGCGGCCCGCCTGGCCTGAGCGGATCATGACTGGAACGAAAGCCGTTGAAGAATGATAAGCGCGACGGAACGGATACCGATTCTCGTGATCGTCGGTCCAACGGCGGTCGGGAAGACCGCCTTTTCGATTGCGCTGGCGAAGGCGTCTAACGCCGAAATCGTGTCGGCCGATTCGCGTTATTTTTATCGCGGGATGACGATCGGGACGGCGAAACCGACGCTCGGCGAGATGGACGGCGTCCGGCATCATCTCATCGACGTATCTGATCCGGACGAACGTTGGAGCCTCGCGCGGTTCCAGCGCGAAGCCGGCGCCGCGATCCGTGATATCGCCGGGCGGGGAAAGAACGTGATCGTCGTCGGCGGGACGGGTCAGTATGTCCGCGCGCTGTTGGAAGGCTGGGTCCCGCCGGAGCTGAACGCGAACGAGGAGCTCCGCGCGGTTTTAGAGCGCTACGGGAAAGAAATCGGCGCGAAACCGCTGCATGAAAAGCTGGCGATTCTGGATCCGGCCGCCGCGGCGCGAATCGAATATCAGAACATGCGCCGGACGATCCGCGCGCTCGAAGTCGTCTTTTCGACCGGCCGCCGTTTTTCCGACCAGCGGCGTCAGGTTGAGCCGCCTTATCGTGCGACAATTCTTGGCCTGATCCGCGACCGCGCTGAGCTCTACGCACGGATCGACCGGCGGATCGACCGGATGATCCGCGACGGCTTTCTCGACGAGGTCAGGGCGCTTCTGGATCGGGGATATTCGCCGTCGCTGCCGTCGCTTTCCGCGATCGGCTATCCGCAGCTCGCCGCCGTGATCGGCGGGACGGCAACGCTCGAAGACGCGGTTTTAGCGATCCGCAAGGCGACGCGGACTTACGTCCGCCGGCAGGCGAACTGGTTCAAGCTGACCGATCCCGCGATTCACTGGCTCCATCTATCCGAAGATAGCGCCGCTCATGTTTGAAACGCTGAAACGCAGTCGCGCGCTCCGTTCACTCCTCCTCCCGGTTTACAACGCGACGGTTCGGAAAGCGCTGAATTCATATCGGTATTGGATTTTTCGTAACGAGAAGGCGCTCCCTCCGCTTCCGGCGGACGCGCCTTCGGTCGTCCCGGTTCGGGCCATGGCTGACGGACGTTTTCTGATCCAGGGGGGAAAAGAAATAACCGTCGAAGCCGGCGCGCTCCCGGCGGCGTTTCCGGAGGCGGGCTGGTTTGCGCTGATCGAAGATGGCGCGGTGTTCAGCGATCGGGGCATCCCGGCGGTCCGGTGGGCGATCCTGGATTCGGCGGATGCCGAGCTGATCTACGGCGATACGGACCGGCTTACAGCTTCCGGGAGGCGGACCGAGCCCTGGTTCAAGCCGGATTTTAATATCTACGCCTTCCGTCAGGAAAACCTGCTGCGGCCGCTCTGCGTCGTGCGCCGGGAGCTTCTCCTTCGCGCCGCCGCGCCGGGCGCAGCGATCAGCTGGCCCGAACTGACCTTCCGCCTCGTGGAAGCCGCCTCCCGCGTGGATCATTGTCCCGAAATCCTGACGCACTGGATGGCGGAGTATGACCCCGCCGGCGCCGCTGTCCTCGGGCTCGAAAATGAGGCTCTCCGCGCTCATCTTGACCGGACGCGGACCGACGCGCGGGTCGATCCGCTCCGCGCGCTTCCTTACCGGCGCGTCCGTTACGCGCTCCGCTCCGCTCCGCTTGTTTCGATCCTGATTCCGAACAAGGATCAGCGCGATCTGCTGGCGCGCTGCGTTGCGTCGATCCGGGAGCGGACGACGTACCCGAACTACGAAATCCTGATTATCGAGAATAACAGCGTGACGCCGGAAATCGAGGCTTATTATCGGGAGCTTGAAGCGGATCCGGGTTTTCCCGGAAAAGTTATCCGCTATCCCGGCCGGTTTAATTTTTCGCTGATTAATAACTGGGGCGTCGGGCGGTCGAAAGGGGAGCTGCTGCTGTTTTTGAATAACGATACCGAAGTGCTGAGTCCGAATTGGCTGGAGGAAATGGCCTCTCTGGCGGTTCGGGAGGACGTCGGCGCGGTCGGGGCGAAGCTCCTTTTTCCCGACCGGAAAATTCAGCATGCGGGCGTCGGCTTCGGATCGTTCGGGGAACGCTGGCTTTTTCACGTGTACGAAGGTCTGGCGGAGACCGCGCCGGCGTATCACGGCGCGACGCGCAAGCTGACCCCTTCGTTGGCCGTGACCGGCGCGTGCCTGATGATGCGGCGGGCGCTGTTTGAGGAAATCGGGCAATTTCCGGCTGATCTCCCGATCGTGTATAATGATACCGAGATATGCTTTGCCGCGTTTGCGCGCGGAAAAACGAACTTGTTTACCCCGTTCGCACGCCTCGTTCATTATGAATCCGCGTCGCGCGGGAAAACGCTGACCGAGGCGGAACTGGAAACGGTCCGACGCGATTTCCGGAGGCTGATCGGCCGGTACCCGGAAATTTATCGGAGGCCGGATCCTTTTTATTCGCCGCGGCTGACCTTTGATCAGATGTATTTTGAAAAAATAACGTAGCAGGTTTTTTTTGATGATATTTACGCCTTTATCGATTCCTGACGTGATCCTGATCGAGCCGAAGGTCTTTCGGGACGATCGCGGCTTTTTCTTTGAGAGCTGGCGGAAGGAAGTTTTTCAGCAGGCTGGAATATCCGCGGATTTTGTTCAGGAAAATCAGTCGAAATCCGACAGGAACGTTTTACGCGGGCTGCATTATCAGATTCAACAGCCGCAGGGGAAGCTGATCCGGGTCCTTTCCGGGGAGATTCTGGACGTTGCGGTCGATCTCCGCCGCTCTTCCGAATTCTTCGGAAAATGGGTCGGCGCCGTCCTCAGCGCCGCCGACGCGAAGTCGCTCTGGATTCCGCCGAAATTTGCGCATGGGTTTCTTGTTTTAAGCGAGAGCGCCGAAGTTCTCTATAAGACGACGGATACCTACGCGCCGAGGTTCGAACGGACGATTCGCTATGACGACCCGGAGATCGGCGTCGATTGGGGAGAACTTTCCGAACCGATCCTGTCGCCGAAGGATCGGGAAGCGCCCAGGTTTAAGGAGTCGGAGGTGTTCGAATGAAAAATGTCCTGGTTACCGGCGGAGCCGGTTTTATCGGAACGAATTTTGTGTATGATCTGGCGAAAAAAGATCCGACCTTGCGGGTTGTCGTTTTAGATTCGCTGACCTACGCGGGACGGAAAGAAAACCTGAACCGGCTGCCGATGGGGTTTAACTGGATTTTTGCGCATGGCAATATTTGCAGCCGCGATCTGGTTGAAAAGCTCCTTCGCGAATATTCGATCGATACAGTGGTGCATTTCGCCGCGGAATCGCACGTGGACCGTGGAATTAAAAATCCGGACCTGTTTATCCAGACGAATATCGTCGGAACGTTTACGCTGCTCGAATCGCTTCGCGCCGTCAGTAACGAGACCGGGCAGGCGATCCGTTTCCATCACGTTTCGACGGACGAGGTTTTTGGCGCGCTGGCGCCCGGCGATCCGGCGTTTAACGAAGCGACGCCTTACGCGCCGCGCTCGCCCTACTCCGCTTCGAAAGCCTCGTCGGATCATCTTGTCCGCGCTTACTGGACGACGTATGGGCTCCCGATAACGATCAGCAGCTGCAGCAATAATTACGGGCCGTATCAATTTCCGGAGAAGCTGATTCCCCTGGTCATCGTTAACGCGCTGGCCGGGAAAGCGCTGCCGGTGTATGGAAAAGGGGATCAGATCCGCGACTGGCTGTACGTCGAGGATCATTGCGACGCGATTTATCGGATCGCGGATCAGGGGACGCCCGGGGAGACGTACTGTATCGGGGGCGGTAACCAGCCGACCAACCTGTCGATCGTTAAATCGATTTGTTCAATTCTGGATCGGAAGCGGCCGCGTGCAAACGGGGCTTCGTACGCCGATTTAATTACCTTTGTTCAGGATCGCCCCGGCCACGATTTCCGCTATGAGATCGACAGTGGGAAGATCCGGCGGACGTTAGGCTGGACCCAGAAATATGGTCTCGAGGACGGCCTTGCCGCAACGGTAGACTGGTATCTCTCCAACAGCGCCTGGCTCAGCGGGATTCTCTCCGGGAAGGCCTATTCGGATTGGGTCGAGCGGAACTATTCCGGGCGTGGAAACGCCGGGAAAACGGGCGCGGGAAAAACCGAAACGGAGGGTCCGCAGCGATGAAAGGCATCGTCCTTGCCGGCGGAAGAGGGACCCGGCTGTATCCGCTGACGCTGGCGGTCAGCAAGCAGCTCCTTCCGGTGTACGATAAGCCGATGATCTATTATCCGCTTTCGATGTTGATGATCGCCGGGATTCGTGAAGTCCTGCTGATCAGCACGCCGGAGGACCTGCCGCTGTTTAAAAAACTGCTGGGCGACGGTTCGCAATGGGGGATGACGTTCGAATACGCGGAACAGGCCGAGCCGGCCGGACTGGCGCAGGCGTTTATCATCGGCGAAGCGTTCCTGAACGGCGGGAGCGCTGCGCTGGTTCTCGGCGACAATATCTTTTACGGAACGACGCTGCCGGAACGGATGCGTTCGGCGGGGAAGCTGACGTCCGGCGCGCGGATCTTCGCTTACGAGGTTTCCGATCCGAAACGGTACGGAATCGTCAGCTTTGATCAGGCCGGACGGGCGACGTCGCTTGAGGAGAAGCCGGAGAATCCGAAGTCGAATTACGCGGTTCCAGGGATCTATTTTTATGATCGCCGTGTCTGCGCGTTTGCGCGCGGATTGAAGCCTTCGAAGCGCGGCGAGCTTGAGATTACCGATTTGAATCGAATCTATTTAGAGGACGGATCGCTCTCGGTCGAAGTCATGGGGCGCGGGATCGCGTGGTTGGACGCCGGAACGTATGACAGTCTCCTTCAGGCCGGGCTCTTCGTTCAGGCGATCGAATCCAGGCAGGGGATGCGAATCAGCTGCCCGGAGGAAATCGCGTTCAGGATGCGTTTTATCGATCGTGCGCAGCTCCTCGATTTAGCCGGGAGAACGGTCGATTTATCGTTACGGTCCTATTTAGAGAGAGTCGCGGGGAACGAGAACAGCTGATGAGGAGGCCGATCCTGATCGTTGGACGATCCGGCCAGCTCGCTTACGAGCTTCGCCGCAGCCTGATTTCGCTTTGTCCGGTAACGGCGACTGAGTATCCGGCGCTGGATATTACGGATCGGACGTGTATCCAAAAGACGCTCGACAGCGTTCAGCCTTCGTTCGTGATCAATGCCGCCGCGTATACCGACGTCGACCGGGCCGAGAGCGAAACGCCGGCGGCGTTCGCGGTCAACGCGGATGGGCCGGGAATGCTTTCGGCGGAATGCGCCGTGCGGGGAATCGGCATGATCCATTTTTCGACCGATTTCGTTTTCGACGGAGAGAAACGCGAGCCGTATCTGGAGACGGACCGGCCCAACCCCGTGAACCGGTACGGCGCGTCCAAGCTTCGCGGCGAGGAAAACGTTTTATGCGAATCCGAAGCGTCGATCGTATTCCGCTTAGCCTGGCTGTATTCCGATCGTGGAAATAACTTTGTCTTAAAGCTGCGTTCATGGATGGAAACGCACGACGTTGTCCGCGTGGTTGACGATCAGGTGGGGAACCCGACCTGGAGCCGGTTCGTCGCCGACGCGCTGGCGCAGCTTCTGGCGAAGGCCGGGCTCGAATATCCGGAGGAACGGCTCGCCGATTGGGCGAAGCGATATCATGGCGTTTTCCACCTGTCTTCCGCCGGGGCGGCGTCGCGCTACGAATGGGCGCAGGCTGTCTTTCAGCGGGCCCCCCTCAGCGTAAGACGTTCCGTCCGGATTGAACGGGCGCGGACGGCCGATTTCCGGACGCCGGCGGTCCGTCCGGCGTATTCCGCGCTGAATACCGATAAAATTCAGCGCGCGTTCGGGCTCCGGATCCCGGATTGGCGGGAACAGCTCGCGTCCGCTTTGGAAGATTGACAGCCCGCCCTGCCTTCTCTTCCGCGGCGCGGCTATAATTGGAATATGAACGAACCGAACGCACCTCTTCGCGTGATGCATGTAATTACCGATCTTGACGTTGGCGGCGCTGAAGTCATGCTGACCCGGGTTCTCCCTAAACTCGCGCTGTATCAGGTTACGTCCGAGGTCGTCTGTTTAAGCGGGGGTGGCCCGCTCGTTGAAACGCTCCGTGCCGGTGGTTTTAATGTCGTCTGCCTGAACATGCGTCCGGGGCGGTTCAGTTTTTCCGCTCTGGCGCGGCTGATTGGCTGCGTGGACGCGTTTCAGCCTGACTTGATCCATAGCTGGCTCTACCATGCCGATTTTCTTGCGTCGCTGGCCGCGATCCGGACGCATGTCCCGATTTATTGGAGCCTGCATAACTCCGAATTCAGCCCTGAGGCGAAGGCTTCGACCCGGATCGTCGTTCGCGCGCTCGCTTTTTTATCGGGGCGGCTTCCCCGGAAGATCTTATCCTGTTCCCGGACCGCGGCGGCGCTTCACGTTCAGCGCGGCTATCGCGCCGATAAAATCGCCTTCGTCCCGAACGGATTCGATACGGCCGTTTTCGCCCCGGACGCGGAAAAGCGGAAGCGCTTTCGCGAAGCGCATGGAATCAGCGAAAGCGACCTGATTATCGGGAACGTCGCCCGCTTCGATCCGCAGAAGAACCATCAGGGCCTTATCCGTGCGTTCCGAGACGCAGCGGCGGATCGGCCGGATGTCAGGCTGCTTCTGGCCGGGCGGAGAATGGACGCGGGGAACGACGTCCTGATGGGCTGGGTCCGCGAGGCGGGAATCGAATCGCGGCTGATCCTCCTCGGCGAACAGCGGGATGTCGCCGCAATCCTGAACGGAATCGATATCTTCGTGCTGCCTTCGATCAGCGAAGCTTTTCCGCTGGCGCTCGGCGAAGCGATGAGCTGCGGCTGCGCCTGTATCGCGACGGACGTCGGCGACTGCGCTGAGCTCGTTCAATACGGCGGAGAGATCGTTCGCGACGGGGAAAATCTTTCGGACGCGCTCCGCCGCGTTCTCGCGCTCCCGGCCAAGGAGCGCACGGCGGTCGGAACGGCCGCTCGGACGCGGATCCAGAATTTTTATTCGATCGACCGCATGGTCTCCCGGCTGAACGAGCTGTACCGGGCGGCGTAGGCGAAGCGGACGAGCGATTTCGTCCGCTGTTTTTCCATGTTTTGACTTCTGTAAATGAATATACTGCCGGAATATCTGAACGGTGGTATATTTAACGGGCGTAGTTATGGCTAACTCAAGGATGCCGGTTGGAACGCCGTTGACGCGTCCGATCGTTTCTGCGAAGGGTTTTTATTCGCGCTCCCATGACGTTCAGGAATTAAATTCCCGATTTGCCCGGGAACCAGGGCATAGGAAAGGATAAAAGACGATATATGATACCTTTGACAAAATTGGAAACCGGCGAAAAAGCCAGAATCGCGGAGCTGTCGGGCGAAAGACGCTATCTTTCGCGGATTACTTCGATCGGGTTGAACGTAGGCTGTGAAATTGAGATGATGCAGAACGTGAAATCCTGTCCGCTCCTCGTTTACGGTCGCGATACGATGATCGCGCTGAACCGCGTGGAATCGGAGCATATTCTGGTGGAGGCATTGTAAAAATGGCAAACGAGATTCAGATCGCGTTATTGGGTCAGCCAAATTCGGGAAAATCGACGCTGTTTAATACGCTGACGGGGGCGCATCAGCACGTCGGCAACTGGCCGGGAAAGACGGTAGAGAAGAAAGAAGGTTCTTTCTCCCGAGGTTCAAGGCGATACCTCGTTTCCGATCTTCCCGGTTCGTACAGTCTTTCCGCAAACTCCGACGAGGAGATCATTACCCGGGATACGATCGCTGGCGGCGGCGCGGATCTGGTCTGTGTCCTGGCCGACGCTTCCCAGCTGGAAAGGAACCTGTTCATGCTCGCCGATATCGCCGGGATCCGGACGCCGGTCCTGCTGGTTCTGACGATGATCGACGTTGCCGCGGATCAGGGAAAGAAGATCGACGTCGAGCTGCTTTCGAAGCGGCTGAATATCCCGGTCACTGCGATCGTCGCCCCTGACAAAGGCACGTATCAGGATTTTTTCGAGAAGCTCGACGCCGCGCTGGACCGTCCGGTGACGCTCGATGCGAAGAGCCTGTACCGGTTTTTCGCCGAAGGGTCGTCGAAGGAGCTCTATGAGAAGGCGCTGGCGCTCGCGCCGAACGGCGGGATGGACCGGTTCTCGAAAGAATGGCTGGCGGTAAAACTCCTGGAACAGGACGAAGTCGTCGCTGCGAAAATTGCGGTCAAGGCCGGGAACGAAGCGGTGCGCGCGCTGATCGAATCTGCGAAGGACGGGCCGCTGTACGCGGGGGATTGTAAATTTGCCTGGATCGAGTCGGTCCTGGACGGCGTGATCGTTAAGACAAAAGAACCGTCGCGGCTGCTGACCCGGTTTGACCGTGCTGCGATTCATCCGTTCTGGGGGAAACCAATCGCGATCGGACTGATTATTCTCGGCCTGATCGGGTCGATGATCGTTGCCGCGCCGATTATGGGGCTTTCGGCGCTGATTCCCCCGGTTTTGGGCGGGCTCATTGGGAAGCTGGCAGGGCTTGGCGTTTCCGAAGGCCTGATTTCCTTTATCAACAGCACAATCGTATTGTCTCTCTCCTGGACGCTTTCCATGCTGGGGTTCGTATTCGGGATCAATCTCGTTTTCGGGCTGATCGAGGAAATCGGCTACATGGCGCGGGTCTCTTACGTTTTTGACAACGCGATGCATAAGCTCGGGCTTCAGGGTAAATCGGTGATGCCGATGCTGATCAGCGTCGGCTGTACGATCGGCGGGGCGGCGGGAACGCGGGTCGTCGATTCCTGGGGTCAGCGGATCCTGACGATCGCGCTGGTCTGGGCCGTCCCCTGCGGCGCGACGTTCGCGGTTATTCCGACGCTGGCGTCGGCGTTCTTCGGCTGGGGGAGTATTCTCGTTATGCTCCTGCTGTTTGCGATCATGTTCGTGCATATTTTCATTACCGCGAAAATCTTCGGACGGACGCTGAACCCGGTTAAAGAACGGACCGGCCTGATCATGGAGCTTCCCCCGTACCACAAGCCGCGCTGGGGCGCGATGTTCCGGATGACGCTGAACCGCGTCTGGGAGGTTTTCAAGAAAGCGTTCGCGGTCGTCTTTATCGTCTCCGTCATTTTCTACTTCATGTCGTATTCGTCGGACGGAAACGTCGAAGGCAGCTTCCTGTACCTGATCGGGAAGTCGATCGAGCCGGTTACCCGGATCTTTGGACTGGGGTGGCAGACGTTCCTGGCGTTTGTCGCGTCGATGGTTTCGAAAGAAGCCGTTCTCGGCGTCCTCAGCGCGATTTTCGCCGGGTCGGGAAGTATATTCGCTTCGACGGTCGGGACCGCGACGACGGACGCCAACCTCGGTTCGCTCGTAAGCAGTGCGATTTCGAAGCCGGAAGCGCTGGCGTTTATGGTCGCGGTGACGTTTAACGTTCCCTGCGTCATGGCGCTGTCGTCGACGTATCAGGAAACCCACTCGCTGAGCTGGACGCTGAAAATCGCGCTGTACTATATCGCGACGGCGCTGATTCTGGCGATGATTACGTATCATGTCGCGGGGCTGTTTTTCTAAGCTGAAAGGCGAAGGAACGATGGAATCGCTGTTGGAGACGCTGCGAAGCTGTGGAACGATATCGACGCTGGAACTGGCCCGGCGGACGTCGCTCTCGGCGGAGATGATCGAGGCACGGTTAGAATATTACGCGCGCTTCGGGTATGTGAAAAAGACCGTGTTCGACGCGGCTGACTGCGCCTGCGGATGCGATACGTGCCGCGGGTGCGCCGGAGGCGGACGGATATCCCGCCCGATTGTATTCTGGGAGGTGGTTCAGGGATGATGGCCGGATGGATTACGGTTCTGATCGTACTGGCGCTGGCGGCGCTGGCCGCGCTTTGTCTGGTTTCGTTCCTGCGGCGTTTGAGCGGGAAAAAGAGCTGCTGCGAAGGGGCGGCGAAACGGACGCCGGCGAAAAAGCTGGCCCGCGTTTCCGGAACGTTTATCGTCCGAATTTCCGGAATGCACTGCGCCCGTTGCCAGGAGAACGTGACGCGGGCGATTAATACGGTTCCGGGCCACGCGGCCAAGGTCGATTTAGCCCGGCGCGAAGCCGTCGTCAGCTATCAGGACGCGCCGGACGTTGAGGCTGTCAGGATGGCGATCGCCTCAGCGGGGTTCATGGTGACCTCGGTTTCGAACGCCGGATAATCAGGTGCGCTGGATCCAGGAAGATCTGAAAGGCGGCGCCTCGTCGAATCAGCGAGGCGCCGCCTTTTTTTTAAGACTGCGGAATTCGGACGCGTCCGGCTTCTGCAGGGCAGTCAAAATTCAGTTTGCGCTTGATTTCAATTTTCAGATTTTTTTACTTGCATCATTCGTCTTCAACGCGTAAAATAACTTGTAGACATATATAGCCCTTCGAAGTTATCTGACTCGATTCCTGAATAGTATTTCCTCTCCAAAAGGGTGCTTCGATTTATTTTGTTCTATGGAACGCGAGGTACGAAAATGCGAAAATCTATTTTGTCAAAGCGAAAGTATGCCGCGGCGCTGAAAGCGCTGTCGAAAACCCGGGACTTTACGAAGATCAGCGTCACCGATATCTGCGTCGAGTGCGGACTGTCGCGAAAGGGCTTCTATTATCATTTCGCGGATAAATTCTCGCTCGTCGCCTGGATCCTTCAGCATGAGTTCATCGACCAGATCCCGCCGCAGGCGGAAGCGGACGCCTGGCAGGTTTTCGAGCTTCTCTGTTCCTATCTTTATCGGGAAAACGAGTTTTATCGAAAAAGCTTCGAAAGCGGTATCGGGCCTGCGCTGCGCGCTTACCTGGCGCAGTCTGTCGCCGCCTATGCCCGCAAGTTCAGTGAAAGCGCCTTTCCGGATCAGGAAACGGCGGATTTTTTCGCGGCGTACTGCGGCGACGCTGTCGCGGCGATGATCTGCAGATGGATCGCCGATGAAAAGATCATGCGCCCGTCAGCGTTCCTGAAAAATACGCGGTCGGTCCTGATTAACTTGTGTGAGCGGTTCCGGCCGGAAATCGATTCTTCCGATTCGGAACCCCCTGATAAGGACGGAACGCTTTCGGTTCGTCCTTATCAGGCGCTGAGATGAATCGGTTTATCCGTCCGCTTTTTTCCGGAGCTTGTTGATCTGGTGCGCCGCCCACATGGACGTTCCGATCACGCCGGCATCGTTCCCAAGCTCAGACAGCGTAATTTGAACCTTGTTCAGCGGGATCAGGAAAACGCGTTCCCGGACCGTTCTCCGTACCGGTTCGAGGATCAGTTCGCCGGCGCGGGAGATTCCGCCGCCGATGACGACGCGCTCGGGTTCGATATGGACGAGCGAATCGGCGATCGCGATGCCTAAATGTATGCCCGCTTGTTCAAAAATGTTTTTCGCGTTTTTATCGCCCGCCAGCGCTGCCTTTGCGACGATTTCCGGCGTCATTTTATTCATGTCGTATTCGACCAACTCGCCTAAAATCGTCGTTCCGCCGTGCGCGATCGCTTTCAGCGCCGCGGCGACGATCGCTGGCCCGGAAGAATACTGTTCAAGGCAGCCGCGGTTGCCGCAGTTGCAGAGCGGCCCGACCGGGTCGACGGTAATATGGCCGAGCTCGCCCGCCTGACCGGAGTTCCCTAACAGCAGCTCGCCGTTGATCACGATCCCGCCGCCGACGCCCGTCCCGAGCGCGTACATCACCATCGAGGAACAGCCTTTCCCCGCGCCGAATATCATTTCGCCCCAGGTAATCGCGCGAACGTCGTTCAGCAGGAACGTCGGGATTCCGGTTTCTTTCTCGATAAACGCCGCTGCCGGGACGTCGATCCAATGCCCCGGGAGGTTGGTAATAAAACGCGTAATCCCGCGTTCCGTATCGATCATGCCGGGGAACCCGATCCCGATTCCCTGAACCTCGGCCATCGACAGCTTTGCTTTCCCGATGATTGTTGCGAAAAGATTGACCATTCTCGGTAAAACGCCGTCCGGTCCTTCCCGCCCCAGCGTCGGGACAATTTCCAGGTTTGAAACGGCGCCGCTTTCAGAATTGACGATCGCCGCGCGCATGTTCGTTCCGCCTAAATCGCAACCGATATAATATGCCATAAGCTTTGCGTCCTCCTGCTTTTTCTTCCGCCGTGGAATCGGGCGGTTTTATTGAAAGATGAACTGAATTAATTCTAATCGAAATGACCGGCGTTTTTCAATACGTCCTCCTTCGAAACTTTCCGGTTAACGCCAGATCAGGTCGCCGATGCGCAGAACCTGCGTCATGCAGTCGACGTCATGAACACGGACGATGTCGACGCCGGCGGCGACCCCGGCCGCAGCAAGCGCGGCGGTCCCTCCGAGGCGGTCTTCCGGCGGCCTGCGCAGCGTTTTCCCGACGACGGATTTCCGGCTTGGCCCGATCAGGATCGGGAACCCGATCGCGCTGAAGCGCGGGAGCGCGCGCATGAGTTCGACGTTATCCCAGACGCCCGTTCCGAACCCGATTCCCGGATCGAGGATCAGCCGGTCCTTTCGGATTCCGGCGGAAAGCGCCTTTTCAGCTGATTCCTTCAACTGGCGGGCGGCCTGATCGGCGATCGGCTCCGCGTCCGGCTGGAAAGTCTCCCAGCGCATCGCGACGAAGAAGCATCCATGTTCCGCGGCGAGCGGGCGCATGCGCGGGTCATGATCCCCGCCGCTGACGTCGTTGATCCAGTCCGCGCCGGTCCGAAGCGCGGCTTCCGCTGTCGCCGCTTTCATCGTATCGACCGACAGGATCGCTTCCGGAAAGCGTTCGCGGATCGCGCTGAGAACCGGGAGGAGCCTTGAGATTTCTTCCGCTTCCGGGACCGGACGGTATCCGGGGCGGGTCGATTCCGCCCCCAGGTCGAGGATATCCGCCCCGGCGCGGAGAAATCCCTCCGCCTGCGCGAGCGCCCGGCGGATCGCGGCGTCGCTCTGGGGAAGCTCCGCGTAGACGCCGTCCCGGGAGAAGCTGTCCGGGGTCAGGTTGAGGATCCCCATTGCGTACGTTCGTACTCCGAAACGCAGGATTGGCCGTTTCACCGACGCCGGCAGGTCTAAGCGGCGCGCTTCGTCCGGCGGAGCGGCGCTGCGCAGCGCCGCGAACGGTTCGCCGCTGACCGGATCGGCTCCGTCCGGCGCGATTTCGCAAAGCGGCTCCAGGACAAAGCGGCGCTCCTTATAACGCGGGTGCGGAATGGTTAACGATTCGGTTCGCACCGCTTCATTTTCGTAAAACAGAATATCGATATCGATCTGGCGCGGTCCGTAGCGGAACGTCTTTTTCCGTCCCATGCGCGCTTCGACATGCTTTACGAAGGATAGAAGATCCCGCGGCCCGAGCTCGGTCTCTCCGATCAGCGCGAGATTATAGAAAGCGGGCTGGTCGGCGAATCCCCAGGGAGCGGTTTCGTAGATCGACGAAATTTTTCTGACGGCGACGGTCGGCGCGAGGAGCTGGATCGCGAGGCGAAGGTTTTCCGCGCGGTCTCCGAGATTCGATCCGAGCCCTAACGTAACGTTCATTTCGCCTCCGCTTCCCGATTTTCGGCGCGCGCCGCCGCGGCGGCGACGAACGCTTTGAAAAGGCGCGCTTCCTCAGCGTGGTCCTGGAGCCCTTCGGGATGCCACTGCACCCCGATGAAGAAGCTTCGTTCGGGGATCTCGATCGCTTCGACGACGCCGTCGGTCGCCGCCGCCGCGACGCGGAATCCGTTCCCGAGCCGTTGGACGGCCTGATGATGGAACGTATTTGTCCAGATCGTTTCGGCTCCGACGATTGCGTACAGTCTGGACGCCGGATCGATTCTGACGCGCTGCGTCAGCTTTGAAACCGGCGTATCGTCGCTTTGCTGATGGCGGAGGACGGTTGGAAACTGCGATGGGAGGTCGGTATAAAGCGTTCCGCCCATAGCAATGTTCATAACCTGTTCCCCGCGGCAGATACCGAACAGCGGCAGGTCCTGTTCCGCCGCCAGCCGCACGATCGCGATTTCCAACGCGTCGCGTTCCGAGTCGGGCGCGGAGACGGAGGGATCGGGAACGCCGTTATACCGTTTCGGATCGACGTCGTTCCCCCCGATAATCAGGATCCCGTCGAAAAGCCGGGTCAGCCGGTCGATTTCGCCGGTCGGATACTGAAGCGGGATCAGGAGCGGGAGCCCGCCCGCGCTGCGGACCGCTTCGACGTAGCGGACGCCGGCCTGATTCTTCCGGCTTTCGCCGGGCGGCGTCGGATCGTTCTCCGCGCAGACGATTCCAATAACGGGGCGGAAAATGGCGGCGGGTTGGTTCATCGGCGATGGGTCCATATTTTCTATCCTTCGTCAAAACGGCGGCGGAATATTTTTCAACCGCGCCTGTCTGGAATTGAAAAAAATCAGGGGCAAAGAAAACCCCTGATTTGATTTTACCGCGTGTTACAGCCCATGAAAGCGATTAAAATTTCTGCTTTAGCCTTGCGCTCTTGCCGCTGCGTGAGCGGAGATAGAAAAGGCGGGCGCGGCGAACCTGACTATGGCGCTCGACGACGACCTTCGCGATCCGCGGCGAACGGGTTAAGAAAGTTCGTTCAACGCCGACTCCGTTGGACGCGACGCGGCGAACGGTGAACGTGGAGGTATTGCCGTTGTTATGGGTAAACAGGACAACGCCTTTGAACTCCTGAATCCGTTCGCGGTTGCCTTCTTTGATTTTGACATGAACCGATACCTGATCTCCCGGGAATAATTCCGGGACGTTCTCGTTGACCGGCGATTCGACTGTTCGTAAAATATCCGTCATAGTTCTTACCTAATCCTTACAGGGCTGCTTCTCTTTTTACGTATAACTAACGCGAGAACAAATTATATCATAAGCTCTTTTGCATGTCAAAAACGGGGGAATCCTGAGGATGGGGACGGGAACCGAACCGGCCGATTGAACGTATATCATACCATGCTTTCCCACGCGAAGTCAGAACGGAAAATCCGGCCCGGGGAAGTAGAATTAGGGTATAGAGGAAACGACGCGAAAAAACGCAGTCCGTTCCGCATCCGGGACGGACAACAGGTAAGAATTGGAAATGAAAAGAAGGAATAACCTCATGAACCAACAGAAACTCAACGAAGAGACGAAGTATCTCGAACTTTTAGCGGAGAAATATCCGACGATCCGGTCGGCCGTGACCGAGATTATCAACTATGAAGCGCTTCGGCAGCTTCCCAAAGGCACCGAACATTTCATGTCCGACCTGCATGGCGAGCACGAGGCGTTTACCCATATATTGAATAACGCTTCCGGCGAAATCCGGCAGAAGGTAGACAAGCTCTACGGAAAGATCCTGAATTCGACCGAACGGGCGCAGCTGTCGACCCTGATTTACTATCCGGAAAAGAAGCTCCGCGAGCTGAAAGAAAAGGGGATCGAGAACATTAATGAATGGTACATGGTCACGCTGCACCAGCTGATTGAAGTCTGCCGCCTGGTTTCGGTTAAATATTCGCGGAAGAAGGTCAGCCGAGCGATCCCGGAGGAATACAACTTTATCCTGAATGAGCTGATCAACGCGGAGGACACGCAGCGTGAGGAATACTACGAGCAGCTGATCCAGACGATGATCGAGGTCGGGAGCGCCGAGGACATGATTATCACGCTTGCGACCGTGATTAAGCGGCTCATCGTTGACCAGCTCCATATCGTCGGCGACCTTTTCGACCGCGGCCAGCGTCCCGATATTATCATCGAAAGCCTCATGGAACATCACGCGGTCGATATCCAATGGGGCAACCATGACGTTTTATGGATGGGCGCGGCGGCGGGGTCGTCCGCCTGTATCGCCGCCGTTTTGTTCAACGCGATTAAATATGGAAATCTGGACAGCCTTGAGACGGCTTATGGGATCAACCTGCGTCCGCTCGCGATTTTCGCACAGGAAACTTACGAGGCCTCGCCGCGTTTTGCGCTCAAGCCGCAGGAGTCCGTTCCATCGTCAAAGGATTTGACGCTGCTGTCAAAAATGTATCAGGCGGTCGCTGTCCTGCTGTTTAAACTCGAAGGCCAGCTCCTCCTTCGTCATCCTGAATATAAGATGGACGATCGGCGGCTCCTCGAACGGATCGATTTCGCGGCTAAGACGATCCGGATCGGCGACGCGGTCTATCCGATCGATCTGGACGACCTGAAAACCGTCGATCCGAAAGCGCCGTACGAACTGACGCCGACGGAAGCGTCGATTGTCGACCGGCTCGTGACTTCGTTTACGAACAGCTATAAGCTCCAGGAGCATATCCGTTTCCTGTATGGCGTCGGGTCGCTTTATCTCGTTTTCAATGGAAACCTCCTGTTCCATGGCTGCGTTCCGATGAACGAGGATGGGAGCTTCATGGAGCTGGAAATCAATCAGGAACCCGTCTCGGGGCGCGCGTTATTCGACGCCGCCGATACGCTCGTCCGGCAGGGGTATTACGGGGTCCCGGGATCGGAGGAAAAGGCGAACGGGATGGACTTCCTCTGGTTTTTATGGTGCGGACGGAATTCTCCGCTTTTCGGCCGCGATCATATCACGACGTTCGAGCGACTTTTTATCGAGGATAAGGCGGCCTGGAAAGAGGACGATAATCCATATTATGCGATGATTAACGATCCCGGTTTCGCCGACGTCCTGCTCCGGGAGTTTGACCTCGATCCGACCGTAGGGCATATTATCAACGGCCACGTTCCGGTCGCGGCTCAAAAGGGCGAATCGCCGATCAAAGGCGGCGGAAAGGTCATCGTTATCGACGGCGGGTTCTGCAAGGCGTATCAGCCGAAAACCGGGATCGCCGGGTACACGCTCATTTTTGATTCCTACGGGATGCGAATCGCCGCGCATGAACCGTTCCCGGGGCTGGAGGCGGCGATCTCGAATAACAGCGATATCCTGTCACAGGAGGAGGTCTTCGACGCTCCGCAGGACCGGCTGAAGGTTGGGGATTCCGACGTCGGAAAACGGCTCGAACGGAAGACGCAGGATTTGAAGAAGCTGCTGAGCGCGTTTCGGCAGGGCCGGATTAAGCAGCGCGTCAGCGATCCTGCGCGCGGGAACGGATAAAGCGCTTCAGGGGGCGGGAGCGAGACCGGACGGGATATCCCATGTTATCGGGATCCGGCCGTCGGACGGCGGCTGGTCAGCGATAACCACCGGGCGTAGTTTCCAACGCCTGGCGCCTGAATAAAAAAACTGGTTTTATAACCAGTTTTTTTGCGCCCTCGGAGGAGCTCGAATCCCCAGCCTTTTGCTCCGCAAGCAAACGCTCTATCCAATTGAGCTACGAGGGCCTGCCCGTAAATCAAGCAAATAGAAATATACCCCACTCCCCGGAAAAAGTCAAATTCCGCCGATGAAGAGGTTCGTCATGGATTAAAGATGTCGATTGTTACTTGAAATTTTCGCACGGATAAAAGTAAGATAAATGTAAAAAAAGCGATCGGATTTGCAGCTTTATGAAAAAAATTACAATTACAGATATCGCGACCCGTGCGGGCGTTTCGATCGCGACCGTGTCCAGAGTCATGAACGGACAGGACAACGTTTCACTGAAGACGAAGACGCTCGTTCTGGAGACGATGGCGGCGATGAATCTCGAAATCCCGGAAAAGATCAAAAGCGGGCTGCCGTTAAAACTCGGCATGGTCGTTTCCGGATATGACAGCGCTTCGCCGGAATCGAGTTTTTTCTATGAAGTCGTTTCCGGCGCCGGTTTCGAGGCCGATCGGCGGCACGCGACGTTTTCCTTCACGCCGATTTTTGGCGGCAGTCTGTTTGAGTCCGAGCTGCTGAAGCGGGGCGATTTAGACGGACTGATCGTCGCCGGCGTTCCGATCCCCGACAACGTTATCAAGAAGATCAGCGCGTATCCGTTTCCCACCGTTTTTATCGGGCGGTACCTTGAATACGAAGAGCGCTTGAATTACGTGACGCCGGATAACGTCGGCGGCGGGAGGATCGCCGCGAAATATCTTTACGAATCGGGCCATCGCGAAATTTGCATCCTGAACGGATCGGAAAGACTTAACGTTTTTCGCGATCGGATCCTCGGGGTTCAGGAAATCCTGTCGCAGCCGTCGGAAATATCGATTATGACCAGAAACAGCTTCAATGAAGAAGCCGGCTATGAAGCGATGGCCGAGGTTCTCGAACGGAAAAAGAGACCGACCGCGGTTCTGGCGCTGTCGGACTGGATGGCGATCGGCGCGCTCCGGGCGATCCGAGACGAAGGTCTCTGCGTTCCGGACGATATTTCGGTCATGGGCTTTTCGGATCTTCCCGTGACCGGGATCCAGTCGCCGCCGCTGACGACGATTCATATCCCACAGTGGAGGCTCGGAACGCTGGCGGTTCAGCTGCTGATTTCGTTGATTCAGAAGAACCTTATGGGCCCGGTTGGAATGGTCGTTCCGCTCGAATTAGTCGTTCGCGGTTCGACCAGGCCGCTTGGAGCGCGCCCATGAACCCGTATCAGACGATCGTCTGCGGCGGGGGACCGTCCGGAATCACGGCCGCTTTAGCTTCGGCGCGAAACGGCGCTCAGACCCTCCTGATCGAGCAATGCGCTTTTGCCGGCGGCTCGTCGACGAACGCGCTCGTTTATCCCTGGATGTCGTTCCATGATTCCCGTGGGAATCAGGTCGTCGGCGGCATCGCGCAGCAGATCGTCTCTGCGCTGGTCGAGCGCGGCGGTTCTCCGGGACACGTTCGTGATACGATCGGGTTCGTTTCTACGGTTACGCCGTTCAACGGTGAAATCTATAAGCGGTTGATCGATGAACTGCTCGCGGAAGCGGGCGTCGATGTCCTGTATCATTCACGCCTGATCGGGGCAGAGGTCGAGGGAGATCGGGTTCGTTCGATTCAGGTCGTAAATCCCTCGGGAATAACGACGCTCAGCGCCGAGCTGTATATCGATTCGACCGGGAACGGCGATCTTGCCTGGCTCGCCGGGAATCCCTTTTACATGGGCAGGAAAACGGACGGGCTGACGCAGCCGATGACGATGAATTTCGTTCTGGGAGGCGTCGATCTCGACGAGGTCAAATCGTATCTCATCGCCCATCCCGACGAATTCTTTTCCGGGAGCCTGATCCCCGAGCTCGACCGGATCCCGCTGACCGGCGTCTCGGGCTTCTTCAGGCACTGGGCGGAGCACGGTCCGAAGTCGATTCCGCGTGATCGCCTCCTCTTTTTTGTCGGACTTAACCCCGGCGAGGTCTCGGTTAACACGACGCGGGTGATCAAACGCAGCGGGACAGACACGCGCGATTTGACCGACGCCGAACGGGAAGGCCGGCGGCAGGCAGCCGATCTGACCGAGTTCGTCCGCGAATATATCCCTGGCTTTTCCCGGTCGTTCCTGAGCCATACCGCGCCGGAGATCGGCGTCCGGGAGACGCGGCGGATGAGCGGGCGGTACGTCCTGAGCTCGGCGGATATCGTCCGCTCGCGCCCGTTCGCGGATCGCATCGCTCATTCCGGCTATCCGCTGGATCTTCATGATCCGACCGGGAACGCGCTGGCGTATCAGGGGATCCAAAATGGCCTGGCGTACGATATCCCGTATCGGTGCCTGCTGCCGCTGAAAATTAAAAACCTGCTGCTGAACGGACGCTGTATTTCGGTGACGCATACCGCCTTTTCCTCGACCAGGGTGACCCCGAGCTGCATGGCGATCGGTCAGGCGGCGGGAACCGCGGCGGCGCTTTCCGTCCGGGAGAAAAAGAGCCCGGCGGATCTTGACGTTCGTAAACTTCAGGACTGGCTCCTCCGCCAGGGGGCCGTCCTGAGGCCTTAGTTTTTCTTTTTTGGAAGGAGAAAAAGATGAAAAATAAGAAGTCGTTGTTCGTTTTATGTTTAGTTGTTTTCATTCTCCTGATCGGCGCGGCCGCGGTTCTGGCCGACGACGCCGGCGAAATCATGGACGCGGAACCGGTTAGCGACGGGAAGCTGACGGTCTGGGTCGCGGGGAACACCGCCGATATTCAGGAAGCCTTCAATCAGGTCATCGAAAATTTCAATCAGAATAACCCGAAATTTTCCGTGACCGTCGAATTTATTCCATGGGGCGATCTTTCGACGAAGCTGACGACCGCGTTGTCGGCGAACGTCGGCCCTGATTTATTTATGCATGGTGTCGCGGCCAGCGCCGGCTTCATGGATAAGGGTCAGATCGAAGACCTGACGCCGTATTTTGAAGCGCTTCCGGATAAAGACGATTTCCTCGCCAATTTGATTTCCGCCGGGAGCGTCGACGGGAAACTGGCGATGATGCCGGTGCAGGTTACCAATTACATGCTGATTTACCGGAAAGATCTTTACGAGGAAGCCGGACTCGATCCCGATAATCCGCCTGCGACCTGGGAAGACCTCGCGGCTGCCGCTGAAAAGCTGACGAAGCGCGACGACCTCGGAATTACCGTCGCAGGGCTGCAGCTCCCGGTTGAGGGCGCGGACGTGGAGATGGCTTACCTGCCGATCCTGCGGTCGATGGGGGGAGATTTATTATCCGACGATTTTAAAACGGCGGCGTTTAATTCTCCCGAGGGGCTGAAAGCGCTCCGTTATTATCTCGATTTATTTGAGGTTCATCAGGCTTCGTCGCTGACGCCGCTTCCGGGCGATCCGACCGTCCCGCCGCTCGCCCGTGGTTCCGCGGCGCAGGTCATCTCCGGACAGTTCAGCCTGGCGCAGATCAAAAACGCTTCGCCGGAACTGTATTCGCAGGTCGCCGTCGTCGCTCCGCCCGCCGGGGAATCCGGAAAGCCGTCGACAATGTCGTCGTTTTCGGGGTTCATGATGAACGCTGGGAGCGAACGTAAAGAAGACGCCTGGACGCTGATGCGGCATATTGTCAGCCCGACGAGCCTGACGATTATCGACGGGAGCTCGCTTTTCCTCCCGCCGCGGAAATCGCTTCAGTCCGCGCCGTTTATTACCGACGACCCGCTTTTCGAAGCGTTCGCGCTCGGGCTCGAATACGGCGAAGGGAATCCGAATATTCCGACCTGGGTCGAAGTTCGGAATACCATGGTCGAACATCTTGTTTCTGCGCTGAACGGGCAGTCAACCGCCGAAGAAGCGCTTCAGGCCGCGGAAGAAGCGGTCAACAAGGTCCTTTCGCAGTAAAACGAAGAACGGTTCGGATTTTACGGTATCGGACGCGGGCAACCGCGCCCGATACCGGTCTGGATGGATCATGATCAAAACGCTTTCACGCGGCGGCGCGAAAAAACCGCTCAGCCAGAAGACAAAACGGATCCTTTGGGGCTATCTCTTTGTATCGCCCGCCCTGATCTACTTCCTGATCTGGGTGCTTTTGCCGGTCGCCGCGTCGTTCGCGCTGAGTTTTACGAATTACAATACCGCGACCGCCGGCTGGGTCGGGCTGAAGAACTATATCGATATCTTTACGCAGTCCAAGGTCCATTCGGCGCTCCTCAAAACGATTCAGTTTGGGCTTGAGCTGATTCCCGCGAACCTGATTCTTTCGCTGTATCTCGCGGTTCTCGTCGACCAGAAAATCCGGGGCGTATCGTTTTTTCGGACGATTTATTATTTACCGGTCCTGACCTCGCTCGTCATCGCCGGAATCGTTTGGGCGTCGCTCTTCGATCCGCGGACCGGAGCGATGAACTGGCTTCTCCGGCTCCTGAAGCTCCCGCCGCAGCAATGGCTTTATAATCCCGATTTAGCGCTGCATTCGGTCGTCGTCGTCCGGGTCTGGAAAGGCGTCGGGTATAACATGATGGTCTTTCTGGCGGGGATGCAATCGATTTCGCAGGAATTATACGAGGTCGCCGCGCTGGACGGCGCTTCTGCCTGGGCCCGTTTCCGCTATATTACCCTCCCGCTCCTGAAACCGACCGCGTTTTATATTTTCGTCATGGCCTGTATCAGCTCGTTTCAGGTTTTCGGCGAAATTTACGTCATGACGCGCGGCGGCCCGGCGGGAGCGACGCGGACGCTGATTTACCTGATCTATGAGGAGGCTTTCCAATACACAAAAATGGGGTACGCGAGCGCGCTGGCGTTTGTCCTTTTCCTGTTTGTCGCGGGAATCGCGCTGTTCAACCTGCTGTTTGTCAATCGTTTCGTCGAAGAGAATACCTGAGAAACAGATGATAAACAGGATGTGACAGGGCAGGGAGCAAAGGAGGCATCATCATATGAAAACGATTGACTATTATATGAGCCTTCCATATCGGCTGGAAATTATTCCTGACCCGGATGAAGGCGGTTATGCAGCGCGCTATCCGGAACTTCCGGGGTGTATTACGGTCGGGAGCCCTATGGAAGCTGTTGTGGAAAATGCAGAAGACGCAAAAAAGGAATGGCTCCTGGCGGCTTTGGAAAGCGGAACCAATCCAGGTTATGAAGCGAAGCATGAACGGGGCGGAAAGCGCGTTTAATGATCGAGGATGAGGGAGAATGAAGAACCGGCTTATGAAGCTCGTCAAAAGAGGCGCGGTTTATTTGCTGATGATCGTCGCCATGGTTCAGCTGGGCTTTCCGTTTTTCTGGATGGCGACGTCGGCGTTTAAAACGCCGCAGGAAATTCATTCGCCGACGCCGGTCCTTTTTCCGGCCCAGCCGACGTTCGAAAACTTTCGGAAAGCGTTCAGCGCCGCGCCGTTCGGAAAATATGTGATGAATACGCTGCTGGTCGCGGCGGTCGTGACCGGTACGACCGTGATCCTCTGCGCGATGGCCGGGTACGGATTCGGACGGCTTCCGTTCCCCGGACGGGAAGCGATTTTCGTCCTGTTTATTTTAGCGATGGCGCTTCCCGGCGAGGTCACGCTGATTCCCCGGTTTTTGATCGCGAAGAATTTCCCGTTTTTCGGCGGAAATAACTGGCTCGGGAAGGGCGGAATCGGGCTGATCGACAGCTTCGCCGGGCTGATTATTCCCAACCTGATGAGCGTGTTCGGCGTATTTTTCCTCAGGCAGTTTTTCCGGACGCTCCCGAAGGATTTGGAAGACGCGGCGCGGATCGACGGCGCCTCGGAGTTCGGGATCTTCTGGCGGGTGATGCTGCCGCTGACGAAGCCGGCTTTAACGACGCTGGCGCTGTTTACGTTTACCGGGACCTGGGACGAGTTTATCTGGCCGCTGGTCATCCTGAATCATTCGGATAAATACGTCGTGCAGCTCGGCCTTTCGGTTTTCTTCGGGGAACATTTTGTCGAATGGGGGCCGATGATGGCAGCTTCGTCGCTGGTAAGTCTTCCGGTCATTGCGCTCTTTCTCTTTACCCAGGCGTCGATGGTCAAGTCGATCGCGACGACGGGCATGAAAGGATAAGAAAATGAAAACACGGTTTCTTGATTTGCTGCGCGCCGCGCAGGAGGGTTCGCGTTCCGGCGTCCTGATTGCGAGCCTGCCGCGGAACGACCCGGAGCTCGCGCGCGCGGCGCTGGCGGGCGGGGCGGACGTCCTCAAGGTTCATCTTAACGTGACGCATAACGCCAGCGGGGTCCGCTTCGGTTCGCTTGCCGAGGAAGCGGCGAACCTCGAAGCGATCCTGCGAGCGGCGGGGAAGGTCCCGGTCGGAATCGTTCCCGCCGGGAGCGCCGATCTGAAGAAAGACGAGCTGGAGAAAATCGCTGAAATGGGGTTCGATTTTCTCTCCCTGTATGATGGTCATGCGCCTGTCGGGAGCCTTCCCGGGAGAGACCGGCTTTCGAGGATGATCGCGCTGTCGTCCGTGGACGACCGTTTCGTTGCCGCCCGCTTTCCGCGCCTCGCGATCGATATTGTCGAGCTTTCCGTCATGGAGCATCAGACCTACGGCGAACCGTTTACGTATCGCGACCTTGCGAAAATTTCGGACCTGATCGCGGCGGTCGCGCCGCTCCCGTCCGTTCTCCCGACGCAGCGGCGGATCACGCCCGAGATGATTCCGGAGCTGATCGGCGCGGGCGTCTGCGGCCTGATGATCGGGGTGATCGTCGCCGGACGCACGCCGGAAAGCTGGGAAGCGGCATGCGGCGCGTATCGCCGGGCGCTGACCGAATTTTAAACCCTCGAATTCGAGGGGTATCCGCAAGAGTCAGGCGGCAATTTTTTACACTTTCGATCCACGGAGGGAATAAAAAATGAGGACGGCTGTATCTGGGATCCTGTATCGGAGGGAGCAGGCTTCTTAACATGGGGAAGACGATGCAAAGCGTGGGGATTCTTCCGCTCGACGACCGGCCCGCTACCCGGATTTTCCCGGAGCGGATCGCGGCGATCGCCGGAATCCGCGCGTTGACGCCGCCGCGCGAGGCGCTCGGTAATTTTCGGACGGCCGGCGATTTCGAAGCGCTTCAATCGTGGCTCCTGGCGGCTGCTCCGGCGGTCGACGGTTTGATCGTTGCGGCGGACATGCTCGCGTACGGCGGGCTCGTCGCATCGCGCCGGGCCGATCTTCCGCTTGAGACGGCGGAAAAGCGGCTGGCGGTTTTGAAGGAGCTTCGCCGCCGCTTTCCGGAGCTTCCGATCGCGGCCGCCGGAGTCCTGATGCGAATCTCGCTGACGGTTTCGGACAGGGCGAGCGAGAAAATTTATCGCGACCTGATTCGGTACTGCGAAGTCCGGTACCGCGCCGACGAGCTCCATGAGGAGGAGTTCCGCGCTGAGAAGGAGCGGCTGGCGGACGTGATCCCGGAAAGCGCGCTCCGGACGTTCGAGCGCGCGCGGGCGCGGAATTTTCAGATTAACCAGCGTCTGATTGAAATGAAAGCCGACGGGACGCTTTCCGACCTGATCCTTCTCCAGGAGGATTCGTCTGCCTGCGGGCCGCATGTTTCCGAACAACGGCTTCTTCGTCAGCGGATCGACGCGTTCGGACTGCGCGGCGAGGTTCTTCTCTATCCCGGAGCCGACGAAGGGACGCAGACGTTATCAGCGCGCTGGATTAATGGCGGCGCCGCGCCGGCGGTCGAAACGATCTATACCTCGGAACGGATGGCGTCGGCGGTCATGCCATATGAACATTGTTCCCTCAGCGAGTCGCTCTCGAATCATCTTCGTTCCGCCGGGTTCCGGACCGGCGCGGGAGGGACGCTCCCCTGCTTTTGGGTTCATACGCCCTGCGGCGACGCCGAGCGGACGGCCGCGGCCGCGCGAATTGAGGATCTTCTCCGCGCCGGGAGAATGGTCGCCGTTGCCGACGTCTGGAAAGCGAACGGCGCGGATTCGGCCTTCCTGGAAGAGCTCGACGCCCGCGGGCTGCTGCCAAAGCTGTCGGCGTACGCTGGGTGGAACACGGCTGGAAATACGATTGGGACGGCGCTTTCGTTTTATTCGGCGGTCCTGAAGCTTGAAAGCGATGCGGATGGAGCGCTGGCTGCGGCGGAAGAGCGGCGGCGGGCGCGGAAGGTTTTCCTTTGGGAGCGGCTGGCGGACGATTGGGGCTATCAGAGCGTCGTTCGTCCGATGATCGAGGCGCGCTGCGACAGGGATGGGATCGATTACCGTTCGCTGGGCGCTGCGCATGCGTCGATCGAAGCCGAGGTCCGGCGCGCGCTGAGCGGCTGGATCGCGGTTCATCTCCCGCCGGAGAAATTCGGACTTTGCGGGCTGGCTCCGGAAATCCGCCTGCCATGGGGGCGGACGTTTGAAGTGGAAGCGCGCCTGGTTCCCGGAAGCGGCGGCAGAGGCGGGAAAGCCTCTGAAACTTAAAACAGACTGTAAAAATTTAAACGGAGCGCGCGGAAAGCTTAATTATGACCGGATCCGGATATCGTTCAGCGAATCAGCGCGTCGGGAAACATGGCGAGGACCTCGCCGCCGCGGAAGCGGTTCGCCGCGGGTACCGCGTCCTGACGCGGAATTTAAGGACCCCGTTCGGCGAAATCGATCTTGTTCTCGAATCGGACGCAGCCTTCGTTTTTGCGGAGGTCAAGACGCGGCGTTCTATCCGTTTCGGCCTTCCCGAAGACGCGGTTACTCCGGCGAAGCTGGCGCGGATGCGCTGCTGCGCTGCGTACGTGTTTAACGATCTGGATAACCCGGCTCGAAAACCGTTCCGCCTGGACGTGATCGCGCTGCTCCGCTCGCCGGACGATCCGGCGGGATATACGCTGCGCTGGATTGAAAACGTGACGGAAGATGATTAAACCGGTAAAATAGCGTCAGGATTCAGAAAAACTGAGGAGAACGGATGCGAGAAGTCGCGATTTTTGAAATCGGCCAAACCCCCGTCGCGGAGCACTGGGACAAAAGCCTTCTGGAGTTGGCCGGCGAACCCATTTTACAGATCTTTGAAAAAACCGGGCTGACGACCGTCGACGCTATCTTTGTTGGCAATATGCTCTGTGGATCGGCGAACCGGCAGCTGCATTTGGGCGCGTATGTCGCCGATTGGGTGGGCGCGCGAGCCGCCGGCGCGGTGCATGTCGAAGCAGCCTGCGGGTCGGGCGGTGCGGCGTTCCGCGCCGCGCTGATGGCGGTTGCTTCCGGCGACGTCGAGACCGCGATTGCGGTCGGGGTTGAGAAGATGACCGACTCCCCTTCGGCCGAGATTTCGTCGGAACTGGCGGGAGCGTCCGACGCCGATTTTGAGCGGGAAATGGGCGTTTCGTTCGTCGCGCTGAACGCGATGGTCATGCGCCGGTACATGCAGGCGTACGGATACGCTAAAGAAGATTTCGCCGGTTTTTCGATCAACGCGCACGCTAACGGCGTGAATAACCCGAACGCGCGTTTCCGCTATCCGATTACGAAGGAGAGTTACGCGAAGTCGCCGATGGCGGCGGATCCGATCAACGTCCTGGACGCGTCGGCGATGGGCGACGGCGCCGCGGCGGTTCTCCTCGTCCCGCTCGAACGGATCGCCGGTCCCAGGAACGCGATTAAAGTCGTCGGTTCCGGCTCGGCGACCGATACGATCGCGATTCATGATCGGCGCGATCCGCTCTGGCTGAAAGCGGCGGAACTCTCCGCGGCTCAGGCGTACCGTCAATCCGGCCTGTCGCCGCGGGAAATCGACCTGTTCGAGATGCATGACGCGTTTACGATTATCGCGGCGCTGTCGCTGGAGGCCTGCGGCTTCGCCGAACGCGGAAAAGGCGTTCGCCTGGCGGATCCGGAGTTGATTTCGCCGCGGGGAAAGCTGCCGCTGGCGACGATGGGCGGGTTAAAGGCCCGGGGTCATCCGGTCGGCGCGACCGGCCTGTACCAGCTCGTCGAAGCGATCCAGCAGCTGCGCGGCGAGTGCGGCGCGAATCAGGTCGACGGCGCGCGGATCGCAATGGCGCAGAATATCGGCGGATCCGGTTCGAACGTGTATACGCATATCCTGCGTCGCTGATTTTCGCGGGGCAGTAACCTGTTCGCGTTTGCCTTCTTGAACTATAATTATTTCGACATTTCGATTTTCAATATATGACTGTCATTAAGCACCCTTGCCCGGTTGGTCAAAGGCGAAACGATTCAAAGGTTAGAAAGGGTTAAAACAATGGAATTTCATATTTCCTCTCAGGCGCGAAAGAAATACAAGTTCAAGGCAAGTCTGTTCCGGTATGATGGGAACGTTATTTTTGCTGATTTTCATGCGGTTCGCCGCTTCGCGGATCAGCTCAACGCGGTTCGCCGTGAATCGGGCGATCGGGAGCAGGTATATCCCGGCCTGATCAACGCGATGGGGCTGATCGACGAAATCATGCATCATGTGATTCATGAATTCAAAAAAGCGCATCAGCCGGACCTGAACCAACGCGCATACGAAAAATTAAAGGCGGCTCCGGCTTTATCGGCGCTCGACGATTCGCTGATGGCGTTCTGCGACGCGTTTCCGCCCGGCCCGGTTTATCAGGAAATCCAGACCGTCCCGGCTTATTTCGCCGAAAATAACCCGTTAGGAGAACCCAACCGTTATGAGGTCGTCGAGGAGCTTCTCGTTCTCTGGATCACGAATCGGAACCCGGCGGCGATGAAGGCGTTTGACGATTTATTCGACGAAAAGACGCTCCGTGAAAAGACGGCGTATTCGGAGATTGTCCGCGTTCTGACCGCGTATATCGAGACGCTTCCGAAAATCGAGGGCATGTCGCTCGTCGAATTCCTTCTTCTTCCGGCGAAACTCCATCCCGATTCGCTCTTCGATCAGCTGGATTTCATTCGTCGGAACTGGAGCGCGTATCTGGGCGATTTCCTGCGCCGCCTGCTGATGTCGATGGATTGGATGCGCGAGGAAGCGCGGGATCATGGTTTCGGCCCCGGCGAGGTTCGGATCCCGGTTTATAGCGACGGCGCCGGCGGATTCGGCGAAGATGAATACGAAGCGTTCAGTCAGGACAGGGAATGGATGCCGCGGCTGGTCCTGATAGCGAAGAACGTTTACGTCTGGCTGGACCAGCTGAGCCGGGAATACGGTTACCCGATTCGAACGCTGGACCAGATTCCGGACGAAACGCTCCGGACGCTTGCGGATCAGGGCTTTACCGGCTTATGGCTGATCGGGCTTTGGGAACGATCGGCGGCGTCCGCGCGGATTAAGCAGCTCTGCGGCAATCCGGAAGCGCTGGCCTCGGCGTACTCGCTGCGCAGCTACCAGATCGCGTCCGATCTTGGCGGCGAGGAGGCGCTGCGCGGACTGGAAGCGAAGACCCGGCGGTTCGGGATCCGTCTGGCCTCCGATATGGTTCCGAACCACATGGGGATCGATTCAGAATGGGTCCTTTACCGGCCGGATCTTTTCCTCTCTCTTCCGTATAGCCCCTTCCCGTCTTACACGTTCAACGGGCCGAACCTCTCCCCCGATCCGAATATCGGGATCTTTATCGAGGACCATTATTACACGCGCGAGGACGCCGCCGTCGTTTTCAAGCGCGTCGATTTCAATACTGGCGATACGCGCTATATCTACCATGGAAACGACGGGACGACGATGCCCTGGAACGACACGGCGCAGCTGAACTACCTGAATCCGGAGGTTCGCGAGCTGGTGACGCAGACGATTATCGGCGTGGCGCGGCGTTTCCCGATTATCCGTTTTGACGCGGCGATGACGCTGACCAAGCGGCATTATCAGCGTCTCTGGTTCCCGGAACCGGGAACGGGCGGCGATATCGCGACCCGGTCCGAATATGGCCTGACCAAGGCTGAATTTGATCGGGCGTTCCCGGAAGAATTCTGGCGCAATGTCGTCGATCGGATTGCGGCGGAAGTTCCGGATACGCTGCTGCTGGCCGAGGCGTTCTGGCTGATGGAAGGGTATTTTGTTCGGACGCTCGGGATGCACCGCGTATACAATTCTGCGTTCATGAATATTCTCCGCGACGAGGACAACGCCAAATACCGCGTATTGATCAAGACGACGCTCGACTTCGAGCCGGAAATCCTGAAACGATACGTTAACTTCATGAATAATCCGGACGAGAAGACTGCCGTGGAGCAATTCGGTAAAGGCGATAAGTATTTCGGGATTTTAGCGATGATGGTGACGATTCCCGGGCTGCCCATGTTCGGGCACGGGCAGCTTCAGGGCTTTACCGAGAAATACGGGATGGAGTACCGGCGGGCGTACTGGGACGAGCAGGTCGATTGGGACCTGATGCGCCGGCATGAACGGGAGATTTTCCCGCTTCTTCATCAGCGCCGCCGCTTCGCCGAAGTCGACAACTTCCGTCTTTATAATTTCGCGACCGGTTATGGAAATACCGACGAGAACGTTTTCGCATATTCGAATTTTGGCGAGGGCAAGAAATCGCTTTTCGTTTACAACAATCGCTATGGCGATACTCAGGGCTTCGTCCGGCAGTCGGTCCCGTACATTCCCGCCGGATCGACGGATAAGGCGACGGTTGAAACGACGCTTGGGGACGCGCTTGGGCTGCGTTATGAACCCGACCGCTACGTCATCCTTCACGACGAAATCCGCAAGCAGTATTTTATCCGTCCCTCGATCCGGCTGATGAACGAGGGCTTGTTCCTGTCGCTCGGGGCGTACGAATATTACGTCTTTAACGATATTTATGAAATTCATGACGATCTTCAGGGAAGCTGGGGGAAGCTCTGCGCGGAGCTCGGCGATCGGGGAACGGAGGATATTTATACCGCGCTTCAGGAGCTGGCGATCAAGTATATCCTGGATCCGTTCCGCTGGTCTTACGACGGCGCGAAGCTGCGCTGGCTGGAGGAACTGGTCGGGACCGGCGTCGGGAATCCGGACGTCTGGCAGCAGGTTGTCAACGGTACCTGGCCCGATTTCGAGTGCCTGGCGAACCTGTTCAATACCTGGTACGGGGTTCAGGGAAAAGATACTGCGCTGATGTACGATGGGTTTATTCATGGCGTCCGGGAGATGTTGACGCTCCCGGGTTCGAAAGCCGTTCCCGGAATGGCCGCGACGAATCAGGCGCTCGAAAAGTTCGACGTCGCCGTTCGCGAGAATCCCGGCCTTTGGGTCGATACCTATCTGGCCGCGACGCTTCGGTTCATGGCGGAAAGCAAGGTCCCGTCGCGGTCGGCGTTCCCGCCGGTCGATCTTTTCCGCGACTGGTTCCTCGAACGCACGCTTTCGAACGCGCTTTCGGCGGCGGGATTTTATCTCCCGACGATCCCGGAACAGGCCGAGGCGATCCGCTGGCTTTATTTTATCGGGCTGGACCGGCTGCGCGCCGTGCGCTTCGATACGATCGATCTCGTTTTGGACGACATGCTTGAGGCGGAGGAAACGCGTGTACTGCTTCGTGTGAATACGTTTGAGGGCGTCCGCTGGTTCAATCGCGAGATGGCGGAGCTGTTGGGACGGGTTATCCGGATCGGCGGGTATTACGCCCTCGCGTTCGATCCGACGCTGGGGGCGGCGGAACGGAACGCGGCGATCCGCGCGGTCGGGGGACTTTTCGAAACGTTCCAGGCGCGCGTCGAAGCGTCGGAGTACCGCTATGACCGGATGATCGCCATGAAGGCGGCTGTCGCGGACGAGGGCGCGGAAAAGGTCTCGGAGGCGGCCGCGGAGAAGACCGGGGAAGCGCCGGAAAAGCGGAAAAAGAAAATCGGCGCCGAAACGTCCGCTGCGAAAAAAGCTGAGGGAAAGCCCAAAGCGAGAAAGAAGGCGAAGGACTCGGACGAGCCGAAGGAACCGAAGCGGCGGGCGAGGAAGAGCGAAAAGAAGGAAGGCGAAGAAAAGAAGTAGATGATATTAGTGACAGGGGGAACGGGGTTTATCGGAAACGTCCTGGTCCGTAACCTCGTTTCCCTGGGATACCCGATTCGGCTGCTGATCAATCCGTCGACCGAAACGCCGCGGCTCCCGCCCGGGCTGGCGGTCGACGTGGCAATTTCCGGGCTTGACGACGAACGAAGCGTTCGTGCGTCGCTTAAGGGCGTCAGGACGATTTTTCATCTCGTCGGTACCGAATCGCGCGGGATTCATTACGATTTCGAGCGCGTCGATATCCGATCGACCCGGATCCTCGCCGAGCTGGGACGGGAGATGGAAATCGAACGTTTCTTTTACCTGAGTCATTTAGGCGCGGACCGGCATTCAGCTTATCCGTATCTGAAAGCGAAGGCGCTGTCGGAAGCGGCGATCGTCGCTTCCGGCGTTCCTTATACGATTTTACGAACGGCGGCGGTCTATGGGAAGCATGATCATTTTACCGAGGTCTTCGCGCGCTATCTTCGCGCGTTCCCGCGTTTCGTCCCGATCCCGGGGGACGGCTCGGCAAAAGTTCAGCCGCTCTGGGTCGACGACCTGGCGACATGCTTGCTGCTCTGTTTCGAGGACGCGAAGAAAGCGTTTACGACGATTACGGTCGGGGGGATGGAGTCGCTGACGGTTGAGGAAATATTTCTGATGATTATGGAGGAGTTGAAGATTCAGAAGCGGCTGCTGCGGATTTCGCCCGTCTGGCACCGGCAGCTGGTCATTGCGATGGAACAATGGTTCCCGAAGTTCCCGCGGATATATTTCTGGACGGATTATCTCGCCGAGGACCGGATTACCGGAATCGACGTATTACCGAGGGAGTTCTCGCTTGTCCCGACGCGGCTGAGCCGGAATTTATCCTATCTCAGCGAACGCGGATAAGCGGACGCGCCGCCGTTTTCAAGGTCCGGGGAGGCAGGAGATGTTTGATGTTGTATCGTTTTGGCGTTCCGTCGTTAATCAGGAACGGACCCGATTAGAGGATTTTTTTCTTCCCTACGCGGTGATCCGTTGGCATACCACAAACGAACAATTCAGTGTCGGCGAATTTATCCGCGCGAACTGCGATTATCCGGGACAATGGCGCGGTCAGGTAGAACGGGTTGAGCGGACGGACGGGACGATCGTCACGGTCATCCGGGTTTTTGCCGCTGATGATTCGGTCTCATTTCATGTTGTTTCGTTTATCCGTTTACTCGGCGAACGGATCGCGGAATTGGATGAATATTGGAGCGAAGACGGCGAGCCGCCCGACTGGCGAAAAGAATTGCGTCTCGGCAGCCTGATTCGGAGTTTGCCATCGGCCCGTTCGGAAAAGGACGCCGGTCGTCCGTCAGGCGGATTGGCGGGATGATTCAGGAAGCTTGAAGCGGACGCGCCGTTGAGATGGATTTTTGAACCTTAATGGGAGCCATATGGGACTGAAAAATTTTTGTGTGCATGGTCATTTTTATCAGCCGCCGCGGGAGGATCCCGAAACCGGGCGGATTCCCGACGAGCCGGGCGCGGAGGGCTTCGGGAATTGGAACGAGAAAATCACGTCGCAGTGTTACCTGCCGAACGCGGAGCTCGGGAATTTCTCGCGGATCAGTTTCGATCTTGGCCCGACGCTGGGGAACTGGCTTGCGCAGGCTCATCCGCAGCTGCATCGGGCTATCCTCGATCAGGAAGCGGAGTTCTTCGAAAAAAACGGCGTGTCGAACGCCATGGCGCAATCGTATCATCATACGATCCTGCCGCTCTCGTCCCGCGCGGACAGGGAAACGCAGGTCAGATGGGGGATTGCGGATTACGAAGCGCGCTTCGGGCGGCGTCCGCTCGGACTTTGGGCGCCGGAGACGGCCGTCAATCTGGAAACGCTCGACGTTTTGGCTGAGAACGGGATCCGGTTTACGATTCTCGCCCCCTGGCAGGCGGAGCCCTCCGACGCGCTCGACCCGTCGCGTCCCTATCGGGTCGCGCTCCCGGGCGGTCGGGAGATCGTCGTCTTTTTCTTTGAACGCGAGCTTTCGCTGAACGCCAGCTTCGATCCCGACGCGACGCTCGACGCCGATCGTTACCTGCGCGAGCTGCTGGCGCCGATGTTCCCTGCGCGCGGTCGTATTCCGCGAACGTTCGTTATCGCGTCGGATGGCGAACTCTATGGGCATCATCAGCCCAACCGCGCTGAATTTCTCTGTTGGCTGACGACCGGAGCTGCGGAGGCGGTGGGCGTGACGCCGCTCGTACCGGCGCAGGTTTTACGGGATGCGAAGAAACTTAACGCGATAAAAATTCGTGAAAATACGTCGTGGAGCTGTCATCACGGCGTGGAACGCTGGCGCGGCGAATGCGGCTGCGCGGAGCGCGGCGGCTGGAAAGCGCCGCTTCGAGAGGCGCTTAATTTCCTCGCGGACGTTATCGATTTCGAATCGGAACGCGCGCTGGGAAGTTTCGGGCTCGGGCTTCAGGAAACCCGGAACGATTATGGCCGGGTTCTGGTTGGCGCGGAGAGCGCGGACGCGTTCGCGGCGCGCCGGCTTGGAAGCGCGGACGGGGCGGCCGCCGAACGGGTCAAGGCGCTGATGGCTGTGCAGCTCGATCGTCATCGCATGTTTACCTCCTGCGGCTGGTATTTCGATGCGTTCGATCGGATCGAGCCGAAAAATAATATCCGCGCTGCGGCGCGCGCGGTCCGGCGTTTCGACGCGCTCGCCGGGACGGACCTGAAAGCTGAGATGGCGGACCGGCTTTCCGCCGTCCGCGACGCCGCGACCGGGCTCCGCGGGGACGAGGTTTTTCTGGACGGGTAAAAAAGTCGCCATATCTTATGAGTAAGGGAACGATAGAAAATCCGGCGATCGGGAGAAGCTGGGGATGATTTTTAAGAAAAGTATTCTGCCTCTTTTGGAAGGGGCGCCTGCGTTTGTCCCGCTGCGTCCGGATTCGGCGCGATAACGAGCTTCAGGAACGATATCCGAGCGGTTAAACATGATTAATGTAACATTGACAGCGCTTTGCCCCGATATATAATTTAGGAGATCTGCTTTGTCAGACAATTATTCAGACTGAAAAGGAGTTTTTCATGAAAAAAAATATTTCAGTTGTATTGCTTGTCTTGTTCTGCTGTGTTGCCGTTTTCTCGGCGGCCTCGGCGCAGAAAGCGGTCGGCGATTATAAGATTGCGCTGATCCTTCCCGGTTCGATCAACGATCAAAGCTGGAACGCGACCAACTACGCCGGGCTCGTCGCCAGCAACGAGCAGCTTGGAACGAATATCGAGTATGTTGAAAATATCCAGGCGGCTGATTATGAATCGACGTTCCGTCAGTATGCAGAGCGCGGATACGATCTCGTTTTAGCGGCGGGAACGCAGTTCGACGAAGCGGCGAACGCGGTCGCGGCGGAATACCCGGATACGACCTTCTGCGTCGTGAACGGGACGGTCAGCACGGGCGATAACGTCGCGCCGATTTTCCCGCGCGAATATGAGGGCAGCTATATCGCGGCGCTCATCGCCGGGCAGGTCAGCGAAAAAGGTCAGTTCGCTACGATCGGCGGCTTCCCGAATCAGGCGATGGAAAACCTGCTTTCCGTTTACGAAAAGGTTTCGGTCGATATCGCGAAGGAGCGTGGAATTGAGGATGCCGCGGCCGTCCGTGCGTACGCGAACAGCTGGGACGATATCGCGCTGGGGAAGCAGATGACCGAGCAGATGATCGATAATGGCGCGGACGTAATATTCATCTATGCGAATCAGGTCGGACTGGGCGGGATTCAGGCCGCCGCGGAAAAAGGCGCTAAATTTATCGGCTTCTCCTCTGACCAGACGGTGATCGATCCGGAAACTGTCGTCGCTTCCGTCGATTTCGATTTCAAAGCTTTCTATACCTGGGCGGTCGATAAATTCTTAAAGGGCGAGCTGTCGGGGAACATGGTTCACGAAGCCGGGATTGCCGAAGGTCTTTTCGTTCCGATTTATACCGAGAACGTCAGCGAAGAAATTCAGACGTTTGTTGCTGAGAAGCTCGCCGAGTATGAAGACGGGAAGGTCGACCTGACCACGCTCTTCTAACCCGCCTGAGCGAAAGGATTTTCATCCGGATTCTGAAAAACGGCCGTTTGAAAAGCGCTTTTCGGTTCCGGCCTATTCATACGAGGGAGGAAGAAGGCGAAGGGCCTCTTCCTCCCTCGTGTAAAAGCGTTCGACGCGCTCCGCTCTTGCCGGTGCGTTCGAGCCTGCAAGGAATGGGGACTGGCGTATTACTGCCGCGGTTTTCCGATACTTTGAGGACTGGCGCAGCTCCATACGGGCGGGCTCTTCCTGATTTCGTAAGGTTATAGTATGACCCATTTCATTGAACTCAGACATATTACCAAGTATTTCTCTCACGTCGTCGCGAATCAGGACGTCTCTTTCGCGATTCACCCGGGCGAGGTTTTAGCGCTGCTGGGGGAAAACGGCGCTGGGAAAAGTACGGTCATGAAGATTCTTTACGGCTTGTATCATGCCGACAGCGGCGAGATTCTTCAAGACGGAAAGCCGGTCGTGATCCGCTCGCCGCGCGACGCGATGAATCTCGGGATTACGATGATCCAGCAGCATTTTTCGTTAGTCCCGGCGCATACGGTTACGGAAAACCTGATTCTCGGGACCGTCCATGGGACGATCGATTGGGACGCGGTTCATCGGAAAGTCGCCGGATTAGCGGCGGCGCATGGATTCGAAATCGACCCGAAAGCCAAAGTCAGCAGTCTCGCGGTCGGCGTTCAGCAGAAGGTCGAGATCCTGAAAGCGATTTATCAGAATACCCGCCTGCTGATCATGGACGAACCGACGGCGGTTCTCACGCCGCAGGAATCGGAACAGCTGATGACCTTCGTTAAGAACTTTACGGCAGAGGGAAACTCGGTCGTTTTCATTACGCATAAGCTTCAGGAGGTCATGGAGGTTGCCGATCGGATTATTGTCATGCGCAGCGGGAGGATTTCCGGCGACTTGCGCAAGGACGAGACGAACGCGCGCGAGCTGTCGCGGTTAATGATCGGGCGCGAGCTGGACGGCGAGCCGGGCGCGGAAAGCCGCGAAGACGCCGGCCTGGCGCCGGTTCGCCTTTCGCTTGAAAACGTCACGGTTGGCGGAGAAGGCGCGGTTCCAAGTCTGTCGGATATTACGCTGGGGATCCACGCCGGAGAAGTTTTCGGAATCGCGGGGGTCAGCGGCAACGGGCAGCAGGAGTTATGCGAGGTGCTCTGCGGCGCGCTCCCGCCGGCGGCCGGAACGATCCGTCTGGACGGCGAGGCGATTGAAAAGCTCGATATTCAGGCGCGGATCAGGCGGGGAATCGGCTACGTTCCTTCCAACCGGCATCGCGACGGGCTGGTCATGAACATGACGATCGCCGAGAACATGATCCTCAAGACCAGCTTTGATCCGCGCTGGCTGAAGAACGGGCTGATCGACCGGCGAAAGGTCGACGAGGCGTCCGACCGCGCGATTTCGGCCTATCGAATAAAAGCGTCAGGGCCGAACGCGATCCTCAGGACGCTTTCCGGCGGCAATCAGCAGAAGGTCATCGTCGCCCGTGAAGTCGAGATCGGCGAAAAGGTCATTATTTTTGACCAGCCGACCCGCGGGCTCGATCTCGGCGCGATCGACAACGTTCATCGGATCATTCGCGCAGAGAAAGAAAAGGGCAAAGCGATCCTTCTCGTTTCGACCGAACTGAGCGAGATTATGGCGCTTTCGGATCGCTTTACCGTTTTGTATAAAGGAAAATTGCAGGGCGTTTACCGCCGCGGCGAATTGTCGACAGAAGAGATCGGCCTGCTGATGGCGGGGTACAGGGTTGGCGAAGGAGGCGCGCATGGATGAAAAGCTGCGTGATGGGATTCTCTTCCGGCTGCTGGCGGTTGGCGCCGGTTTAGCGCTGAGCGGATTGCTGTTGGTTTTTATCGATCGGAATCCGGTCGAAGTCTATCGGATTCTTTTCGCGTCGCTTTTTCGCGATAAGTATACGTTTTTCGATATCTTCGTAAAAGCGACCCCGCTGATTTTTACCGGGCTGGCGTTTACGTTTACGTATAAGGCGAGTTTATTTAATATCGGCGCGCAGGGGCAGTTTTATATCGGCGCAGTCGTCGCGGTATCGGTTTCGTTATCGCTCGCCGAGCGGCTTCCGGGCGCGGTTGTCCTGATTCTCGCGTTTTCAGCGATTTTAGCGGCGGGCGGCGCCTGGGGCGCGCTGATCGGGTTCTTCAAGGCGCGGTACCAGGCGAACGAGTTCTTAACGAGTATGATGTCGACGTATGTCGCGCTGAACTTCATGAATTACCTGCTGCGGACGGTCCTGAAAGAGACGAAAGGCGAATATCCGCAGACGAACCCGCTCGCGAAAAGCGTCTGGCTTCCGAAGCTGGTTCAGGGAACGCGGCTGCACTGGGGTTTCGTTATCGCGGTCCTGACGGCGGTCCTGATCTGGGTCGTTCTCTACCGGACGCCGTTCGGTTTCCGGATCCGTGCCGTCGGGCTGAATCAGCGCGCGGCGGAGATGTCCGGGATCGACGCGAAAAAGCTGTACGTTCTGACCTTTTTTATCAGCGGCGCGCTGGCGGCGGCGGCCGGACTGACCGAAGTCAACGGCATGCAGCACATGCTCGTTCAGGGGTTTAATCCGACGATCGGGTCGGAAGGGCTGGGAATCGCGATCCTTGCGAACGCGAACCCGATCGCGATTATATTTACCGCGCTTCTCTTCGGCGCGCTGCGCGTCGGCGGACTGGTCGCCGCGCAGGTCGCGGGGATTCCGCCGAGCTTTATCGAACTGATGCAGGGGTTTGTCATGATTTTCGTAATCTTATCGAATTATCAATGTGCGGCGATGGATCGCGCCCGTGAGATCCGGAAGCTGCGAAAGGCGGCGGCATGATTCTCGGACTGCTTTCACGCGCGGTGCTGATGAGTACGCCGCTCCTCTACGGCGCGATATCCGAAGTTTACGCGGAACGCTCCGGGATGATGGTCACGGCGATCGAGGGGATTTTCCTGATCGGGGCCTGGGCCGGCTTCACCGGCGCATACCTGACCGGGAGCCTGGCGCTCGGGCTGATCTGGGCGATTCTCGGCGGCTTGCTGCTGGCGGCCGTGTACGGCTGGATTACCGTTTTCATGAAGCAGCATCAGGTCGTGACCGGGACGGCGCTGAATATTCTCGCCGTCGGGATCTGCGCCTTTTTCCAGCGGGTCATCTTCGGCGTCCCGACGACGCCGCTGACGGTCCGGCCGCTGCCGAGCCTGCCGGTCCCGCTGCTGTCGAAGATTCCCTGGATCGGTCCGATCCTGTTTGATCAGAATATCCTGACCTACGGGATTTATCTCCTGCTCCCGATCAGCGCGTTTATCCTTTATCGGACCTCCTGGGGGCTGACGATCCGGTCGACGGGAGAAAATCCGGAAGCGGTCGACGTCGCGGGGATCAGCGTCAACCGCGTCCGTTTCCTGATGGTGCTGCTGTCGGGCGTCATGGGCGGGATCGCCGGCTCGTTTTATTCGATCGGTTACCTGGGCATGTTCGCGGATAATATCATTGGCGGCCGCGGCTGGATCGCGTTTGCGATCTGCTTCCTCGGGAACTGGAACCCGAAGGGGGCGCTGGTCGGGACGATCGTTTTCGGTCTGGCGGAGGCGGTCGCGATTTACATGCAGTCGCTGGGCGGGCAGAGCTTTTTCCCGAACGAGCTGTTTATCGCGCTGCCGTACCTGCTGACGATCGCGCTGACGATTACGCGGCGATCGTTTAACGTTCCGGCGAAGCTGGGCGAACCGTATATCAAGGAGAACTGAGCGGACCGGTCTGCGCCGCGTTCGGATATGGACAGGGGATCTTCGGGTTCCCTGTTTTATTTTCCGGGGCCGCGTTTTTATCTGTTGTTAACGTTAGGGTTGGCTAATCAATGGTAAACTCTACTCACCAATCCATCTGGAGGAACCAACATGGACGACATGCAAAAATATATTCAGGACGCGGACATGAATAAGATCGCGTTAATTGTTGAGATTCATAAAGCGTACGAGGCCGGCGCAATTACGCAGGAAGCTGCGCGGCGGCGCATGCGCGAAGAGGTGAAGCGTGTAACGCCTTCGGATATCGCGCTCGCGGAACAGCAGATGAAAGAATGCCATGAGAATTTTCAGGAAAAGGAAAAGATTCAGGAAATGCTCGTGTTATTCGAGGAAGTTCTCGTCGAGGAGAAACCAGCCCTCGACCGGGATCATCCGATCGCCTGTTATCTGCGCGAGAACGACGCGATGCGGAAGATATTGCTGGAGATTGAAGATCTCGTTCAGTATCCGGTGATCCGGAATCAGTGGCATGAGCTGTACGACCGTCTGACTCAGTTTCGGATTCATCTCTCCCGAAAGCAGAACCAACTGTATTCGCTGCTGGAGAAGAAAGGTTTCGACCGGCCGACGACGATCATGTGGACGCTTGACGATTATATTCGCGACGAAATCCGGGACCTGTGGAAGCTTCTCGAAGATGGAGACGAGGAAGCTTTTATCCGGATGCAGCCGACGCTGGTCGAAGACATCCGCGACCTGATTTCGAAGGAAGAATCGGTCCTGTATCCGACGTCGTTAAAAATGATCAGCAATGCGGAGTTTGAGGAAATGAAATCCGGCGACCGCGAGATCGGATTTGCCTGGATCGAGACGTCAGCCCTGCCGGAGCGGAACGTCCCGGAGACCGCCTCTGCGAATGAAAATGAATTCGTCCGGGATTTATCGAAGCTGCTTGGGAAATACGGGCTGGGAAAAGATCAGGATGAGGTCCTCGACGTTCGGACCGGGAAGCTGACGCTTGATCAAATTAACCTGATTTTCCGCCACCTGCCGGTCGATATTTCTTACGTCGACGAGAACGAAATCGTCAAATTCTACTCCGATACGGAGCACCGGGTCTTTCCGCGCAGCAAGAATGTCATCGGCCGCGACGTCAAAAACTGTCATCCGAAGGCCAGCGTTCATGTCGTCAAGGAGATTATTGACCGCTTCCGGAGCGGCGAGAAGGACACGGCGGAGTTCTGGATCAATAAGGAAAACTTTTTTGTCTATATTAAATATGTCGCCGTCCGGGACGACGCGGGGAATTTCCGAGGCGTACTGGAGATGATGCAGGATGCGCTTCATATCCGCAGTCTCGAAGGCTCGCGGACGCTGCTGACCTGGAACGAGGACGCGGGAGGCGCGGAAAAGAAGGAGAAAGCGGAGGATGCCACCGCGGCGGCTCCTTCCGTGGAACCGCCGCAGACGACCGTGGGAAGCGGCGCGATCGAAATCAGCGCGGAAACGAAGCTGTCGGATCTGCTGGCTCGTTATCCATGGATGAAGGAAGAGCTGGTCAGGCTGCGCCCGAATTTTAAGATGCTGAATACGCCGCTGGCGCGGATCATGATCCCGAAAGCGACGGTCGCGATGATGAGCGAGCGGGGCGAAATTGCGCTGGATGAGCTGATTCAGGCGATGAAAAAAATGATTGCCGCGCGCGCGGGATAGGGAATCGCCGCGGCGGAGGCGAACCGCGCTCGTCAGGATTCAACGGATTGCGCTGATAGATTTCGGGAGGAAACCGGCGCGATCCGTTTTGATATTTAAACAATATTTAATCTTGACGGGTGAAAAGAGATGGATAAAAATAGAACTAATGTTTTCTGAACAGGTTTGACAGCGTAAATCCTGGCGTTCCGCAATCGACAAGCTGTTCTGGGCGCTCGCAGAGTTCCCGGCGCTTCAGACGATGAAAATTGACGAGTATCTCCCCTTTATAGCGGTCGGTGAGTCGTAGATAAGGAGTTTTGTATGAGAAGAAAAGCCGTTCTGACGCCTGAGCTTCTTCCGCTGGTTATCGGGCAGTTTATTTCCTCCTGGGGAGAATGGATATTTGATTTTTTTATTTTAATTTATATCTATGATAAGACGACCTCGCCCATAATGATCGCCCTGCTGACGATTGTTCAGGTTGCGCCGAACGTCGCGCTGAGCCCTGCGGCGGGTATTTATGTTGACCGGCATGAGCGTACGCGGATCCTGTTCCTGACGGACCTGATCCGGGGCGCGGCGATTCTGTATAGCGGTCAGAATAAATATTCGATCCGGGTCGCCAATAATTCGTTTCTCCCGAACCGGATTCGTTCCAGACTTGAAGATCTGCGCGCTGAAATGACGGAATATTGGATTCGTGCGGAAAATATCCGCGGCGATGATCTCGTCGATCTGCTGACGAACTGTTCTCTGGATTTGACGGTTTGGAGAAAAAGAAATGCGCCGATCCGGGAGAAAGAGGTACTATGAATGATGACCGTATAACGGGTGATGAAAATCCGGTATCCGAAGCGGTGCATGACAGCTCCGGATTTTTTCCGGGAGGGGTTGATTTTCAGGGACTGATGTTGTACAATATATGAAATTACCGAAAAGGTAATTCGCTTTGGAGGTTCTCATTAAAATCGTCTACCGGGATAAAAAGGATGAGAAAATTTGCGGCGATTTTCGTGCCGCGGTAAAGAAAATCGGTCCGATAGCGGCTGAGAAACTTTTGAAGCTGATCAACCTGATTTTGGCTGCTGAAAATTTAGCGGAGGTTGGGAAATTCAATTACAGGCTGCACGGTCTCAGCGGAAGTCGCCAGAACCAGTACGCGTTGGATATCGGACGAAAATTGGGTTGGCGCCTGATCGTTATTCCGCTTGATGAGACTGGGGCAGAACTTATTTCGGACGGTGACGCGCTGTTTTGCCAGAGCGTTAAAATCGTTTTGGTTTGGGAGATATCGAAGCATTATGAATAAAACGATTTATAAAAATATAATTGCGTTTCACCCTGGATATTATGTTCAGGAGCTGCTGGGGGAATTCGCAATGAGTCAAAAGGAATTAGCACAGCGGCTTGATACGACTGAGAAAACGGTCAGCCTTCTTCTGAATGGAAAAGCGCCGCTGTCCAATCGAATGGCGAACGGGTTGGCGATCGTCTTCGGAACGTCAGTGAATTTGTGGCTCAACCTGAACGCGCAGTATAACGCGAAGATCATTGAAATCGATCGCGAAAAAGGGGACGAAGCGCAAGAGGAAATTTTGCGCATGTTGGATTACGCGTATTTCGTTACGAATGGGTTCGTTGAAAAAACGGAATCTTCAGCGCAAAGAGTTTTGAATTTGCAGCGGTTTCTGCGCGTGTCGGATTTAAACGTGTTAAAAAAGCGGGATTACCTGATCCAGTCCCGGATTTTCGGAAGCCCGGGCGCAGAAATGAATAATGTCCGCGCAAATGCGTGGATCCAAACGGCGATGACGGTTGGCGGCGAGACCGAAGCGCCGGAGTTTAATGAACAGGCGCTTATGGATGCGCTCCCGAAAATCAGGGCGCTTGCCGAAGACGATTCGGACAGTTCCCTCGTTAAAATTCAGTCTTTGCTGAATGCCTGCGGGGTTGTGTTGATCGTTTTGCCGGATTTAGCGAACTGCGGTCTGTGCGGCGCGGTAAAATGGCTTACGCGGGACAGGGCGATGATAGTTATCAATCAGCGAAATTCGGATTGGCACGCTTTCTGGTTCCTGATATTCCATGAATTGGGGTACGTTTTCCAGAAGCAGTATGCAAGGATCATTGTTCTTGATAACTCGTTAATGTTGGCGCAACCTGATTGGCGGTTTTCAGCCCTGGACGTCGAACCGGGCATAGTCGATACCGTGATCCGCGAAGCTGAAGAGGAGTTCGCTGAGAACGGCGTTCTATTCGACGCGCGGGAAGCGTTTTCCTCCCTGCGCTCCAGGCCGCGTCATTAATCCGCCGTCAAAGCTCCCGCTCCGGTAACCCCCTAAATCGAGAACGCAGCGCTCAAAGCCGAGCGCGCGCAGCCGCGTATTCAGCGCCTCCCTGGCGCTGAGAACCGTCTCCATGTCCTCCGGCGCGACTTCGATCACGGCGATCCCGGCGATCAGCCGGACGCGGCAGTCCGCAATCCCGAGCTCCTTAATCCTGCGTTCCGCTTCGGCGATCCGATCGAGATCGGCCCGCCGGATCGGTACGTTATACGGGATCCGCGTTGCGAGGCAGGGCGAAGCGGGCGCGTTCCAGGTCGGCAGTCCGAGCTCTTTCGAAAGCGCGCGGATTTCCGCCTTGGTCAGTCCGGCTTCCGCGAGCGGCGACCGCGTTCCGGTTTCCTCGACCGCCCGTCTTCCCGGGCGATAAACCTTTCCGTCGTCGGCGTTCTGTCCTTCGATAACGACTGCGGCGCCGCGTTCCCGGGCGATCGCCCAGATCCGCTCCATCATGAGCTTTTTACACCGGTAACAGCGATCGGGCGGATTCCGCAGGATTTCCGGATCTTCTTCGATTTCAACGCGGATCCATTCATGCCGGAAGCCAAAGCGCGCCGCGAACGCTTCCGCGGCGGCGCGGAGCTCAGGCGGGTTGAAATCCGAAAGGATCGTCAGCGCGCTGAACCGGTCGCCCAGGACGTCTGCGGCGACGACGGCGAGGAGGGCGCTGTCAACGCCGGCGGAGAACGCGGCGATCGCGGACGGGAACGAGCTCAGGATTTTCCGGAGGCGCTCGTATTTTTCGCGTAATTCGGGTTTCATCCGCCGTCGCAGCCCATCGCGTTAATTTTCGCGGCAAGATAGCCGGCCCCGAACCCATTGTCGATATTGACGACGGCGATCCCATTCGCGCAGGCGTTCAGCATCGTCAGCAGCGCGGCCAGTCCATGAAACGACGCGCCATATCCGACGCTCGTCGGCAGCGCGATCACCGGGCAGCTGACAAGGCCGCCGACGACGCTCGCGAGCGCCCCTTCCATCCCTGCGGCGACGACGATAACCCGCGAGGCGCGAATCTCGTCGAGCCGGTTGAAGAGGCGATGGATCCCGGAGACGCCGACGTCCTGGATCCGGAGAACGTCGTTCCCGATCAGCTCGGCGGTCAGCGCCGCTTCGGCGGCGATCGGCAGGTCGGCGGTTCCGGCGGTTATGACGGTAATCCCGGGCCGAAGCGGCTTTTCCGGATCGCGGGTATACAGGATTTTAGCCAGCGGGTCATATTCGGCTTCAGGAATCTCGCTCTGGATTCGGCCGTAAACGTCGGCCGTGATTCGCGTCGCCATGACGCAGCGATTTTTCGCGCGCAGCCGCCGGAAAATCGTCACGATCTGGTCGTCGCTTTTCCCCTGTCCGAAGATGACCTCCGGGAACCCGGTCCGGTTCGCGCGGTCGGTATCGAGGACGGCGAATTCGCCGACGGCTTCGGCCTTCTTTTCGCGGTAGCGCGCGAGCGCGTCGTCGGGGCTCAGCCTTCCGGCGGCGACGGATTCGAAGATTTTTTTGAGCGCGCCGTCGCTTAAATCGAGCGTTTCGGCGGCGTTCGTTTGTTGATTGCGCATGATAATCCCTCGCGTTGGCGGATCGGTTCCGCGCTTCGGGCGCGGCCGTCCGTCTTCTTTTATAATAATAAACGGATTTATCGCGCTCGCGTCTTCCAACATGAAGCGGCGAGCGGAAAGGGGCTTCATGACGATCGATCGGGATTCGGTCCGGATTCGGCGCTTCGCCGTTCTCGGCGGCGTTCTGGCGGCGAGCGCGCTGGCGTTGGCGCTGCTGGGTCCGTTGCGGCTGGGCGCGCCGCCGCTGCGGAGGTCGCTTCTGAGTTGGGCGGCGGCGCTTCCGCCGGCCGCGGCGTTGATTTTCGCGGGAGCGGTCGTCAGCCGTCCAGGATTCCGGTCCGGATTGCGCGCTGCGTTTTCTGGCGGCGGGCGCCGGTTCGCGGTACTGACGACCTTGATCAGCGGCGGGGGGATCGCGGTCTGGGCGGCGCTGATCGTTCGGCTCCGCTTGGGAACGGCCGGTATTTTTGCGGACAGGGTCCTGTTGACGCGGCTGGAACCGGCGGCGCTGGCGGTTTGGGCGCTGAGCGCGGTTCTCTATCCCTTCCTCGCGGATTCGGCGGCGGCACGGGCGGGTCGGACGAAAGCGCGGATTTTTATTGCGCTGCTCGGGATGATGTCGCTGGTCGCGCTGACGGTTTGGCGGACGGGGCTTGGGCTGACGAAGGAAAACGCGTTCTGGGGCGAGCCGACGGTCCCGCTTCTCGAATGGCATCTTCTGGTCGTCTGGGCGCTGCTCCTGGCGGTCTGGGGCGGCCTTCGGACTCCATTCGCCGCTCGATATTCGGCATGGCTCATCCCTGTTGCGATCTATTTGACGGCCGCGCTCGTCTGGCTTTCGATCCCGAATCAGCATGGGTTTTTCTCGCCGCCGGGACGCGAACCGAATTTCGAAACGTACCCGTTTTCGGACGGCGCTTTTTACGGTCATTACGCGCGCGCGCTGATGAACGGGATGGGGTTCAAGGGCGCGGATATTCCGCCGCGGCCGCTGTATATCCTGATCCTGGCGCTGTGTCACCTGCCATTCGGCGTCCGCTACGAATCGGTGATCGTTTGCCAGACGCTGATTTTAGCGCTGCTTCCGGTCGTGATCTATCAGGTCGGCGCTGCGCTGCATAGCCGCGGCGCGGGCGCCGCGGCGGCCGCGCTTTGTATTCTTCGCGAGACGCATGGTATTTTCGCGGCGACATATGCGCATAACGTTTCGATCACGAAGTATTTTTTCGCCGACTTGCCGGCGGCGCTGGCGGCGGCGTTTTTTTTCTGGGCGTTGATTCAATATGCGGCCGCGGCGCGTTCCGGTTCGCCGCGCGCGCGGTTTTTCGCGCTGCTCAGCGGCGGGGCGCTGGGGATCCTGACGCTGATCCGAACGCAGAGCCTGATCCTGCTCCTCGTCGCGCTTCCGACCGCGATTTTCGCGAACCGGAACGCTGCGCTGAAGCGGCGCGCGGCCGTCGCCGGATGGCTCGTTCTGGGGCTGGCGCTCTGCGTATCTCCATGGCTGATCCGCAGCCGCGTAATCACCGGCTCGTTCGTCTTTGATCATCCGCGGACCCAGACAGGGGAGCTGGCCGCCAGCTACAATATCGGCGGGTTCGACCTGTCGCGCGAGGACGGAATGAG
>CALIHP010000012.1 GCA_938020565.1 uncultured Anaerolineaceae bacterium | reverse complement strand
CGGTTCAGCCGGGCGAATTCGCGACCAGCACGGCACAGCCGGACGGCTCGATTTTCCATATCGTTCAGGCCAACGAAACGCTTTGGACGATCGCGATCAACTACGGAACGACAATCGCTCAGATCCAGGCGATGAATAACATGAGCGCGGAAGACACCTCGGTTACAGCCGGACAGCGCATCCTGATTCACTACGGGGGAACGCCGGTCGCCGATACGCTGACGCCGACGGTAACGCCGCCGCCGTCCACCAACACGCCGCGTCCAACCTCGACAATTACCCCGACGCGCCCTCCGCTCGATACGCCGACGCCGACGGTGACGATGACGCCGACGCCGGGGCCGGTTATCAAATATATTTCCTTTTTCGACGAACCGGGAGCGCGAACGCTGGGCGTTTTCCTGGTGATCGCCTGCGGAATCGGGCTGATCCTGACCTGGGTCTTCGGGTTCCTGCGTGAAAAATAGGGCATGAACCGTCGGCGGACGTTCTCAAGTTTCCTGATCCTCGGATGCCTCCTGGCTCTTTCCGGACGCGCCAACGCCGCGGCGGTCCCAACGCCAACCGCACGGGAAACGACGTCCGCATCGATAACGCCGTCGCCAGACCCGACGGCAACGCAAACCCGCGAACTGTCCGCGGAAGAACGTGAATTTCGTGAAAACGAAACCTACGTCGAAACGCTCCTGACGGAAATTAACCGGCTGCGCGCCGAATATGACCGTCCGGAACTGATCCTGGACGCAGCGCTGCAAAAAGTCGCCGCAGCGCAGGTCAGCGTCTTCGCTAAGCTGAACCGGCTCAGCGAGCGATCGAGAGACAACCGGTCGCTCAAATCGATAGCGCAGGAATATCAGTACGCCGGGGGAGCCGCTTTCTCGCTTCATCAGAATTCTGCGATGGTCTGGCGGACGACACCGCCGGAATATATAATCGAGGAGATCTGGTTCTCAACGGTCGGAGAACGCGCGAAACTCCTGAGCGCCGATTACCTGCACGCCGGAATCGCAACAATCGTCATCAATAACCGCCGCTTTGTCGCGTTGATTACCGGAAAGCTCGCCAACGGCTCGCTGACCTATACGCCGCTCCCGACGATCGAAAACGCAACCCCGCCCCCTGACGTCGCTCCATGGACTGGAACGGAACGTCCGTCCGAAAATCCGGTCGTGACCTCGACGCCGGCGGCGGACGGCTCGGTCGCGCATGTCGTGCTGAAGGATCAGACGCTCTCTGAAATCGCGGCCGCGTACGATATCGGATGGAACGGGCTTGCGCTCCTGAACAGCCTCGATCTTGAGAACCCGGTTATCTACGAGGGCGACACGATTCTCATCCGCCCCAGATTTACCGATACGGTCACGCCGACGATTACGAAGACGCCGATCCCGCCAACCCGGACCCCGCGTCCGACCTATACCGCCGAAGCGACCGAAGCCGCGGCGAATCCTGGCCCCGCGGAGAACCGCCATGAGCCCGGAGGTTACATCAACGATTTTTTCATGAAAATCGAAGCGTTCAAGCCAGCTCTGGCATGGGGCCTGATCGGGCTCAGCGTTCTGGGACTGATCATGACGTTCACCCTGCGAAAATCGGCTTAAGCGAAGGGAGCGCGGCGATCGGGTCCGCGATCGTTCGCCGCCAGCCCGGACCGGCAGGGAAAGCCGGGACAGTTCCATTTCGTCCGTTCCCTGACGATTGAAGGCATACTAATTGCACGGAAAAAAGTATGAATCATGACCTCGATCCCGTTTTCGCGCCCCCGCCGCAGCCACGCGGCAGCAGCGCCCTTCCGCTTCTCCTGATCATCGGAGGAACGCTTCTCCAGCTTTATGCCTCAGGGCTCGGCGGCGCGCCGGATCCGGCTTTTTTAGAACGCGCCTGGGCAATCGTTATCGTCGCGGCGGGTCTCGATTTTCTCCTGATTCAGAAGCGCTTCATCAGCGGCGCAGTTCTGACGGCGCTTGGCGGCGCGGTCCTCATGATGAACTTCGGCGGCGGGGACGCCGGCAGCCTCCGCGAAATCTTCAACCGCTTCTGGCCCCTCCTCCTCATCGCAATTGGCGTCGATATTCTCCTTCGCTCGCGGATCCTTGGCGCAATCATCTCGCTCATTTTCGTCGGAGGAGCAATCCTGATCACGATTTTCGTCTCGAACGGGCTGCTGACGATCCCGAATATCACGCTCCCGAAAAGCGTCACGATCAGCCAGACCCCATACGCGCTTCCCTCGCGCGCTTCAGAGCAGACCATCGCCTACCCATACCCGGATCATAACGCGGCTTCGCTGACAATTCACGCGCCGTCAGGACAGATCGACCTTCGCGGAAACGCGCTCGGGGAAAGCGCGCTGATCGGGAGCGTCCGTCTCGCGAGCGGCGAAACGTTCAGCGAAACCGCGGACGGCTCTGGCGCGCTGATGCGCTATGAATTATCGGCGGAAGCGTCCGGAACCGGCGGAACGCTCGAATTCGGTCAGGAACAGCAAACCGACGCGCTTTGGAAGCTGGAAGTCGCCCAAAGCCTGCCACTGACGCTGGACACGACGATGGACAACGGATACCAGCTGCTCAACCTGTCGCGCGTCGCGCTGCATTCAGCGTCGGTTACCTCGCGCCGCGGCAATATCGACGTCCTTCTTCCCTATCAGACGGAGCAGGCGCTCCGTTTCGATTGTCAGAACGGGAATTTACGAATTTACGTACCCAAGGGAGTCAGCGCGTTTATCACGCTTCCGGACGAAGCGGAGGCCACGTACCCGGCGGCTTATACGCGGAGCGGCAGGCAAATTTATCCCAACGGCGAGGTTCTGGACGCCGGCAACTCGTATCAGGTCAACGTTGACGCGTCCGCGCCTAACGGAACGATCGAAATAAAGCTGTCAGAAAATTAACGATTGACAATCTCGTAGAACCAGAACGCAATCGGCATGGAAAACAGGATCGAGTCCAACCGATCCAGCACGCCGCCATGCCCCGGGATCAGGTTGGAAGAATCTTTAACGCCAAACGACCGCTTGATCATGCTCTCGCCAAAATCGCCGAATGGGCAGACGACCGAGACCGCAACCGCAAACGCCAGAACCAGCTTCAGCGACATGAGGCCCTGAACACCCTGAATAACGGCATGCGCCAGCGCAGCGACGCCGATCGTAAAGGCGATTCCGCCGAAATATCCTTCCCAGGTCTTTTTAGGGCTGACACGCGTGAACATATGGCGCCGCCCGAATAATCGGCCGAATATGAACGCGCCCAAATCGGCGGAGATCGCTAACGATACGGTAAAGGCAACCCAGACCAGACCATCGTCAAGCTGCCTCAGCGCGACAAGGTACGACCCGAGCCAGCCTAAATAGACGACCCCGGTAACGAGCGTCGAAAAGCCGTTCGCCGCCGCGTCGTCGCCCAGTTCATACGAAATGACGCTGAAAACCATCGACAGCATGAAACACAGCGTAAACAGCCTCCAGCTCCAGTTGAACCCAAAAAAATAACGGCAGAGGCACATAATCACGACCATCGCGACCATGAAAATCGTCGACGTCCGGTTATCCGGCTTATTGAGATAAATATGATGAAACTCCCAGGCCCCAAGTCCGAGAAAAACGACCGCGCCGGCCAGAAATACCAATCCGCCGGCGTAAATCAGGAAGCAGACCAGCGGCAATAAAACGGTCGCGGCCAGGATCCGCTGCTGCAAATTCGTCAGCTTAGCCGTCATTAGCGGACAATTTCCCAAAACGGCGGTCACGCTTCGCGTACCGTTCGATCGACGCATAGAGTTCCTCCACGCCAAAATCGGGCCAGAGCGTGTCCGGGAAATCCCATTCCGCATAAGCCGACTGCCATAGCAGAAAGTTAGAGATGCGGTATTCGCCGCTGGTTCGAATCACCAGGTCCGGGTCAGGCGTTCCGGCGGTAAACAGGCTCTCCGAAATCAGCGCTTCGGTAACCTCCTCCGGCGCGACGCCGGAAGCGACGATCTTCCGGACCGCATGCATGATCTCGTTCCGCCCGCCATAGTTCAGCCCTACCGAAAGGATCAGCCGGTCGTTATCTTTAGAACGCTCAACCGCCTGATCGATTTTATTCAGCAGGTCAGCCGGGATGCCCTCCCGCTGGCCGATATGCAGGATGCGGACACCCTCGCGGACCAGCTCGCTGATCTCGTTGACGAACGCATCGTTAAAAATCTGCATCAGGCCTTTGAGCTCGTCCTGCGGCCGGCCCCAGTTCTCGGTAGAAAACGCGTAAATCGTCAGGTACCGGACCCCCGCCCTGACGCAGGCCTTAATAATCCGGCGCAGGTTCTCCGTCCCCTGCCGATGACCCAGGAGACGCGGAAGTCCGCGCTTCTTCGCCCAGCGGCCATTCCCGTCCATGATCACCGCGATATGACGCGGGACGCGCTCCGCCGGAACGTTCAATACGGTCTCCGTCATGAACCTTTCTCAGACCTCCATGATCTCGGCTTCTTTTTTCTTCCCGATCACTTCAATCTCGGCGATCTGCTTATCGGTCAGCTTCTGAAGCTTCTCTTCTCCCTTTTTCATCTCGTCCTCGGAGATCAGTTTCTCCTTCTCCGCGTCCTTAATATCGCGGGCGGCGTCCCGGCGGACGTTCCGGATCGCGACGCGCGTTTCTTCGAGACGGCTGCTGACAACCTTGGCAAGCTCTTTGCGCCGCTGTTCCGTTAACGGCGGGAGCATCAGGCGTATCGACTTCCCGTCGTTGCTCGGCGTCAGTCCCAATTCAGAGGCCTGGATCACTTTTTCCATCGCACGGATCAGCGAACTCTCGAACGGGCGGATCATGATCGTTCGCGCGTCCGGGCAGCTGATTGTTGCGACCTGATTGAACGGCGTCTGAGAACCGTAATATTCAACGTCCAACCTTTCAACCAACGCCGGAGTCGCCCGCCCGGTCCGGATCCCATCCAAATCGCTTTTCAAAACGGTTAACGCGCCCTTCATCCGCGTTTCAGCATCGGTTAAAATCTCCTGGATCATAAGAACTCCTTATCCTTTTCTGATGATTTGTCTTGATTTTCCTGATCGTCCTCAGGCCCAGCCGCCGGCAGCCCCGGTTTTCCACGCCTGCCGACAAAGCCTATTATACCTTCTCCATGGTAATCTTTCTACCCGGAAAGCGAACAAGCTTAGCCGCCGGGAAGCGGGCTGAACGGGTCTTCGTCCGGAACCGCGGTCGGAAGGGCTTCAACCGGCGCGGCCGGCGCCGCTCCGCCGCCGATCGCCTGAAGAAATACGTCCATATGGTTGACAAGGCTGCGAACAGACTCGCCGGATCCGATATAACGATCGTCCGATTCGATTTCAAACTGCAAAACACGCAGATCGTTCATATCCGGATTGTCCAGAAGCGCGTTGATCCGCGCAGCCGCGCGGCCGATATCGTCGTTCGACGCAAACGCATCCGCGATCAAAACGAAATAATCCATCTTCAGGTCACGGTGCAGCGAAGCCGGATTGATATCATAGTATTCGAGCGGAAGAACCGTGCAGCTGGCAAGATACGCCAGTACATAGCCGATCAGCAGCCCGGTCAGGAGATAGAGCCGGCTGCCCTTCCCAGATTTAACCATGTTTTCCTCCCCCGTCCTCGCTTAATTCCAGTCAAACGGTTCCCCCGCCGGCGTCGGAACCGCGTCCAGCGGCTTCAGGAACGGTTCGCCGGTCGGGAAAACGCCGAAAAAATCCGTCCCGGTCTGAAAAGGATTCTGCATCTCAGCTTCCGTTCCAAACGGGTCCGCCGCCGTTTCGGTCGGAAGCGGCACGGCCGTCGCCGCGGCGGGCGCGGCCGGATCGCCGCCGATTTCAAGGATCGGCCCCGGTTCAGCGGTGGACGTCGGCGTCGCCTGCAGCGGGTTAAAGTCGATATACACGTCTTCCGGCCTTAAACTATCCTCCGCACTACCGCTGATCGCGGCGTTCAGCGCGTAAAGCATATCGATATCCGAATCCGGATACCCCAGCTTCTCGGCGTTCTCGATCGCGCGTAAAATCGCCGCTTCGGTCGACTCCTCCTCAAGCCTGTCCAGCCGGATAATCGCGTCAAATCGGCGGCGGTCCTTCTGATACACCTCTGCGACCATCAGGACATAATCCGTCTTGTAGTCCTGACGCAGGTCGTGGTACGTGGAATCGACAATATGAATCGGATAAACCATCCATGCAAAGTACAGCCCGATCCCGAATCCAATCAGGATGACAATAACGAACCAGAACCCTCTTCGGCTGCTCATGATTGACTATGATTTTATCAGAAAGCGCAGTGAATCAAAAACCTCCCGGGCATGAGCCAGGAGGTCCCGATTTCCATCCAACAGCGGCAATGCGCGCCTAAAGCACGTTCCACTTATGACAGGAACGCATCAATCTCTTTACCACCAAAACGATCCGTCCAGGCTTGCTTGAAACGAATCATCGCGCTGTCAGTCAACGGATGAGAGATCAGCTGATCAAATAATTCAGGCGCAAGCGTAACAGCATAGCAACCTTTTAATTCAAGTCCACGGATCTGGTCCAGGTTTCGGAAGCTTGCCCCAAGAACCTTACAATCATATCCGGACAAATTAAAAGCTTCGATGATCTCGCCAACAACGCGAACCCCGCCGCATCCAACCTGATCCAAATGACTTACATAGGGCGCAACGTAAGCCGCTCCCTGTTCAGCGGCAATTGTAGCCTGCAAAAGTGAATGAACCGCAGTTACCGCGGTTGGTATTTTCTGCTTGCAACAAAGCTGAACAGCCCTATACCCTTCTTTTACCGCAGGTATTTTAACAATCAACCGTTCACCGAAATAATCGCGTAAACGCAACGCCTGAACGACCATCCCATCCGCCGTCTCCGCAGTCACCTGAAAAAAAACCTGCCAGTCTCTCTCTTCTGCAAGCCTCCGAATTTTCGGAATCAGATCAGACAAACCAGTTCCGCATAAAGATAATATCTTTGGATTCGTCGTTACTCCGGAAATCGGATAATTGTCCGAAATTTCCTGAATTTTTCCTGAATCAGCGCTGTCAATAAAATATTTCATCCTGTTCCCTCATTTCCCGATTCACAAGGAATCGCCCGTTTGCTCCGATCCCGCTACTGCCCTGAGCAGGCAGTTTTCACAAAACAAATTAACCGTTCTTCTTATGTTTCGTATCTGCTAAAACTGAAACAACAATGATGATCCCTTTCAGGACCTGCTGCCAGTAAGTGTTAATCCCGACCAGCGTCATCCCATTCGTCAATACAGTCAGCAGCAGAACTCCAAAAATCGTCCCGATGATTTTCCCTTTCCCTCCGGATAAGCTCGTTCCACCGACAACCGCGGCCGTAATACAGTCCATTTCAAAATTCGTTCCTGCGGACGGCTGCCCCGAACCAAGTCGGGCAGTAATAATCAGCCCGGCAATCGACGTCAGGATCCCCATTACTATATAAACGATTATTTTTACTTTATCAACTTCAATCCCCGACCAACGGCTCGCTTCCAGATTTCCGCCAACTGCGTAAATATATCGCCCAAATTTCAACTCGGTCGTCAGGTACACTCCTGAAATCAGCACGAAAATCATGATAATAACTGGAATCGGCACGATCCAAACGTAACCGGTCCCAATCTTCGTAAACGCACTGTTTGTCCAGATGACAGAATTTCCGCCGGTAATAATGTACGCAAGTCCGCGAAGAACGGTCATACTCGCCAACGTCGCAATAAAGCCGGGAAGCCTCCCCTTTGCACAGAGCACCCCATTCATCAGGCCAGTCAAAGCGCCGGCCGTCAACGCGGTTAAGACCGATAGTGCGAGACTGTTCGTCGCCCGGCAAACCATCGCGCCAAGCAAACCGGAAATACATACAACAGATCCGGCGGAGAGATCGATTTCTCCGATCAGCAGGATCATCGTCATCCCAACAGCGGCAATCGCCGTAAAAGAACTCTGCCGCAGGATATTAATCACGTTATTTAATTTAATAAAATTTGGATTCAACGCAGTCCAAACTACGCAAAGCGCTAAAACGACTCCTAATAAGAGCGCTTCCCGCATGGATTTGATCCGCAAACTTTTTTTCTCAGCCATGATTAAGTCCTCCAAACGCAGCTTCCATGATGTTGTTCTTATTCGCCTGATCTATCGGAATATCTGCGGTAATCGATCCCTCGTGAAGCACAAGAACCCGATCGCTGATTCTCAGGATTTCGGCAATTTCAGACGAAATAACGATCATTGTTTTCCCGCCATCCGCCAAGCGTCGGAGCAACGCGTAAATTTCAGCTTTCGCTCCGACGTCAACTCCGCGCGTCGGCTCATCCAGGATCAGGATATCTGGTCCCATCGCCAACCATTTCGCAATGACAACCTTCTGCTGGTTTCCTCCGCTCAGCTCTTTAACCGCCTGAGAGCTGGTATGCAGCGCAATTGAGAGATCGGATATGTACCGTTCAACGATCGCCGCATTTTTTTTCTTCTTCAGTACGATTTCCTGATCCTGTCCTAATTTAGCGATCAAAATATTGTCGCCAATACTCATATCTAACAGCAGCCCAAGATTTTTCCGGTCCTCAGGGACAAGGCCAATTCCAGCTTTAATCGCGTCCGCAGGGCAGGAAATTTTCACCTTACCGCCATCGATATATATTTCCCCCGTGTCGGTCGGATCGATCCCAAATAATATCCTTGATAATTCCGTTCGTCCGGCGCCGACAAGGCCAAATATTCCTAAAATCTCCTGTTTTCGAAGCGAGAATTCAATTGGAACCGAATCAGGGAAAACCCGAATGTTACGAACGTGCATCGCGGACTTTTCTGCCGTAGACGTGGTTTTTCGATCTGAACGGGCCTGATCCAACTGACGTCCGATCATGAGGCGAATCAGATCCGATTCCGAAACCGCTTCGTTCACAACCGTTCGAACAAACTCGCCATTCCGAAATACCGTAATCCGATCAGCCAAATCGAGAACCTCTTCAATCCGGTGCGATATATAAACAACACAGACGCCTTTGGTTTTCAGATCACGAATAATACGGAAGAGCGCTTGCGATTCATGTTCCGAAAGGCTGGCTGTCGGTTCGTCAAAAACAACGATCCGGGCGGCAAAGGAGAGCGCCTTCGCAATCTCAACACACTGCTTTTGTCCCGTGCTCAACGAAGAAACCGGCGTATCCGGATCCAAGTTCAAGTTTACCTTTTCCAATTCCTTTTTCGCCAACTCGTTCAATTGACGACGGTCTAAAGCCGAAAGCCATTTCGTCGGCTCTCTCCCGATAAAGATATTTTCAGCGATACTCATGTTTTCCAGGAGATTTAATTCCTGAAAGACAATACTCAATCCCAGCTGCTGCGCGTGCAACGGGCCTCGAATATCGACCGGAACCAGCTTGTTTTCGGCTTTATCGTAAATTTGTATCGAACCGGAATCCATACTGTATACCCCAGTGAGGATCTTCATGAGCGTCGATTTTCCCGCGCCGTTTTCTCCCATCAGGGCATGGACTTCACCTTCATATAGTTCAAGATAAACGTCGTTCAAAGCCTTAATTCCGGCGAATGATTTTGATACGCGTTCCATCCTTACGATCGTTTCAGGCATCTGCCTACCTCCGCTCCCCTTTTACAAAGCCGCCTGTCAGCATACTGGACAGGCGGCTTCGCAGCTTCCCCTTATAAACTACTTGATCTCAACGCCATATCCTTTTTCACGTTCGATAAATTCATCAACATTCGTTTTATCCATATACTCAACCGGAATCTCAATAAATTTCTCTATTTCGTCTCCTCTGAACCATTTCACTGCCTGCTCAACCGCCTGATAGCCCATCAGATAAGGATTTTGAGAAATTCCGATTTCGACTTTACCGTCTCGAATCGCCGCCAGATTCTCAGCCGTCGCGTCCACGGTCGTCAGCAAAATTCCTTCCAGGCCTGAAGAAGTCACTGCGCTCAGAATCCCCATCCCGGAATTCTCGTTTACGCCGACAAAAGCCCTGATATCCGGATGCGCTTGAAGAATCGTTTCTGCTGAAGCGAGCGACGTATCGCGCGCCATTGCCGAATACTGCTCTGCGACAACGCGAATATTCGTTCCTTTAATTGCCTCATGAAACCCTTCCGTTCGATCCTTTAACGAAGTTACCGAAATACCGTCGATAATCGCGATTTCTCCCTCTCCCTGAAGCTTCTCGGAAACATACTCGCCTAACATTTTCCCAACAGTCTTATTATCGGAAGCGACAAACGCAGTTGACCCTTCGCAGTCGATATCCATCGTAAAAATTCCAACGCCCGAATCCAAGGCCGATCGGACCGCGTTAACGACCCCGTCCGAATCATACGGATTCAGCAGAATAACGTCGCTTCCCATACTGACCAAATTTTCAATCTGAGAAACCTGCGTCTCGAGGACGGAATCCGCGGAAAGAATGGTATAATCTGTGATTCCAAGCTCCTTGCAGGCCGCCTCGATACCTAACTGCATCGCGACAAAAAAGGGATGGACATTCTGGCCGAATGAGACGCCAATTTTGATGGGTTTGGCTTCTTGGGCGGCTGCAACGGAGCCGAAAAATAATCCCACCGCCACGATAATCAATAAAACAACCATTATTTTTTTCATCTTTCAATCCTTTCTTTTTTCCGCCGCGCAATTTACCGCGCGGGGTTCTCCCGAACGAACTGCGCTCCGCCTCTGATATGCCTGGGAGCCCGGGCAATTTTCCCTAAAATTGCGTACTGAGACGCGTGCCCAGCTGCTGGAATATTCCCGGGAATATCGTTAATCGTCGAATAGGCGATCGTCGCAAATTTGATCGCTTCCTTAAACTCCGGGGGTATTCCAATATCCGCGGAGGTCGTAACCGTAATGTTTTCCGGGACGTACTTTTGAATCGCAGCCATAATCGCGGGATTTTTTACGCCGCCGCCAGACGTGTACAGCTTATCTGTTACTCGAATAATCGATTCCGGAATATTATCTGTCAGGCTCTTCCCAACCGCCGCACCAGTAAACTCGCAGGCAGTCGCAATAAAATCTTCCTTTGGAAGCCCGAGGAACCGGGTCAAAACACCGTCAATATAAGCCGGGCCATAATCGGCGATCCATCCGGATCGGGGAACCGGCCTGTCAAAGAATGGATGATGCATGAAATAATCGAGTAGATCTGAATTTACCTGACCACTTCGGGCGACCTGCCCATCCTGATCATAATCGCGTCCGAATAGTTTTTTCATCATATAATTCGAAATGACGTTTCCCGGACCAGTATCAAACCCGAACATCTTTGCCCGATCAGAACAGCCAACATGCAAGTTCGCAATTCCGCCAATATTCAATGTCATTGATGGATGATCATCTTTCCGAAATAAGATAAAGTCAAGATAGGGCATTAATGGAGCCGCAGATCCACCAAAAACATGATCCGCCGGACGAAAATGCGTCACGGTATCGACGTTCGTCAAATTCGCGATAACCGACGACTCGCCCATCTGCATCCCAGCCGGATATGCCTTGCTCAGCCACCTTCCCGGCCAGTTCGCCTTTTCCGCCTCGCTCATCTCAGAAATCCGTTTATGATCGGGTTGTTCCTGATAGATTGTTTGCGTGTCTACGCCGATCACAGCAACATCAAGCGGATCGATCTTATTATCCTTCATGAATTTTGCCGCCTTCTCAGCAAAAACAGCACCACAAATATAATTCAGCCGGTTCAAACCGATCATGTCGACTTTATTGACAAACGAATCAGAGACAATCCCCCTGACCTCATCAGGCCAGTCATATGAGCTTCCGCAAATAAACCTCGGTTTTTTTGGAAAGCCATCATCCTCGATCTCCGTTTCACAGAGAACGACATCAATTCCATCAAATGATGAGCCACTGTTCATGCCAATAATAAACGCCATATATATCTCCTTTTTGAATTCATTCGCCCAGAATGGGCAACTTCCCTATCCGCGGCGAACCGCAGGACGCACGGACTATTAATTCAGTCGGCAGCAACACTTTCTGCCGTTCCCGTCGTAATTCAGGATGTCTGATCAGGGATAAAAGCCGTTGAACCGCTCTTCTGCCTGTTTCGTCGACTTGCTGAACGACCGTAGTGATTTCATGCAACTCGTTCAGTTCGCTGTCGTCCCAGACTAAAAGCGAGAGATCGTTCGGGACCTTGATCCCCCATTTTTTCAGTTCAATCAAAACTCCCGGACAGAACGAATCGTTCAGAACGTACAGCGCCGTAATTTCCGGATGCCCTCGCAGCAATTCATTCGCTAACGCCGCGCCCATTTTTTCTTCAAAATAATCCCCATACGAGATCAGGCTTTCATCAATCGGAATATTATGGTTCCGGAGCGCTTTCTTATATCCTGAAACGCGGTCGATGACCGTTGAATACTCTTTCGTTCCGATAACGCCAATCTTCGTATGTCCCGCCGAGATCAGGTATGACGTCGCGTCATAAGAGGATTTTTTATTCGTACTTTGAATCAGCTCCATTTCAAGACCCTTAATCTCGCGATCAAGGACGATCAACGGAACCTCGCCGTCGTATAAGAAGCGATCACGTTTGGGAATAAACGATCCGCGTGAAAAAGCGGATATCAGGCAGACCCCATCCACCATCTTCCCATAAATATTCTGTAATTGCAGTCGTTCCTTTTCAACATTTTCCTGCGTATTACAAATGAGGACATGATATCCGTTCTCCGCCGCCTCCTTTTCAATCGCGTATACCAGTGAATTACAGTAGCTGTTCTTGATACTGCCTAAAACGACCCCAATCGTCTTAGACTCACGACTCCGCAACCCCTGCGCGAAGGAATTCGGCTGATAATTCAAAGCCGCAATCGCATCGGCAACTTTTTTCCGAGCCTCGTCAGAAACAATACCGTAGTTCCCGATTACGCGGCCAGCGGTCGCGCGAGATACGCCTGCGTAAATTGCAACGTCGGTAATCGTAATTGGCTTAGGCATGAGCGCCTCCCTGATATGAGATCGTTCTCTGAGATCGATCTCATATCAGGATTGTACTCACATAGTGCTTTAAATCAATCCTGATTTCCGTCACATAAATCGGGTTACATTCTGCGCAGCTCAGCCCCACAGCCACACGTTTTTTTCGAACCGCATCCGCGCAGTGAATCAAAAACCTCCCGGGCATGAGCCGGGAGGTCCCGATTTCCATCCAACAGCGGCAATGCGCGCCTAAAGCACGTTCCACGGATTGACATATCCGCCGCCATAACGCACCTCAAAATGCAGGTGCGGACCGGTTGAGTTTCCGGTACTTCCCCCTGCCCCAATAACCTGCCCCTGCGACACGCCCTGACCGCAGCTCACCGAAACGGAAGACAAATGCGCATACAGCGTCTGGTAACCGTTGCCATGATCGATCATGATCATGATCCCATAGCCGCCGCTGATCGGACCCGAATAAATAACCGTCCCGCCGTCGGCGGCGTAAATCGGCCCACCCAGGACGGTCGCGATATCGAGTCCCATATGCCCGGACCAGAAATCATTTCCCGACACGGAATGCGTCGCCGAAGGCCAGACGAACGAACCGTTCCCGTACCCTGCGTAATCCCAGTCGCAGCCGCCCGGGCCGGAAATCTTCTTCTTTACCCCGGAATCCTTCGAGTACTCAAAAACGACCGGACTGATCACAGCCGTCGCGCGGTACCCGCCGGGAAGCATCACATATTCCCCCGCTTTAATCGCCGGCGACGTAATATCCAGCTTATTCGCCGGATCGAGCAGGATCGCCTTAGGATCAACGTGATATTTATCCGCGACCCGCTGCAGAACGTCGTTCTCCTTCCAGAGATAATAAATCCCGTCCGACGGCGGAATAATCAGCTCGTCGCCGATAGAAATATTATGCGCGTCGTCATGAAGAACGTCATAGTTCGACCAGAGAATCGTCTCCGGCTCCAGGTTGAACCGGCTGGCGATACTGTAAATCGAATCGCCGGCCGCGATCGTATACTTCGTCGCTTCGGTCGCCGCCGACTCCGGTTTATCGGTAATCAGGATCGAAGAACGCCTGATCGACTGGTCCGAATCCGGAGTATACGGCGGAATCTGGCTCGGAAGCGACGCGTTCGATTCGACGCGCTCCTGATATCCGGCGCCGATTTCAGCGCTGCGCTCCGCCTGATCGACCGAGCCGCGGATAACCGGCGTCCGCTGAGCGATAACGATGCCCATGAAAAACATCGCGGCAAAAGCGACCAGCCAAAGCGCCAGAGCGGCCCAAATCGGAACCGCGCGCTCCGCCGCCGACCGGGAAAAGGATTTCATGAATTCTCCGTCAGATTCTCGAGGAACTCGGCGTTCGTCTTAGCCCGCTGCATACGCTGAATAATCGCCTCGGTCGCGACCGCGGTATCCATCCCCGCGCCCTGCGGCGGCTGCGAAATCATCTGCATGTACATCCGGCGCATCAGCCAAACGCGCGGGAGATCCTGCCCGATCAGGAGATCTTCACGGCGCGTACCCGATTTTTCAATATCGATCGCCGGATAAATCCGCCGTTCCTGAAGCTTCCGGGACAGATGCAGCTCCATGTTCCCCGTTCCCTTAAACTCTTCGTAAACGACGTCGTCCAGCCGCGATCCGGTATCGACGAGCGCCGTCGCCAGAATCGTCAGCGATCCGCCCTCCTCGAGGTTGCGCGCCGCGCCGAAGAACCGCTTCGGCGGATACATAGCCGACGGATCCATCCCGCCCGACAGCGTCCGGCCGGACGGATTGACGACCATGTTATAAGCGCGCGCCAACCGCGTCAGCGAATCCAGCAGGATGACGACGTCCTTCCCGATCTCAACGAGCCGCTTCGCCCGTTCCAGCGTAATTTCCGAAGTACGGACGTGCTGGTTGACCGGTTCGTCGAACGTCGACGCGACGACTTCGGCGTCGACCGAGCGGTCCATGTCGGTAACCTCTTCCGGGCGTTCGCCGATCAGCGCGATAATCAGGTGCACATCGGGATAGCGCGCGGAAATCGCGTTCGCGACCTGTTTCAGGATCGTTGTCTTCCCGGCCTTTGGCGGCGAAACGATCATCCCGCGCTGGCCCCGTCCAATCGGCGCGATCAGGTTAATCATGCGCGTCGCCATCCCGGACGGCTCGTATTCGAGATTGAACTGATGATTCGGGAAAATCGGCGTCATCGACTCAAAGCTCTTGCGCTTCTTCGCCTGCTCCGGCGCCTGCCCGTTGATCGACTCGATCCGGAGGAGGCCGTAATGCCGCTCGGATTCGCGCGGCTGACGGACAAAACCGATAATCTGGTCGCCGTTGCGTAAATCGTAGCGGCGAAGCTGCGCCTGGGAAACGTAGACGTCTTCTTTTCCAACCTGATAATTCGTTCGCAGGAAACCGATCCCTTCGTTCTGAATTTCTAAAATCCCGCCGCGGATATCGACGCCTTCGCGTTCGCCTTCCGCCTGCCGGATTTTTACGATCAGGGTATCTTTTTTCAAACGCTGCGCGTTCGGAACTTCCAAATCAACGGCAATCTTACGCAATTCGGCTAACGGTAAATTTAATAATTCTTCAGCTCTCATATATTTTTCCATTTTATTTCGTGGGTTCCTTTCGCGCCCTGATCCGTTCGCAGCGGCGGAACCGGATGAACGCGGAGCGACCGGTTGCTTCAGGACGTCCGTCAGGGCGCGCAGGGTCGGCTTCTTTTTTCTCAATTATAAATTATACGCTAAGCGGATTTTACTGAAATTCGGCCGCTCCGGGCATCCGTTACGTCGGATTCAGTACACTTCAACTTCAGGATTATAGCACGATTAATCAAGCAGTTCCGCCCGAATCCGGAAGATGCATTCCCGGATAGAGACCGCGCCACTCCGCGCGGATTCGCTCAATCGCAGGATTCCCCGCATAAAAACCATGCATCGCGTCCGGCAGCAGCGCGCCGATCCGGCACATGATATCGTCGGTCATCTCGCGCAGCGACTCGCTCCGGCGTTCCGGATCGATCGGCGGGTACGACGCCGGCGGGCCGAAACGCATCGTGACCCGCGCGCGGCGCAGCTTCAAAAGGTCCGAGAAAATACGATCCGACCCGACGATCCCGACCGGAACGATCGGAACGCTCGCTTTCAGCGCGATCATCGAAACGCCTTCCTTCGCCTGCAGCAGTCCTTTCGAACGCGATCGGGTCCCCTCTGGAGAGAGAGAAAAGGCGCCGCCCTTTTGGAGCCAGGCGTACGCCTGTTTAATAGCCGTGAAATCGGCTTTTCCACGATCGATCCAGACCAGCTGGACCGAGTCCGCGATCCGGCCAAAGATCGGATGATTCTTATACGACGAAGCGATAAAAACGTTCCAGTCATCGCGCCGCCGCTGCAGCGACAGCGCCGGAAAATCCCAAAAGCTGATATGGTTCATGACGATCAGGACCGGACCCTCGGCAGGCAGTAAATCCTCGTTCTCGACCGTGACCCGGCTTAAGACCCGATATAATCTTTCGACAATCCTGAAGAGCGTTACACGATTCAACCTATCCTCCGTCCCGTTCCGAAAGAAAAGAAGTCCGCGCGGATTCCCGCGCTCAGTCTTTCGGCGATCTGAAACCGATGGGGGGTATCCCCCATCGGTCATTATAATAAACTTATTCGGATTTTACTTCAATTCGTACGGAAACGATCGAATCGTCAGTCGTCAGCTCCGGAATCAGCTCCGCGCCTTCGACGACGCGGCCAAAAATCGGATACGCGGCGGAGAGCTTCGCCAGCTCTTTTTCAACCTCTGCGGAAATCTGGTCCCCGCTGAGCCGGTTTTCTTCCTTCGTCGACTCGTTCAGCGCCGTAATCTTACTCGTGTAATAAGCGGTCAGATCGTCGCTCAGGAAGAATTTCGATCCGTTCTTGTCCTCCCCGCCGTTGACCATTCCAACCATCCCGATTTCCCCATACATCAGGTCGTTCTCGTCGCCGGCAAAATAGTACCCCGGGTTCCCAAGCCCGCTTCCAGCCTTATCGCCGGTCTCGGCAATGAAACCCGGTTCAACGCGGTAAAAGGGATTCCCATCGTACCAGCCCTCGCTCGCCAGAAAAACGAAATTATTCACGGCCGCAGGAGCGTCTCTTTCCAATAAATCGATCGTCAGCGTTCCTTTCGACGTTTCGACAACTGCCCGGTAATCCTTCTCCGCGTCGATGACAATCGGCGGAAGCTCGGTATAAAATTCGCGCTGAAGCTTGAAATATGATAAATACTTATCGAGCGTCGCCGCTTCCCAGCCGCCCTTAAACGAATTCATATTCAAAAACAACGTCGGCGTTCCTTCGATCAGGCCGGTCGCCGAAGCTTTATCGAACGCGGCCGACAGCTCCGCCCGCATCGTTTCATCGTTGAAATCTTCTTCCCACTGCTTATAGTCGATCGAATCGATCGATTGAATCTTTTCCTTAATCCAGGCTTCGAAATCCGCGTCCGTCTCCAGCTGCGCCCAGATAGCCTGTTGCTCGTAGAGAAGACGTTCAACCTCAAAAAACAGCGCTTTATCCTGTTTCCCGGCGGCGTTGGCGGCGTACGCCGCGGCCGGCGCTTTCGAATGGTACGGGAGCGGGAAATGACGATAGACGTATCGAACCTCGTCCGCGTGCGCCGCCTGATACTCCAGCAGCGCCAACCCGGCTAACGAACAGTAAGGACATTGAAAATCAGAGTACATCAGGATCGTCAGCGGCGCGTCCTCCGGACCGATCGCCCAGTCGGCGTCGCTGATTTCGCCCAGACTCTCGACGATCGAGGCGTTCGGCTGAATTCCCGCGAAAATCGTCCCTTTCATTCGATCGCTTCCGATTGGCGCGACTTCCGCCTCTTCCCAGGATTCGGCGAAAGCCCCTGTAACGACGGCGATCAGGGCCAACGCTGCGCTGAACAACAGCGAGATTCGATATTTTTTCATAGCATCAAAACCTTTCATCTTAACTAATCCGATTCTATCGCACTTCGTTTCAATCTGATCTTAAAATTTAATAGAAGTTTCAGGCGATCTCCGAAAGCGGAACCTCCCGCGCCTCCGAAGGCAAAACGCCGCGGTCGGCCAGGCAATCGATCACCGCACGCGTCACGTCGTCCACGGCAACCGCCGCGTCGATCACCCGCCAGCGATCGGGCTCAGCCGCCGCCAAGGCTAAATACCCCTCGCGGACGCGGCGATGAAAATGGACGCTGTAATCGTCAAGCCGGTTCCATTCTTCATGATTCGCGATTCGCCGGCGCAGCCCGGTTTCGGCGGGAACGTCAAAGAGCAGCGTCAGATCCGGGACCAGGCCGCCGGTAGCGAACGCGAGCAGCGCGCGCAGCGGCGCCAGATCCGCTTCATAGCCGTACCCCTGATAAGCCAGCGTCGAATCGGCGAAACGGTCGGAAATAACGACGACGCCGTTCGCGAGCGCCGGACGGAGCGACTCCTCGACGAGCTGCGCCCGGGCGGCGTTAAAGAGCAGGATTTCCGTCCGCGGGCGCATCGAGCGGTTTTTCATGTTCATGATCACCTCGCGGACCTGGTCCCCGATTTCGGTCCCGCCCGGTTCGCGCGTGACCATCAGCGGAACGCCCAGCCGCGCGAAAAGCTTTTCGATCCGACGGAGCTGCGTCGTCTTCCCTGACCCATCTGGGCCCTCAAACGTGATAAACATCCTTACGCTTCTTTCGTTTCCGACCGGTAAACGCGGATAAACCGCTTCGGCTCTTTCCCGATCGACTGTGAGAAAAGCCCATGCTTCTCGATCAGCTCATGTTCCAGCGCGCGCAGCTGCGCATCGGCGGGCGGCAGGTCAACCCAGTCCATCGTTCCGGAGAGGATCATCTCGATCGCCTGAACCGTCTCGTCTTCGGCGCGGTCGCGGTTCGTCTCCCGTTTCCGGATCGGGACCTCGAAAAGCGAGGAAAGCCCGGATTCAATCTGATGAATCGTATTCGCCCGCAGGACGTAAACCGGAACGCCGCGTTCCTCGGCATCGACGATAACTGACTGCCGGTCGCGATAATACGGACGCAGCGTCATCAACGCGTCCGCCTCCTCGATCCGGTTCGCGATCAGCGCGCGAACGCCTAACCGCTCGGCGGCGCGTTGGAAACGGTTGCGCGCGACGCCATGCAAAAAGATTTTCCGCGCCATCCGCCCGCGCCATCCATTCTCCGATCCGGCCGCCGGATCCTCCGCCGGCCTGTCGGGCCCATCCTGAAAGCCGTCCTGCTCCGGGCTCAGGAGAATCGGATCCGTAAGCCGGGGGGAACGCGCCCCGTCCCAGACGCGGTCACGGCGCGTATGCCCGCTGATCTGAAAAATATTGCGGTTGACGGCGCCGTTTTTTTCCGGCCCGCCCGATTGGAGAACGCCGGTCCGGCTTTCGAGAACCGGCGCTGCCGCTTTCGCCCGAACGATCTGACCGCGCTCGTCGATCTGGCGCGCTTCCGGCTGAAGCGCGACGCCGCGGACGAGCGCGTCGACCGCCGCCGCGATATCTTCGTACACGACCATATGGTTGCGGGCGACGATTTCGACGAGCGTATTAAACGTCGGCGGCGAACGCCGTTCGAGGACCGTTTTCTGCGTTCCCCTGCGCTTCGCCTCTTCGTCGGAAAGCGTTACCGACTCGATTCCGCCGATCAGGTCGGACAGCGTCGGGTTCATCAACAGATTATTAATCGTCTGTCCATGCGCCGTTCCGATCAGCTGAACGCCGCGCTCTGCGATCGTTCGCGCCGCCTGCGCCTCGGTTTCGCGCCCGATCTCGTCGATAACGATCACTTCCGGATTATGGTTCTCAACCGCCTCGATCATGACCTCATGCTGGAGCGCCGGCTTCGCGACCTGGAGCCGCCGCGAACGTCCGATTGCCGGATGCGGAATGTCCCCGTCGCCGCCGATCTCGTTCGAAGTATCGACGATAACGACGCGCTTCCGTTCGGAAAGAATCCGCGCCGCCTCGCGTAAAATCGTCGTCTTCCCGATTCCCGGTTTCCCCAGGATCAGGATCGACCGGTTCGCGTCGATCAGGTCGCGCAAAATTTCGGCCGTTCCGAATATCGCGCGCCCGATCCGGATCGTCAGCCCGATAATCCGCCCCTTTCGGTTACGGATCGCGGAAATACGATGCAGCGTGCGAATCATGCCGGCGCGATTATCAAGGTCGAATTCGCCGACGTTGGCGCTGATCCGATCGATCAGGTCGTAATCTGCCTCCGTCTCCGCCAGCGGCACCTCGCGATCCCCGAATCGTGCCAACGGCTCCCGCCCGACGTCCAAAACAATCTCCGTCAGCGCGGAAAGATCGCCGGACGCTTCGACGCGCGCAGCTAAATCGGACGGCAGGATTTTCAGCAGCCGTCCAGTATCTTCTAAATTACTCAGGTTTTCAAAAATCTGGCTCATAGGTTTCTATCGATTTTGATTCTGCTTTTTGAACCGCCGCAACGCTCAGGTTCGGGAAGGATTCGACAGAACGCGGTTCGCGGAGATGGACCGGCCGCGTCAGGCATTTTACGTAAATTCCCTGCGCCGCCGCGAGATCATACCGATTTTTAAGACAATCCGCGACGAGACACTGCGTTTCATCGGCGCAGACCGCAATCCGCGTCCGCTCCTCCGCGCCGCAGCGCTCCGCGAGCGCTGCGAGCGCCTCCGCCGCTTCAGAGGAGCCCGCAGCCGACAGGCAGGGTTCCAGATAGAGCGATTGCGATCCTTTCGCAGCCGCGGCCCAGCCGATCACCCGGTTCCTCTCGCGAAGTCCGTAAAATTTTCGCCGGTCCCAATCAAAAAGAGCCGCCGCCTGATTCTCCTTAAATTCCCGGTTCCGGAAACGGATAAACGGATCAAGAACGGAGCGGCTGACCGGCGCCCAGCGATACCGACGTACGTCCGCCGCTGGAAGACCATCCACGGTTCCGACGTAGACCGACTGCCGCCGGCGGCGGACGAACCCCGCGCGAAGAAACGATCCAACCGGCTCGCTCCCATCGTCGAGCGTCACAGCGCAGCTGAACATCCCCGCTTCACCAGCCCGAACCGCCGCGTCGTCGATCAACGCCTCCAAATCCGCAGCTGTCATCCCCGCAGCACGGTACAGCGAATCTATCCGCGCCGCCTTCTTTTCCGGATCGAACCGAATCCGGAGCGCCGCCCGCGTCCGGACGCGCTCGTCCTTAACCACCGTCGTCAGCCGGTCCGGCTCCAGGTTCAAAGCGGGGAAACCCCGCGTAATTAAAGACATACGCTCCCCGGTAAAACGTTCCGGGTTAAAAAAAAGATCCGTCTTCGTTTCAGGACGAAAGAAAAAAAACGTATCAAAAGGAGCGGCGAGGCGAACAAAAGGCAATTCAAATTCCTTACGGGTTCATCAATCAAAGAAGGCGGAATCTAATCTCTCCGGGAAATAACTCCGTATAGGATCGCCACACCGATCGCCAGCACGATCAATCCGCCGCCGACAATCCCTAAAAGCGGGGACCTCGTTTCGGTAATCGCCTGCTGCGCTTCGCTTTGAAGCTTCTGTTCCAGGACGGCTTGCTTCTGAGCGCCGAAGTTAACCTGAACCCGGTCGCCGGCCTTAATTTCCATCTCGTAATTCATCGCCGTCGTCGGATTATATTCATTCGGGAGAGCGATACTGATAACGTATCTTCCCTCCGGAACCTCCGGGAAACAGAGATCTTCAATCCCCGTCGTCAAACCGGTAAAATTCTCAACGCCGTCGCGCTTGGTCACGCTGACCGCGCCGCCCGCGATTCCGTTTTCGCCGCCCTGAACCGTCGAATTCCCGTTTAAGTCGTCAAACAGGTAAATACAGACGGAAGCGTTCCCATCGTAAGGCGTTGGCGTCGGTAAGACGAGCGTCGGCGTCGGCGTCGGCCCCGACGTCGGCGTCGCCGTCAATATCCGTCCCAATAAGAGCCGCGTATCCGCGATCAGCGAGCAGTCGACATCCAGATCGTTCAGTTGCCGCAATGTTTCGATTTCGATCCCCATTTTTAACGAAATACTCAAACAGGTATCGTTCCCCTGAACCATATAATAAATATTGCCGTCAAAATCCGGCGTGGGAGAAACGATCGCCTGACCATGAACCGACGGCACGACAGTAATAAGCAACGCCAGCGCCAACAGCAGCGGGATGAAATTAGGGAAAGCGAAAAGTTTTTTCATCACAGAAATTATATCATCTATTTTTTCGTTTCAGCTTCTCAGCTTCCGCAATCATCGCCTTTGCCGCCTGAAGATTTTCCGACCCGGCCCCCCCGAGAACCATCGCGATTTCACGCGCCGATTCCTCCTCGTTCAGGAGACGGAGCCCGGTTTCCGTCCGATCGTTCAGAACGGTCTTGGTAACGCTGAAATGCGCGTCGCGGAACGCGGCGAGCTGCGGCAGGTGCGTCACGCAGATGACCTGGTGATTCCCTGACAAGCGCCAAAGCTTTTCGCCGACCGCGGCCCCGACGCGCCCGCTGATCCCCGTGTCGATTTCGTCGAAGACCATCGTCGGGATCTCGTCCGCCTCCGCGAGCGTATTCTTCAGCGCCAGCATCAGGCGCGAGGTTTCGCCGCCGGAAGCGATCTTCGCCAGCGGTTTAACGCCTTCGCCGCGATTCGGAGCGATCATGAATTCCGCCCGGTCGCATCCGGACGAATTAAACGCGTAAGCGCGCCCATCCGCGAACCGGAGCCCGTCCGCGTCCTCTTCCAGCTTCATGCTGATTTCGAACGTCGCGGTCCCCATCGACAAATCCGCCAGCTCCGCCTCGACCCGCTCCGCGATTCGCCCGGCGACCTCACGCCGCCGAAGCGAAAGGCGTTCCGCGATTCCGGAAAGCGCTTCCTTCCGTTTCACCGCCTCGGCCGCGAGAACGCGAATCCGCTCATCGGCGTTTTCGATCGTCTCCAGCTCCGCGCGGATTCGCTCCGCGAACGCGGAAACGTCGTCGATCGTCGCCCCGTACTTCCGTTCCAGACTATGAATCAGGTGGAGCCTCTCTTCAACCTCCGTCAGCCGGTTCGGATCATAATCGATCTCCTCGCGGTAAGCGCGGAACTCGTCGAGCAGGTTCGCGCTCGCATCGATCAGGTTCAGAACGATCTCGGTCCAGTCTCCCCGGTCCGCGTCCAGCCGCACGATCCGGTCCAGACAGCCCTGCAGCGCGTTCAGCTGGTCGACAATCCCCGGCTGACGTTCGCCGCGTCCCTCTAACAGGTCAAAGCCTTTTGCAAGATAGCGATTCAGCGTTTCGGCGTTTCCGATCCGGTCCCGTTCGAGCGTCAGCGGCTCTTCCTCCCCGCGCTTCAGCTTCGCGCCGTCGATTTCATCAAGCTGATAGAGGATCATCTCGCGGCGGCGTTCCTTTTCCGCGTCGCTTCCCGCGAGCGCCTGAAGCTCGGACTGCGCTTCACGGTAAGCTTTAAGCTGCGCGCGGTAATCGCTGAGCAGCTGCGCATTATCCGCGAAACGATCGATCAGCGCCAGATGCGACCCTGGGGTCAGGAGGGATAAATGATCCGACTGACCGTGGATATCGACGAGGAAGCCGCCGATTTCGCGGATAATCGCCTGCGTGACCGCGCGCCCGTTAACCCGCGCGCTGCTCCTTCCGGTCGTCCGAATCTCGCGGCTCAGGACGATTTCGTCGTCCTCCGGCTCGTCCAGCAAATCGCCCGCATCAAGATATTCGTTCATCGCGGCGCGAATCGACGTATATTGAAACGTCGCTTCGATAACCGCGCGATTCTCGCCGGCTCGGATCATTTCAACGTCGGCCTTCCCGCCAAGCACCGCCGACAGCGCGTCCAAAACGATCGATTTTCCCGCCCCGGTCTCGCCGGTCAGTACGTTCAATCCGTCGCAGAACGATACGTCCAGCGAGGATATCAGCGCGAAATTTTGGATCGTCAATCTCTTTAACACGTATGTATCCGCCTTCTTCTCCAGGTTCTCCGAAGCTTCTCAGCCCGAAAACTGCCCGGAAAGCCCATCCTTACTTTCCAATCCGCAGTCCGATTCCATACCCGAAAGCAATCGCCCGTCCCGCCGCCGCGATAAAAAGCGCCAGATGAATCGCCCCGTACCAGTCCCCGAACCAGATTCCCGGCAGCGCGAATATCAGCGCGCCAAGCCCGGCGCTCCCCACAATCGTCCAAACCAGCTTCGGCGACCGCCGCTTCTCAGTTACGACGCGAACAACGTTCGCAATCGCCATCCCGACCAGCCATCCGCCGATCAGCGAAATCCAGATACTGCTGAAGGGAAGCCGCGCCGTCAGCCAATAGCCGGCCAGACCCAAAACGAACGAGACCCCGCCCGCAAGCGGATAGTCCCGCCCCTGCGCCGTTTCAAAGCGCTTCCGTCCCCGTTCAAGACAATCCGGACAGATATATCCGGTCGGCGACGTCCGCGCGCAATCCGGACAGATCGGGTTCAGGCACGAATGGCAGCGCAGCGCGGTGACCCGGTCCGGATGCCTGTAGCAGGTCATATCGGCGGTCACGCTGAGTTCATCGGGTGAATCAAAGTTTTCCGTCATATCATTCCTTCTGTGGTCTCTGCCAATCTGCGGAACGGCTTAAGCGGGCGGCGTCCGCGACTGAACCGCGCTCGGGTTCCGCTGCATGTACTGAATAAAGTTCCGGTAGAAAAAGCCGTCCGAGCTGATCCGAACGAAATAAGCCGAATCATCGGAAGCAGTGATCCGGATTTTATCCTCTTCCGCGACCTGAATCGAGGGCCCCCCGTCCAGCGATAAAACCGTCACGTCGCGGCTCCGGCAGGTGCATTCAATCACATCGTGCGGCTGGAGAATCAGGCCGTGGTTCAGCGACAGATGCGGCGCGATCGGAATCAGCAGGATCGTCCGCATCTCCGGTTCGATAATCGGCCCGCCAACCGCCATCGCATATGCGGTTGAACCGGTCGCCGTCGACGCGATCAATCCATCGGAAACATATTCCGTCAGGAAATTCCCGTTGACGCGAACGACGGTCCGAACCGGACGCACGTCCATTCCTCGCGCAATGACCGCGTCGTTTAAGACGTCGCGGCTTACCGTCAGCCCTGAAGGACGGATCACGTCGACATGAATCATCATCCGCGTCTCGATCCGGAACCTTCCGTCGATCAGCGCCGGAATCGCCTCCCGCCAGCCGTTTTTCGGCAGCTCCATCATGAAACCGAAGCTCCCCAGGTTCACGCCGCAGATCGGGACCTTCAGCGGAGCGCAGAGCCGTCCGGTCCGCAGCATCGTTCCATCTCCGCCCAGCGTTATGACCAGATCGTACGTATATTGTTTCAGCCGCATCCGGAACGCTTCGTCATGAAGCGGGGAACATTCCGCCGAAGCCCGGCCGGAGCTGTCCGTTTCGATCGCCGCGGCGATCTCGCGCGCGACGCTTTCCGCGCCTTCAATACTGCCATGCCAGACGACAGCGATATTCCTCGGTTTTCGGGTCGGAGATTTCATCTCAGCTTCCTAACCTCTCGTCGCAGTGCGATCGGTACCCGCAGCCGCGGCACTTCGTAAAATCGCGATGCGTCCGGGGATAGCCTTCCGCTTCCGCCTTCCGGAGCGCCTCCAGCGTCGCCAGCAGGCGGCGGCGCAACTCAATTGTATACGAAATTTCGAAAGAGGTCTCGGGATAACGTAAAATTCCCCGGCGAACGCTCCGCCCGTCGCAGCGCTCGATCAGGTAACAGTACGCCGTCAGCTGCATCACGTGACCCGGATATGGCGAATCCGGCGTCCGTCCGCTTTTAACCTCGACCGGCGTCGACGTTCCCCAGCCGTCGATAATAAAATCCGGTTTCCCGCTGAGCCCCGTCTCCGCGTCATAATACGTCCTCTCCGGTTTCCGTCCACGCCGCGCTGCGTCGTCGTAACGGACCCGCCGCCAGGGGATCCGCCCGCGCCGGCCGGCGGCGATCAGCGCGATCAGCGCCGCAGCGCACCCGACGATCAGCGCAATCAGGATTGGAACCAGTCCAAACCGGCTCATCCGCCCTCCGATCGCAGGACCACCCAAAGCGTCAGCAGGGCAAGCACAAGAAACGCAGCCAACACGGATACCGAAACGCGGATCCGCCGCGCCGACCGGCTGAGCCGGTCGTGGTCGAGCTCCCCGGCTTCCATCTGCGCACGGTTTTCCGATGGGGCCCCGGCGCGCCGGTATCCCAGCGCCCGCGCGCAGTAAAGATACGTCCCCAGCTCCGAGGCCTGAACCCGCCGTTTTCGTTCTCCGCTCTGCATAGCGGAAAGCATATCACGTTTCGCCGCATTTGTCGAAGCGGATAAAACATGTGTTCATATTTAAGCGGCATCGATTTGATCCGCGGATCGAACCTTCGGTCAGGCTGAATTTTTCACACCGCAAAGGTCTTCGTACCTTAATGAAAATTCGTCCAGCATCGTCCGCCCATGCAAATTCCGGATCCAGACAGCGCATGGGAGGGGAGAAACGTCAGCTTCTTTCCCCTCCCCTCAACCGGTCTACATCTTCGTCCGCATCTTGAATTCCGTATGCAGCAGCGCATGCGCTTTTTCGCCGTAGGGCTCGCCGATAAATTCGTCGTACAGCCGGATCACGCTCGGGTTCTTATGCGACTGGCGGATGACCTTGCGTTCGTCGATCCTGTAAATCGCCGCCATGCGCTTTTCGAGAATCGTGTAATCCTGATGAACCGATGGCTGACCGCCGCCCGCGATACAGCCGCCCGGGCACGCCATAATCTCGATCGCATCGAATTTTTCCTCGCCGGACCGAATCTGGTTCAGCAGCATCCGCGCGTTTTTCAGCCCGCTCGCCGAAGCAACACGGAACGGTTTCCCCTGAATATCGATCGTCGCCGACTTGACGTTCCGATATCCGCGGAGATCCTCAAAAACGACCTGATCGAGCGTTTCGCCAGTAATCCATTCGTACGCCGTCCGCAGCGTCGCTTCCAGAACGCCGCCGGTGACGCCGAAAATTGTTCCCGCGCCCGACGACTCGCCCATGAAATCGTCAAACTCGCTGTCCGGGACCGCGTCGAACCGGACGCCGATCTCCTTGAGCATGTGCCCCAGCTCGCGCGTTGAAATCACGATATCGACGTCGGACGCGCCGTCAACCGAAAGCTCCGGCCGCGCCGATTCGTACTTCTTCGCGACGCAGGGCATAACCGAGACGACAACCATATCCTCGCGATCGATCTTCAGCCGGTCCGCCAGATATGTCTTCGCCAACGCCCCGAACATCTCGTGCGGCGACTTACAGCTGGACGGAATTTCCAGCATGTCGCCGAAGTTATGCTCGATGAATTTAATCCAGGACGGGCAGCAGGACGTCAGGATCGGCAGCACGCCGCCATGCTTCAGTCGATGAACCAGCTCGGCGGCCTCTTCCATAATCGTCACGTCGGCGGCAAAGTTCGTATCATAAACATAGTCGAACCCCAGCATCCGCAGCGCCCCGACCATTTTCCCGGTCACGACTTCGCCAGGCTCCATCCCGAACATTTCGCCCAGCGCAACCCGGACCGCCGGCGCGGTCTGGACGACAACTTTTTTCCCGGAAACGAGCGCGTCCCAGACCTTCGAAGTGTTATCGACTTCCGCCAGCGCTCCGGTCGGGCAGACCGCCAGGCACTGGCCGCAGAAGGTACACGTCGTATCGATCATCGGCATATCGAACGCCGTCCCGACGACGGTATGGAAACCGCGGCCGACGTCAGTCAGACAGCCAACCGACTGCACATTGGTGCAAACCTCCTGACAGCGCTTGCAGAGAATGCATTTATTCATATCGCGGACAATTGAGAGCGAAGAATGATCAATTCTGCAATTGTTCATCTCGCCCTGGAACGGAACCTCCCGCACGCCGCATTCCGCCGCCAGGCTTTGCAGCTCGCAGTCGCCGTTTTTATGGCAGATCAGGCAGTCCTTCGGATGATTCGAGAGGAGCAGCTCGATCATCGCCCGCCGCGTTTTAATCACGCGCGGCGTATCGGTCCGGACCTGGAGCCCGTTCCAGGCCTTCGTCGAGCAGGCCGCCAGCATCTTCTGCCGTCCCGGTTCCTCGACCATGCAGACGCGGCAGGAAGCGCTCTGGAACTCGACTCCCTGCTGCTCCTTGAGGAAACAGAGCGACGGAATCTTGATCCCCACTGAATTCGCGGCGTTTAAAATCGTCGTCCCCTCCGGAACGGTAACTTCCTGATCGTTAATTTTAAAAGTGATCATGTCGTCAGATGCCTTTCTCCCGCTTCTTCCTTACGCCAGTTCGATCGCATGCACCGGGCACTTCGCAGCGCACAATCCACAGCGGATGCAGACGGCCGGATCGATAAAATGCTTCTGTTTCCGTTCGCCGGTAATACAGGAGACCGGACAATTAATCTTGCACTTTCCGCAGCCGACGCAGCCGTCGAGAATGACATACGTCATCAGCTTCTTGCAGACGCCCGCCGTACAGCGCTTATCCCGGACATGCGAAACGTATTCGTCCCGGAAATATTTCAGCGTGGACAAAACCGGATTCGGCGCCGCCTGACCCAGGCCGCAGAGCGACGTATCGCGGATCATCTCGCAGAGCTCCTGAAGCCTTGTCAGGTCGCGCATCTCGCCTTTCCCTGCAATAAACTTTTCCAGCATCTCCAGAACGCGCTTGTTCCCGATTCGGCAAGGGGTACATTTCCCACAGGATTCCTCGACGGTAAAATCCATGAAAAAGCGCGAAATATCGACCATGCAGTCGGTTTCGTCCATGACGACAAGCCCGCCCGATCCCATAATCGAGCCGATCGCCGCCAGCGATTCGAAATCGACGTTCGTCGTCGGGATCAGCTCCGCGGGGATACAGCCGCCGGAGGGCCCGCCGGTCTGAACCGCTTTAATCCTGCGATCGTTCCTGATCCCTCCGGAAATATCGTATATGATCTCTGTCAGCGACGTTCCCATCGGGACTTCGACCAGCCCCGCGTTCCTGACTTTTCCGACGACCGAAAAAACCTTCGTTCCCGTCGATTTCGGCGTCCCGAAACCGGCGAACCAGTCGGCGCCATGAAGATAGATATGATGCACGTTGGAAAGCGTTTCAACGTTGTTGATAATCGTCGGCTTATCGAAAAGCCCGCGTTCCGCCGTCCGGTAAACCTTATTTCGCGGCATCCCGCGCCGGCCCTCGATCGATTCCATCAGCGCGGTTCCCTCGCCGCAGACGAACGCGCCCGCGCCCAGCCGCAGCTCGATATTGAACGAGAAGCCGGATCCGAGGATATTATTCCCCAGCAGGCCCAGCTCCTCCGCCGCGGCGATCGCGATATTCAGCCGCTTCACCGCATTCGGATATTCCGCGCGAACGTAAACGTAACCATGATCCGCGCCGATCCCCAGCCCGGCGATCGCCATGCCCTCCAGGACGGAATGCGGGTCGTTTTCAAGGACCGACCGATCCATGTACGCGCCCGGATCGCCCTCATCCGCGTTGCAGATGACGTATTTATGATCAGCGTCATGCTTCAGCGCTTCCGCCCATTTCCGCCCCGTCGGGAAGCCCGCCCCGCCGCGCCCGCGCAGTCCGGACCGGGTCATTTCGTCGACAATTTCCTTTCCCGTCGCTTTCCGTTCGAGAAGATCGGCCAGCGCCTGATACCCGCCGAGCGCAATATATTCTTCGATATTTTCAGGATCGATCACCTCGCAGTTCTTCAATACAATCCGCGTCTGTTTCTCAAAATAGTCGCCCCGGAGTTTATAACTCCCGTCCTCATCCCGGAAAACGGTTGGAACCGTATCGAGCCGGGCGCAGAGTTTCGGATAAGCTTCCGCTTTCAGGCTTCGCAAAGCGTCGTAGTTAAGCATGGTTTTTCTCCGCCTCCCGGATACTCAGTAAAATCGCCGGAACTTCGTCCGCGTGAACCTGCGGATAGATTTCGTCGTTGATCATGACAACCGGCGCATTGGAGCAGTCGCCCAGGCAACGTGACTGACAAATTGAGAACATCAGGTCGTCCGTCGTCTCTCCGGCATGAATTTTCAGCTCATCCTCGAACGCCTTAAGGACGGTCTGCGCCCCTTTCACGTAGCACGCCGTTCCAAGGCAGACGCTGATCTGATATTTTCCACGCGGGATTTCCGTGAAATACGAGTAGAAGGTCACGACGCCGTAGACCTTCGCGGCCGGAAGATGAAGCGCCTTCGCGATCATCAGCTGCGCCTCGCGCGGAATGTAACCGAAAAGCGTCTGCGTTTTATGAAGCGAGGCAATCAACGATTTTTCAGACGGTTCGACCGTCGCGATAAACGACTTCAATGCTTCGTACTTTGCCGGATCGATCGGAACTTGCATGGCCTGTATCCTTTCCTGTTCGTGAGTCCTTTTACAATTATATAGTATTTAGCGTTATTAGTCATAATTAACTCTGCCGCATACATACACAAACCTCTAAACATATGACATTCGTCCTGAATTCATCATCGGATCATCATTTTCCGCTGCTTCTATTGACGGATCCAGAGGTGCATGATTAAATATCGGTAAATATAAAGAACCGCCGAAAGGCGCTCTTATCCAGAGAGGTTGAGGGACCGGCCCGATGAAACCTCGGCAACCTGATCACGATGATTAAGGTGCCAACTCCGACAGGTATCTGGAAGATAAGAGGGAACGATAAACTTTCAAACCCCTCAATTGCCGAGGGGTTCATTTTTTGGAGGAATGGCACATGTCAACGTTCATGAACTCACCCAGGTTCTATTTCACGTCCGAATCCGTCACCGCAGGGCATCCGGATAAAGTCTGCGACCAGATCAGCGACGCGATCCTTGACGCCTGCCTGGAGCAGGATCCGAATTCGCGCGTTGCCTGCGAAACGGCGGTAAAGACCGGGTTCGCGATGGTTTTCGGGGAAATTACGACCGCCGCGTTCGTTAATTTCGATATCCTCGTCCGTGAGGTTATTAAGGAAATCGGCTACGATTCGAGCGAAAAATGCTTTGATGGAAATACCTGCGCGGTGTTGTCCGCGATCTCGACCCAATCCGCGGATATCGCGCTCGGCGTCGATCAGTCGCTCGAAGCGAAAAAGGGAACGGACGCCGATTTCGGTACCGGAGCCGGCGATCAGGGAATGATGTTCGGGTTCGCCTGCAGCGAAACGGAAACGCTGATGCCCATGCCGATCTACCTGGCGCACCGACTTGTCGAAAAGCTCGAAGAGGTTCGGAAAAACGGGACGCTCCCCTGGGTCTATCCCGACGGGAAGAGCCAGGTCACGGTTGAATACAGCTTCGGAAAGCCGAAACGGATTGAAGCCGTCGTAATCTCCACGCAGCACGCCGCCTCCATGCGCGGGAAGCACGACGAAATCGAAGCCGCGATCCGGAAACATGTCATCGATCCGGTTCTCCCGGCCGCGCTCGTCGACAGCGAGCTCAAGGTCTTTGTGAACCCGACCGGCGAATTCGTCATCGGCGGCCCGCTCGGCGACTCCGGGCTGACCGGGCGAAAGATTATCGTCGATACGTACGGCGGAATGGGGCGGCATGGCGGCGGCGCGTTCAGCGGGAAAGACGCGACCAAGGTCGATCGTTCGGCCGCTTACGCCGCGCGCTGGGTCGCGAAAAATATCGTCGCCGCCGGGATCGCGGACCGCTGCGAAATTCAGCTGTCCTACGCGATCGGCGTCGCGAAGCCGCTTTCGATCAACGTCGAAACGTTCGGAACCGGAAAAATCGCTGACGAAAAAACCGCCGCGATTGTCGCCGAAAATTTTGACCTGCGCCCCGGCGCGATTATCGAGCGGTTAGGGCTGCGCCGGCCGATCTTCCGAAAAACCGCCTACTGGGGCCATTTCGGACGCGAGGACGCCGATTTCACCTGGGAAAAGACCGATATGGCGGAAACGCTTAAGAAAGCCGCCGGATTATAAACCGACAGCGGCTTCGCGACGGGCCCCGGAATATGGGGCCCGCCTTTTTTTAAGAAGATCGAGCTTCCACCCGTTATCCGATCAAAGGAGGAGAGTTATAATAGACTAACTACGGCGGTTCAGACGATGGGAGCCCGTGCGGTTTCAGGATAAAGAGGAAGAGACCATGGAAGAGAAAATTCATATCCAAAAGAATTCAGTACAGGAAACGCTGATCATCCCGCTTTACGGAAGAATGAAGAGCGCGGCGCTGTATCCCGATATCTGCGCCAATCCGGCGGCGGAACGCCTGATCCAGCGATTGGATTACGACTTTTCAAAGCATGACAAAGCGGCGGAATCGGTTTTTTACCGGTTCGGGTATCTGGAAGCCGCGAAACGCTGCGCCGACATGATCATCGAAATCGATGATTACCTGAAAGATTATCCGCGGGCTTCCGTCGTCAATCTGGGCTGCGGCCTCGATGAAACGCCGAAGCAATGCGATAACGGCAGCTGCGCATTTTACAACGTCGATCTCCCCGACATCATCGCGGCGCGGAACGCCATGCTCCCGGCGGAAGAACGGGAGACCAATATTCCCTGCGATCTGACGAATCACGAATGGATGGACGCGATTCCGAATCGCAATGGAGCCGTTTTCGTCGCGCCCGGCGTTTTTTACTACTTGAAAACGGCGGACGTCAAAAGCCTGCTGATCCGGATGAACGAGCGGTTCCCGAACGGAAAGCTCACGTTCGATATCTGCAACGCGATCGGCAGCAGGATGATCCTGAAAACGTTTATCAAAGATGCCGGAATTACGGACGTCAGCACGTTTTTTTCGGTCAGCGACGCAGCGCGCGAAATTGCGCCCTGGTCCGATAAAATGCGCGTGTCTCCGAAAAAGTACATGACCGGATACGGGCCGCTGCGGGGGCGGAATATCACCTTATTTAATAAAATCATGTCTTTCGTCGCAGATCATTTTATTAAAACACAGGTGGTCAGCGTCTATTTTAACTAAACCGCACAATAGGAACAGGCGGGAAATCGAAAATCTCCGCCGCCTCCATACGAATACAAAACGGCAAGGTAACGCAAGATATAATTAATCAGAAAAGGGAAGTGAAAGATGCATAGCGTAAACCTATCCGCCGCACAAAAGAACCTGTATCGACGGATCATGGATGTCAACGAATATTCTTCGCCCATCACGATAACAAACAGCAAGGGAAAGAACGCAGTTCTGCTGTCCGAACAGGATTGGAACGCAATTCAGGAGACGCTGTACCTGAATTCAATCCCGGGGATGGTCGACAGCATTTTAAGTTCCCGACAGGAGGATGCGTCTGAACGCACGATTTACGATCCAGACGAGGCGTGGTAATTCATGTATCGCGTCATACTCAGTAAGCAGACAATTAAAGATAAATCTTTCCTGAAAGCTGCGGGATTAGAGCAAAAAGCAAGAGATTTATTGAACATAATTCGAGAAAACCCCTTTCAAAATCCACCCCCATACGAAAAATTGGTCGGGAACCTGAGAGGATATTACTTTCGACGAATTAATGTTCGTCATCGCCTTGTTTATGAAGTTTTCGGCAATGCAGAGCAGAATAAAGATCATGCAGGTATCCTATATAAAGGGATTGTCATTGTCGCACGGATGTAGACACATTATGAATAAGAAAACTTCACGAAAACAGGTGGAATTATCTCGAAATACTTAATTCAATTGCTTGAATGGAAGGAGGCGATCCTCTGTGAATAAGCTTCAAAAAACTTCGTTAGACTACTATAACAAAAGCGTCATCCAGCGGATCGTCGACAAATACGCGATGACCGAGATGGACGCGGCGCGCGAATTTCTGCAATCGAAAACGCACGCGATGCTGGAGAACGCAGATCTGGCCATGTGGGAATTCGCGGAAAGGTTCATCTTCGAAATATGGGAAGTCGAGAAAATAACCGGCGACCCGCGAAACTCTGAACATATACGGGTAGACGAATGACCAACGAGATGAAGTTTTTCCTTTTCCTGATCGAACGGTACGCGGCGGCGAAAGACAGGCTCACCGGCGATGTGCTGCGCGAATGGGACGAACGGGGCGTCACGCAGCGGATTTTTAACAACTATGAAACGTATCATCAGGAACGCCTCGAAAACGCGTTCGAAGATATTGACAGCCTGCTGACGACCGAGCGCCACGCCTGGTAAAGCCGCCAACTTATCCACGGGTTATCCACCGTAAGCCGCATCCCGCCATTTATCCACACGTTTTCCACGCCCGATCCGAACGCAGCGCCGCGGATAACGCTGGGCATAAGCTGTGGATACGTTCCGGCTGTCCACAGCTTATCCGGATTCAAATTCAGAAGATCAGAAAAAGCGCGGGCGGATCCGAATCAGGTTCAAAACAAGCTGCGCGGCGAAAACGGCTCCGCTCGCGAGCCAGGCGGCCGTTCGGGTCCGTTTCGAGAAGATCCCCGCGTCCTCGATCGTCAGTGGCAGCGCGAAAATGCCTCCCATCAGCGGCAGCAGCGCCGGCAGGACGTACTGGGTCGATTTGACCGCCACGAAAAAGACGAGATAGGCGGTAATCGTCAGCGACCACAGCGCGACCGTCCGATACGTCAGCCGCTCGTTTCCCAGAAACGCGCCGGTCAGGAGCGAGCCCCAGAGGAACACGAAGCAGAACATCCTGACGTAATGATCCTCGAAGGCAGGGTACCAGGCCGCCCAGCCGGGACGGTAATCGTTCCGCGGATCGAAATCCCCTTCGTAGCCATGCGCCATTTCACCGGATTTTTCGCTGAGGATCTCGATCATGCGTCCGCGGGCATCCGCGCGGAAAAGATACGGCGACGAAAGCGCGACCGTCAGCGTCATGACCAGAATGAAAATCGTCCCCGCCCGAACCGCGCGCGGCCAGGTCGCCTTTTTCCGCAGCACGGCGCCGATCAGGTAAACCGCAATCGCCGGCGCGAAGAAAAAGCCGTAAAGCCGCGTCGCAATCGACAGCCCGACGCAGACAGCCGCTGCGTAGAAATTCCGCCCGAAACGCTCGTCATCGCGCCGGATAAAAACGAGCGAAAGGCAGACAAACAGCAGGTTCAGTCCGTCGGGATGCCAGAAGCCCTGATTATTTTGAAGCGAGCCGGGCGCGAACAGGAGAAAAACGAGCGTCAGCGCCGAAACGAGCGGACGCCGGAAATGGGTAAACAGGTATACGATCGCCCAGGCGGCAAGAACGAGCGGGACGACCGACACCCCCATCCGGAGGATCGGCAGATTCAGGTCAACCCGATCGGGGAACGCCGCCCCGGTCAGCAGCCTGACCGGCGTCAGAAGCAGCGTCGAAACGGCGTAAAAGGGATAGCCGTAATGATAATCCTCATATATAAACAGGTGATAAAGCGTCGCGCCGAACGTCTCCCCGGGCTTCATGACGTCCATCAGGACCGGATAAATCACGAATTCATCGCCGCCATACCGTGAAAAAGCTTCCAGGTCCGCCGTTCCGTTCAGGTTCGACGGAATCAGAATCGCCAGGTACAGGAGCGAAAGGATCAGCAGGAGCCCCATTGTTTTTTTCTGAACCGGGGCGATCGCCTCCCAGCGCGGGAAGATTCGGAAATGGGAGCGGAAAGACTCCGAGCGAAAAACGCCGCGGTACCCAACTCGGAGGAGCGCAATCGCAAGCCCCACCGTCCAGATCAGCCAAAGCAACGCCGGACGTAAATTCGCCGGAACGAAAAGCCAACTGAACAGGAAGGACCACAACAAAACGCCAAGCGCGGCCGAAAGCAGCAACAGCGCCCGATAAACGCGTTCGCGCACTGCAAAAAAACCGGTCAGCCCTGCGCTCAGGCAGGCCGATTTCCGGGTCAATCGAAAAATCAGCACTGCGGCGAGTACCAGTCCCCCCGCCAGCGCGATCCGCAGCGTAGAATAACCGAAGAAAACGGCCGAAGACGCTTCCGACCGCCTTCCCAGCGTCCAGCCAACAGCAAGAAGCGCGGCCCACGCCGAACCACGAAGCGCGGCGCGAAGTCTCTCTTCGGTGATCATCGCCGTTTACAGCCCCGTCGAAGAAGCCGCACCGCCGCCCAGCGTCACATCGACCGTCATACGCTCCGAGCCACGGACCAGCTCAACGCTGACCCGTTCGCCCGGGCCATACGCAAAGAGCGCGTTATAGAAAGAGCCGTCGGCGTCGATCGAGCGCGATCCGATCTTCGTCAGGATATCCCCGGCGCGGATTCCCGCCTGATCCGCCGGGCCGCCCGCGATCACTTCATAAACGTACGTCCCATAGCTGACCGGGAGGTCGAACCGGTACGCCAGCCGCGGCGTCAGGTCCTGCCATTGGATCCCGAGGTAAGGCCGCTGAAAATCGCCGTTCGCGATCATCTGATCGGCGATAAGCCTGGCCGTATTCGACGGAATCGCGAACCCCAGTCCTTCGGCGCCGGCCGAGCTCGACGACGACCCGCGAACGATCATGACGTTAATCCCGATGACCTTTCCGTCAAGATTCATCAGAGGCCCGCCGGAGTTCCCCTGATTAATCGCCGCGTCGGTCTGGATCAGGTTCTCCATATAATACCCGTCGTCGGTCGGAAGGAAGCGGCCGGTCGCGGAAACGACGCCGGTCGTGACCGTATTCTTAAAGCTTCCCAGCGGCGACCCGATCGCGATAACGGTTTCGCCGGATTTCAGCGAATCGGAATCGCCGAGCTCCGCGACCGCTGGAACCGACCCGTTCATTTTCAGAACCGCCAGATCGCTGAATTGGTCGCTGCTGATCAGCTCGGCGGGAATCGTCTCGCCGGTCGCGAGCTCGATCGTAAACGACGAAGCCCCGTCGACGACATGATTATTCGTCAGCACGTAACCGTCCGAATGAATTATGACGCCCGATCCCATGCTTTTACTCGATCCCTGCGGACGCATAAAGAAGCCCCAGTAGCCGTAGCTTCCGGCGTCGATCGGCTTCTCAGCGGTAATCGTGACGACGGCCGGGCCGACCGATTCAACGACGCGCGTAACCTCGCTGTCGACGCTGACTTCACGGATCGTCTCCGCGGTCACGGCGCGCTGCGGCGCGGACGCCGCCTGCGTCTGGAGAACGCGAATTTCGTTCCGGAGGGACTCGATCTCGCCGCTGTTCGCCGCCGGCTCGTCAAGCCCGCCCAGAATCAGCGCGTATACGCCCGCTCCGAGAAACGAGAACGCCAGCGCGGCGATCGCCAGCAGGAGGATCTCGCCGCAGGATCGCCGCGATCTCTGCGGCCGGCGCGGCGGGGTGATATCAGCGTATGGATTCATCTTCGTAAAGCTCCTCCCGTTATTTTTTCGATCGGAAAAGCGACCGGATCAGAAGATAGACCGAGAAAAGCGCCCAGATCCAGGCGTACTGACCCGGACCTTTTTTCCCCGTGCAGGCGGCAATCCGCCGCAGCTCGATCACGCGGGAAATCGTCCGACCGGCCATCGCGCGGGCGCCGATCGCCCCGTAAAGCTCCCGATCGCGGACTCCGTCCAAGATCGCTTCCGCTTCCTCGCCGGGAAGGATCCGCGCTTCAGCGCTGAACCAGCCGTCGTCGGACCAAAGCTGAACGATCGAACCGGAAAGGATCCGCCGTTCGACCTCCGCGCTCTTCGAACCCTGGATCAGCGCGTAAAGCGCGCCATTTTTCTCAAAACAGAAACAGCCTTCCTTCGCCGCGCCGTCGGAAAACACAAGAATCAGCTCGCGGCCAAAAAGATCGGGGAGCGCGTTCCGAAGCGGGCCCAGCCCGGTCGTCCAGATCCAGACCGCCCCCATTTCCTTCGCCGCTGAAAGCGCCGAAGTCACGCAGTTCATCAAATACTCCGGCGTCGCCATCGTTATTTCGCTTTCATCGTATCCGAGGTGCGGAGCCGCGCGTAAATCGCCGCTGTCCCGTCCGTTCCCTTGACTTCTTTCGTCTCGATCACGTCCGGATACGCCTGGATCATCAGCGACAGCTGACGATAACCGAAGGTCCGCGAATCGAAACCGGGATCGAGCTGGCGCAAGTGATGCCCCAGCGTTCCGAGAAACGCCCATCCGTTATCGCTCGCCGCTAAATCGAACGCAGAGCGCAGCAGCGGCAGCGGATCGTTCGAGGCGCTGTCAAGTTCAAGCGTCGGGTCCGGAACGGCAGGGACTGGAGAAGCCGCGTTTTGCGCCGCGGAGGCTTTAGCCGTTTTACGTTTATGCGTCCCCCCGTTCCCATTTCCAGAACCGCTCCCCGACGCGGGGGCGGAACGGAGCTGATCCGAGGGGACGAGATTTTCGGTATACACGAACACGTCGCAGGCGTTCACGAACGCGCGCGGCGTAATTTTCTTGCCGATCCCCATGACGAAGATGCCCTGTTCGCGGATCCGGGTCGCCAGGCGCGTATAATCGCTGTCGCTCGAAACAAGGCAGAACGCGTCTACCGTTCCCGAATAAAAGATATCCATCGCGTCGATAATCATCGCCGAATCGGTCGCGTTCTTGCCGACCGTGTAGCGGAACTGCTGGATTGGCTGGATCGCATGGCTCTGGAGCGTATCTTTCCAGCCGCCCATATTCGCCGAGGTCCAATCCCCGTAAATCCGCCGGATCGTAATCAGGCCGTATTTCGTCGTCTCCGCCAGAATTTTATCGATCAGCGACGGCTGCGCGTTGTCGCCGTCGATCAGCATGGCGATCCGCTGCGTCGGCGTGACGTCGGCGATATCCTTAATCGTAAAGCTCGAGTTAATTAAATCTGAATTCATACTTCCCCGTCTTCATCCTCATCCCCGGCGTCCCCGTCGATTTCCTCTTCCTCCGGTTCGTCGAGGTCCTCCTCCGCGAGTTCGCGGTCAAGCTCGTCAAGTTCATCCGCCGGACTGATCGCTTCGCCGGTCTCGCCGTCAAGAACGACGTCAGCTTCTCCCGCCGTTTCGTCATGCTCGCTGGCGACGACGGACACGATCGACGCGTCCCCGCTGAGCCGGATGACGCGGACGCCGCGCGCCGGGCGCTTCTGAACCGGAATCTTATCACCGCGAAGGCGGATAATATTCCCAACGCTCGTCAGGAAGGTCGCGTCCTCATCGTCGGCGATAATGATCGCCGAAACGATCCGGCCGCAGATATCCAGACACCGCGCGCTCGTCACCATCACGCCGCCCGTTCCGCGGCCATGCGGCGTCAGCGAAGAAACGAGGATCCGTTTCCCGATCCCGCGCTCGCTGATTATCAGCAGCTTTTCTTCCGGACGGCAAACCGCCATCGAGGCGACGCGGTCGCCCTCCGCTAATTTCATCGCGCGAACGCCGGAACCCGTCCGGCCGATCGAGCGAATTTTCTTTTCGCCAAAGCGGAGACCCTTGCCGTTGCGGCTGACGATGACGACGTCGTCGTTCCCGCCGGTAATCTTCGCCCAAAGCAGTTCGTCGCCTTCCTCCATCCCCATCGCAATAATCCCGGAGGAGCGGATATTCGCGAAATCGGAGAGCGGCGTCCGCTTGACCTTCCCGTTCGCGGTCCCCATCAGCAGGTATTTCGCCGGCGAGAACTCATGAACGCAGACCATCTCGGTAATTTTCTCGTCCGCCTCGAGATTAATAATATTGATCGCCGGCGTCCCCTTATCCGTCCGCCCGCCCTCAGCGATCCGGAAAACGTATTCGGCGTAAACCTTCCCGCGATCCGTAAAGAAGAGCATCTTATCCAGCGTATTCGCGTGAACGAGCTTGAGCGCATGGTCCTCATTCTTGAGCGCATGGCCCGCGATCCCCATCGCGCCGCGGTTATACGTCCGATAGGTATCGGAGTTAACGCGCTTGATATAGCCGCGCTTCGTCAGCGAAACGAAAACCGAGCGGTCTTCGACCATGTCCAGATCGTCCAGCACGTCGGTCGCGTCCAGATCGATCGTCGTCCGCCGCTCGTCGGCGTATTTCTCTCGAATTTCGCGGGTTTCCGTCTCGACGATCCCCAGCTGCAGCTTTGGATCGGCTAAGACCGATTCGAGATACGCGATCCTGTTCCGGATCTCGGCGAGCTCATCTTCGATTTTCTGCTGTTCAAGCGCGGAAAGCCGGCGCAGCTGCAGGTCCAGGATTGCCTGCGCCTGAATATCGGTCAGCCCGTACCGCGTCATGAGCTGTTCCTTGGCGGTCGGAGTGTCCTTCGCGGCGCGGATCAGCGCGATCACGTCGTCCAGATTTGCCAGCGCGATCATCAGGCCTTCTAAAATATGGGCGCGTTCCCGCGCCTTGCGGAGTTCGTATTCGCTGCGGCGGCGCACGACGACGAGGCGGTGGTTGATAAAAATCCGAAGCGCCCGTTTCAGCGAAAGCGTCCGCGGCTGGTCCTCGACCAGCGCCAGGTTGATCACGCCGAACGTCGATTGGAGCGGCGTATGCTTATAAAGCAGGTTGAGAACCTGATTCGGCTGGCTCCCTTTTTTCAGCTCGATCACGATACGCATGCCTTCGCGATCGGATTCGTCGCGCAGATTAAAAATCTGATCGATCCGTCCCTCGCGCGCCATTTGCGCAATGCGCTCGATCAGCGTCGTTTTATTGACCTGGTACGGAATTTCGGTAATGACGATATCGTAGCGTTCGCTTCCGCGCGTTTCTTCGAAATGCGTCCGTCCGCGGACGACGATCTTGCCGCGGCCGGTTGAATACGCCTGCGCGATCGCCTCCCGGCCCATGATCACGCCGCCGGTCGGAAAATCCGGTCCCTTAACGAAATTCATCAGGTCGTCGACCGAAATATCGTCAAGATTCTCAAAATTTTCGATCATGTAGTTAATCGCGTCGCAGAGCTCGCCGAGATTATGCGGCGGGACGTTCGTCGCCATCCCGACCGCGATCCCCGACGACCCGTTCATCAGCAAAAGCGGGACCTTGGTCGGCATGACCGTCGGCTCTTTCAGCGTTCCGTCGAAGTTATCGGTGAAATCGATCGTGTCTTTATCGATATCGGCGAGAATTTCCTCGGTAATTTTTTCGAGCCGCGCCTCCGTGTAACGCATCGCCGCAGGAGAGTCGCCGTCGATCGAACCAAAGTTGCCCTGCCCGTCGACCAGCGTGTAACGCATCGAAAAATCCTGCGCCATGCGCGCCATCGCGTCGTAAATCGAGCTGTCGCCATGCGGATGATACTTGCCTAAAACTTCGCCGACGATACGCGCCGATTTCTTATGCGCTCCGCTGGCGCGAATCCCCATGTCCTGCATCGCGAACAGAATCCGGCGATGAACCGGTTTCAGCCCATCCCGCGCGTCGGGAAGCGCGCGCGAAACGATAACGCTCATCGCGTAATCGAGATACGCCTCCCGCATTTGCCGGTCGATATCGACTAACTGAATCTCATCTTTTTCCATATAAGTCCGTGCGCTCAATCTTTAAATTTAACAGATTAATTATATCACCCTCTGTTCCTGTTCGTCCGATATCGCCGGGATCAGCCCGCGCCGCAGCCCGTTTTCTTCCGCGCGCATATCCTCAAAAAGGGCGCGCCCCAATTCGTCGATCGCAGGTAAAAAAGAACCGATCGCGCCGCGGCTCAGCGCGGCGGCTCGTCCGGCATGGCCTCGTTCGGGTCAAGCGGACAGGGGATCCTGAACCCCGCGGGATACATCTCTAACGCCTCGTTCACCGGAACGTCCGTCGGCTGAATTAAAATATTACTCTGTCCCACGTCGCCAATATACGCCCAGACCCATCCGTTATTCCGTTCCGCGCTCGGAAAGCGGACGAGGACCCAGTAATCGCGCGTCCCGGTCGGTTGGCAATAGCGCAGGATTTCGATCGACGAACCCACGGCAAGATGCCCATTAGAAAGATTCACGCTCAGCCCTGTCGGAAGCGCGTATACGCCAATCCGCTTCCGGTTGACCTGCCCGGAGATCGGCGCAATCGTCGGCTCGGGCGTCATCGTTATCGTCGCCGTCGGCTCAGGCGTCGCCGTCGCAGTTCCCGTCGCCGTGGGCTCGAGCGTTTCCGTCGGCGTCATCGTCGCGGTCGGCGTCAGCGTAACCGTCGGCGTCACCGTCGGCGTCGGCGTCAGCATCATGATCAGCTTTGGCGAATAATAGTACAGTCCCACAATCAGCATCAGGGCTGCGAATGCAACCGCGATCAGGATCCCGGAGATACGCTGCCGTTTTTTTCGTTCGTCCTGAAGCTCGCCGAGCGTTTTCGCTTCCCGCTCGGTCAGCGCCATCGTTCCAAGCGCCGCCAGATCCTGATCGATCGTCTGCGACCTGCCGTCCCGTTTCGCGCCGCGCTTCTGACTTTCCCGGACCGACGTGAGGATCTGCGCGGCCTGCGACCGGGTTTCGAGCCATTTCAGCCGTTCGTCGAACGCGCCCTGAAGCGAGCCCAGTCCCGACGGGATCCGCTCCGTTAAATCGCGCCCAACGCGCCGAAGCGAAAAAATCGCTTCCGGCGTCAGCTCGATCGTTTTCGCGAACCCGGGTCCGGTCGCGTCGTCAATCGACGCGGCCCAGCGCAGCGTATCGATCAGGAAGCCGCACTGCTTCGGATAGGGATTAACTTCCGGGTCGACCTCGATCTCTTTTTCCAGCGTCGCCTTCATCAGGGTCAACCGGTTCAGCAGGGTGGAAATCGCGTCCGCGCCGCCCGTCTCCGGATCGAGCACGTTCCGAACCGCGTCCAGAATCGGCGACGACTCGGATTCATCGCGGGCGAACTGCGCCACGACGTCGTCATAGCGCTTTTTCAGCTCCTGAATCCGAAGCGCCGCGTTATCATGCCGGAGCGAAAGCCAGTCCGGCCAGGCGGCGATATTCTCTGTATTGAAAGAATTCAATATTCGCTCAGCCGACCTGAAATCGCCGATTTTAATAAACTGATCCGACTGCCGGATCAGGATTTCCAGCGCCTGATTCGTATTGCGGACCTCGTCGACCCTGAGGCGCGCTTCGAAAATCTCCTGCCGGTGGTTCTCGATCCAGGCACGCTTCTCGACCGCGTCTAAAACCTCTTCGGCGTTCTGGAGCCCTTCCTCTCCGGTCATGACCCAGGTCTCAAACCGGCGCATCAGGTTCGAAAAATCGAGCGCTTCCTGATTCTTGAGCCGCTTAATCCGGTTATCCGCGGTTTCCAGCCGGCTCCGTCCGTTCCCGTCGAACGACTCAAACGAGCCGAAAGCTTCGATCCGGTCGGAAATCCGCCGGACCGTCTCGACGTCTTCTTCCGAAAGCGGCTTCGATCCGTCGAGCTCCAGCTCGATAAACTCGTCGATCTCCGTAAGCGAGTGCTCCAGCTCCGCCCTGCGGTTCTTCACTTCCGCTAAAAGCTGCGCGGCGTTAACCGTATTCAATTCGTTCAGCGAAAGCGTCGCGAAATCCTCAGCGTCCTCGTAATCGCGGCGTTCCAACGCTTCTCCCGCCTGCGAATAGTAGAATTTCGCCTGTTTCGTCCGGTTCGCCTGATAAATCCGATCGATTTCGAATTTAATCGCCGGATCCTTTTTTTCCTCCTCGGTCAGCGTCCGCTCGATAAAATCGGCGGCTTCCGCATAGGAATCTCCGCCGTCGAACGCGTAAAGCGTTTCGAAAATGCGCTGCCGACGCGTCTTGATTTCGAATGGGGCCGCCGCTTCCCGCCCGGCGTCCGCCGCCGTCGTTTCTTCCTTCTTGTCCTGCATGATTTGATCTTCCTTACGCACGGATAACCGGTTCGCCTTTTTTCGCAGCGTTTTATACGCGGAAAATTCCGCCAGCGCCGAATCGCTCAAATCGTTCAAAGCGGCTGCGTCCGCTGCCGTGACCCGTCCGGCTTTAACAGCGCGCTGAACCGCGGCAACCGCTTCGCTTTTCTCAGCGATCACCGAAAGGATCGCGTCCTGATGCGAATACTGCCGGCTGAGCTCCAGCGGGACGTCGATCCAGGCTTCCCGGTACTGCGCCTCAACCGCCGCAAAAGCTGCACGGTAGGCTGCATGGTCCGGCTCAGTGAGCTGGAGAGAGGCGACCGCCTTTTCATACAGGCGATCCATCTCCGCCACGCTGGGCTCGGCCGCGGCCTTTACGTCTCGGAGCTTCGCGACCCGCCCCTCAAGCCGCTTCAGACTTTCACGGTCTGAAGCGGTCAGAACGTCCCTGAGCGCCTGAAGCGCTTCGATCGTTTCTGAAGCCCCGTCCAGGTTGCCTTCGTCAAGCGCCCGCGCGACCTTCTCGGTTTCCAGGTCGAGCGAAAACGACCGCATCCGTTCCAGCTTCGCGGCTAATTCGCGCCTGAATTCGGCCAGGCCCGGCATCGCCGCGTCAAGACGATAGAAAACGCTGATCTCGTCGAGCCAGTTTTCCAGATCGGAAACAGATTCAAATTTTTCCTCACTGTACGCCTTCCGAATCGCGTTCAGCCGGAGCCCGAACTTTTTCCGCTGCGCACTGGCTTCCCGGAGCCGATCGGAAAGCTCCTGGATCCGATCGAGCGTTTCCTTTGGAAGCTCGATATTTCCGAGATATTCTCCCTCGGCGTACGTCGAATCGCTCGTACCGGCTTCGAGCGCTAAGCGGAGGTTGTCCTCCGCAGCCGCGAACTCGCCCATTTCGAACGCCTTGAACGCCAGCTCGTAATATCCGCCTGCGCGGTTCGCAACGTCCAGGATCGCTTCTTCTTTAAGTTTACTATTCTTTTCGCGAAGCTCGCCGATCCGCTTATCCGCCTGAATCGCGCGCTCCGACGATAAATCGAGCGTTCCTATTTCCGCCAGCAGTAAATTCATCAATCGGGCGTTGTTGTTATACAGGACGCGGACGTTTTTCGTTTCGGCGTCTTCAAGCGAGCGAATCGACTGCTCGAGCTTCAGGATTTCCTCCAGATCCTGATCATCGCCGCTGAGACGATGGGTCCAGCTTTCCCCCTCGGCGCGGGTAATCATCTTCAAAAGCTCCTCGCGCTCCATCTCCGCGTCGAAAAGCTTAATCCCCAGCTTTTCCAGTCCCAGCGTCGCATACTCGTTAATCAGGCGCATGGCTTTCTGATACGAGGCGAGCCCGCCCTTCTCGCGCAGTGCGCTGACTTCCTTTTGAATCGAGAGGCCTTTCGAAAACTTCCCGACGAGGTCCAGCGTAGAATGGATCTTCATCCGCAGCGACGAAACCTGATCCCAGTTGGGATACGTCCGCTGGGCGTTTTCGACCGCCTCCTCCGCCCGCGCCGGATTGAACTCGATCTGGATATACTCCGCCGCTTTCGCGACCAGCGCCTCGGCTTTCTTAAGCGCCGACTGATCGCGGAACGCCTGAATATTGCGCATGAGGACCTGATATTCGGGATGAGTAACGCGAACGTTATCCGGGATCTGATTCAGGATGAATTCGGATTGCTCCGGATCGCCGTCGAGACGGGCGACCGCTTCGGAGAAATCGATCTGATAACCGCGGTACTGATCCAGGAGGAGCCGGAGTTTATTCAGGTCGGAAGTCGACAGGGCCGTCAGGTTCTGATCGATCTGGTCCCCGGCTTCCTTTAACTGCCAATCCAGAATCAGTTCGATGATCTCAGCGAAGGTAGTTTTCTTGCTCATAGTTGTCTGTTTTTAATCCGATCCTATTTTATCGAATTTTCGATCCCGGACCGTTCGATCCAAAGGGAGAAAGTACCATGACAGAACGACGTCGCCTCCTCCGTACAGTCCTTGATCGGCTCAGTCAGCACAACGTCCACCATCGTGATAAAGACGAGCGGGGTATTTCCCGGCGTATCCGAATACCGGCGGATATTCGTCGCGTTCAGGACGTTCTGCTGCGTGCTGGCCGAAACGCGGTCTTTATAGATATTAAACGGAATTTCGAGATGGACCGCCTTTTCGTTATAAGCGATAAGTTTGCCGCCGACGTCCTGCGCAAAGTCGGTAACCGTCCCGACCTGAAGCTTCGGATCAAGCTCCGCGTCGCCGTAGAGAGCTAAATTTCCGGGAAGCGTAAACCGGACCTGCTGATTGAGAAGCGCGTTCAGGTGCCTGTCCGCAGGGGAGAGGAGCGCCTCCGCCTCGGCGTCGACCGGCGTCTGGACCGGGGTGGGAACGCTTTCGCCCGAAAGATCGGCCGGCGGTTCGGCGCTCCCGCCTTCGCCCGTTTCCGGCTCAGCGGCGACGGCCGGAGCTTCGGGCTGAATCTCCGCGGGGGGCTCGGTCGGGACCGGCGTCGCGACGATGACGATCGGCGTCGCTTCAGCCTGCCGCTGCGCTAACGCCTGGTTCGTCGCCTGATATTCGCTGATCTGACGCTGGAGCTGCGAAATCATCTGCATCTGGGAGACGTTCCGCGACATCGACGTCGCCAGCAGCACGATCCCGACAATCAGCATGACGACCGCGATCAGGATCGTCAGCGCCGACAGGCGCTTCCCCTCCTGCATCGAACGCGCCGCGCGCATCGCGAATTCCTTCGTATTGATCAATTCGGACTGCATTTCGATCAACTGCGCATTGCGCTGGCGGTAGTCCGAAAGACGCTGGGAAATATACGGGATATTCCCCTGATTTTTCAACAGCTTCCCGGTCTCAAGATTCCCGCTGTTGTGGTAAAGGTCATTGACGACCGTATTAATAATCGCCAGCGTCCGCTGGTCCTCGTCGTTCCGCTCCTGGAACGCCATTTCGTTCCGAAGCCGTTCGTACATCTCCGGGAACTCGATATAGTGATCGTCGATAATCTGCTGAACGCTGGCGTAATCATGCTCCTGGAGCAGGCGGCGGAAGCGGATCATGTTCTCGCTGTCCAGCTTTTTCCGCAGCATTTTAATCCGCCCCACCGAATCGCGGAGCGCCGGATTCTGACGCAGCTCGAGCGATGCGTTTCCCGCCCGCGCGAGGTCAATCTGACAGGTATACAGCTTGTCCTGAAGCGCTTCAAAAATCGAAAGCTCCATTCCCTGAGCCGAAATCCGCAGTCCTTCGACCGCCGGCGGCAGGTTCTGCAGCCAGTCGACGCTGTTCAGGAACGCGTCGGGGACAATAAAGCGATCGGGGCTGATCCCGTCGATCCAGGCCTCCACCTCGCTGAGCATGCCGTCGAAAACCGGCGACAGCCGCACCGCGATCTCGGCCTCGTAATCCTGATTCTCCGTAATAAAATCGTTCAAATCCCGGAAAAAATCGACATTCGCGAGATGCGAAAAGCGTTTCAGGTTCCGATACACGTCGACGAGCTGAGCCGCGCGTCGATTAAACGCTGGCGGCGGCTCGACCGCCTTCGGGTCGACCGGAACGATCTCGCCTTCGATAACCGCCTCGGTCGCCGGGACGGGTCCCGGTTCGGCGGGCGCCGGTTCGATCGCGCGCTCCGCGGTGACCTCGGCGCTGCGTTTATTCTGTTTCCGGTAGGCGTCGGCTAAAAGCGGGTCGATCACGCGCAAATTCGACGTGCTGAACGTGACCTGGAAAACGCCGGACGACATCGTGTCCTCCTCGATTTCCTTCATGAACTCCCACGCCTGAATCACGTCGGCGCAGAGCGTCAGGCTTTCCTGCAGCGTTTCCGAAAAATCGCTGCGCAGCGTCATACGGTTGAACTTCGCGCGGATAACGTCGCAGACCTTCGCGAACGCGTCTTTCAGCCCCGTCGGATCGTTCGCTAAGATCCGATCGGAGCAGTCGTCAAAGCCGCGCTGCGGAATCAGGTCGATCTTCCCGTACCAGGTCTGAATAAAGCGCATCGCCGGCAGCAGCCACGCCCGGTACGAAGCGAGCGACGTCAGCCGCGGCGCGCAGATCCGGGCGAAATCGCGCGACCGGAAAACGTCCGCGTCGACGCTGAACGCCGCCTCCGCGTCCCGGCGGAGCGATTCCCAGGATAAGACCGTGGAGGTATCCCGCTCAAAGGAAGACTGGGCCTCGAAAAGGATCCGCAATATATCGTCCCATACGTCGACGATCTTCGTCTGGAGCCGGATTTCGTTCAGCGAGCCCGCGACCAGGTCCCCGACCAGCTGAGCGTATTTCTGCGTCAGCGGCGGATTATTCGTATTGAAGGACAGCTGCCCCAGCAGCGAAATCAGGCGCCGATCGTTCTCCTTCTGAATCGGGTACTCGTACTTCCCGTTATTCGTCAGGTCGAGCATCTTTTTCCCGTAAATCAGCTCCGGCAGGAAGGTACAGAACTTGCGGATGTCGTCGACGAGCTGCGTCGACGTCGCGTCAGTCCGCGCGTTCCCCCAGTCGATCAGCGTAATCTCCGTCCGGCCGGACGGTCCCGCCGTCCAGAAAACATGCTCCAGCGGCTTAATATCGACATAAGCGATCTTCGCCCGGGCGCAGAGGCGCAGCAGCTTCGCCAGCTCGACGACGATTTTCAGCCGCACCAGGTATCCCGGCGGAAGCTCCCGCTCGCAGCTCTGCCCGCGGGCGGCCGTCTCCAGCAAAATCCTGTATTCGCCCGGATCCATCGAGCGCATGAATTCGTCGTTGAACAGCTCGATCGTATCGGCGGCAACCGTCGGGACCGGCATGTACCCCATCCGCTTGACCGCGCTCGCTTCCAGGATCGATTCCGTCTGGAAGAGGCGGTTGACCTGCTTCAGGACGCTGGTTTCGTTATTCAGTCCGTCCTTCGCGTCGAAAAATTTCAGGATATACCTCTCGCCGCTTGACTGCGCGATGAATTCGTACGCGAACGCGGTACTGACCTGGCTTTTTCCGCCGGTATACGTCAGCTCGACGAAATGATCGCCAATTCGGGCGCCGCTGATCTCAGCGACGATCGGATCGATTTTATCGGATTTCATATCCCTCCAAAAGCCCGCGCGCCGTTCCCCCCGCCGCAGAGCGACTTCGGATCGGCGACGTACTCGAACGTCGCGCGCTCCTGATCGATAATTAACGCCGTGCGCGGCAAGCCGGTACGCCGTTCGCCGACGCTTCCCGGATTGATCCCGAACCGTTGAACGCCGTTCCGGTACGGAAAAACGACCCCCAGCCAGTTCTCGGTAAATTGCATCCAGACATTCGTCAGCGTCCGCATCGAATAAACGAAATACCCCGGCATGTGCGTGTGGCCAAAAAGGAAATGGTCCGTCGTCAGATTCGCGCTGTTTTCAAAAAGGCCGCGGGTAACGCGGTTCAATTCTTTCGGGTACAGGTAGCTTTCCCAGGGCGCCGCGGTATGACCGTCGCCGCTGTAAAGCCGGAAGGAACAGCCGTGGAACAGGGTAAATTCCGGCGTTTCCTTCGTCACGGTCGACATCGCTTTCATCGACAGCTTCTCCAGGACCCGGTCCAGCGTTCCGTTCAGCCCCGCGCGGAGACCCTGAAGCTGGTCCAGGTATTTTTCCTGCGCCGGGTTGACGCGGTCGTCTTCCGGATGGGTCAGCCAGTATTCCCAATTTCCGAAGACCGCTTCGCTCGTTTCGTTCTCGATCAGCGCGATCACGGCCGGGACGTCAGAGTTGAACGCGTCTCTCCCGCTGATCCGGTCCGCATGTCCCAAAATATCCCCCAAAAGCCAGATATCGTCATATCCCCCGTTCGTTTTCCGCGCTTCTGCTAAAATTCTTTGCAGGCTGCCGCTGTTTTCGTGGATATCCGATAAGACCAAATGCCGTTTGCCCATTCATTTTTTGCCGGACGCAATCCGACGAAGGAAAAGCGCCCGTTTCCTCAGTTTCATTATAGCCCGGTTCTCAGCTCAGGCGAAAAACCGACCGCCCTGTCAGAATATTGACAGCAGGTTAAATTTTAAACGGAAACCCCGGAAAAGGCGAGGCCGCCCCGGCAGGCATGACCGCCCGCGGACGCGCGCCTGAAAAGCTTAAGCTTTCTTTACCGCCGCGCCCTGCACCGAACGCCTCTGCCCGCGGCGCGCTGCGAACTGAAAGTGTACCATGGAACGCAAATTGCACGAACTGAGAAAAGGAGCCGATCGCATGGAAATCAAAAGGGACGCATACCTGAACGCACTGATCCGGAAAAAGGACAATGGCCGCGTCAAGATTATCACCGGGATCCGGCGCTGCGGAAAATCTTACCTGCTCTTCAATATATATAAAAATTACCTGCTGCGGAACGGGGTACGGGAGGACCAGATCGTCGAAATCGCGCTCGACGAAATCGACAGCGTTCGCTATCGCAACCCATTCGCGCTGAACGAGTTCGTCAAAGAGAAAATCGCGGGAAAGACCGACCGGGCGTACGTTTTTATCGACGAAATCCAGCTTTGCGCAAGCGTTCCGAATCCATACCTCGACGACCCGAACGAAAAAGTTACTTTTATCGACACGGTTCTCGGCTTGATGAAAATCAGGAACCTCGACCTCTACGTATCCGGGAGCAATTCGAAAATGCTCTCCCGGGAAGTCCTGACCCAGTTCCGGGACCGGGGCGACGAAATCCATGTCTTTCCACTATCGTTCGGTGAATTTTATCCAGCTTACCGCGAAGCGCGTTCCGCATCTTACCGCTCGGACCCGTTATCAGCCTGGATCGAATACTGCGCGTACGGAGGGATGCCTTATCTTTTATCGCTCGAAAGCGCGGAGGAAAAAAGCCGCTATCTGAAAGACCTGATGGACAAAACGTACGTCAGGGACATTATCGAACGGAACGATATCCGAAACGAAAAAGAAACGCTCGAAATCCTGCTGGATTTCGTCTCCTCGGCGATCGGCTCACTGACTAACCCGACGAAGCTGGAGAACCGCTTCCGCTCAGAAAGGAAGCTGCGCATTTCGCACAATACCATCGCCAGATATCTCGACTATTTCGTCGAAGCGTATCTTCTCAGCGCCGCGAAACGATACGATATCAAAGGGGCGAAATATTTTGACACGCCGCTGAAATATTATTTTACCGATATCGGGCTTCGGAACGCGCGTCTCAACTTCCGGCAAACGGAAGAAACGCATCTCATGGAAAATATCCTGTATAACGACCTGATCCGACGCGGATATAACGTCGACGTCGGCGTCGTTTCATACAGCACCCAGGCGACAGGCGATCCGGGCGGGGGACAGAAAACCCGCGGCCAGCTTGAAGTCGATTTCGTCGTCAACCATGGGAGCCAGCGAACCTATATCCAATCCGCGCTGCGGATCGACGAAGCTGAAAAACGGGAGCAGGAAACCAACTCCCTCCTCCGGATCGACGATTCATTCAGGAAAATCGTCGTCGTCCGGGACCGGATCCGTCCCTGGCAGGACGAAAAAGGAATTTTCTACGTCGGGATTCAGGATTTTTTACTGGACGAACGGATAATCGGATTTTAACGCGGAAGCTCCCCCGCGCGCAAATATCCCGCGGACGCAGGATACGAACTAAAAAAGCCTCGCGGAACACTTTTAGTTCGCAGTCGTCAGCGGTACCTGGCCCCGCGATCTGCTTCCATCAAAAAACGGGCTCTCCTGACGCAGGAAAAAAGCCCGTCCTTCTTATTTGCAGATCATCAACGCTGCAATCAGTCTTTCCGACCGGCCAGCTGTCCATCGAGGATGATCAGTCCGGCGGCGGCGTTATTGATTTTCTTCAGCAGCTCGACGACATGGCTGAACGTGGCTTCTTCCTCAACCTGTTCGCTGACAAACCAGCCAAGGAAATTCTCGGTCGGCAGGTCCTTTTCTTCCCGCGCCAGATAGACGAGGTCATGGATCGACGCGCTGACGAACTTTTCATGATCCAGCGCGGCGTCAAAAACGCCCGCGACCGACTCATATTCGTTCTTCGGCTTTTCGATCGCCTCCAGCTCGACAGCCGCGCCGCAATCCTGAAGATACGCAATGAGCTTTTCCGCGTGCTCGACTTCTTCAGCCGACTGCTTCTTCATCCAGGACGCCATTCCCTTGAAATCCTGGCCCTCCAGATAATTGGCCATCCCGAGGTACATATACGCCGAGAACAATTCTTTATTCACCTGGCTATTCAGAGCCGCAGCAACTTTTTTCGATAACATTTTTACTCCTTTACGCTTCTTCCGTTTGTAACGGTTTCATTCTTTAACTTATTCCAATTTTAAAGCCTTTTCCAAGGCGGAACCGACAATCCGTGAAAACTTCTGACAATCGCTACAGGTAATCCTGAACAAAGGCGGTCAGCGTCCGGATATAATCCAGATTCGTTTCCGGTTTGCAAAAACCATGCCCTTCGCCCGGATAAAAGCGGACGACGTTCGCACAGCGCAGCCCACGAACGAGCCGCCGCGCCTGATCCAGCGGGACGACCGGGTCGTCCTCGCCCTGAAAAACCGCCAGCGGCGCCTGAATCCGCCCGGCATGAAAAGCCGGGGACCAGTCGCGGTACCGGATATCGTCTCCGGGAAGGGTCCCGACGAGCGAATCGTTGTAATGCAGTTCGATCTTGTGCGTGTCCAGCGAAATCGCGTACAGGTTCGTAACGCCGAACAACGACGCGCCCGCCTTAAACGACTCTGGGTACTGCGAAAGGGCGTTCAAAACCGTATAGCCGCCCGCGCTTCCGCCGATAATCAGCATCCGGCTCCGATCCGCCAGCCCCAGCCTCCCGGCGCAGTTCGCGCCGCCGATCGCGTCCTCAACGTCCTTCATTCCCCAGGCCCCGTTCAGCGCGTTCAGGTACGTCCGACCGTACCCGGTCGATCCGCGGTAATTGACGTCAAGCCAACCGTAACCGCGCGATGTAAAGTAGCTCCGCTCCGCGCTGAAACGAAGGTCCCGGATTGAAGTCGGACCGCCGTGGATCATGACGAAAGCCGGCGGCTTCCCGGTCCAGCCGAACTCCGGATTCCTCGGCGCGTAAAAAACGGCATGAACCAGGCTCCCGTCGCCCGCTTCCCAGGAGATTTCGCGCGGGTCGGAAATCCAATCCTCGGGAAACTCGTCGAGACAGAGCCGGTGGACGATTGACGTTTTCCCGTCCGCGACGCGCAGCGCGACCGGGCCTTCGACCGGCGAAACGGCGATCGCGGCGATCGCGCCGCTTTCTGCGTCGACGGCAACCTGATCGAAGCCGGTGTAGCGTTCGGGAACCGGCGCGCGCATGATTCCGCCGTCGGGGACGCTGACGATCTCGAGCGTCGCACGAACGCCGCGCTGACGCCGGAAGAGGAGCCGGCGGCTGTCCCCGAACCAGGCGGTCGTCCGGATCCCCATGACGAAGGCCGGCTGTGAAAATTCGGCGCCGGCGCCATGAACGAGGACCCGGCGCTCGCCCGTCTCCAGCTCAAACAGCGCGATATCCTGCCATTCGCCATTCGAAACAATATAGCTCAGATACCGCCCATCCGGGGAAAAACGCGGCTGGTCAGCGGGGAAGTCGGTCCCTCCGGCGACCGTTCGAACGTCGCTGATTTTCAGCGTGTCCCGGTTAAACGTACCGATCATGACGCGCGAACCGGCCCAGGGCATGGATGGATGATCCCATTCGACCCAGGCAAGACGCGTCCCGTCCGCGCCCCAGACCGGCTGCATGTAAAAATCAGCGCCGGAGACCGCCTTGGAAAGGAAGCCGTCGCTGAACGACGCCAGCGAAAGCCAGTCCTGAACGCCGTCGCTCTCGATATAGATCAGGAAACGACCGTCCGGGGAGATCGCCGGCGACGAAAGCGAACGCGCCGTCTCGACGAGCGGGCGCGGCGGGTTTTTATCGTATCCACGGACAAACAACCCTTTACCGGGGGAACAGAATACGATCCGGGTACCGTCCGCGTCGAAATCGCCGCCGCCATATCCGACCGTCCCGCCGACCGCGGCGTCCCCGTTCAGCCGGCGCTTTCCCTCGGTCTCATCATACAAATATAAGCTCCGTTCGTCCTTCGCCTCCGTAAGCAAGAGCGAACCGTTCAGGCCGAATTGAAGCTGTTGAAGACGGCCGCTCGCGCGAATATAGCGCTGGTCGTCGATCGGACTTTTCCACATGCCAAACGGAAAATACTGCATGGTTCTCACCTCGATATCTTCATAAAATTCAGTCCGGGATTCAAAAGCCGGGCCCCGCAGCACGAAAAATGAAAAAAGCAGGCGATCCTTCCGCCCACAGGCCGATTAACGCTCCCGCGCCAGAATACGGAGCCATTTCCGCTGACGGTGGCCATAGAAGAACCACGCCCAGAGCCAGACCAGCGGCGTTTTCCAGCCGGCGCCGATTTCGACGTCGTCCGTGTACCGCGTCCGATCCGCGTCCAGCTCGGAAAGCTCGATCCTGTGGTTCCAAATCGGGACGAAAGGGTTCGCTTCTCGCGTAAAGATCGCGTAAGGACGGTCGCTGAATTCAAGAACGCGGATCACATGGTCCCCCAGCGGGATGACCCCGAACAGGCGCAGCCTGAAAGCGAACGTCTTTCCAGCCTCCCAGCGCAGCTCACCGTCCGACGGCGTCTCCCCGGTCGGCGAGAAGGCCGCCAGGGGGGACGCAATATACTGCAGCGTATCCAGCCGCTGAAGCCGGCGGAAAATTTCCTCCGCGGGAGCCGGGAAAACCGAACTCCGCCGGACCGTCATCACGCTCATCTTCGTATCTCTCATAAGCCAATTGTAAACGGTTTTCGCCCGATCCGGTTCGTCCATAAAAAAACCGCTCGCGCTGTGGAACAGGCGAACGGCCTTCTTTTCAAAACCCTGACGCGGGACTTACGCGGCGGGGACAACGTCGACAGAGGCGCCGGCGTCTTCGAGCTTCTTCTTTGCGTCGGCGGCCGCGTCTTTGCTGACGGCGGTCAGGACCTTCGACCCGGCGGTCTCGGCCATCTGCTTGGCTTCGACGAGACCAAGGCTCGTCAGCGCGCGGACGACTTTAATCGTGTCGATCTTCTTCGGGCCGGCGTCCTTGATAATGACGTCGAATTCGGTCGCTTCTTCAACCGGGGCGGCAGCTTCGGCCGGGCCCGCGACGGCGACGGCGGCGACCGGCGCGGCGGCGGAAACGCCCCATTTTTCTTCCAGCGCCTTGACCAGATCGGCAGCTTCAAGAACGCTCAGCGCGCTCAGGTCTTCAACTAATTTAGCGATATCAGCCATGATAAAAAACTCCTGCTTTTTTCGTTTTCTTGATTCGATCGTTGGCGGACGGGTCCGTCCGCCGATCCTTCTCCCGCGCCCGCTTTTCACGGAACGGGAGGCAATTTATCCCTAAGTCCGGCGGCTAAGCGGGAGCTTCCGCTTTGACATGCGCCTGAACAACCGCGGCGAGCGAACGCGCCGGCTCGTTAATCGTCCGAACGAGCTTCGACGCAGGCGCCAGGATCGTCCCGAGCAGCTTCGCGCGCATAACCGGAAGCGGCGGCAGGTCAGATAACGCTTTGATCGCTTTCGCGTCCAAAAACGCCTTATCGAGATATCCGCCTTTGATCTTAAACGCCTCGTCTTTCGCGATATCGGTGATGACTTTCGCTAACGAAGCCGCGTCCTTGAACGCGAACCCGACGAACGACGTGCCGACGTTGATATCGCTGGTCATCGTATAACCGATTTCTTCCGCGACTTTCGTGAAAAGCGTATTCTTGACGACATGCAGCTCGCCGCCCGCTTCCCGGGCCTGCTTATGGATCCGATCGATCACGGTCATATCCATCTTCGAATATTCGAGCACGAAAATCGCCTGACACCGATCGAGCATCTCCCGATACCCGTCCATCATCGCGCTTTTCTCAGATTTCGTAAAGGCCAAGGTTCAATTCCTCCTTCCCTGAGATTTTAAAAAGAAATGTCTTCGCCGACAGCTCAGGCAAAGACACACATATCCGCTTATATCCGGATCACGGAGTCATTCGCCTCGGCAGGATATTAAGCCCTTTTCCGGGCACCGGCTGTCTTCAGTGAACGATCAAATTATAAACGATTTTTTTACTGCTCCGGCGCGGCTCCGGTAGACTCGTTACCGCGCCGTTCCTGTTTTTCCCGCTTGAGGGCGGGACGAAACCGCCAATCCCGTCCTCAGGCGTTTTTATCAGGATTCCGAATAGTTCTGCATCGTCTGCGCCTGCGACGCGTCAACGCGGACGCCGGGGCCCATCGTCGAGGTCAGCGTCACCCGGCGGATGTACGTGCCCTTCGCGCCGGCGGGCTTTGCCTTGCGGACGGCTTCCATGAACGCCTGCAGGTTTTCGTAAAGCGACTGAACCGAAAAGGAAGATTTCCCGATCGGCGCATGAAGATTCGCGGATTTATCAAGACGGAACTCAACGCGGCCGGCCTTCGCTTCCTTAATAACGCGCGGGAGCTCGGCGGCGGGAACGACCGTCCCGGCCTTCGGATTCGGCATCAGACCGCGCGGACCGAGAACGCGTCCCAGCCGTCCAGCCTTCGCCATCATGTCCGGCGTCGCGATCGCAACGTCGAAATCGGTAAAACCGTCCTGAATCTTCTTGATCCATTCCTCCGAATCAGCGACGTAATCCGCGCCGGCTTCGTTCGCTAACGCGACGCCTTCGCCCTGGGCGAAAACGAGGACCCGGACCGACTTGCCAAGGCCGTTCGGGAGAACGACGACGTCGCGAACGAGCTGATCCGCCTGGCGCGGGTCCAGCGACGTGTTAATATGGATCTCGATCGTAGAGTCGAACTTCGTTGTCGACGTGTCTTTCGCTAACGCGACCGCTTCGCGCGGACTGTAATAAACGCTGCGATCAACTTTTTTCGCCGCGTCTGTAAATTTCTTACCATGTTTTGCCATTATTTCTCCTTGTGGTCCTGTCGAGGCAGCGCCTCTCCCACCGTTCCTGTTCAGTCGGCGATCTGAATCCCCATGTTGCGGACGCTGCCTTCAATCTGGCGGATCGCCCCTTCGATATCGACGGCGTTCGTGTCGTTGAACTTCGTTTCAGCGATCTCGCGGATCTGCGCGCGCGTAATTTTACCTTCCTTGCCCTTGCTCGCCAGTCCCGATCCCTTTTCCAGCCCGGCGGCTTTCTTGATCAGGAATGTCGTCGGCGGCGTTTTCAATACGAACGTAAACGAACCGTCGGAAAAAACGGTAATTTCCGCAGGGATGACTTCGCCGACGCGGTTCTGCGTCCGGGCGTTATATTCCTTGCAGAAAGCCATGATATTGATCCCATGGCCTGCCAGCGCCGGCCCGACCGGCGGCGCCGGATTCGCCTTGCCGGCGTTCAAATTCAACTTGACGACTGCTTTAATCTTTTTTGCCATTCTTTTCTCCTCGTGGTCATAGCGGACCGAAGTCCTTCCACTTGATCATCAGAGGTTCGTCGCCGAACCTCCTGTCCACACTCTCCGATCAGCGCCCCGATCAGCACTTCTCGACCTGAAGAAAATCGAGCTCGACCGGCGTTTCGCGGCCAAAGAAATTGACCATGACGCGGATTTTCGTCTTCTCCATGTCAATTTCAGCAATATTGCCGCGGAAATCGTTGAACGGGCCGTCGATAATCCGGACCTTCTCGCCGAGCTTGAAATTCGCGCTGACGACCGGCGCCTGCGCTTCCATGCGCTTGATAATCCCGTTGACCTCCTCCTGGCGGAGCGGGGTCGGCTGGCTGCCCATCCCGACGAAGCCGGTCACGCCCGGGGTGTTCCGGACGATAAACCAGGACTCCTCCGTCAGGATCATATTGACGAGCAGATATCCGGGAAAAATCAGGCGGTCGATCGTGACGCGTTTCCCGTCTTTGACCTCGATCTCCTCCTGCGTCGGGACGACGATATCAAAGATGTACTCCTTCATGCCCATCGACTCGATCCGCTGCGACAGGTTTTTCCGGACCTTTTTCTCGTATCCGGAATAGCAGTTAATCACGAACCAGCCGCGCTCATGAGTCGCTTCGACCTGATCCGGTTCTTCGGCGCTCCTCTTCGAGGTCTTAGCCGGGGTCCGGGCTTTTTTCCCGTCGGCCTCGCGCTTTTTTTCTTCCTTCGCGCTGAAAGCCTCGCTCAGGGGATCCGATTCGGTTTCCGGGTTAGAAAGCTCGATATCGTAAGGTTCCATATTTTCTCCAACTTCCTGACTGGATCGATCAGCTGATAATCAATCCGAAAAGCTCCGAAAATACGAAGTCAACGATCCCCAGGAACGCCGCCATAATGAAAACAACGACCAGCACGATTTTCGTCATCTGAATCGCGTCCTCCTTCGTCGGCCAGGTCACGCGGCGGAGCTCGCCAATCGTTTCATTCCACCATTTTTCCACGCGGGACGGCTTCTTCTTCGGGGCGTCTTTCTTTACGGGCGGTTTCGCCGCTGATTCAGTTTTCTTATCCGTAGCCATTTCTTCAGATCTCCTTCATCGATCGGTCGCCGGTATTTCAAGGAAATAAGCGCCGCTCTGTTTCAAGCGGCGCTGCTTTTTTCAAGCAGGTGAAGCAGGAATCGAACCCACAACCTCCTGTTTTGGAGACAGGCGCTCTGCCTAATTGAGCTATTCACCTGAGCTACCCGGAACGAAAGCGCCCCGGGTATGGAAACCTCATCGTTACTTCGATTCGCGGTGCAGCGTATGCTTCCGGCAGCGCGGACAGAACTTGCTGATTTCCATCCGGCCAGGATCGTTCCGACGATTCTTCTCGGACACATAGTTCCGCTCTTTACATTCGGTGCACGCGAAGGTAATCACCGGACGAACATCTTTTCGTTTTGAAGCCATTTCAGTTCTCTTTCAGCGCGTCTCAGCTTAATTTTACGCGATAATTTCGGTGATCACGCCGGCGCCAACCGTCAGCCCGCCTTCGCGGATCGCAAATTTCGATCCCTGTTCCAGCGCAACCGGGATAATCAGCTCGACTTCCATCTCGACGTTGTCCCCAGGCATCACCATCTCTACCGACGCCGGCAGCGTAATCACGCCCGTCACGTCCATCGTCCGGATGTAGAACTGCGGCCGGTACCCGTTGAAGAACGGCTTATGCCGCCCGCCTTCGTCCCGCTTCAATACGTACACGCTCGCCTTGAATTTCGTGTGCGGCTTGATCGATCCCGGCTTCGATACCACCATCCCACGTTCCACGTCCGTCCGCTCGATCCCGCGCAGCAGCAATCCCAGATTGTCCCCCGCCTGACCTTCGTCAACAATCTTATGGAACATCTCCACGCCCGTGCACACCGAGCTCATGCTCTTCTCCCGCAGCCCGACGATCTCCACCGGATCCCCGACTTTGATCACCCCGCGCTCCGCTCGCCCGGTCACCACCGTCCCGCGCCCCTTGATCGAGAACACGTCCTCAATCGGCATCATGAACGGCTTGTCTGTCTCCCGGACCGGCTCCTTCACGAACGTGTCCACCGCGTCCATCAGGTCCGCAATCGGCTTGTACACCGGATCGTTCGGATCCGTCGACGTCGACTCCAGCGCCTTCAGCGCCGAGCCCCGGATAATCGGCGTTTCGTCCCCAGGGAACCCGTACGAATTCAGCAGCTCCCGCAGCTCCATCTCCACCAGCTCCAGCAGCTCCGGATCGTCCATCTGGTCCGTCTTGTTCAAAAAAATCAGGATCGACGGTACTTCTACCTGCCGCGCTAACAGCACGTGCTCCTTCGTCTGCGGCATCGGTCCGTCCGGCGCCGCAACCACCAGGATCGCACCGTCTACCTGCGCCGCGCCCGTGATCATGTTCTTGATATAGTCCCGGTGCCCCGGCATGTCCACATGCGCGTAATGCCGGTTCTTCGTCTGATATTCCACGTGCGAAATGTTGATCGTGATCCCGCGCGCTTTTTCCTCCGGTGCGTTATCGATCTGATCGTACGCGCGGAAATCCGCTCCGCCCAGCATCGCGCAATATTTCGTGATCGCCGCGGTTAAGGTCGTTTTGCCATGGTCGATATGACCCATCGTACCCACGTTCAGGTGGGGTTTGGTTCGATCAAAATGCTGCTTTGCCATGTTTTTTTCTCCTCAATAAAAAAGGACTCGACGTCCGTTCGTTAAAAGAGCCCTCAATGAGACTTGAACCCATGACCTCAGTCTTACCAAGACTGCGCTCTGCCGACTGAGCTATGAGGGCGTTCCCGATCCGGAAAGCGTCCCGCCTCCCGATTATCAGACGCTTCAATCGACCCGCTGCCGAATTGAGGCCGCGTCTGAAGTGGACGGTGAAGGATTCGAACCTCCGAAAGCTTCTGCTATCTGATTTACAGTCAGACCCCGTTGGCCACTTGGGTAACCGTCCATCTGCGAACCGTTGTCGATTCGTATGCGCGTTCGAACGGCTTCAAACGCACGTACCAATATACAACCGGATAAGCCGACAATGGGACTTGAACCCATGACCTACCGCTTACAAGGCGGTTGCTCTGCCAATTGAGCTATGTCGGCGCGTGTTAACGTTCCGCCCGCCGTCTCAGTTCCGGCAATCCGAACCTTTCCACAGCGTGCAAGACCATAGTATAAAGGATTTCAACCCGGCGGTCAAGGTCTATCGTAAAACTGATTAATTTTTAACCTGGAACCCGTCCCCGGAACCCTTTTCCCTCCCTTCTTATTGTACTCGAATTCGCGCCCGGATTTCCGAAAGCGTGAAAATGGAACGGCTCCGGATCAGGGCGCCGCCGCGCCACGGACCTCGCGCGCCTCGACGTAGTGGTAGCGACGGTAAAGCGGCGGATCGATCTCCGTTCCGCAGACCTCGACAACCCCCGCCGTGTCCGCCGGGAGCGGCCAGTCGGCGAAAACGGTCAGGTCCTCCAGCGTCTCGAGATTCAGCCCGCTGAAAATCGTCATCTCGCCGGAAAAGGCGTCGGTATAGTCGAACGTCTCGCTCGCCGACGTATCGTGCAGTCCCGGGCGGACGTAATTCAGGTAATACGACGGCGCGTGCGCCCTGGGTAGGTCATAATTCCGCAGCACGACAAAATTTCCCGGTTCGATCCGCGTCAGCCACGGCTCGCTCCCATCCGCGCAGCGCCGCCCGCTTTTCGCTGGAACCGCCTCCGGAGCCGCGCGGAACGGCCCTGACGCAGCGGCGATCATCAACGCGAAAACCCCCAGGAACAGCGCCGGCAGCAGCGCCGCCCCCCACTCCGTTCCGCCCGCTTCCGCCTCAAACGCCGGGGCCTGGCGCCGGTAACGGATCCATCGCCGGACACAGCCGTTAAAACAGGCCTGCGCCCCGACGGCTAAAATCAGTCCTGCCGCCCAGTTCGTCGCGGCGTCGTACCGCAGCCTGAAATAATTCGGCGGCAGCATGAACCGGGAGAGAAAGATTCCCAAAACCGCCGCGAGCCAGAAGGAAGCGTCCGCGTCTTTCCTGCGCCGGACGAAAAACACAAACCCTGCCGTCCAGAGCCCCATCAGCCCATAACGAAGACCTTCGACGAACGCGGGCCGCGCCCCGTCAAAATACGAAAAGAACCCGCGTTCGAAATCAAACAGGTACGGCAGCCAGATCGCTTCCAGCGCCATCCGGATATTCTCCGGACGCGCGCGAAACTCCGCTGCACAAAGCCCGACCAGGCGCGGCAGAGCCTCCTCGGTACCGAACGCAGTCGTCAGCTCCGTTCGGAACATCGCATGATAAGCGTCCTTCCCGCCCAAACACAAGCCATACAGAATCTCGTACGCCTGATTATTCGTCAGCAGCGCCCCGGGTTCGTAAACGTGCCTTCCCGCGACGCCGTTCAGCCAGACCGGAAGCAGCATCGCCGCCAGCGCAAGCCCTGCAGCGAAAACCCGTTTCCATTCCGGCCACGATCTCCCGGGCTCGACGCGCCGGAGCCAAACGCCGTAAAACCAGAGTCCGACCGTCGCCAGCATCAAAACCGCGCCAGGGCGCAGGTTCAGCGCCAGCGACAGCGCCGCCAGCCCGAAAATCAGGACGCCCGTCCGTTTTTCGCTCAGCCCGACGATCAGCAGGCACAGCGCCGCCAGTCCAACCGCAACCGCAATCGGCTCGGTCATAAACGTTCCAATAAAACGCCGGACATAGAAAAAAGTATGGACCCAGAAAACGGCCGCCGCGACCGGGCCGAAGCGCCGCGCGACCAGACGGAACGCGTTCAGCGCCAGAAGAGCGATCGCCGCCGCTGTCAGCGCGTACAGCAGGTAAAAATTATTTCCGCTCAGGTAAAGAATTCCCGCGTAGAACAGCAGCGATAACGGGCGGACGGCGGAGCTCTGACCCATCGTCCCGCCATATAAAAAGCGCAGCGTATTGTTCTGATGAATAAACGCGTCGGAAAACGGAATCGACCCGGCGAAAATATACTGATCCGAACCGCCGGAATTCCAGAGCCCGGCCAACGGCAGCAAAAACGCCGCGTACATCAGTCCATACAACGCCAGCCGCAGCCCGGCGCTGCGCGTCTTCGCCGCCGCGAACGCAAGCAAAAAGAGCGGCGGGAGGACGATCAGCTTCTGGCGCGCGATCAGCCCGGGATTCCGATCCAGCGGAACCGTCAGCAGCAGCCACGAAAGCGCCGCACAGCCGGCAAGGAAAAGGATAAATCGGAAGAAGAACATTTTTGATTCGCGATTTAACGCGTCTGGATTCGTCATAGGCGATATATTCCTTTTCTGAACGCTGGATTTCATTCATATTTGAACTGCCGTCAGCTTTATCTCTGAAATGATAACCGATTCGAATTGATTTTTAACCGGGCCAATCGGGAAACGAAAGGATATAATCATTTTCATGAAAAAGCTGCCGAACCAGAACCAAACCTTATCCCCATCAGGAAACGCACTATGACCACGCCCATGCGCCGTAAAGACCGTCAAATCGAAGACCGCGCCGAAATCGCGGATATCCTGAACCGAAGTCTCGTCTGCCGCCTTGGGCTCCAGGACGAGGAAGGCATCTATATCGTTCCCCTGAATTACGGCTATCGCTGGGAGAGAACCGAAGCCGCTCCGACGCTCTATTTCCATAGCGCGCCGGAGGGGCGGAAAATCCGCGCGATCCGCGCCATGGAGCCGGACGGGAAAGCGGCTTTCGAAATCGACGGCGATCATGAAGCCCTGCCGCACGAAATCGCCTGCCGGAACAGTTTTTCCTATCGCTCGATCATCGGGACCGGATTCATCGAGCTGATCGACGATCCGACGGAAAAACGCGCCGGTCTTGAATCGATCCTGATCCAGATAAACGGGAAAGCCGCCGCGATCCCCGATGCCGCGCTTTCCGGCGTTGCCGTCATCCGTCTCCGGGTCGATACGCTCAGCGCCAAAGCCCGCCCCAAACCATAACCGGTCCTTAAAGTTCTCAGCCTGATGCAGGAATCATCAGGCTGAGCGGTCTAAAGAAAAGGGAGTAAAAATGTCAAGATATCAACCGCGATATCGGAGGCATCCAAATTCGCGGTTGTTGATCGTGTTAGGGAAACACACGTTCAGGAGAACCGTATCCGGAACTCCGTTCGCTTGGGAGGAGCTACTGGATGAGTTCCGGTCGATCGTCAGGAATTCGATTTCCCTGCGATCGAACGATCCGTTTGCCATTGACGTCATTAGTTATACCTAACTAATCGGATCCTGTCAAGGGCCTTTTGATTTTGATTTATGACACGCGAATTAAACCCGGACCGCGCGCTGAAGCCCATGGAAAATCCCGCTGAAACCGGAAGGGGTCCCTTAAATAATTCAGCCCGCACCTCACGGATGCGGGCCGGAAAATTCAACAGCGCGCTTTCTTTACGCGGCGGCCAGAATCGACTTCACGAACCAGATCCGCTTATTGTAGCTTTCGATCTGATCCTCGAATAATGTCGCAGAGGTGAACCATCCTTCAGCGTCGCAGGCGTTCCGCAGCGCGTTCGCTTCCTCGCGCAGCGCCTTCAGATCGGCCAGGACAACCTCATACGCTTCCCTGCAATCGAAGACCGTTTTTTCGCCTTCGGAAATCGTCGCGTTTTTCAAATAGTCCGATAATCGGGAGTCCGGCGTGACGTCGTTCATTTTCAAAATTTCCGCAACCGCGTCAAAAAACTCGAACGTTTCGTCATACAGCTCTTCGGTATATTTATGGACCTGAACAAACTGCGTTCCCACCGTATTCCAGTGAACGTTGTGCAGCTTGAAGGTAACGACGGCTAAGTTTGCCAGATACTGATTGAATTCTTTTACAAGCTTCATAAAATCCCTCTCTTATCATAAAGCGCGTTCATCCGCGCCGTTGTTGTCGCAATCAGTATAACATATTCATGCCTTACAGATTCCCAACCTGTAATTATTCCAACATTAAGGAAGTATTAACCCAACGTCCTCGCCGACGAAAAGCTCTCAGCGCGCGTCTTCCGGCGCCCGCTTTTCAGCATTCAGAATATCCGCAGCTGTAGCACTTCCGGCACCCTTCCTCATTGATCACCGACGCCTCGCCGCATTCAGGACATAAATCGCCGATCCGCATGAAGCTCGCAGCGTTTTCGACTGGCCCGTCGCCCGACCTGGATTCGCCGGTCTCCGCGGCTCGTGAAATCGGGCCCGGCGCCGCGGCCCGGAAGGCTTCCTCGGCCGCGATCCGCTCGCGCCGTTCCCGAACGTAGTCCAGAAGCGTCGTCGCCAGTCCGTCCGGAAGCGAGCGGACGCGGTTCGGTCCGAAACCGAGCGAACGTCCGCCGCCGATATCATGAAGCTGATCTGCGATATCTTTCAGCCTGCGGACCGGTTCGACCGGCGACGCCATCCGTAGGTTATACGAGATCAGCCGCCCGATCGCCTCCGAAATCGCCGAAGTCTCCGACCCCGCCTTAGCCGTATTGATAAAGACCTCGAACGGCTGGTCGCCGCCGTTTTCGTTAATCGTAATAAACGATTTTCCGATCGGCGTATCGCTTCGATACGTAAAGCCGCGGAGCGCGCGCGGACGCGGCTTCTTAATATCATGCCACAAGCGCATCTGCGGTTCTTCCGGCAGCCCGTCCGGAACGGCGAGGATCGCCGGCTCGCCCGGAGCTTCCGCGCCGTCCGTCTTCTTTTCCATTGTCGACCGCGTCTCTAAAACGACCTTGTCGCGCGATCCGGTAATATATACCGTCGTCCCCTTGCAGCCAAGCTTCCACGCCATCCTGTACGCGTCGGCAACCTCCTCAACCGTCGTACCCGCCGGGAAATTGACCGTTTTGGACAGGCTGTTATCGACGAACGCCTGGAGCGCCGCCTGCGTACGGATATGCTCGATCGCGGTAATATCCGCGGAAACGACGAAGGTATTCCGGATCTCGTCGGGAAGTTCCAGGATCGACTGGCAGCTGCCCTCTGACATGACCTGATTCACGATCGACTGCCGCTGTTCCTCCGATAATCCGGACTGGATCAGCGCCGCTTCGAACTGCGGCGAGGCGTAGGTCAGCAGGACGTCCTTCCCGTTATCGTTCATATGGCGAATATACGCCAGCGCGAAAACCGGTTCGCAGCCATACCCTTCGCAGCCGATCACCGTCGCGATCGTTCCCGTCGGCGCGATCGTCAGCTGCGCCGCGTTTCGGATCCCACTTTCCCGAAGCTCAGCCGCGATCTCGGTCCAATCGACCGGCGGCCGGCCAAAATCGCAGCGGTACGGCGCGATCGGCTTCGGCGCGGTCCATTTCAAAGCCTTCGGATCATAGACCGATCCCTGAATCGCTTTAAACGCGCCGCGCTCCTTCGCCAGCCGCATGCTCTCTTTCATCGTATGGAACCGGATAAACTCGATGACCTGAGCGGCGAACTCCTGACCTTCGTCCGAGCCGTAGCGGATCCGGTTCATGTACATCATATCCGCCAGGCCCATAATTCCCAGCCCGATCCGGCGGGCGGTCAGCGCCGCGGTTCGCAGCTGCGGAACGGCGGGGACGTAAGCGTTCGCGTCAATAACGTCATCCAGAAAACGCGTCGCCGTTTGAACCGAGTCGCGAAGCGTATCCCAGTCGATCGAGCCGTCCGCTTTGCCATGCCGCGCCAGATTAATCGACCCCAGACAGCAGTTCTCATACGGTCCAAGCCATTGCTCGCCGCAGGGGTTCGTCGATTCCAGCCGGTACAAATTCGGAATCGGATTTTCCCGATTCGCCGCGTCGACGAAAAGAACCCCCGGTTCGCCGTTATGATGCGCCTGCGTCACGATCAGGTCGAACAGCTCACGGGCGCGCAGCGTCTTAAAGACGCGGACCGGCAGCCCCGCCGTCAACGCATCGGACACGTCGCCGTCAAAATCAGCCGGAAAATCCGGCGCGGTCAGGTCAGGATAAACGAGGTTCCATTCGGCGTCGGCTTCAACCGCGCGCATGAAATCGTCGGTTATTGCAACGGATAAATTGAAATTGGTAATCGCGTTCTCGCTCGTTTTACAGGTAACGAACTCCTCGATATCCGGATGATCCACGCGCAGAACCGCCATGTTCGCGCCGCGGCGGGATCCCCCCTGCGCGACCTCGTTGAACGCATGATCATACACGCGTAAAAAGCCGACCGGACCGGTCGCCTTTCCGGCGGACGACCGAACGATCATTCCCTTCGGACGGATGCGCGAAAATGAAAATCCGTTTCCGCCGCCGGTCTGCTGAATGAGCGCGGCGTCGCGGAGCGTTTGAAAAATTCCGGTCGATTTTTTGCCCATGTCATCGCTGATCGGGAGCACGAAACAGGCGGCCAGCTGACCCAGCGGCGTTCCCGCGCCGGTAAACGTCGGAGAATTCGGAAAAAACTTCCGCGTCGTCATCAGCGAATAAAACTGCTCCGCCCGTTTCATGACGTCGCCGCCATAATTCGCCTCGATCGCCGCGATATTATACGCAACCCGCCAGAACATCTCGTCGACCGTCTCGACCGGTTCGTCGTTCGTTCCGCGGCGCAGGTAACGCTTCCGCAGAACCTTAATCGAATTGTCGCTTAGCTCAATCCTGGGTAAGCCCTCCGGAAGCGGAGGAATAGCGGTCAGTTCTGATTTTCCCATCTGCCTTCACCATACCTTTCCACGAGCGCTGTCGTTTATAAACCTTCGGAAGTCAGCCGATCGATTTCTGCCCGAATTGCGGATAAATCGTCCAGCTTGAAATAAACGATCGCATAGCGGATATAAGCGATCGGATCGATCGTTTTCAGCCCAGCGATAACCTTGTCGCCGATCGTCCGGGAGTTGATTTCCCGTCTGGAAGAATTCTGCAAATCGCGTTCAATCTCGTCGACGAGCGCGTCGATCCGTCCGACCGAAACCGGCCGCTTCGCGCAGGCAATCCGAATCCCGCGTACCAGCTTGTCCCGGCTGAACGTCTGCCGCGAGCCGTCCTCCTTGATCACCATCGGCATTCCAAGGCTGGAACGTTCATACGTATTAAATCGCTTTTTACAGCTGACGCACTGCCGGCGACGCTGAACAACTGTGCCGTCGCACTTCTCGCCCGTATCGATTACACGGGTCTTTTCTGCACCGCAAAACGGACAAATCATCTGACGCTCTCCTGAAATCAAATCCGCAGGCAAAACAGCCGCCTGCACAAACATTTGTTCTATTATACCCGTATTTATAAAGCTTCCACGCCCAACGTGACACCCGGAAGCTTCAAACGGATCAATCCCTTTCGACGATCCCGTTCCGAAGATACCGGATCCGGATCGCCGCGGTCTTTCCAGCCGCAGCGCTCAGGGTCAATTTCGCGTTTCCATTTTTGCTATATATAGGGTTTCGCATAACCGTTTTTCCCGCATATAGCGTGACCAGAATTTTAGCATAGAACCCGCCCAGGCTCAATCCGACCGCATATTTTCGGTACATGGACAAAGCCGTATCGCCGCGCACCTGTATTTCGGTTCTTCAGCCGCAAAAAAACCAGAAAAACGGAGCGGAACCCCAGCGCTATAGCAGCGTCCGCCCGCCCGAATTGATGACATCCTTATTTTTTCATGACTTTCTTCCCGTTCTCACGACAGGACAGGAGAAACGCCTTCGCCTTTATGGAACCGGGTCGAAGCGGTAAATCTTCCCGTCGCCGCCGTCGTAAACGAGCGTCAGCCCCTCGGTCAGCCGCTTCGCAAGCTCCGCGCCGTTTCCGCCGTAAAGCTCGGCCAGCTGATCTTCAAAACTGTCGAAAAGGACGAGGATCCCGTCCGGCGCGAGAATCGCCGCCCGCGCCGGATCTCCCGTGGCGGCGGTTCTGTCGCTGAACGACGGCGGGAACGGATCGCCCGCGCCGGCGTAAATCTCGCGCAGCTGCCAGATCGGACGCTCAAGGTACAGCCGCAGCGCCGTTTCCTCGTTCGAAACAATCACGCTGTCGCCGCCCATCCGCGTTTTCAGCGCCGCGATCGTCTCCGATTCCCGCCAGCCCGGCGCGTCGAAGGCGAAACCGGAAACAGCGTTCTGGCGCGCGATCCGGACGGTTCTCAGCGTAAAAAACCCGACGGCCAGCAGCGCGCAAAGCGCCGTCACCGCGAAGCCGGCTTTCGTCCGCGCCTCCCGCGCCGTCCAATCCGACCCGACCAACAGCGAAAAAACCACGATCGCCGCAATGTGCGCCGGAAGGAACATGCGCTGGCCGATCGTAATCGGCGGATACGTCCTTACCGAAACCGCGCCGATCAGCGCGATATATCCCAGTATAAACGCGGCCGCCGCCAGCAGCAGCGTATTCGACGGCTCGTCCCGGTCCCTGCCGCCCCCGATGCGAACCGTCGCCGCAGCGATCAGGACAATCAGCAGCAGCCCGATCAGCAGCAGCGCAGCCGCCAGGGCCGGAAATTCCCGCCAATCGAGCCTCGCCAACCATGATTCTGGAACGAACCAACCCTGAATTACGATCCCCATCTCCCGCAGGTAGCGAAAAATTTCATGCGTCAGCTCCGAACGGTCAAGAAGCGAACGGGACGCGGTCGTCGCCGTCACCGCATGATCATACGCCATCCATCCCCCCAACGGGAGCAGCGACGCCGCCCCATAAAGGAACGCCGCGAAAACGCGGCGCGCCGCCGTCCGGCTCCGGCCGAGGATCAGCGTCAGTCCCGCTCCGGCGATCGGGACAAGGATCATCGAGTAGCGCGTCGCCGCCGCCGCCGCCGCGCAGCCGATCGACAACGCAAACGACGCCCCGCGGCCCTCCGCCTCAAAAGAACGCAGCAGGAACGCCAGCGCTCCCACCGCGAATAAATTCGCCAGCGGCTCGGACATCGCCCATGAATACCCGGGAACCAGGATCGGCGACCCGGCCAGCAGCCCGCCGCAGAGGCAGCCGACGTACCAGCGCTTCGCCGCCCGACCGACGCCCCAGCTGACCAGCGCGATCATCAGCATAAAGCAGGCCAGATTGATCAGCTTCGCCGCCGAAAGGAGCCCCACCCCAAGCTTCGCGAAACCGGCGAGGACAATCGGATAAAACGGCGGGAAATAAGGGATCAGGCGGAACGTGCCGTCCGGCTGGATCAGCCCGATCCCGCGGCCGGCGGCAAAATTCCGCGCCGATTCGAGATAAATAACCGCGTCGCCGCCGATCCCGACCGACTGCGACATGCTCACCCACAGCAGGAGCGCGCCGGCGAACGCGCTTCCAAGTGCGCCGGCCCAAAGCAGCGATGAATTTGAATTTTCTATCCGGAGCCTCATTCGTCCTCCTGAAAACCCATGACGATCACGTCCGCGTCCTGATACAGGCGGATCAGTCCGAGCGTTTCCGCCCGTTCGCCCGCCGCGGCCTGGACAGCGGCGCGTTCCGCTTCCGGGAGCGCGTCGTCGCGTTCGAGAATGAAATAACCAACGCCCAACTCCTTTGCGAGATGAAGCGCTTCCGCGGACGGGAACGTCTCCATGACCGGGCGAATTTTCCGATACTGCGCCGTCGGGAAAGCGTTGAAAAAGCCGCCGACGAACGGCTTCCCATGAATCAGCGTAGCGTACGTCGCCGCCTGATCGTCGTTCAGCGCGAACGGCAGCCGCATGACCGCGCCTTCGCCCGTTTCTTCCGCCAGCCAGAGATCGACCGGACGCGGCGCGATTTCGGCGCGCTCCGGAAACGATTTCGGATAAAAATCGAGGACGCAGATTAAAATCAGACCCAGAAAGAGCGCCGTGCCATATCGCCGCCGGGTCCGACCGAGGAGCCGGGCCGCGCCCAACCCTGCGCCAACGGCGACGAACAGCCCGGTAAACAGCCCGAAACGCATCGTCGCCCGGATCTTCGCGTAAAACGGAACAAACCGGAACAGGAAATATCCGGGGAGAAGGAGCGGGAGCGATCCGCGGCCCAACCACTCCGCCAGCGCCGACGGCAGCGGCAGTTCAACCGGACGCTCGTTCCAATGCAGATCGGTCCCCATCGCCAGAAGCGCGCTGAGAAGAACGCCGACAGAGAGCAGGAACCAGAGCCAGCGCGTCCGTTCCCCTCCCGGGCGCCGCCGCAGCGTCAGACCGACGAAAAAGAGCGCCAGCGCCGCGACCCCGAGGTATAACGTCGATTCGATCCAGAGGTCCCGACGAAATACCGAGCCGACGCGCCCGCCCCAGGCGAAATGCGTCGTCGCCGGCAGGAAGAAATCGCTGACCGACGCGGAATACTGCCGAACGGCGGAAAGATCGCGGTCGGGGAGCGCGCCCGAAGCGTTCAGCGTCAGGAACGGCGCCTCCGCGACGATCAGGAGCGGAAGCGAAAAAACGACGAAAGCCGCGAGCGTCTTCCAGAACGCCGCCGATCGGAACCGCTTTCGGTCCCGAAGGACCAGCGTCAGGATCATCAGCGACCCGGAAAGAAATATCAGCATGAACGCGTAATACTGAGAGCAGAGAGCGGTCAGCCCCAGCCCCAACGCAGCGAGCAGCGCCGGCCACAGCGCAGCGCGCCCGTCCGCGCGATCCGCCCGCAGAATCTCGAACCAGCCCCAGAAAAAAAGCGGAAGCCACTGCGTCCCGGACAGGTTCAGGTGACCCGCCAGAAAATGCGCCTGACGATACGGGAGGCAGGCGAAAATCACGCCGGAAAGGAAACCGGCGCGGCGCGATCCGGTCAGCGATGCGACCCAATGATAGCAGAACCAGCCCGACAGCGCGAAGCTGATCAGCAGCGCCGCGTTATACCCGAACGTTTCGCCGCCCGGCAGCGCGAACGGGACCGCGATCGCCAGCTGCGCTGGGGCAATTTCGGTAGACGCCAGTGACCAGCCCGCCGGATAATTCAGGAACCAGACGTTCATCGGATCGACGCCGAGCGAAAAATACGCCTTCTTAAACCAGCCGACCAGCCAGATAAAATAGATATTGTCGCCGATCCGGCCGATAATCCCGTCCGTCAACGTCGCCCAAAGCGGGCGGGTAAACGCAATCGCGAGGATCAGATACGCCAGGAGCGCGCCCGCGTCCAGCAGGATCAACCGGGGCGGCTTCCGGCGACAAAGCGCGCGCTCCGCTCCTGCGCCCCGTTTACAGCCGGACAAAGCGCTCCTCCGTCATCGACGTCCGCACAGCCTCGATCATCCGCATCACGCGAATCCCGTCGCCGACCGTGCAGGACGGTTCCGCAGTACGACGCGCCACGGCAATAAATTCACGCGCCTCTTCCAGGAAGAGCCAGTTCCGCTCGAACCCCGCCGGCGGCGTCCAGAGATCCGGCGTCCGCCCCGGCTTCAGGACGCAGACCTGCCCGTCGTCGTTCCGCCAGCGGATAACGCCCTCGCTGCCGACGATCTCCATGTCGTTCCGCGCCGCACGGCGAAAATAGTCCAGATGAATCGAGCCGACAATCCCTGTCTCATGCCGGATCCCGATCTCGGCCAGATCGTCGACCTCAAGCTCCAGATTGGAAACCTTACCGCTGTAGCCCCAGAGCTGAGCCGGTTCGCCGAAGAGCCAGGCGCTATAGTCGAGCGGATGGCAGAGTGTCCGCAGCACGCCGCCGCCTAAATCCGCACGCGCCGCATATGAACGGCGGTAATCCTCCCACGGGTGCCATCCCGGAAGGTATTCGCCCCAGTGGATCCGGTAAGAAAGGACGCGTCCGATCGTATTTTCCGCAATCAGGCTGCGAACCCGAATCAGTCCGGGATGGTACCGGTACTGAAACCCCATCAGGAAGCGATCCGCCCCCGCTTCAAGCGCCGTCCGCTCCGCGAGAACCGGCTCGATCCCGCCGTCGATCGGCTTTTCCATCAAAACAGCGCAGCCGGCCGCCAACGCCGGCAGCGCAACCGCCAGATGCAGCGCGGTGGGGTTCGCGACGACGACGCCGTCGGGGCAACAGGAAAGCCCTTCTTCAATCGTCCTGACAACGGGAACATCTTTGATCTCATCCTCTGGGAGCGTACTGCGTCCCGAACGCAATAACACCAGATCCTCCTGTCCCAGGGCGCGCAGGTTACGAAAATGCCGGCGGCCGATCGATCCGTATCCAGCGACTAAAAATCTCATGTTAACATCCTTTCCCTTATTCCTTCCGCCGCGGCCCGCTTTGAATCAGCGCGGATTCGCCCCCCGCCTCAACCAGGACCCGCGACACCTCCGTCACCGCGCCGTCTGTCTTTCCGGCGATCCAAACCGTTGCGTTATCCGGGAAAAAGGCCGGCGCGGCGTCCGTCCGGAGACGCATCGTTCCAAACCCTCCCGGCGACAGCGTCAGAAACATCAGCCGTCCCTCCGGCGCGGCGTCATAGCCAACCTTCGCGCTCTCCGGTTCGCCGCTCCCCGGCTCGTAATAGCGCGGATAAATCGCGATCGCGCTTCGCAGGTAATCATACGCCGCTGCTTCCGCATCGCTTAGTCCCAGTTTCGCCGCGACCTCCGCACGCCCCGCCGGCGCGAGCGTCGCCGGGAAAAGCCGCTCCGCCAGCGGAAGCGCCGCGCCGAGGAACGCCAGCGCCGCCGCCAGGCTCCATACAGCCTGAGCCCCGAGCGGACGAAGCGGACGCGCCGGCCGAACCTCCGCGCTCCGCCGGACCGGACGCCATCCGGCCGCACGCGTCAGGTCATCGCGAAGCTCCGCCAGCGCCGTCCCGAAGTAAAGCAGCAGCGCCCAGTCCATCGGAATCAGGTAACGTCCCGCGGAATAACGGCCCAGCGCCGTGCTGAAATGAAAAACGATCAGCCCGATCGCTGGAAGACATCCGCGCAGGCCCCGTTTCCGGGCGGCGGCGATTCCATACGCCGCCAGCAGGCAGCCGGCAGCCATTCCGATCGAAACGACGGCGGGCGTTTCCGACGCCAGCCCCGTTTCCCAGAACGCCGTTCCGCCGCCCAGCTCGTCATATCGCGAAAGCGCCGTCCGAACCGGGAAAAGGCGAACCGACGCGATCAGCGCGTTGAAAAAATGCGCGATGACGAACGAAGCGATTTCTTCCGGATAGCCCGCTATATTCCGCCGGATCGCGGCGGAAAGCTTCTCCTGATAAGCCCCATCGCTCATT
>CALIHP010000011.1 GCA_938020565.1 uncultured Anaerolineaceae bacterium | reverse complement strand
AATAAAAAGACGGATTCCGGCCCGCCCCTTACGCTTTATCCTATGGAAACGGACCGTCCAGCCGATAATCAGCGGCCTGCTCAGGATAAGCCGCGGCGATCTGCTCCTCGATTCGAAAAACGGCGTTCATCGTTCCGTAAATCAAGAAATTCGCAGTAAACAGAATGAACCAGAAGCCCAGAATCGGAAGTGTCAGCAGTGACAGCGGAAAGAAAAGAACGATTGCGATCCAGTACGCCGCTTGAAGAAGCGCAATTCCCAGGACCTTCCAGAACTCCTTCAGCAGGAACATCAGGCAGTTCTGAATCCTGACCGGGCCCGGCTGATCCATGAGCGCCAGCAGGGGCCAGTATACAGAAAAGAACATCGTAAATAAAATCAGCGAAAAAAAGATAACGGCGATCGTCCCGAGACTCTGCCGGCTCATGATAAGCGTCATCCCAGATAAGCTATACGACCCCAGCAGCAATCCAAATACCAGTCCGGGAACAATCGAAGAACGCCAGTTCTGACGCCAGGCCTTCCGATAATTCTCGAACCAGCTTCCGGGCGCATCGCGCAGCGCACGATATACCGCGTCGTACATGCCGGCTAAAAACGGCGCAGCGATCGCGCCGCCGGCGATAAAAACCGCCAGAACCAGCGCCGGATTCCCAGTTCCGGAGACAAACAGAAAACCGATCCACATCGGCAGAAAGCCGAGAATCGTCAGCAGGTTCACTTTGAAAAAAGCGCCGAAATACCGATCCGACAGCTCCCGATAACGAAGAATTCCTGTTAACCGGCGACCCGCCTGATACGACGTTTGAACCGCAAATCTGTCAAACCAGCCCATCGTTCATTACGCTCCCGTCAGGTTATTCCAAAATTCATCCGCTGCAGCAAGATCTTCATCCGAAATCATGCCATAAAAACAGCGCCGCCCGATCGACAACGAATCGAACAATTCCGGAGCGGACGATTCCAGGACGTCCCGCGCAGCGAAACCCGCCTCTTCCATCAATGCGATCCGATCCAATGTTGAAGATACTGACAATCTGCGGACCTGATCCGCGCCCGCCGTTCCATTCGCTCCCGGGCAAGTTCCATCCGCAGTCTCCAGAATTCCGTAACTCGCCTGCAATCGCTCAAGATCCTCACTCATAAAAAACATACTCTCCCGCGATTCAATGTCAGCCGTCAAACGAATATCCGCAGCCAGCTGCGCCAACGCTGCATCCGGGAGATCCTGAGAAGCTTCCAGCAGATACGATTGAATCCGAACAAGCGACTTCCCGTCGCCGTTCCGATCCGGCGCGATCGTCTCAAACGCCGTCTCCAGCATCCCGATCAGGTCGTCCCCTAACGGCGTTGAACCAACATAAGCGACCTGAAAATCCGGCGCATCCATCCGCGCTTTCCAGGCCGACCGCAGCAAATCAACCAGAATCCAAAGCAGAATCATTCCGACGATAACGGCAGCCTTATGATACGTCCACCAGTTTTCCAATCTCTCCATGATCTTCACCGATTTTTTCCCGCGTCGTCCCGCCATAAGCGTACGTCACAGGAAGACAGACTAAGGAAGGACGTTCAGAATGCCACCGATCCAGCAGCAAATCCACGCACATCTCCGCCATCTCGTTGACGGGCTGAACGATCGTCGAACATTCATACGCCAGATTACCGAATCGCCTTGCGCCATCATATCCGATGACCTGAACGTCTTCGGGGACCCGCAGCCCCATTTCTCTCAGCATTCCGATAATTATATAAGCTAAACGATCGGTTACACAAAAAATCCCATCAATCCCCAGTTTCCCGTTTTCGAAACGTTCCTCCAGAAAAGCGCGGAACGCTTCATAGGATTCGCCGTCGGTCAATATCTTCATTTCAAAAGGCAGCCCGATTTCTCTGCACTCATTTTCGAACCCAGCTTTCCGTTTATTCGGTTCATTTCGCAGGCTGGAACCAACCCGAAGAAAAGCAACCCGTTTACACCCCAGCTCAGACAGCTTCCGGGCCGCCAGCTCGCCTCCGGCGAAATTATCGCTGGCGACGACAGAAATCCCCGGATGAATCATGCGGTCGATGGATACAAAAGGCGTTTGCCCGTCAATCACCAGATCCGGGTTATACGTCAGCCCGATAATTCCATCGACTTTGTGCTGCTGAGCCATTCGAATGTATCCCTGTTCTGACGCGCCATTGTAATCTGTACAGCAGAGCAGCATCCGGTAGTTCCGTTTCAACAGGACGCGGTTCAGCTGATTCGCCAGCGCAGCGAAAAACGGAGAAACGATATTTGGAACCAGAAACGCGACGGAATACGTCCGATTCGTCCGCATCCCGCGCGCATAGTTATTAACCTGGTAGCCTAACCTGTCGATCGCCTCCACCACCTTTCTCCGATAGGCTTCGCCGACTGGAATACCGTTAATAACCTTTGAAACCGTCCCTAAAGAGACCTGCGCCGCAATCGACACGTCCTTCATCGTCGGCGCTTTTTGCGAATGCTTCATTCCCTGGCCCCGTACAGCATAGATACCCGTCACTCCTTCTGATCCACAACCGCCTGCCCTGTCTTCAATTATACTCACGATCTCTCGCAAAATAAAATGAAACGATTCACGACATCCGCTAAACTACGCATCCTGACAGGATGAATGTAATATAAATAAATGACATATATCCGCTTCTTTATTTTCTTTTCGGAAGACTGCTTCCCCGAGGATTCAGATCAATTGACGGCTGGTCAGGATATGATAAGATTGAATCAACACAGTGTAACGTTTCACGGAATCGGCGAAAAACTCGCGTCAATCAATATTTTTTCAGTCAAACAGACGAAAGGAGCGGTCATGGAACCGACAGGCGCAATCGCAAATCGGAAAAAAGGCAAACTGAAAAACAGCGTCCTTCTCTATCGAATCTTAGACAACTGGCAGCTGTATCTGATGCTGATTATTCCGGTCACCATAACAATTATCTATAAGTACATTCCCATGTATGGGATCCAGATCGCGTTTCGCGACTATACAGCGAGCCGCGGCATGTTCGGCAGCAAGTGGGTCGGGCTCCAATGGTTCGAACGCTTTTTTACAGCACCCAACTTCTGGCGCATGCTTAAGAACACGGTCCTGCTCAGCTTTTTCAGCCTTCTCTGGGGATTCCCGGTGCCGATTATTCTGGCGCTAATGATCAATCAGCTGCGTTTCAAGCGATTCCAGCGTTTCGTTCAGACGGTTCTCTACGCGCCGCATTTCATTTCGATCATGGTCATCTGTGGTATGATCAGGATTTTCCTGAGCCCTTCAGGCGGCCTGATCAACCTCATCACGCAGTCGAACACCGACTACCTGTCACACGCATCCGCATTTCGAACAATCTATATCGCGTCCGGAATCTGGCAGGACGCCGGGTGGGGCATTATCGTCTACATGGCAACGCTGGCCAACATTGACGTATCGCAATATGAGGCCGCTAAAATCGACGGAGCTTCGCTCTTCCAGCGGATCAGGCATATCGATATTCCGGAACTGATGCCAACGATTATGCTCATGCTGATCATGAGCGCAGGGAGCTTAATGAACGTCGGATTTGAAAAGGTCTGGCTGCTCCAGACGAACCTGAATAAAGCGACCAGCGACGTCATTTCGGTCTACGTTTATCAGCAGGGGATCGAAAACGCAAAATACAGCTATTCGACAGCAGTCGGCCTTTTCAATACAGTTGCGAATGTCATTCTGCTGATTGTCGTCAATCGGATTGCATCCAAAATGTCCGACAGTGTCAGATTCGTATAAAAGGAGCCCGAAATGAACCATGCCGCTTCAAGCTCGTCCTCACGCGTCCCGTCCGGGTTGTCGGACCGGACCAGCGATGTTATCCTGATCGCAATCTGTACAATTATCGTACTGCTGGTTGCGTACCCTCTGTACTATGTCCTGATAGCGTCCGTTTCCAACCCTTACGACGTTTACGCCGGAAAAACCTTCCTCGTTCCAAGCGAATTCACCTGGACCGGATATCAGGCAGTTTTCGCCGAAAGCAGCATCGTTACCGGCTATCTTAATAGTATCAAGTATACAATTATCGGGACCATTTTCTCCGTCGCGATTCTCTTCCTGACCGCCTATCCGCTAAGTCAGACGGCTTCGAAAGACCTGCCGGGAAGGAAATTCTTTAATATTTTTTTCATCATCACAATGTACTTCGGCGGCGGACTGATCCCCACATATTTAGTCGTCCGCCAGACCGGCCTGATGAATAATATGTGGGCGCTGTTTATTCCCGGCGGCGTAGCGGTTGGAAACATGATCATCGTCCGGAACTTTTTTGATAACAGTATCCCGCGCGAAATCGTCGAAGCCGCCGAAATTGACGGCGCTTCGAAATGGAAAACGTTCACCAATATCGTCTTGCCCCTGAGCCGCCCGATCATGGCGGTCATGGTCGTTTTCTCCATGGTTGCCTATTGGAACGATTGGTTTACGGCGATGATCTATCTTCCCGGCGTTGAAAAAGCTCCGCTTCCGCTGGTGCTGCGCGGGATCCTGATCCGAAGTTCCGCGACCGCGTCGCAGGCGAGTACGATCTCCGGCGGGTTCGCAGAACTGAATAAAATCACAGAACTGATCAAGTTTGCGTCGATCATCGTCGCGGCCGCTCCGATGCTGATTTTTTATCCTTTTGTACAGAAATATTTTGAAAGAGGATTTATGGCAGGCGCGATTAAAGGTTAATCGCCGCCAGGCTGAAAACGTTATTCAACAGGATTCTTGATGAAAGGAAGAACCACATGAAACCGTTAAATACAAAAAAAATTCTATACGCCGTCGTCCTGTTCGCTTTATCCGCGCTGTTCATGACCGCTTGCGGCGGGACGAAGGAAGACGCCGATAAGCCGGAAGCGTTAAATACAGACAATAGCCAAACCGAGTTCGAGATCATGGGCGGCATGAGCGCTCTCAGCCACGGATACGCCGATAACGTCGTCCTGAATCAATTAATGGAAGAAACCGGCGTCAAAATAACATGGAATACAATAAGCGATTCAGTATCTGAACAAGTCAACATCCGTATCGCCGGCGGAGAGCTTCCCGACGCGTTCATGGGCGTCGGATTCAGCAATTACGACCTTGCCCGTTATGGAAAAGACGGAACGTTTATCGACCTGACGCCGTACATGACAGCGGAAATCATGCCGAATTTAACGCGGATCCTTGCTGAAAACCCGGATATTCGCGCTGCAATAACCATGAATGACGGGAAAATATACGGGCTCCCGTCCGCTGAACGGATGGGAACAAAAGGCATCGGAAAAGACGAAGACTACAGTATCTTCACAATTCCACAATTCAGCATGATCAATAAAGCCTGGCTGGACGATCTCGGATTGGATATCCCGACGACCCTTGACGAACTTCATGACGTTCTCGTCGCCTTTAAAGAAAACGACATGAGCGCGAAGTATTATGGGCACGAAGCTGGAACGACAATCCCGCTGAGCGTTGGTTTTGACGAATGGTGCTGGGGGCAGAATATTTTTTACGCCGGTTTCGGCTTCACAAACTGGCCGAACGACGTTATCAACGATATCATCCTGACTCCCGACGGGAAAGTCGAATTCGTCAGCGTTTCGGATAACTATCGCGCCGCGCTGACTTACTTCCATGAGTGGTTCGCTGAGGGCTTGATTGATCCGGAAATATTCAGTCAGGATCATACCCAACTTATGGCGAAAACGTCACAGGGTTACGTCGGAGTTTCAACCTGGTGGTATATTGAAGAATTAATGGGCGAATATTCGAAAGACTACGTTTTCCTTCCGGTTCTGGACGGACCCAGCGGTACGCATAACGTCACGGTCCGAACTGGCGGCGGGACATCCAGCGGCAGCTTGAGCATCACGAGCGCGGCGAAAAGCCCGGCTAACCTCCTGAAATTCTATGATCGCTGGTACGAGCCGGAAATCGTTATGCAGCTTCAATACGGTCCGATCGATACGTTCTTTACCGGCAAAGACGAAAACGGCGTATGGCTCAGTATCACAGACGAAGAAAGCCGGAAAAAATACGGAAAGAGCGCGGGAGAATTAAAAAATGAACTCGAAGTCTCCGGACCGAAATTGATCCTGAGCGATTATTACCAAACGACATTCAAAATGGAAGATCGCGCGGTTGAACGCCTGGAAGACCTTTATAATTTCTGGATGCCATTCGTATCCAACCCGATTACTTACCCGATCGACGCCGTCTTCACGGAAGAGGAGCTCGATATTATCGATCAGTATAAGACCGACTTCGAAAATACGGTTGCTGAAAACGAAGGGCTCTGGCTCCGCGACGGCGGACCGACCGATGAGCAATGGGACGCATACAAAAATATTCTGGTTGAAAGCTGCGGGATCGAAAAACTGACTGAGGTGTATCAGGCAGCGTACGATCGTTATGTCAGCGTCCAATCCCAAAAAGAAGCGAATTAGATTCCGCTCCATTTTCTACGATTCCCATCCATTTTCCGGATGGGAATCGGCGCTGAAAAAGCCAGTTCGTCTCGCTCCGGAACACAGATAAATAAAAACATTCAAAGAAAAGGGGCCCCACTTGAGCAAGATCCTGAGAGACGCAGAAAGATATGAAGAAATCATGGGAACAACGGTTCCGGAAGAAAAACGCCCGGGGTTCCATCTGACCGCGCGAATCGGTTGGATGAACGATCCGAACGGTTTTTCCTACTATAAAGATCGATTTCACCTATTCTTTCAGTACTATCCCTATTCCTGCACGTGGGGGCCTATGTACTGGGGACACGCGGTCACCGACGACCTTCTTCATTGGCAATACCGGCCGGTAGCCTTGGCGCCCGACTGCAACGCCGATCGCGACGGCTGCTTTTCAGGCACAGCGATCAACCTTCCCGACGGGAGACATATGCTCATGTATACCGGCGTCGCGAATGAATTCCTTCCCTCTGGAAAAAAACGGGAGGTTCAATCGCAATGCATCGCCTTCGGGGATGGAGAAAGCTACAAAAAATATCCCGCCAATCCGGTACTTACGCACGAAAACATTCCGGATATCTACAGTCGGTACGATTTCCGCGATCCCAAAATCTGGCGGGCTGAAGACGGGACCTTTCGCAGTCTTATCGCCGCCTGCACGATAACGGAACAGGACGGGCACCTGCTGCTTTTTTCAAGTCCCGACGGGATAAGCTGGAAATTCGAAAAAACGCTGATCCGTAACAACGGCAGATTCGGCAACATGTGGGAATGCCCTGACCTGTTCGAGCTGGACGGAACGCATGTTCTGCTGATCAGTCCTCAGGACATGCTTCCACTTGAAGAAGTCTATTACAACGGGAATGGAACGGTCTGTATATTGGGCGATTACGACGCGGAAGCTCAATCCTTCGATGAAAAAAGTCATCAACCCATCGACCAGGGTATCGATTTTTACGCGCCGCAAACCGTTCTTTCGCCGGATGGACGGCGGATCATGATCGGATGGATGCAGAACTGGGACACGATCCATGTTCATAACCCTGACCTGCCCTGGTTCGGCCAGACAAGTTTGCCGCGTGAACTATCCGTCGTAAACGGGAAGCTGATTCAAAGGCCTGTCCGTGAAATAACGTCCCTGCGCCAGAATCCAGTCATCCTTAAGGATATTCTCTTCAAAAACACAATAGAGCTGCCTGGTGTCCGCGGGCGGCAAGTCGAACTTGATCTTGAAATCGAGCCGGAATCCCCGGATCAATTATTCGAAGAATTCACCGTCTTTTTTGCCCAGAACAGCTCTGAAAAAGAGACCCGCTTTTCTTTCGTCCGGTTCAATCCGAAAAAATCCCGCTTGACGATCGATCGGACCTTTTCCGGCTCACGACGGGGATTCATTCATCAGCGTTCGGCGCGGGTGAACCATGATCAGGGGAAGATCCGGCTGCGCCTGATCTTAGACCGCTTCAGCGCGGAAGTTTTTGTCAACGAGGGCGAACAGGCTCTGTCCATGACGCTGTTCACGGAACAGGAAGCGGATCGGATTTCGTTTCACTGCGATTCAACAGTGCGGCTGAGCGTCGAGAAATATGATCTGATGTGAAAATCGGAACGATTTAAACGCCCGAACGCGAACTCGTATCGGCCCTTCTATAATAAGCCCGACTCGTCCGGATCAAAAGCTTCGTACAGGATCCGCAGCTCGTACCGATGGGTAATTTTCGCCTTTCGGTAAATTCCATGGACATGCGCCTTGACGGTCCCGATCGAAATATGAAGAGCGCCGCCGATCTCCTGATTACTTTGTCCGCCGATCAGCAGAGCCAGAACCTCTTCCTCCCGTTCGGTCAGCGTCAGCATCCGCGCAAATTTGATGAGTTTATACTCTGCGGCCGCCGGAACCTGCCCGCTTTCCGATTCCGATTCCGCCATGGATAAGACAGCCGCCGGTCCAACTGCCTCGCCCGTATAAGACGCTCCCACCGTACGCTTCGCTTCGCCGCGCCAGAACTGGCCACTAAATAAGGAAAGAATCATCCCGCTGTAAACGAACCGTAAGATATCCTCGCTTACGCTCCGATAATAAATATTCAGCTCCCCCGCCGAAACGTCATAATTATCCACATAGAAAATAACGTAATTATCCTCAGCCATGATCAAAGTACAGAAAACAACCGTGACGATCAGGAACGCCCTGATCCATTGACCGGGAAGCTGGAGCCGCGAGGGATCGACCATCCGGATTTTCCAGAGCGCATAAACCGATATGCAAATACAAAAAACCTGATACCCTGAAAAGAAAAAAAACGATTCAACCGCACCGTCCAACAGCAGCGGAACGAAAATCAGCCATAAGCCAAACCCAAAAAGCAGCAAACCCTGTCCACTGGTAAAGACCGACCCGGTCGCCGCGCTCCAGCAGAGCAGCATAAAGAACCCGGTTCCCAAAAAGATCAGCATTTTCAGAGAAGGCGTCCGGATAAAATTAACCTCGTACCATTGCATGAAATCCGGCAGGAATTCGGTCATGAAAATAACCACGGAATCCGCTAAAAAGAACAGGAATAACCCGACGATCGCCCCGGCCATCCTATAGTTCCTGCTGATTTTCAGGCTGATACCGATCGAAATAACTGAAGCGTAAACGACAATTTGAATAACGTTATAAATAAAAGACAGCGTCGGATCCATAATCCGCGTGCGTTCTCCCCGTCGGAAGGGCACGTCTTTCCAACCGACATTTCTTTAAATTTTATCAGATTTCCATCCCGAACCGGCAAGATATCAGACATTTAAGCTAATCTGATACAAAATCCAGCGGGACCGCCGCATGGATCAATTCCCACCCTGAACCAGCTTCACCAGGTTTAGTCGCTTTTTAAAAATAAACCTCGAAGGTTCAATAAAAATCTATCGAAAGTTTAGCCGGATGAAATTGCCAACCGGTCAGGAGAATGATATCCTCACGCTCAGTAAAAGCAACGTCTTTCACAATCGAACGCATCGCTATCCCGCGAAGAACCTTTACAGCGGCACAAAAAAACGAGAATCCAGCAGCGAACCGCCTTTCGTCAAGGCGGAATAAAAAACAGAAAGGATTTTTTCAATGAATAAAAAATTCAATTTAGGCAGCGTCATTCTTTCCGTAATTTGCGTTGTCTTCGTTGCCGAAGCGGCGGCTCCCGTCGCCGCGATCGGAAACAGCCAGTTTTTCTGGTGGCTCTTCATGATTATCGCTTTCCTTTTACCGTACGGTTTAATTTCGTCAGAGTTAGGAACGACGTATCAGGGCGAAGGCGGACTCTACGATTGGATCCATCAAGCCTTCCCGGGGACTCGCTGGGGCGCCCGCGCGTCCTGGTGGTACTGGCTGAATTTCCCGCTGTGGATGGCGTCGTTAGCGGTGATGTGCCCCCAGCTGATTACGATCGCTACCGGAATCGAAATCGGGATTATCCCGAGCGCCCTGATTCAGTTAGCCTTTGTCTGGATCGTGACGCTGATCGCCTTTTACCCCGTCTGCGATAATATCGTGATCCTGAACGTCAGCGCGATTATCAAGGTCGTCTTAGCGCTGCTGGTTGGCGGGATGGGTCTCTACTTCGGCTTGAAAAACGGATTCGCGAACGACATGTCCTTCGGCTCGTTCCTCCCCAGCTTCAACCTCGACAGCCTCTCGTACATTTCCGTTATTATCTTTAACATGCTCGGCTTCGAAGTCATCTGCACCTTCTCCGAAGACATGCAGAATCCGAAGAAGCAGATTCCGCAGGCGATCGTCATCGGCGGGCTCGCCATCGCAGCGATCTACCTCATCGGCGGCTTAGGCATCGGTGCGGCGATCCCAACTTCGGAAATCAGCGTCGATTCCGGATTGCTTGACGCCGTCATGCTGATCAGCGGAACCGAAACCGGTATTTTTATCAGCTTAGTCGCGCTGCTCTTCCTTATAACCCTCTTCGGCAACATGATTTCCTGGTCGATGGGCGTCAACTCGACCGCCGCTTACGCCGCGGATAACGGCGACATGCCGAAATTCTTTACCAAACGCTGGAGCAAAAACGACATGCCGATCGGATCGGCGCTCATGAACGGAATCGTCGCCTCCGGCGTCGTTCTTCTGGGTGTCATCGTTAATGTTGTCGCGCCGGATTCACAGCTTTTCTGGAGCTTCTTCGCGCTCAACCTCGTTCTGCTCCTGCTAAGCTACGTTCCGGTATTCCCGGCGTTCCTGAAGCTCCGGGAAACGGATCCCGATGCGGAACGCCCGATTAAGGTTCCCGGAGGTCCGGTCATGCTGAAGCTCATGGCGTATGTTCCGATTGTCCTGATCGCGATTTCGATCTTCTTTACGGCGGTCCCGCTGTCCTTCGATCCGGCAACGCTCTCGACGGTTCTTCCGATTACTATCGGCGCGATTATCAGTATCATCTTCGGCGAAGTCCTGATCGGACTCCGCGAACGAAAAGCAGGCAACGCCAATCCGACCGGTTCCGATTGATTGGCGAGCTGAAAACAAGCAACAGTAAACTATAAATCATATATTTCAGGAGGAATATCAAAATGGCAAAACGTATTTATGACTCGACCCCGAAACAGGACGGCTTCCGCATGCCGGGAGAATTCGAACCGCAGGACCACGTCTTCATGATCTGGCCGGAGCGGCCGGATAACTGGCGCAACGGCGCGAAACCGGCGCAGAAAGCGTTCACCGAAGTCGCGAAAGCGATCGCGAAGCATACGCCGGTCACGATGCTCGTCAGCAACGCCCAGTACGCCAACGCAAGGGCCCGCCTTCCCGAAAATATCCGCGTTGTCGAATGTTCCAGCGACGATTCCTGGGTCCGCGACTGCGGTCCGACGTTCGTCGTCAACGATAAAACCGGCGAAATCCGCGGCTGTGACTGGGAATTCAACGCATGGGGCGGCCTGGTCGACGGACTGTACTTCCCGTGGGCAAACGACGACGCCATTGCGCAGAAGGTCTGCGACCTGCAGGGAATCGACTCCTATCGGACCGACGGCTTCATCCTCGAAGGCGGCTCGATCCATGTCGACGGCGAAGGAACGCTGCTGTCGACGGAAATGTGCCTGCTGAATCCGGATTCAGGCCGGAATTTCCCGGACATGAGCCGCGAGGAAATTGAGGAAAAGCTCAAGGAATACCTGAACCTCGATAAAATTATCTGGATCAAGGACGGAATCGATCCCGCCGAAACGAACGGTCATATCGACGACGTCGCCTGCTTCGTCCGACCCGGCGAAGTCGCCTGCATCTACACCGACGACAAGGACCATCCGTTCTACGAACAGGCTCAGGCCGCGTATAAGACGCTCTGCGACGCGACGGACGCCAAAGGCCGAAAGCTCAAGGTCCATAAACTCTGTCTGACCCGGAAGCCCTGCCGCCTCGTCGGCGCCGATACGATCGACACGGCGACCGGCGCGATTCCGCGCGAAGAAGGCGAAATCTCGATCGCTTCGTACATGAACTTCCTGATCACGAACAACGCGATCATCCTTCCGCAATATGGCGACGAAAACGACGCCCTCGCCGTCGAGCAGGTTCAGGCCATGTTCCCCGGCTACGTTATCGAGCCGGTCCGGACCGAGGAAATCGCGTTTGGCGGCGGCAATATTCACTGCATCACGCAGCAGCAGCCGTCGGTTAAGAAATAGACTCGGGGCGTAGGAGAACCAACACATGAACCAATATCATCTTCGTCATTTTATCGACACCGCCGATTTTACCAGGCAGGAGCTGCTGGACATCATCGACCTGTCGCTGAAAATCAAGCAATCCATTCAGGCCGGCTATTATCCGCCGCTGATGAAGGATAAAACGCTGGGCATGATCTTCCAGCAGTCGTCGACGCGGACGCGCGTCTCGTTCCAGACGGCGATGGGCCAGATGGGCGGCCATGCGCAGTACCTCGGCCCGGGTATGATCCAGCTCGGCGGCCATGAAACGATCGGCGATACCGGCCGCGTCCTTTCGCAGCTCGTCGATATCGTCATGGCACGCGTCATTACGCATCAGACCGTCGTCGATCTCGCCAAAGCCTGTACGATCCCTGTCCTGAACGGCATGTCAGATTACAACCACCCGACGCAGGAAATCGGCGACCTTTGTACAATTGTCGAAAATCTCCCGCGCGGAAAGAAGCTCGAAGACGTCAAGGTCGTCTTCGTCGGCGACGGAACGCAGGTCTGCGCATCGTTAGGCTTTATCACGACTAAACTCGGGATGCATTTCGTTCATTACGGACCGAAATCCAACCAGCTCCTCGAACAGCATAAAGCGATCATGGAAGCCAACTGCAAAGCTTCAGGCGGAAGCTGGGAAGTCACCGACCGGCGCGACAGCGTCAAAGGCGCGGATTTCATCTACACCGACGTCTGGTACGGGCTCTACGAAGCGGAAACGCCGAAGGAAGAACGCGTCCGGACTTTCAAGGACTATCAGGTCAACCGGGACCTGATGCAGCTCGGAAATATCGGCTGTAAATTCATGCACTGTCTCCCGGCGACGCGCGGCGAAGACGTCACCGACGAAGTCGCCGACTCTGAATCGTCGCTCTGCTGGGTTCAGGCCGGGAACCGCCTGACCGCCATGCGCGGGCTGCTCGTCTATTTGACGCAGTACCAGCGCGAGCAGGCCGCGACTGAGCTCAGGATCGCCGCGGCGAAGGAAGATCTCGACCGCTTCATGGCAGATCGAGGGATCATCTGAAGCTGAATTTTTTATGATGACGCGGGGCCCACTCTCTGTTGAGCGGGCCCTGTTGTTTTTCCTGATCATCCGGTGCCCGGGCATCTTGCTGCCCGCAGACAGCGCTTTTTATTTAAAAGATATGCGGATTGTACCCATCTCATAATCTCATTCACTGGCGACTTTATTAAGCCAGCGCCGGAATGATTAATCTTTTATAAGAACCCGCCCGCGTTAATAAAATATCGATCCCATGCCTGTATAATAGAAACAGTTATCAAACAAAAACGAGGCAAGCAACATGACGACAAGCAATCAAAAACCCTTCAAAGCCGAAACCAAACAACTCCTGGACATCCTGATCAACTCGCTGTATTCCGACCGCGACGTATTCCTGCGCGAAATTATTTCCAACGCTTCCGACGCGATTACCCGATTAAACTTCGAAATGCTGACGAATCATGACGTCGTCGACGCCGACGCGGAACCGGCGATCCGGATCCGCGGCAGCAAGGACGCTAAAACGCTTATCATTACCGACAACGGGATCGGGATGAACGCAGAGGAAATCGAAGAGAACCTGGGGACGATCGCCAGGTCCGGCGCGCGCAGCTTCCTCGAAGCGACGAAAGATCAGGGCGCCGGCGCGGTCAGCGACCTCATCGGCCAGTTCGGCGTCGGCTTTTACGCCGCCTTCATGGTCGCCGAATCGATCGACGTCATTTCCAAATCATACCGTCCCGGCGAAGAGGCGGTCAAATGGTCCTCGACCGGAAGCGGCGTCTTCACGATCGAGCCCAGCGTCAAAACGTCGCGCGGGACCGAAATTATTATTCACCTGAAAGACGACGCGCTCGAATATACCGACGATTTCAAGCTCCGCGAAATCGTCCGTAAGCACTCAAATTACATCCCATATCCGATCTATATCGGCGACGGGAACGAGCGCGCGAACGCCGACGGGACGCTCTGGCGAAAGCCGGCCAGCGAAGTCACGCAGGAAGACTACGAAAAATTTTATCAATCGTTCACAATGGATTTCGAGAAGCCGCTCGCAAAGCAGCATCTCTCCATCGACGCCCCGTTCCAGATGTACGCGCTCCTCTACGTTCCGTCGAAGCCTGAACGGACGATGTTCGCGCTGCGTCAGGAGGACGGTCTCCAGCTTTACGCCCGGAAGGTCCTGATCCAGGACTACTGCACCGATCTTCTCCCGCGCTACTACCGCTTTATTCAGGGCGTTATCGATTCCGAGGATATCCCGCTGAACGTGACCCGCGAGACGATGCAGGCGAATCGCGTGATCCTGACGCTGAAAAAGATCCTGACCGGAAAAGTTACGGACATGCTCAAGAAAATGGGCAGCGACGATCCCGAGACCTATACGAAGTTCTGGAAGAATTTCAGCGCGTTTATCTGCGAAGGAATCGTCACGGAACCCGACGCGAAGGACGCGCTCGTGCCGCTCCTCCGTTATCGGACGCTGAATCATGGCGACGAATACGTTTCTCTCGAAACCTATGTATCCGAAATGAAAGAAGACCAGAAAAAGATCTTCTACCTGATCGGGGAAAATATCGAGACGCTGCGCATGAGCCCGCATCTCGAGCTCCTGAAAGAACAGGGCGTCGACGTTCTGCTCATGCCCGAGCCGTTCGATCCCTTCGTCGTAACACAGTTAGGCGAATTCAAGGAAAAGCAGTTCGTCAACGCTGCCGTCGCCAGGGAAGACGAAAAAGAAAAAGCGGAAACGGAAGCGGAAAACGAAAAGGACGCGAACGAAAACGAAGACAAAAAATCCGCCGATACGCCGACGCCCCAGACCGAAAAATTCAGCGCCGTTCTTGGCGGCGCCGTCGAATCGGTCCGCGAAACGAACCGTCTCGTCAGCTCCCCGGCGCGCCTCGTCAACGCCGCCGGCGCGATTTCGCCTGAAATGCAAAAAATGTATCACTTAATGCGTCAGGATATTCCCGAGACGAAGAAAGTCCTGGAGATCAATCCGAACCACGCGCTGATCCAAAAGGTCATGAAGCTGGAGGACGAAACGCTCGCGGCGGAGATCATCCGGCAAATCTACGATAACGCACGGATCATGGACGGCGATGAACTCGATCAGGCCGAAATGGTCAGCCGAATCCAGTCGCTCCTGACCAGTCTCCTGAAATAAGCGGCGCTTTTCAAAGGCCGGAAGACGTTACCCCTGCGCGATGGGATAACGTCTTTTTTTTACGCCGAAACGTCCGATCTGAAAACGCTGTCGACCGGTTCACATTCCCAGACGCAATTGTCGCAATTTATATTGACAATTAAAATCTATAGTGAAAAAACGCTGGCTGTGATATACTTAATCCAGTCTGACGCATATCCGTTTTGGATAGCTCGTCTATCTCACCGCATCGTCAAGCCAACAGCTGCGTTCCGGCTTGAATTACGGATTTTTTCGGATCGGAATCGTAAAAAGGCGGCGGGTTCTCGAGCGACAAAAAAACTATTTCAAGAGAGGTAAAAAGTGAACAATGTAGTTTTGGACGGTCTTTTTCGACCTAAAAGCGTAGCTGTCATCGGTGCTTCCGCCACTCCCGGGAAGATCGGCTACTCAGTCGTTGAAGCCCTGCTGAACGGGAAATATGAAGGCGATATTTACCCGATCAATTTAAAATTGGACGAAATTCTGGGCGTAAAAGCGTACAAATCCATACTGGATCTCAAAGATAAGGTCGACCTGGCGGTTGTAACGATTCCCGCGAAGCTGGTTCCGAACGCAGTTGAAGAATGCGGTAAGGCCGGCGTCAAGGGCGTCAGCGTCATCACGTCCGGATTTGGCGAAGTCGGCGACCACGAAACTGAAAAAAAACTCGTTGAAACCGCTCATAAATACGGAATGCGCATGCTCGGTCCAAACATTATCGGGACGCTCTCCAATTCGGATAAATGCAACGCTTCGTTCGCAACGATGCTTCCGCTCGACGGCTCCGGATCGCTGATCAGTCAATCTGGCGCGCTGCTGATCGCGTTGGACATGGGGACCTACCTGCGCGGCGTCGGCTTTGACAAGCTGATTTCGCTCGGGAACATGGCGGACGTCGATTTCGCCGATATTATCGACTGGCTCCAGGACGATCCGGCGGTCAACTGCATTTCTCTCTACATTGAAGGCCTCAAAGACGGACGGCGATTTATGGAAGTCTGCCGCAGGTCAAAGAAGCCGGTCATCGCGCTGAAATCCGGCGTTTCTGCGCATGGCGCAGCCGCGGCCGCTTCGCATACCGGTTCCCTCGCCGGCGCAGCCGCCGTTTACGGCAATGCGTTCGAGCAGGCCGGCGTTATCCAGGCCACCAGCCTGAATAATCTCTTCGATCTGACCCAGGCGTTCGAGCTTCAGCCGCCGATGCTTGGGGATAACCTCCTGATTATCACGAACGGCGGCGGCGTTGGCGTATTGGCAACCGATTCCGCCGAACGGCATGGCATCCCGCTGAAATTCACGCCGCCCGACCTCCAGGCCGCTTTCAAGGACTACATGCCCGATTTCGGATCCGCCAGGAACCCGGTTGATATTACCGGCGGCGCGGGACTGGAAGGCTATAAGAAATGTATCGCGTTCGGCCTGCCGCAGGATTGGGTTCATGGTCTGAGCGTTCTTTATTGCGAAACCGCGGTGACAAACCCGATGGAGATCGCGCAGGGTATCTATGAAGCGAGCCAAAGCGCCGGCGACGCGATCAAGACGAAACCGATCACCGTTTCCTTCGTTGGCGGCGAACGCTGCGCCGAGGCGATGCGCTGGCTGATGGAAAAAGGGATTCCGGCGTATGACGATCCGGACCGCGCGATCGCGGCGATTGCCGGACTGCGGAAATATGGGCGCATGATGGCGGAGAGAGCAGCCAAGAGCGAAGATCAGTCGATCCAGGTCGATCGCGCCGCCGTCGACGCGATTATCGCCGCCGCCCGAAAAGACGGCCGTAATGCGCTGACCGAAGTCGAAGCCAAAAAGCTGTTCGGGTTATACGGAATGCCGGTTGCGCGAACGGAACTGGCGGCGTCGGAAGACGAAGCCGTCAAGCTCGCGAACGAAATCGGTTATCCGGTCGTTATGAAGATCGTCTCCCCCGACATCCTCCACAAATCCGACGCCAAGGGCGTCAAAGTCAATATCAAAGACGACGCGATGGTTCGCGAGGCATACAGCACGATCCTCGCTAATGCCAAAGCGTACAAGGCCGACGCCCGAATCCTCGGTGTCTGCGTCCAGAAGATGGAAAACCTCGGAACGGAAGTCATCCTCGGCTCTGTCAACGATTCTGCGTTCGGCCCGACCGTCATGTTCGGGTTGGGCGGGATCTTCGTCGAGGTTCTGAAAGACGTTACATTTGCCGTTTCCCCCGTGTCGCATTCCGACGCGCTGAAAATGCAGTCTGCGATTCGCGGCGCCAAGATTCTCGCCGGCGCGCGCGGAGAAGCGCCGCGGGACCGCGAAGCCATGGCGACGACGATTTCCCGCTATTCGCAGATGATTCTCGACTTGAAAGACGAGATCGCCGAATCAGACGCCAATCCGGTCATGGTCTACGAAGACGGGAAGGGCTTGAAAGTTGTTGACGCGCGGATCATCCTGAAATAACGCGCCCGCTTTTACCTTCGTTACAATACCAAACGCGCGGCAAGCAAGCCGCGCGTTTGATTTATCCCGGAAATCCAGAAAAGGAAACCGCACGCTAAAAAACCGGAGGCGGGATCCATCTCCGGTTCGGGGTTTCAGAAAAACGATTTAATTTCTTATCAGGACCGAAAATCAACTACGAAACGATTCTCCCGCCTTTCAGCCTATCCTGAAGCTCCGCCAGCGCCTGCCGATCGCCCGCGACCGCTAAACGCGCCTGTTCCGGCCAGGAAGCGGGATTCGCCAGCCGCAGCGCATGTTTCGTCAGGATTGTCTGAATCGCGTCTGGTTCCATCTCGGAAATCTGACGCAGCGTTTTGACGCCTTCCTGTTTCAGGACAGATTCGATCTTCGGGCCGATTCCCTCAATAATTTTCAAGTCGTCTTCCGCGTCCGGCGCTGGCTCGACCGCCGAGGAGGATTTCCCGCCCAGGTCGCCTTCAAATACGACAACGTCTTCGATCTCTTCGTCCAGCGCTTCCGCTGCGTCCGATTCAACGCTGACGACCTCCACGTCCACCGCTTCCGTCGCTTCGCCAGAATCGCTCTCTGAATCCTCTTCGTCGCCGGCATCCACCACATGCAGCACGCCGGCCTCCTCCGATTCGACCGCCTCTTCAATCTCAGCCGGAACCTCATCGACGAACGCTGCGTCCGTTTCCGACTCGACCTCGTCAACAGCTGGCGCAGCGTCCTCTCCGGAATGAGATTCGGAACCGGTCGATTCGGTTTCGCCGGTTGGGCGGAAAAGGAACCATAAGACAATCAGGATAATAATCAAAACGATTAATAACCATACCCAGAACGGAAACAACACGCTGCTCATATCGAAATCCTCCAATTCATGAAGAAATACTTATTTTTCCTTGTGAGACCTTAACGTCCGCTTCTATTATAATACGCGAATTCGAAACGGGTAAAAAAGACAGGAACAGATCATTTCTGGTCTCGCCGCCGATAAACGCGGCAGCGGCAAATAAAAAACTTCCGAATCTTCGGAAGTTTAGAAGTAGCGGGGGCACGATTCGAACGTACGACCTCCGGGTTATGAGCCCGACGAGCTGCCTCTGCTCTACCCCGCATCAACACTGTATATAATACCGTCCTTTTCAGGTTCTGTCAAGCTGGACAAAACCTCACGTCTGCGTTTCAATTTTCCGTAGTCAAGGGAAAAGAGGATAGAAGAAAAGAAAGTATGGACAGTCGTTG
>CALIHP010000010.1 GCA_938020565.1 uncultured Anaerolineaceae bacterium | reverse complement strand
CGTTGGACGTTTATGAAGAAGAACCTTTGCCTGGAAATTCACGAGTTTTATTGTTGCCTGGAGTTATAACCGTGCCGCATATTGGAGCGGATACAATTGAGGTCTATCGAAATATTGGAATCAGCACGGCGAAAAGTGTTATTGATGTATTTGAGGGCAGGATTCCTGCGAACTGGTTAAATCCATAATTCATACGCCATAATAAAGGAAGGGGCTAATACATGATTATTGACGCACATATGCATTTAGGGGAAGATCTTTTATTTAATTCGAACGATAATGAAGAGGATATTTTGCAGTATATGGAGGAAAATCATATTGATGGCTGTATATTGCAAACAGGATTAATAAATCATGATGTTCGAAAAGCAAATGAGCGCATTTATGCGATGTCAAAAAAATATGCAGGAAAATTTTGGGGAATCCTTGCTGTTACACCGATCATGGATGAAGATAAATACTTCGATTATGTCAGGTGGGCGATTGATGATCTGGGCTTTAAAGGTTTGAAGCTTCATCCTAACGCTTTCTGCTGTCCGCCAAATTCTCCGCAAGCTCAGAAAGTTTTTCGGGCTGCTGAATATTTTGATATTCCTGTAATGATTCATACGGGGATTGGAGTCCCTGCCTCCTTACCGGGATTGGCGATGGGCCCAGCTCAAGCGTTCCCAGACGTTAAAATAATCCTTGCACATGCTGGTAATACATTGTTTGCGGGAGAAGCGTTGCTCGTTGCTCAAAATTATTCGAATATTTATCTTGAGACATCGTGGACATCGATAGTTGATAAGAAGATGTTTATTGATAATTTGGGCGTGGATCGATTAATATTTGGGACAGATGTCCCGCTTAACAGTAGTGTTGAGATGTATGAATACAATAAATTAGATTTGGAAGACGAGCAGTATCAGAAAATTATGGGAGGAAATGCAAAGAGAGTTTTCAACCTGTAAACCAAGATACCCCTGCCGTCCGACTCCGCTTACTTCCGCAGGAACGCCGTCTCCCCGCCGCAGAGGGTCCGCAGCACCGGAATCTCTTTAATCTCGCTCGCGGGTACCTCCGCAGGATCGGCCTCCAGAAAAACGAGGTCGGCGACCTTCCCGACAGCGATCGTTCCGCGATCGGTTTCATTTCGCCCCAGATACGCGCCGCCAAACGTGTGCGCAATGAGCGCACGATCCGCGCTAATACGTTCCTTTTCCAGACTATGATTCACGGCGGCGTGGATCCCCAGCAGCGGACTGCAGGGGGTCACCGTGCAGTCCGAGCCGAACGCAATCGCGACGTTTCCGTTCATGACCGACGCGATCGGGTCGACGCGCCCTGCGCGCGCTTCCCCGAGAATCTCGATATACGTCTCATGGTCCCAGAAATGGTTAAATCCGGGCTGCGCCGAAACGCCGACGCCCAGCCGCCTGGCCTGCCGAACCTGGTCGGGCGTGCCGAATGAAAAATGCTCGATGCGGTGGCGGAGACGTTTCTCCGGGTTTCGGGCGATAACCTTTTCGATAACGCGCAGGAATTGCTGGCTGGCGGCGTCTCCGACGCAGTGGAGCCCGATTTGAAGCCCTTCCGCATGCGCCTCGCTCATGAACGCTTCGAGCTCATCGTCGCTGAAATATAAAAAACCGCTCCCGTTTGGCCGATCGCTGTACGGTTCGAGCATGGCGGCGGTGTGCGGGCCGGTATCGCCGTCCAGGAGAACCTTTCCGCATCCGCCAATCTGCCGGAGACCGGCCTGTTTAACCTTCTGGACATTATGCGTTTCGGTGAAAATAGTTAAATGAATTGGAAGCTGCGCGCTGAAATCGACGAGGCTTTCCATCTCATCTTCAGGAATCATCGCATGAATCGTGGTTACGCCGTTCGCAGCCGCGATTTCCGCCGCCTCTTTCCAGGCCATCTCCAGATTCGCCCGCTGGCGGAGGCCGCTTTTCATGAACGTGTACAGCCGCCCGTTCGCCGTGCCGCAGATTTCCCCGTTGAACGGCTGCGTCCCGAGATCGCAGTCCAATTCGCAGCTCAGGCAATCAACGTTTTTAATCCGGATCCCCGCCGCCTGGAGCGTCGCCCTTGTCGTGACCGACATATGCCCCGTCCGATCGGTAACCTGGATCGGACGGTTCGCCGCAGCCCGATCTAAATCGTCCGCCCTGATTCGTTCCGACGGATCGATCAGGTCGTATTCATAGTTGAACGCGAGAATCGGTTTCCCGCTTTCGGCTCGACCGTTTTCGAGCGAAACCGCGTTCAGGATTTCCCGTTTCGTTTTAAGGCCGCTCAGGTCGAGCTGAAATTTTTGCATCCCCATTTCGGTAAAATGCGCATGCGCGTCGACAAACCCGGGAACAATGACCGCGCCTTTCGCGTCGATCGTCTCCAGTCCGGAAACCGTCTCTCCCGGCAGCGAGTTCGGATCGCCGATCGCGCGGATCCGTCCGTTTTCGATCAGGATCGCCGCACGGACCGTTTCGCAGCCCGCGCGAATCATCGGGTCGAATCGTTTCAGCCGTCCGTTCAAAATCAGTTTGCTCTGTCCCATGTCGCTTCTTATCGGTTGATCGGGTCAAAGACCTGGCTCAGTCCTTCGCCCAGCATGTTGATACTGAGAATCGCGGTCAGGATCCCCATCCCTGGAAAAACGCTGATCCACCAGGCTTTCTGAAGAAACGTTCGCCCGTTGTTGATCATCGCGCCCCATTCCGGCGTCAACGGCTGCGCGCCGAGTCCCAGGTAGCTCAGCGAGGAGCCTTCGAGAATCGCGCCGCCGATCCCGAGCGTCGCCAGGACGATTACCGATTGCAGGATGTTGGGGAGGATATGGCGGAACAGGATCCGTCCGTCGCTGCAGCCGATCGTCCGGGCCGCTTCGACGAAATCCATCTCCCGCGTCTTGAAAACCGCGCTTCTCGCCATGCGCATGAATTGCGGAATGGTTCCGATCCCGACGGCGAGAATAACGTTAACGACGCCGGAGCCGAGAACCGCCATGATTGTCAGCGCCAGCAGGATCCCCGGGAAAGCCATCAGGACCTCCGTTATCCAGCTGATCACCGAATCGACCCAGCCGCCGTAAAAACCGGCGAGAATCCCCAGCGTCGTCCCGATGAACATTCCGATAATCATCGCCGAGAGCCCGATAACGAGCGAAACGCGTCCGCCGAAGACGAACCGCGACCAGACATCCCGGCCCAGCTTATCGGTTCCCATCCAGTGATCCGCGTTTGGCGCGACGAACGATTCGCGCGCGTTTGCCTGGTTGACGTCATGCGTAGCGATCAGCGGGGCGAACACGGCGCAGAAAATCGTCGCCAGCAGCAGGACGGCGCCAGCGACAAAATTGAAATTGCATAGCAGCCGATTGGCGCATTTCTGCCGTGGCATCGGTTTATCACGGTAAAGCTTATTGATCTCGTTCATCCAAGCCTCACGCGCGGATCGACAACCGCGTAGAAAAGATCGGTAACCGTATTAACGACGACGTAAATCGCCGCCATGATCGTTACCGTTCCCTGGATGAGCGGGAAATCCTGATTCTTGATCCCCAGGACCGCGAGGCTTCCGATCCCCTGCCGGGCGAAGATCGATTCGATAACGACCGATCCGGCGAGAATATACACGAGCTGGATACTGATCGCGGTTGCGATCGGGATCAGGACGTTCGGCAGGATATGCCGTACCAGGATTCCAACGCGACTGACGCCTTTCGATTTCGCCAGGTTTGGGTAAGCTTTATTCGCTTCCTCGATAACCGAGTTCCGGACGATTCGTCCGAGCCAGAACGCTTCCCCCAGCGCCAGCGAAATCGAGGGCAGGATAATCCCGCGCGGATCGTCGGCCCGGGCGACGGCGGGGACCCATTTCAGTCGAACTGAGAACAGGAGGATCAGCA
>CALIHP010000009.1 GCA_938020565.1 uncultured Anaerolineaceae bacterium | reverse complement strand
TCATTATTTATAATATCACATAACCGTTTAAAAAAACTCATAGACGTATACGGGGAGAAAAGCCCCCCCTCATGGCTTTTCCAATAACTTGCGTGCAGATCTTCGACAATATATAGACCATTGTTTGCTAAAAGGGGAAAGTAATGTGTAAAACTTTTGATAACATCACGGCAAATATGGCTGCCGTCGTCAATTATTATGTCAATTTGATCTACTTCACTAATGATTTTTTTTCGTACTTCTTCCTGATTGACATCTCCAATGAATATTTTAATCCTTGGATCTTCAAAGCTTAGTTCTTTACAAGCTGGATCAATATCACAGCCTATAATGTATTTTGCTTTAGTAAAATATTTGGCCCAAATTTCTAGTGAACCACCATTTTGAACACCTATTTCCAGAATACTATTTTTTGAATTGACAAATTCAGGAAAATACTTATCCCATTTGTTTAAATAAAAGCTCCATTTTGATGCGACTTTCCCATTGTGTTTTTTATAAATTTTAGAAGGTAATATGCTTTTAGACATGACTTCTCTTCGTTATTTCAATTTGCGGGGCTCTAGATTATTTTTCATGCATTCAACCCAACTAAGCAAATTTAATTGAAAATGTGTCTTAATTTTTTTACAATTAAGATGTGATGACAAGGGTCTTAATGCAGCTGTAGTAAACTCACTCGATTTTACAGGAATTATCTCTTTTAGTTTCAGATTATCCCGATTCGGCATGAGTTCCCAAATTTTGCAAGCCCACTCGTACCGGCTGGCTTCACCTTCGCATGTCATATGATAAACTCCACTACGTTGCCGGATCCAATCGTAGAGCGGGATTGTCATTCCTTTCGATTGCGCGAGTATAGCGGCTGTAGCTTCGGCGACATAACGAGCCCAAGTAGGATTGCCGATCTGATCGTCCACAATTCGGAGTGTTTCTTTCTCTTTCGCCCATTGAAGAAATTTTGTAACAAAATTATTGCCCCGCGAGGAATACAGCCAAGCTAACCTGAAAATCAAAAATGAGTCTGATTCTGATTGAATCGCTTCTTCTCCACGTAATTTACTCAATCCATAAACGTTGATCGGATTTGGTCTATCCGTTTCAATATATGGCGTCTTTTTTGTTCCATCAAAAACAAAGTCAGTAGAATAATGAATGAGCGGAATTTTCTTTTCACAACAGGATTTGGCTAACCAGCCTGGACCATCAGAATTGATTGCCATCGCGATCGTCTGATGTGTTTCAGCCCCATCGACATCCGTGTACGCGCTTGCATTTATAACAAGATCGGGCAAGACTGTATTGACTGTATCAATCACCTGATTTTTATTGCTGATATCGAAAGTTGGAAAATCGACCGCAACAACTTCTCCGATCGGCATCAGCGTTCGAATCAACTCCCACGCCAGCTGTCCTTTTTCTCCGATTAATAATATCTTCACCTAATTCCTCGTTAATTTCTGGAGATATTTTATCATCGTTTGATCGCCAGCATTCACTGCAAGCGCCAATAGCTGATCTTTTGAAATATACCCCATTCGGTATGCAATTTCTTCGGGACAACTAATCTGCATCCCCTGTCGGGATTCGATTGCTTGCACAAACATCCCTGCCTGTAACAAACTTTCATGCGTTCCAGCATCCAGCCATGCAACCCCACGACCCAAAACTTGTACCTTGAGTTCGCCTTCAGTCAAATAAATTTTATTCAAATCGGTGATCTCAAACTCACCGCGCACCGACGGTTTCAGATTAGCCGCGATATCAGAAACTTTCCCATCATAAAAATATATTCCTGGTACAGCATAATTCGATTTTGGATTCTTAGGTTTTTCCTCCAAACTCAACGCATTTCCATTTTCATCAAAATCAACGACTCCATATCGTTCCGGATCAGAGACTTCATATGCGAATACGACAGCCCCTGATTTCAACGCTGCGGCTTCTCGCAACTTAGTCGGAAGCTGAGCACCATAGAATATATTATCACCCAAAACAAGACAAGCCGAATCCCCATTTAGAAATTCGCGACCGATAATAAAAGCCTGTGCGAGACCTTCAGGTTTTGGCTGCTCAGCGTATTGGATTTTTAATCCCCATTGCGTTCCGTCAGAGAGTAAACGCTGATAAAGCGGTAAGTCTTCTGGCGTACTGATGACAAGGATTTCGCGAATTCCGGCAATCATCAACATCGAAAGCGGATAATAGATCATCGGCTTATCATAGACCGGGAGCAATTGTTTGCTAACTGCTCGGGTAAGTGGATAAAGTCGCGTGCCTTTTCCTCCGGCAAGAATAATGCCTTTCATTCTGCGTTCACTTTCCTTTCTACTTCCGCTTTTCGTAGTTCGCGTTTAGCCATTCAGAAAAATCATTACGCTTAGTGATAGATTCGACCCACGCGCCATGATTTAAGTACCAATCGACTGTTTCTTCCATGCCTTTATGTAAGGTATGTTTCGGTTTCCAACCTAGCTCTCGTTGGATTTTGCTGATATCAATATCATATCGGAAATCGTGCCCTAAACGATCAGTGACAAACGTAATCTGTTCTGAGTGTGATTTCCCGTCGGGGCGCCGGACTTTTTTATCCAAAATTTCGCAGAGCATATTGACGATCTCCAGATTTGTAGGCTGGTTGTCGCCTCCTACGCAATAGGTCTCCCCATCAATACCATGATTAAGGATGCGCCATATTGCTTCACAATGATCTTCAACATGCAGCCAATCACGGATTTGGGCCCCTTTCCCATAGACTGGAAGCGGTTTTCCTGTAATCCCATTTAGGATCATAAGCGGGATTAACTTTTCCGGAAATTGATAAGGGCCATAATTATTGCTGCAATTACTAATTGTAATGGGTAAATGATAAGTGTCATGGTACGCGCGAACTAAATGGTCGCTGGACGCCTTTGCCGCAGAATATGGTGAATGAGGACAATAAGGCGTTTCTTCAGAAAATGGCTTGTCGCCTGGTTGTAAAGCGCCAAAGACTTCATCGGTAGAAATATGGTGAAACCGGAATTTTCCAGTCTTTCCTCCCCACACCCTTTTCGCCGCATCCAAAAGTGTAAACGTTCCGACAATATTAGTTTGAATGAATGGCATTGGCCCCAATATGGATCGGTCGACATGACTTTCGGCGGCAAAATGTACGATCGTGTCGATTTCATGCTCTGTCAGAATTTGTTCAACAAGTTCGGCATTACAAATATCGCCTTGGATAAAAAGATGTTTATCGGGGTTAGGGATATTCTCTATATTTTCAGTCTTGCCAGCATAAGTCAGCAAATCAAGGTTGACGATTTTTACATCAGGTTCGACTTTTTGCAGGAACCGAACAAAGTTAGATCCAATAAAACCTGCGCCCCCTGTAATCAGCATATTCTTCATTCTAAAAGACCTCCGCGTCCCTTAAATATAATCCATTCTTATCTTTTTCGGACATGATCGGCACTTCATTTGCAATTGGCCAGACAACGCCAATATCAGGATCGTTCCATAGGATTGACCGCTCGAATTTTGGTTCGTAGAAATCGGTTGCTTTGTACACAAATTCTGCTGTCTCACTCAAGACAAAGAATCCATGGGCAAATTGTGGCGGAATCCACAGCATGTTAAAATTTTCAGAGCTGAGCGTAGCGCTAACCCATTTCCCAAAAGTCGGGGATTCGCGTCGGAGATCTACAGCAACATCAAATACTTCTCCTTGAATAACACGAATCAGTTTTCCTTGCGGTCGCCGAATTTGATAATGCAACCCGCGCAAAACGTGTTTTGACGATTTAGAATGGTTATCTTGAACGAATTCTAAGCCGATTCCAGCTTCTGTAAATTTTCTTTTCTGCCAACTCTCCATAAAGAAGCCACGGTTATCGCGGTAAACGTCAGGGTTAATTAGAATGACTTCTGGTATTTCCAAAGGTATGAACTGCATTTTATTTCCTCATTGCCTGTATTCTATATCTTTGCCCAATTTCAACGAAACGAACGAGACACGTCAAAAACCATTTCATTGATTAGAACGCACTATATGCTGCCGCTACCTCATTCGCACTACCCAACATGCGTATCTCTCCATGGTCAAGCCATAATCCTTTTTGGCAGATTTTTTTAACGGATTCCGCGCTATGGGATACGTACATAATCGTAGTTCCATTCGCCAGATAATAATTCATTCTTGCCATGCATTTCTCTTGGAACGCGACATCTCCGACCGATAGAATCTCATCCGCAAGCAAAATATCCGGTTGAGTCGCAGTTGCGATCGCAAACGCTAACCTTGCAAACATACCGGAAGAATACGAACGAACTGGAACATGCATAAAGTCCCTTAACTCCGAAAAATCAACAATCTCATCATACATCTTTGTAATTTCATTATTCTGAAATCCTAATATATTTCCATATAAATATACATTCTCATGCCCCGTGAGGTCGGGATTGAACCCTGCGCCTAACTCCAAAAGGGGAAAAACTTTCCCATGGACTACAATCCGGCCTTCTTTAGGTACGAGAACTCGCGCAACAGCTTTTAGCAACGTGCTTTTTCCCGCTCCGTTGCGGCCCATAATTCCGATAGAACTGCCTTTTTCGACCTCGAAAGAAACGTGGCGCAACGCCCAAAAAGTATTGATCTTAATCTTCCTCTGGACGGATTTAATAAAGAACTCTTTCGCGCCTGAGACTGGTTCAGAAGGCAATTTAAAACTGATTCCGAGATTTTGTCCGCTGATAGCAATATTTGACATATTCTTTATTCCGTTTTCATGCCCGATAAGCGAAATCATTCGAATGCTTCGTAAAGACCCACCAACCCAGCATCAGGATTCCGATTGAATACAAACTCCCGTTAATCCAAAGAGATTGATTTGGAATTTGTTGATAAAGAACTGGCTCTCTGAATAAAGTTACAAAAATGTACATTGGGTTCATACGAAAGACCGTGATGGATTGTTCCGGAATGATTGTCTCAGGGTAGAAAAGTGGCGTAGTATATGTCCAGAGCGTTAGAATAACAGACCATATTTGTGAGAAATCATTAAAGTAAGTTGTGACTGTCGCCACCAGCAGGCTCATCCCAACTACAAATCCAGTCAGAAGGACGATCGCAGGAATAATCAAAAAAATCGGGACACCAATTTCAAGTTTATCAACAAGCGCAATAGCGACAAAAGGAATAAAGGTTAATATCAAATTAATCCCATTAATTCCGATCCCTGCTAGGATATAGATCGTTTTGGGAAGATAAACTCTCCGTATCATCCCAGCATTCCCAATGATTTGCACCATTGATTCGGACGTTGAAGCAGAAAAGAACGCAAAAATCATGTTACCCGAAAGGATGTAAAGAGGATAATGTGGTATGTCAAATCGAAACAAATTGCTGAATATAATAACGAAGACAATCATATTGAGAAGCGGGTTCAGCAACGACCATACAACTCCGAGGAACGATCGTTTATAGCGTGTCTTGAAATTCGTATAGATCATTCTTTTCAGAATGAACCTGTTTTCAAATAAGCTATTGATTTCATCCACGAATGGATTAATCAGTTTCGCGGAGTCATATATTTTTTCGCTTGTTTTGTTTGTTTCCATCCGTATATCCTGCTTCTTTTCTTGGCAACGACATATATTATAACGGATTTTATTACGTTCTCACTCAGATTAAATTTATGGCAACACAATTCTGTTTCCCAGATGTCTTCAGAAAGAGGAAGTCCTGTCCACCTTATCAAATCTTCGCAACCAAGACACTTCCCTCCCCACCCCCACCCCCGAAAATGCACTACAATTAACCGGGGGCTATCTCACTATGTCATTCGTTCATCTTCACGTTCACACCGAATATTCACTCCTCGACGGGTTTTCCAAGATTAACAAGCTCATGGACCGCGTCAAAGAAATGAACATGCCCGCCGTCGCCATCACCGACCACGGCACCATGTTCGGCGTCGTCGAGTTCTACAAAGCCGCGAAAGCCAAAGGCGTAAAACCCATCATCGGCGTCGAAGCCTATCTCGCCAAAAAGAAACTCACCGATAAAACCGCCAACGACAAAGGATCAAGCCATCTCCTCCTCCTCGCCGAAAATCAGCAGGGCTACCAGAACCTGCTTCAGATCTCGTCCATCGCTCAGCTCGACGGCTTTTACTATCACCCGCGAATCGATCACGAAACACTCGAAAAATACGCCGACGGCCTGATCTGCAGCTCCGGCTGCATGGCAGCGGAAATTCCGCGCGCGATCGAACGCGGCGATCTCGCCGACGCCCGCGCCAAAATTGAATGGTACCTGGAACGGTTCGGACGCGACCGCTTCTTCCTCGAACTCCAGGAGCACGACATCCCTGAAATCAAGAAACTCAATAAAGCCCTCCTCCAGCTCGGGAAAGAATATGACCTGCGCTTCATCGCCACCAACGACGCCCATTACATCGACCCGGACGACTGGAAATATCAGGACGTCATGCTCGCGATTCAAACCGGCGCCAACCTGACCGATGAGAACCGATTCCGCATGTCCGACCGCTCATACTACCTGCGCTCGCCGGAAGAGATGGAAAAAATATTCGGTTCCGTCCCCGAATCGCTGAAAAATACGCTCGAAATCGCCGAACGATGCAACGTCTGCCTCGATACCGATACCCATCACCTGCCAATCTTCCCCGTCCCCGTCGGTCAGACCGACCAGTCCGAATTGCGCCGCCTCTGCGAAGAGGGACTTATCGACCGATACGGAGACCGCGCCCGGACCGACCCGGCGATCCGCGAACGAATCGAAAAAGAACTCCGGATTATTCATCAAATGGGCTTCGATTCATACTTCCTGATCGTTCATGACCTGATCCGCTTCGCACGGGAACAGAATATCTGGTACAACGTTCGCGGCTCCGGCGCAGGCTCGATCGTCGCCTACACGCTTAAAATCACCCCGATCGATCCGCTCGATTTTAAACTCATCTTCGAACGCTTCCTCAACCCGGAACGCATCTCCATGCCCGATATCGACCTCGATATCCAGGACGATAAACGCTTCCTGATGCTGCAATACTGCTCCGACAAGTACGGCGAAGATCACGTTTCGCAAATTATCACCTTCAACACCCTCGGCGCGAAAGGCGCGATCCGCGACGTCGGCCGCGTTTTAGGGATCCCGCTTCAGGAAGTCGACCAGCTCTGCAAGCTCATCCCAGCCGGAATCAAAATGCCCGGAAGCGGCGACGCGATTACGCTGCGAAACTGCTTGAACGAAATCGTCGAGTTCCGCGAGGCAGCGAACGCCAACCCCCGTTATCAGGAGCTCATCAAAATCGCGTCCGAAATGGAGGGGATCACCCGAAACGTCGGGACCCACGCCGCCGGCGTGATTATCACGGATAAACCGATCATCGAATACGCCCCGCTTCACCGCCCTACCTCAGGATCCGACGACAACCCTATCAAATCCGTCGCGCAGTTCGAAATGAACGTTGTTGACCAGATGGGCCTCCTCAAAGTCGATTTCTTAGGATTAGCGACCCTGACGATCATGCAGCGCTGCTGCGCCATGATCAAAAAACGCCACGGCCGGGAGCTGACGCTGACCAATATTCCCTCGGACGATCCCGAAACCTACCAGTACATCTGCGAAGGACATACCGCCGGAATCTTCCAGCTGGAAAGCCCGGGAATGACACGAAATATCATCGAAATGAAGCCGCATAAGCTCAGCCATATTATCGCCATGGTCGCGCTTTACCGCCCTGGACCGATGGACTTCATTCCCACCTATATCGCCTGCATGCACGGACAGCAGCAGCCAACCTATCTGCATGAAAAAATGATTCCGATTTTCGAGGAAACCTTCGGGATCCCCGTTTACCAGGAGCAGATCATGTTCGCCGCGCAGGAACTCGGCGGATACACCGCGGCCGAATCCGACATGCTCCGGAAAGTCATCTCCAAAAAGAAAAAAGCCGAAGTCGAGAAACATCGCGAAAAATTCGTCAACGGCTGCGTCGCGAACGGAATCGAACGGCATACCGCCGAAGAAATCTTTAGAAACTGGGAACAGTTCGCGAACTACGGCTTTAATAAGAGCCATGCCGCCGACTATGGCCTCCTCTCGATCCAGACCGCCTTCCTCAAAAAACACTACACGATCGAATACATGAGCGCGACGCTCGACGCCAACCACGGCGACTCGGCGAAAGTCGCGTTTTATATCAACGAATGCCGTAATCTGGGGATCGACGTCCTCCCGCCGCAGCTCAACGCATCCGACTGGGAATTCACCGTCGAAGACACGCCGCAAAACAAAAGTCAGATCCGCTTCGGCTTCGGCGCGGTCAAGAACGCCGGAAAAGCGGCGATCGAGCTGATCGTCAGCGAGCGCAGCGAAAACGGACCATTTCAGGACCTCGACGATCTCGCGGAACGCGTCGACCTGAAACTCGTCGGACGGCGGACGCTGGAAAGCCTGATCAAAGTCGGCGCGCTCGACGACTTCGGCGAACGAGGGAAGCTCCTCGTCGGATTGGACCGGATTATCGCCGCCAGCGGCGCGAATAAAAAGAGCAAGGAAACCGGCCAGTTCGATATGTTTGAACTGATGTCGATCGGGTCGGTCCATATCGAACTCGAGGAAACCGCCCCGGTCGACGAAAACGAAAAACTCTTCTGGGAACGCGACCTTCTCGGCCTTTTCGTCTCGGATCATCCGCTCCGCGCCTACCAGAAAACCCTCAGGAAACACGGCGCTGTCCCCATTCATCAATTCGATAAAATCCCGAACCAGGGGCAGGTCACCGTCGGAGGAATCGTTCAATCCATCCGGATCCTGCTGACGAAAAAAGACATGAAGCCAATGGGGAATATCCGCCTCGAAGACGCCAACGGAGACGTTATCGACGTTACCTTCTTCCCCGCCGTCTGGGACCGCGTCATGGACATCGTTAAAACCGACGCGCTCCTGATCCTGCATGGGCGCCTCGATAAAACACGCCTGACGCCCCAGATTACCGCCAGCAGCGCGGAAAAACTCGATCGGACGGACGACGAAACCGTTCTCGAATCCTTCGCCGACAACTTCAGCGAAAGCGATTATGCCGACGAACTGACAACCGGCGACAACGCGGAGCCGGACGCCAACGAAACCGCTCCCGCCGCCGGGAAAAGCGCTGGATCCGATCCGGATCTTCCCTCGCCAGCGGCGCAGGGAAACTGCGAAGAAGAAAACCCGTTCAGTCTTGAAGAATTCATCCCGGAAGACCTTCCTGTCCCTGACTCAGCGCCCGCGTTCGAAACCTACGTCGAGCCCTCCGCCCCGTTGATTCCGGAGAAACAGCCCTACTCCGTAACAGACTGCGTCTCGGATATCGTCGCTGAACCCACCCATCCAACGGAAAAAGCAGCCCTGCCGCCGGGACCGACCGAGGAGGAACAGCCGCAGCCGGCCCCTATCAAAGCCAACCCGGACGACTTTCATAAAATCACGCTCAACGAAATCGAACGGAACCGGTCCGCAGAATTCGCCGATGACGATGACGATGACCTCGCGATCTTCGACGGCCCCGTCAAGCGAAAGCTCCTGACGCTGACGATCGAAAATCAGCCGGGGCAGAAATTTGAACAGCAGCAGCACCGCCTGATCCGGCTACACAGCATGATCAGCGCGTATCCAGGGAAAGACGCGTTCGCGTTCGTTATTCGCGAAGGGGGGAAATCCTTCCTGATCGAATACCCGAAACTATCCATTAAGATCAACGATGACCTTATCCAAAAACTTCGAAAGGAGTTGGGCGAGAACAATGTCGTCGTTGAATCGTAAACGGCGGCATTATTGAAGAACAAGATGATTCATAAGCCATGATCGAATATCAGGCCAAAATCGAACGATATATTACAATATAGATGGCCGTAAAATCTTACAACCAATGTCAAGCCGATCAATAAGATTCTGTTTCAACGAACTACAGGGAGAGTCAAACATGGAAGAGACGATCAACGCAACCCCCATCCGAACTATCGCGGTCTTAACCTCCGGCGGAGACGCCCCGGGAATGAACGCGGCGATCCGCGCCGTCGTTCGCGCCGGAATCGCCAAAGGGCTCAAAGTCTACGGCGTTCAGGATGGCTATAAAGGACTCATCAACGGCGACTTCATGCCGCTCGGACGCCGCGACGTATCCGGAATTCTGAGTCAGGGCGGAACGTTCCTGCGAACGGACCGTTCGAAGGAAATGAAAACGACTCACGGGCAACGCGAGGCGCTGCGTCAGCTTAACAATCAGGGAATCGACGGACTGATCGCGATTGGCGGAGACGGGACGCTGACCGGCGCGCTGACGTTAGCCCGCGAAGGTTTCCCGGTCGTCGGAATTCCCGGAACGATCGACAACGACGTCTTTGGAACCGATACCTGTATCGGCGTCGACACGGCGCTGAATACGATCATGGAAGCGATCGATAAAATCCGCGACACCGCCGCCTCTCACAGTCGGGCGTTCCTCGTCCAGACCATGGGCCGTGACTGCGGTTATCTTGCGGTCCAATCCGCGATGATCTCCGGAGCGGAAGTCGCGCTGATCCCGGAAACGCCGATATCCGTCGAAGAAGTCGCTCAAATCATCGAAAGCTCCTATAAACGCGGCAAGAAACACTGCATCGTCGTCATCGCGGAAGGTTACCCCATCCCGATGGGCGAACTCGCGTCGCAGCTGGACAACATGGACCTTGGGTTCAAGTGCCGTGAGACCAACCTCTCCTACGTGCAGCGCGGCGGGTCCCCGACCGCTTTCGACCGGATCCTCGCTTCAAGAATGGGCTATAAGGCGATCGAATTTATTACCACGGGGAAATTCGGCGTCATGACCGCAATTTCCGAACGCGCGATCGTTCCCTTCCCGATCGAAGACCTCGTCGGGAAACATCGCAGCGTTTCTCCGGAATATATCGATATCTCGAATATCCTCTCGCGCTGATCCCCCGTCTCGAGCTCAAAACGGGAGAAGGACTTGCGTTCCTTTTCCCGTTTTCCGTAATTTAGTTAAACGGAACCTCGCCGGCCATGAGCTTGGCGCGCTGCCATGGGGACGCGTTCGTTACGTCCGCCAGCATTCCGCGCAGCTCGTACACGCTGTCCCGGAGCTCAGCGGCGCGCTCAAACTCCAGATTCTTCGCCGCCTCTTTCATCTCCCGTTCCAATTGTGCCAGCGTATGCTTCAGTTCGTTCGCCGGAAGCGATTTCTTCGCCGCCTGATAATCCGCATGGTCCTCAGCGATCTGCGCCGAGGCCGCCAGCCGTTCGGAAAGATCGTAAACGCCTTTCATAATCGTCATCGGCTGAATATGATGCGCTTCGTTATAAGCCTGCTGCTTCTTCCTCCGACGCGCCGTCTCGTCCAGCGCATAGCGCATCGAGTCGGTTATCTTATCCGCGTACATCAGAACCTTACCCTCGGCGTTCCGCGCCGCCCGCCCGATCGTCTGAATCAGCGAGACACCCGAGCGAAGGAACCCTTCCTTATCCGCGTCTAATATCGCGACCAGCGACACCTCCGGCAAGTCGAGCCCTTCGCGAAGCAGGTTGATCCCGACGATCACGTCGTACGTCCCCAGCCGCATGTCGCGCAGGATCGAAATCCGTTCCAGCGTATCGACCTCTGAATGCAGATATTGGACCTTGATCTCGTTGTCCTTCAGGTAATCGGTCAGATCCTCCGCCATCCGCTTTGTCAGCGTCGTTACCAGGACGCGCTGATTCTTTTCCGTCCGGATCCGGATCTCATGGATCAGGTCGTCGATCTGACCTTCGATCGGTCGTACCTCGACGACCGGATCGAGAAGCCCGGTCGGGCGGATAATCTGTTCCGCGGTCAGCTCCGCCCGCGCCAGCTCATAAGGTCCCGGCGTCGCGCTCGTGTAGATCGTCGTCCCCATGACGCCCTCGAATTCCTCGAACGTCAGCGGCCGGTTATCCATCGCACTCGGGAGCCGGAACCCGTAATCGCTGAGAATCTGCTTTCGCGCCCGGTCCCCGTTGTACATCCCGCGAATCTGCGGCACGGTCATATGCGATTCGTCGATAAAAAGCAGATAATTCGAGGGCAGGTAGTCCATCAGCGTCCAGGGATGCGACCCCGGCGCGCGTTGGTCCATATGCCGTGAGTAGTTCTCAATCCCCGCGCAGTACCCCGTCGCCCGGATCATTTCCAGATCAAAATTCGTACGCTGCTCGATCCGCTGCGCTTCGAGGAACATCTCGCGATCCTTAAAAAAACGGATCCGCTCCGCGAGCTCCGCTTCAATATCCGCGAGCGCCTGCTTCATGCGCGATTCCTCCGTGATATAGTGTTTCGCGGGAAAAACCTGAATCTCGTCTTCTACACGAAGAACCTCCCCGGTAAGCGGATTAATCGCGGTAATTTTTTCGATCTCGTCGTCGAAATAAGAAATCCGGTACACGAGCGAATCCTCATAAGCCGGATAAATATCGAGCGTATCGCCGCGAACGCGAAACGTCCCGGCGTGAAAATCCATGTCGTTCCGTTCATAGCGATTCTCGATCAGGTTTCGCAGCAGCGCGTTGCGGCGATGAACCTCGCCGGTCTTCAGCGTGATTACCGCTTTCCCGTACGCCTCCGGGTCCCCCAGCCCGTAGATACAGCTGACCGACGCAATAATAATCACATCCGACCGCGACGACAGCGCGGCCGTCGCCGCCAGCCGCAGCCGGTCGATCTCGTCGTTCGTATCAACTTCTTTTTCAATATATAAATCCCGGCGCGGAACGTAAGCCTCCGGCTGATAATAATCGTAATAAGAGACGAAATATTCGACCGCGTTATTCGGAAAAAACTCTTTAAATTCGGCGTACAGCTGCGCCGCCAGCGTTTTATTATGCGCCATGACGACGGCGGGGATCTGCAGCTCCTGAATAATATTCGCCATCGTAAACGTTTTCCCTGTCCCGGTCGCTCCTAAGAGGACCTGATGACGGTTGCCGGCGCGGACGCCGTCAACCAGCTCGCGGATCGCCTGCGGCTGATCCCCCATGGGCTGATACGGCGCGTGAAGGTCAAAAAGTTGATGCATATCGAATCTCCGTCCTTATTATAACGGATATCGAACAGAATTTCAGAAAACCTGACGGTTCCCGTCAGAAACGTCTCTGAGACAAGCCCGAATCAGTTCCTCAGACCCGCTTCCGCAGCGAAAACGCCGGTTCCGATTCCACCCGGACCCGATCCTCATGATCGATATAGCGCCAATATCCGTCGTCCAGCCGGAACCCCTCGAAGCCCGCGTCCTTATAAAACGTCAGCGCCGCCTGATTCGATCTCGCGCAATTCAGAATTAACAGCGCCAGTCCCTCTTTTTTCGCGATCAGCTCCGCCATCTTCAGCATCAGCGTCCCCAACCCGCGGCCACGGAACGGTTCTTTAACGCGGAATGAACTGATAAACAGGTAGCGATCCTTGGGACTGAACGTTGGATTCGGCTCCTTCTTCGTCAGGAACACCTGGCCAACGATTCCATCGCCCGGCGACTCGGCGATCAGCGCGGTCGTCAGTCCGATCAGCTGGTTCCTGAAAACCTCGCGGTAGACCTTCCGATAACGCGCGTATTCCCCGTCCCATTCGATCAGCGGCAAATCCGCCTCGACCATCTTCCGGATTCTGACCCTATCCAGCCATTCGCTCATCCGGCTCCCCTTTCCGCTCCGCCCGATCCAGCGCGCCCTCTCGTTCCAGCTCCGAAATCAGCCGTGCCCGCAGCGCAGCTTCTTCTTCATCGCGTTCAATTTCTCCATCGATCCGCGCCGCGCGAAGCCGATCCAGAACCGCCCCCATCCACGCGCCCGGCGCAAACCCCATCCTTTTCAGCAGCGCGCCGTCGGTCGTCGGCCGCCGGTAACGCCAGTCGCATAAATAATCGCGGATGAATGCATGAATCGCGGCGTCGTCCGCCATCGCGTCATAGCAGAAAAGCGACGCGATCGGAACCTTTTCCAAAAAGAAAACCGCTTCGCTCCGGCGCGATTTCAGCTTCGCCGCGAACCCGCTGAAAAGCGATTCCAGCCCGCGCATTGCGGCGGCGACGCGCGTCGGGAACTGGAACCGATCGCAAAGCGCATCGATCGTCGTCCGCCGCTCCGTCCCCAGCCAGGAAATCAGCCCGCCCCAGCCCGCCAGGAAATCCGGGAGCTCTGCGTCCGCCTCGATCCAGGCGCTGCCGAACGGAAAGACGACGAGACGGCGGTAATCCGCCGCGTTCTGCGTAGTCCAATGCAGATCCGGATGAACGTTTTTCAGCAGGCTCAGCTCCTCCAGCCGTGCGAAACAGGCCGGCGGGTCGTTCTCCTTAAACAACAGCTGAAATTCATGACGGATGCGCTGGCCGGACACCTGCTTCAGGAGACTCCCGCTCAAGCGCAGCCGTTCCAGCGTATTCGCCTCAATCGTAAACGCGAACCGCTGTTCGAAGCGAACCGCGCGGATCATCCGCGTCGGATCATCGGTAAACGAAAGCGAATGCAGCGTGCGAATCTGCCGCTGCGTCAGGTCATTCATTCCGCCCCAGAAATCGAGAAGATCGCCGAACGCTTCACCGTCCAGCCGAAGCGCCAGCGTATTCATCGTGAAATCGCGCCGGTGCAAATCCAGCTTGATCGAGCTGCGTTCGACGGTCGGGAGCGCGGTCGGATAATCGTAAAACTCCGTCCGCGCGGAAATCAGGTCAAGAGAACCGGGAAGCGCTTCGCTCGGTTCCGCCGAAAAGGGCGCCGCGCCCAGCTTCAGCGAACCAATTTCCCATTTCGCCGTGCCGAATTGCGGATGCGGCCGGATCGCGCCGCCGTATCGCCCGGCTAAGCGCCGCGCGACCGCGATCGCGTCCCCCTCGATAACGATATCGAAATCCTTAACCGGAAGCCCTAAGAGCAGGTCGCGGACAAATCCGCCGACGATATAAACCGGATATCGAAACTGCCGCGCGATTTCGGAAACAGCGTCGATCAGCGCCCGCGCCCCAGGCGAAAGCGCCGCCGCTAATTTTTCGCGGTAATTCCGCCGCTCCCGCCGAAGCCCGCCGCGAAGCGCCTGAATCAGGTCGGTCCGTGTCACGATTCCCGTAATTTTCCCGCCGTCCGCGTCGCGGACCGGAATCTGGCCCCAGCCCGACAGGCTCATTATCTCGCGCACCGTCTCGACCCTGTCGCCGGCGGTTACGGAATAATCGCCGATATCCATGATCTCGGAAATCGGTTTATTCAGCTGAAACGCACGCGCGTGGTCGAGCTGACGGCGGTTCAGCAGCCCGACCAGCTTCCCGTCCTGATCGACGACAGGAAATCCTTCATATCCGTAGCGCTCGACAATTGTCGATGCCTCCTGAACCGAAAGGTCGCTTTGAAGCGTCAGTGGGTTCGCCGATTGAATCGACGCGACCGTCAGCGGCGGCGAAACGTACGCGGGAAGAATCGAAACCAGCCGCTCGCGAACCTCCGCCATCTTCGCGTCCGTCGTCTCGCTCTCGTCGAGCGCGATCAGCCCCGCCGCTGCGCGCGCGTGGCCGCCGCCATGAAAATTCTTCATGACCTGTCCGACGTTAATCCGGTCGTTCGTCGCCCGCCCGATCATCCGCAGTCCGATCCTCGTCCGCAGCAGGATAAAAATCGCGTCCGGGTTCATCATGTCGCGTAAATAATGCGCGACGGTCGAGTATTCGTCATGAATATCCGTCGCGTCGGCGGTCGCTAAAACGATCTCTTCTCCCGCGATCCGAAGCGTCTCGGCCGACGCCAGGCAGCGGTCCGCCAGGATGAGCTGATTCTCGGTCAGCGGCTGACGCAGGTACCTCTGAAGAACGTTCAGGTCCGCGCCCTGCTCGACGAGCCAGGTCGCGGCGCGCATGTCCTCCACCGTCGTCGAACCGTACGTCAGGTTCCCCGTATCCTCGTATATCCCCAGGAGCAGCAAATTCGCCGCTTCCCGTTTCAACTGAAGCTCGCGGGCGCGCAGCTCGCGAATCAGGATACTCGTGCAGGCCCCCAGCGCTTCGAACCGGCAGTCCCAGTCCGGCGACAGCGACGCCCCGGGAAGATGATGATCGATGACGCTGATTTCCGTGTCCGCGCCGACGAATTCCTGCGAAAAGAGACGATGGGTATCGACAAGAAGGATCCGCTCCGCTTTTTCGGAGGGAAGCTGCCTGATCAGTTGAAACGGGAATTCGTTCCGATACTCCTTCAGGAAAACCGCGACGTTCCGGTTGACATGGATCGGACGCGCCGCAATATAATCAGGATAAATCAGCTCCGCCGCCGCCAGCGAAGCGATCGCGTCAAAATCTGCGTGTTCATGCGTGAAGATCAGCTTCATTTTCAAGCTCCAACGTCGATCTCAGCCATACTTCCCTTTTATTGTACTTCATGAAAAACTCCATAATTCATGATTAAGGTACGCTTATTTTTTATATGGATCGAAAACGCAATTCACAAGCCGGTTTAAAGAAACACACCTTCAAAAGCATTGCAATTTATCCAGATCATCGTAAACTTGTATACAGCAAACATTGAGGATCGAGGGAAATTATGCGCGCGAAATTATTCGGAATCTCCAACCTCTTCATAGTCGCTCACCTTTTTTCCGTATTTGGGTCTGCATTGTTATATTGTGTAATGATTATGCATTTATTGAGCGTTTATTCTCAGGAGGCGTACGCGAATTACATACTGATCTACACAGCAACCAATGCTGCTGCAATCCTTTTCGCCGGCGTTATAACCGACAGACTCAATAAATTAAAAACTCTTCCTTTCATTCAGATAATCAACGCGATTCTATTATTCATCATGAGTTTTATTTTCGCGGCCGGGAATGAGCGATACCTGATTTACATCATAATTGTCATGTCGGCTGCGAATGGGATAGATTCAAACCTGACGTCATCCGCTCTTCCGCTATACATTGAAAAAACTGAAAAGCTCAAAACAACCAATGCCTTCCTGCAATTAGGAACGCGGGGAATAAACGTCCTCGTCGGAATGACCGCGGTTCTCCTGTTTGAACGCAAGCTGTATCGAGAGGGATTCTGGCTGAACAGCCTCACGATAGCAAAGCCGATCAGCATGGCAATTGCAAGAGTGATAGATGCGCATTACTCTATCGAAATTTATTTCGCCGTTATGGTGATCGCGCTTGGTTTTACGCTGATCATCCTGAATCCAAAAAGAGAACTGAGTTAATCGAACGCCGAATAATGCGTCAGGTCGTCCGTTTCGATTTCCAGAATACAGAAATTGCGCCGGTCGCGCCGCGCGCCGCCCAGCGCCCCGGGGTTAATGACCCGCGTCCGGCCGATCCGTTCGTCGCGGACGCGGTGTGTATGCCCCGTCAGGACATAATCGTATCGCTGGCTCTGAATTAACTGCGTCAGCGCCGCCAGCCGATGCCCATGGATCGCGGCGAACAGCTTCCCGTCGATCTCGCCGGTGAAGATTTCGCCGCTTCCGGAGCCCGGGCCAAACTCTTGAATCGTCAGGCTCAACCCGATCGAATCAAAATCATTATTGCCCAGGACATGATGCAGCGTGAAATCCCGGAAGAGCTCCGCCGTTGCGACACGGGTCATATCGCCGCAGTGAATCAGCTCGCGGACGCCCTCCTGCCGAAAGATTTCAAGCGCCTCTGACGTCCGCGGACCGTGATCATGCGTATCTGAAAGGATTCCAATTTTCATAAATGCGTCCGTCGTAATTCATTTTCGCAATCAATGATAACATAGCTGCGGAAAGCGGAAAGAGAAGAGGCGGAAGGGATTTATTCCCCGTATAGCTTCCGTTCGCCTGCGCTGCGTCGGTCGGCAGGGAACGAGAGCTCAAACGTCGTCCCCTTTCCTTTTCCCGCTGAACGGACCGCGATCGTTCCGCCCTGCGCGATAGTCAGCGCTTTGCAGATCGAAAGCCCCAGGCCCATTTTCCCCGCATTCGCGTCCCGCGCCGGATCGGCGCGATAAAAGCGGTCGAAAACGTACGGAATATCCGCGGGATCGATCCCGCTGCCCGTGTCGGTCACGGCGATCTTTACCCGGCCGGCCTCCGTCCGGAGCGACAGCGTTATTTCGCCGCCGCGCGGCGTGTATCGAAGCGCGTTTTCAACCAGATTCTGGATCGTCTGACGGAGCCGGCCGGGATCGACCGTCAGCAGCGCGCCCCCGCCGTCCGCAAAGCGCATCGTCACGCCCTGTCCGGCCGCAATCGGCTGATACGTGCTGTAGAGCTGGTCCAGGAGTTCCTCCGGCTGAATTGGCTCCGGCTGAAGCGTCAGCCCGCCGCCTTCCGCCTGGCTCAGCGTCGTCAGATCGCTGACCAACCGGCGCAGGTGATCCAGCTCCGTCTTGATGATCCGGATCCGCTGCGGCGTGAGCTGGATCGTTTCGTCCTCGACCATCTCGATATATCCGGAAATAATCTGGAGCGGCGTGCTCAGGTCATGCGTAATATCGGCGGTCAACCGCTTACGCTGCGAATCGACACGCGCTAAATCCGCGCTCATCCGATTAAACGTCTCGGTCAGCTCCCCCAGCTCGTCCCCGGACGTAATTTCAACGTTCTGGCTGAGATCGCCGGCGGCCAATGCCTTCGAGGCCAGCGTCAGCCGCCGGATCGGCTTCAGGATTCCGCTCGATATCAGGACGCCGAGGAGAATCGCCAGCGCTGCGCCGGATAACCCCGCCAGCGCCACCGCCTTCGTCATGCGGTTCAGATAAAGCTCTTCCTCGCTGCTGAGCTTGAATTCGCGCTTTCGTTCCGGAACGATCCTGGCAATCGTTCGCCCACCGGCCTCGACCGGCACAGCGTATTTCAGGAACTCGTCCGGAACCGTTTCGCCCGGGCCAGCCCCATCCAGCGGCAGGATGACTTTTCCCTCCGCGTCAACCAGCCCGCAAATTCCCCTCAGCTTCCCCACCCGGAAATCCCCGGGCATGACCGGGGCGTCTTCCGGAGGCGGGACGTCGCCATAACCGCCGAACCCATGGCTCGCCATCCAGAAGCCGTCGAGCGTCCCATACTCCTGATAATAAGCCAGAACTGAAGCTTTCAGCGCCGCCGTTTCCTGCTCGACGACGAGACTCATTAAGGATTGCCCGCTGTTCAGATAGACAAAAACGATCACAAAACCAACGACAATCAGCGCTACCGCTAAGTAAGAGAGGATGAACTTCCCCCGGATCGAATCCCTGATCTCGATTTTTTTCACCCCGCGTCCTTTCATCCGGCGTTTTCGAGAAAACGGTACCCGATCCCGAAAACCGTCTCGATATAGACCGGCCGGTTCAAGTCATCGCCCAGCTTGAGCCGGATATTGCGGACATGAATTTTCAGCGTCGCTTCCGATCCGCTGAACCCGTTTTCGATCAGGCGGATACTGAGATCGGCGCGCTTGACGACCTGCCCGGGACTGCGCATCAGCGTCTCCAGAACAAAAAATTCGAGCGGGGTAAAGTCGATCGGCTGCCCAGCCTTGAAAACCTTATGCGCCGCGCGGCTGAGCGTCAGCCGACCGACGACAAGATCGTCCGGCTCTTCGCTCGCCGCCGCTGAACGCCGGAGCACGGCACGCATCCGCATCAGCAATTCGCGGAACCGGAACGGCTTGACGACGTAATCGTCCGCCCCCAGCTCGAAGCCCCTGACGATATCCGATTCCTGCTGCCGCGCGGTTACCATTATCACCGGAATATTCGAGCTGCGTTTCAGCTGCGTAATAAATTGGAAACCGTCCATATTGGGCATCATAATATCCAGCAGGATCAGATCAACCGGGCTGCTCCTGAGAACGTCGAACGCCTCGACGCCGTCCGAAGCGGCGACGACCGCGAAATCCTGCGTTTCGAGAAAATCGCGCAGCATCGCCTGCATATTTCTCGTATCGTCAACAACCAGAATCTTCCGTGTCATCGCCGCCTCCGCTGCCTGAAAAAGAATATCCGATTAATCGTCGTCATCCATGTCAGACTTCACGGAAATCCGACCGTCCGAATTGTACTTCACAAGGCCCTTCTCTCCCGCGCCTTCGGTAAAAACTTCGATCGTCGCGGTATCGCGCATGAAATCCAGCTTTCCAATCCGGGCCCGCTTTATTTTCAGTCCTGTCCGCTTTTCGAGATCAGCGATCAGTTCCGGGTACCGCTCTGGAACGATCAGGTCGATCTTTTCATACAGGATCGTTTTCGAAACCTCATACCGGAACCCCCATTCCTTTTCAAGGACCCAGAGAACGAGCAGGACAATCCCGTTCGCAAGGATCATTTCCAGCCATTTCCGATCCGACGTCGCCGCCGAATTCATGACCGGAAGCGCAACGATAATAAACAGGTACGTCATCTCGCGGATCGGGACCGGATCAGTCCGATAGCGGAGGAGCGAGAAAATCGCGAAAAGCCCGAAGCCAATCCCCACGCCCATATCGGAGTCGGTCAAAATACTGATCACGAAATAAATAATCGTGTTGAACGCTAAAAAGGTAAACACATGCGACTTGACCGGCGAGGACGGATAATAAATCCAGCGGACCAGCGCAAACGCGACCATGAAATTAATCAAAAAGCCAATCAAATATAAACTCAAGTCTGACATCATGACACCCCTTCCATCAACTTTTTTAATTGCAGCATGATCGGCTTCATCGCATTCTTTTTCACGCCGTCATACAGCGCGTTAATCCCGACAGCGTATTTACTGAACGACTGCGCATGACAGCGATAGGCTTTCATCTGATTCGCAAACAACGAAGCCTGAGCCGAGCTCCCGGTTTTGACCTCCGCGACCGCGATCCGATCCAGATACAGCGCGTTTTCCGGCGTCAACAGCGAAATACCGACGTCGATCGTGACGCGCTCCTGTCCGGTTCGGCTGACGAGGGTCATGCGGCTGAAATTATTCCAGAGCTTCGCGCCGAGCCGCCGAACGTTTCCAGCCAGCTCGATTTCAAGGCGCTCGCCTCGCGCCGACATCTCAGTAAAAGATCCGATCGGCTCGCGCGTCTTAATCGTCCGCCCGTTATTCGTCTTGCGCTTGACTTCTAAAAAGGTCAGGCGCGATTCCGAGTATTCGCGAACGCGGACCTTATAACGGTTCTTCCGCAGCGTAACATGATTCGCATAAAGCTCGAAACCGTCGGTATCAAAATAAACCGTCCGGTAATGATTGAGCCGCGCTCCTTCAACGGATAAAATCCGATAATCGCCGCGAACCGACGCTAAAATCTCCGGAAGATCATGCAGCTTTAAAACGTATTTCCGATCGACCCGATCCATCAGCTTTACGGAATCCATTTCAGCGAGCGTTATCGCGTCGAAACGATCCGCGATCCTCTTCAACGTCGCGGTTTCACGCAGCTCCAGATTGTCCAGGCTGACCCGCGCGATCGTATCTGTTTGCGGGATGTGAACAGGCATGTTCATCGCCGCCTCCTTTCCCTCCAACTTTCCTTGTACATCCTGCGCTTATCATATCGGATCTGAAGGCGCGAATGGTTTAGGAACCGTATAGAAAAGAAAAAGACGCGTCCCGAAAGCCCGAAGGCCTCCGGAACGCATTCCCGTAAAACGCCTGCCCGACTCTTCCGCGATCAGCGCCGCCCCCCACCGGGACGGTCAAACTCGCCGGGGCCGCCAGGGCCCCCGCCAGGACCGCCAGGACCACTGCCAAAACCGCCGCTGCCGACCGTTGTAATATTCGACGTCAGTGTAAACGTCTCCAGCGCGGTTCCTCCCGAATATTCCCCGTCGGGATAATATCCGAAAATCTCGTTGCCGCTGACCGTTCCACCGACGGAAAGCGTATACGTCTCGCCGATTTTCAGCTCCGGCGAAGAAAAATACAGCGTCTGCCAATCCGTCGTCGGCTCGAACGTCATCAGCCCGTTCCCATTCGCGTCGCCGATATGAACCAGCTCTCCGCCCGTTCCGCCCGAAACCGTAATCATTACCAGATTCTGCGCCGAGGCCGCGTCCGGGACCTGCGCCATACCCGCCGATCCGACGCTGATCAGCGTTCCGCCGTTAACCGTGAAGCTGCCGTTGACGTCCAGCGACCCGTTGCCGTTGCTCGTCGTCCCGTTGATCAGGACCAGTCCGCCGTTAATTTCCAGTCCGCCGTTCGAATCGAGGCTGTCGCCCGAAACCGTCGTCACCAGGAGCGTCCCGCCGTTAATCGTCAGCTTCCCGTCCGTCACCTCGAACCCTCCGCGGCCGAAGCCGAACCCGTCCTGGGAACCGCCGCTCCCGTCGGAAATATTGAGCGAGTCGTCCTGAGACGTAACCGTTACCGTTCCGTCGTTGAGCGTAATATCCGCCGCCTCCAGTCCCTCGTACGCCGTCCGGACCGTGACTGCGCCGCCGTCGATCGTCAGCGCGCTTTCGGCGCGAATTCCATCGTCCCCGGCGGAAAGGACAATTTCTCCGCCCTGGATCGCAATCGAGCCGTCGGAATGGATCCCGTCCTCGGCGGCGCTGACCGTCAGCGTTCCCGCTTCGATCCGGATATCGCTTCCGGCCTTGACGCCTTTGGCGGACTGATCCGAGGAGACGGACGACTGATATCCGCCGCCGCTCTGAATCGTCGCGGTCCCGCCGCTGACGATCACGCCGGTATACGCTGAAACGCCGTCTCCTGCGGCGACGATTTCGAGCTCGCCGCCCGAAATCGTAATCGTCCCTTTCGCCGCGTCCGAATCGTTATCGGATTTCAGCCCGTCTCCGCCGGCCGTTACCGTCAGCTTCCCGCCGTTCACCGTCAGCGCATCCTTACCGCGGATCCCGTCGTCAACCGCGGTAACGTTAATTGACCCGCCGTTAATCGTCAGCGTATCCTTGCCGTTGATCCCGTCGTTATAAGCGCCGGTCAGATTGAGCGTACCGGTCCCGCTGATCGTCAGGTCGGCCCTGCTGTAAAGCGCCGCGTTCGGTTCGTCGGTCTCCGGATCCGGGGAAACGGTTGCGCGCGCGTTAGAAAGGTTATTGACGCTCCCATCCGCTAAAACGATCTCCGTTTCTTTTCCGTTCAGAATCGCCAGCGGCGACCCGGTCGAAGAATGGATCGAAACGCCGTCGAAAATAAGAACGACGTTCGCGCCGTCCTCCGGATCGACGACGAGCCGACCGTCCGCGAGCTCGCCGGTCAGCCGATAGCTTCCCGCCGCGGATATCGTCACGGTCGACCCCTCGGCACTGACCGCGGACGAATCGCTGTCTGCGCTCGTTCCGGTGAAGCGGATCGTCTCCGCGTCCGCCGCGCCGGCCCCGTTAACGATCATGCCCGCGATGAAGAGTACGGCGGCCGCGTTCAGCGGCGCAATTCTTCGTAAAGCTTTGAATGGATTGATTTTCATCCTTTCCCTCCGTTTCCAATAAGCCTGATTTTATTGTACGGGATCGGCCGCTCATTTGGTTTAAGACTGGTATAGATAAAAAAAGATACCGAACCTCGATTCTGCATCTGTTTTTCCGGTTTTATATGCAGACAGGCTTCCCGTTTCTGCATATAAAACCGACGATTCATATGCAGATAAACGCAGGGGAACCCGAATCAACAGCTTTCAGCTTAGAATGACAGGCGGAGTTTTTACGTCATATGCGGAAATTTGATTACACGTTTTTATATAACGGCCTGCTTCCAGCTAAAAGCAGCCGCTGCCTGAAAGCGCAGACGTAAAAGAGCGACTCGCCGTCGCTCTTATCGGATTCATAAAAAAAGCGGGTTGATCTATAAGCCGCATTCTGTTCAGAGGAGACCTCGAGTTCTCCCGCTGAGATGACCATCTCTCTGGGACGTACATTACTGCACGACTCTAGCAGCCTACCCGGAGCTTATATGGGGATCGAGCAGATCCTCGCCTGTACGCGACAGTCTTCGCTCCTGCTTGGCCTTGCTCCAGATGGGGGTTGCCTGGCCGCGATGTTGCCATCCACGCCGGTAGTCTCTTACACTACCTTTTCACTCTGACTCCGCTTCCGCGAAGCGATCTTTTTTCTGTGGCCCTGTTCCGGCAGGTTGCCCCGCCCCGGACGTTATCCGGCATCTTGCTCTAAGGAGTGCGGACTTTCCTCGGTATGAACCACGTCACACCGCGATCATCTGACCAACCCGGCATCTATATTTTACCCGAAATCTGAAAACTATTGAAAAAGATCCCGATTTTTCTTTCACCTCAGAAAAAAACCATCGCGGCAGGCTTCTGAAAACGGAAGCTCTGCCGCGACCGGCTGCCTCTTTGAGGCTCTTTTACAAAATACAGAACCGTGTTACCAGTTTTCAATTTTATTTTTCGTCAGGTCAAACTCGCAAATCCGATCCGAACCGCTCATCAGCGTCCAAATGACATTGTTCGCCGGACTTTCAAAGAGATCGTCATAGCAGTCATCGCAAATCACCGTAAACGTTGCGGAATCCCCGGGCGAAACTGAATTGGCTAAATCATAGCGCTTGCCGACGCTGATATAACCGTCCGTCCAAAACCGCGCGCTCGTAAAAACGAGATCGACGTTATCTTTGGACCAGGTCGCGCTCCCGGTATTTTTCAGGTTGATCGTCATCTGGATCGCGTCGATCCCTTCAGGCATTCGAACGTCGTTGAAAACCGTTGAAACATGTTCGCATCTGAACTGCTGCGGCGGCGGAGCTGGCGGCGGGGGAGCGCTCCCGGCCTGGACCCGGATATCGACCCAGACGCCGTCTTTTCCGCCCGAGCCCAGCCCGAACAGCTGGCCCGACGGGCTGCGCATCAGCCAGTTCCCGCGGTACTTCCCGGAGGCCATCGGCGCGACCATCGGAACGGTAAGATCGACCGACTCGCCCGGATTAACGTTCCGCGTCAGCGGAACTCCCGCCGGCGCGTTCATCTGGTCCCCGCGCGCGAAGGACAGCTGGTACGCCGTCGACCAGACGCAGCTCCCCGTATTCTGGATCCGCCAGGTTTTCGTAAACGATTGCCCCGGCTTCATGACCGTTCCGTCCGGGATCGAAACGTCCGCGACAAAGCGGAACGATTCGCACGGCCTCGCCGTCGGAACGACCGGGGGAGGCGCAGGCGGAGCGGCTGGGGGGGCCGCAGGCGGAGCGGCTGGGACGGCTGGGTTCCAGACCGGCGCGCTCTGGGTCGGAACGACCGGGTTCCGCCCCGCCGCCGCCGTCTCCAGCGCCGAGATCGTCTGAACCATCATCGTCTGCGCGCGGACCGCCGAATCGTTCCGCGCCGCTTCGAACGCCGCGATCGTCTGCCGCAGCTGCGCGGCCAGGTCGGCAGTCGGGGCGGGCGGGAAGAGCGCCTGAACCGTCTGATGGACCGCGATCGCGATTTCGAGATCCTCCGCCGACGGCGTCGCCGTCGGTTTCATCGCCTCCAACGTCCCGTAAACCGCCGTTTCGAGATTCTCCGGCTTCGGGAGCGGCGTCGGCGTCCCGGTATAGTAGGCCTCGACCGTCTGGTTGACGAAAACGCCGATTTTAATATCTTTAATCGAGACCGTCGGCGTCGGCGTAATCATCGCGTCGATCGTCTGTCTGACCATGGTCGCGATTAAATCCTGCGCGAACGCCCGGCTCGCCGGCCCAAACGTTATCAACCCGATAATCAGTATTCCAATGAAAAAGAATATCTTTCTCTTCACGTCGGACTCCTCTTTTTAATCTCTTCCAAACTTAATGAGGTTCGCAGCCTCGCTCCGATACCCCCGTCATCGAATAACCGGCGGCCATGCAATCGTCGGTTCCAGGAAAAATTCCGGTAAATCGAAATTCAGCAGATCCTCATCGATTACCGTCAATGAGGTATCATTTATTTCGGGAAGCCAATCCTGATCCCAAACCTTTTTGACAATATAGTTGTACGAAATATATTTCCGTTCATTCACAGGTGTAAACTCCCAATAAAGCCCGGGATAAGCCAAAATCCAATTCCCCCAGAATTCGCCTTCATAATAGAGCGCGTTCATTTCCATGACAATATCGACCGTCTCGCCCGGATCGACATTATGCGGTATATATGTCTTCCAGGGAGCGTCCGAATCATATCCGCCGTCAAATTCCCAGTAAAATTCCGGCGTCCATGTGCAGGTGCTGTCATTCCGTACCCGCCAGATCTTCCGAAAATTCTGGTTCGGTTTCATGATCGTTCCGGGCGGGACCGTCACATGCTCAACCATTGTAAACCGCGTGCAATCGTCAGAATCCGAAAGCAGCATGTCCCCGTCCCTTCCGACAGGATTCGGAGACGGCATGTCCACACCCCGTCGGGCGGGAATCGGAGGCAGCATGTCCACGACCCTTCCAACGGGATTCGGAAGCGGCATGTCCACGACCCATCGAGCGGTCATCAGGCAGTCCATCTCCAACGGGTTGCCAGGATAATAATCGAAAGGATGATCCAAATTCCAGACCTCGTCGCCGCTGTCATAAAGCACATCGCCAGTCTCCGGGTTGGTGAAACGGACGCTCCAGCCTCGGAACGAGGCGTTCTCTTTTATCGGTTCGATACGCTTCTCCTGATCCAGCCCGTCCGCCGGCATGTTCTGCCCTCTGAGGGCCGTTAACACATGAGGATCGATCGAAACCGCGTCCCAGTGCCCGCCGTTCAGGTCGTGACTGACGTACACCCACCAGGTCCCGTCTTCGCTGGAATCCGGTATCCACTGCGCCGCAGACGC
>CALIHP010000008.1 GCA_938020565.1 uncultured Anaerolineaceae bacterium | reverse complement strand
CCGCGGCGCGAACCCTTCGACCGCAGCGAACCAAACGAACGCGGCGGGGAGTTCCACGAACGTTCCGGGCGGAACGAAGCCCGTCCCAGCCGCGCGCCGTACCGCGCCGGATCGAAGCCTTACCCGCGGCGCGAACCCTTCGACCGCAGCGAACCAAACGAACGCGGCGGGGAGTTCCGCGAACGTACCGGTAAAGAAAATCGTTCAAGCGAAAAACGATCGTCCGGAAAACGCGGCGGCCGATTCTGAAAAGAAAAAAGACGGGAGCGAACAATTCATAGCTCCCGTCTCCAACTTCAGAACCGTCCAGGCCCGCTATCCGGCCTCATATCGAATCAGCCTCTTCGTCAGCGTCCAGCGGCAGCCAAAATACAACAGGACCGCCAGCAGCGCGTGAACCCCCAGAACTCCGAAAATCAGGTTCGGCAGGTCCGCCAGCTTCAAAACCTCCGCTTCGAACAGCTTAAACACGCCAAACCCTGCCGCCACGAAATAGGCCATCATCGAAATCGTCATAATAAAAACCGATCGGCTGTTTTTGACGGCATGCTGCGGATTCTGCCAGTTGAAGGTCGCCACGTTCAGGTCGATAAACAGCCCGAACGTCGAGATGAACGCGATCGAAGTCAGGACCGCGATCCCTCCGTACAGCAGGTCGGTCGCGTCCGCGCTCAGAAAATACGCCAGCAACGCCATCGTCGGCAGCGTCGACAGGAAGTCGAACAGGAGCGAACAAAGCAGCCGGCCGTTGACCTGATCCGCGACAGAGAATGGGAGCGTTTTAACCAGCCAGAGCCGTTTTCCCTCGCGGGACATCGACGTTTTCGCCGAATCTCCGCTCATTCCTAAAAACATGCCGATCACGAACCCCGCCGACAGCCAGACCGCCCGGCGAACCAACGGCTGCGCGTACAATCCACTCAGGAACCCCCGCAGCATCGCGACGCCGGCGCCAAGGTCGACATCCTGACCCGACATTGAAGCGTAAACCGAGATCGCCAGGATCAGCGGGATCAGGATCCCCGCCCCGGCAATATTGAACAGGTAAACCGGCGTCTTGAAAATTTCGCCGATCTCGCGGAGCGCAATCGCGTACGCCTTGGGTTTCCGGTTCCAGCCGCGAATCCGGACGGATTTTGAAGCGCTCTTGCGCGTCGCGATCACTTCCGCCGAACGCACCCCGGCGGCCAGCGGCTTCGCGCCCAGATAAACCGTAACGAGCGTCATCAGGATCCCGGCCGCAAGAATCACCGCTCCGAAGAGGAGGCGCTCGTTGAAAGATTCGCTGAATAAAGATTTCATCCAGTACTGGACCGGGATGAACCGCGCCCAGACCATATCCGCCGTCTCGCGGATCATTGCCGGGATCGATTCGAAATCGTACTCCATGAACGATAACGATTTACGAAGATGCGCCGAGAGGAGGTTGGGGCCAACCGAGATCGCCAGAACCAATACCATCCCGATCAGCTGGAAAGCGGCCCGCAGGTTCGGAATGCGATTAATGAAACGCATCAGCAAAACGATCAGCAGCGTCACAAAACTGGTAATAAAAAGGACGATCGCCGTCGACCCAACCACAGCGTTCACGTAAAACAGCGCGTCCTTCCCGGTCAGGATCCCATGCCAGACCGAGAAAAAAATCGGAAGCAGCAGCGACATCAGCATTGAAGAGAACGTCAGAGATAAAATCTGTCCTGCAAGAACGCTTCTTTCTGAAAACGGGAGCCGCTGCATGATTTTAAAATCGTTGCTGAAATAGAGCGCGCTGATAATCTTGACAACGCTGAAGAAAAGCGTCAAGACCAGCGCAATCAGCTGCAGCAGGCCGAGAACCATATCCGCGTATTCCGACCGGAGCAGCCAAACGACAGGATCCTTCGCAAGATATATAAAAACAGCCGCCGGAACCAGCAGGAAAATCAGCAGGCACAGCTGCCCGATAAAAACGCCGCGGGTCTTCTTATCCTTCGCGATCCCGCGCGGATTCGCGATCCAGGGATACCCAAGCGTCAGGTCCTTCTTGAGAATCGTTAAAATCGCTTTCATTCGGTCAGCTCCAGGAAAATCTGCTCCAGGCTGCCTTCTTCCTGCGCCGCGCTGCGGATTTCTTCGAGCGTTCCCGCCGCGACGATCCTTCCATGGTTGATAATCGCGATCCGGTCGCAGAGCTTCTCGGCGACTTCCATGACATGCGTCGAGAAAAAGACAATTTTTCCAGCGTCGCAATGCGCCCGCATCAGCTGCTTCAGCTTGAACGCCGCGCGCGGATCCAGCCCGACCATCGGCTCGTCCAGAATAAACAGGTAAGGTTCGACGATCAGCGCCCCGATCAGGCATAGCTTCTGACGCATACCATGCGAATAACTCGAAATTGCGTCGTTCAATACCCCGGTAATCTCAAAATCATCCGCATATCGGAGGATCCGCTCCCTCCGATCCGCTGACTTCAGTTCATAAGCGTCGGCGATAAAGTTCAGGTACTGCTTCCCCGTCATCGTCTCATATAAATCAGGATTATCCGGAATAAAGCAGAGCCGTTTTTTCGCCTGATCCGGATTCTTACGAACGTCGATCCCGTCAACGATGATCTCTCCCTGATCCTGCGCCAGGATTCCAACGATCATTTTAATGGTCGTCGTTTTCCCTGCGCCGTTCGGGCCGAGGAACCCGAAAATTTCGCCCGGTTTTAATTCAAGCGTAACCTGATCCACGGCGATCTTGGAGCCGAATTTCTTCGTAACGTTGCTTAACTTAACCATATTCAATAAATCTCCTCCTCCATAATTTTACGTTTTTTTTGACCAGAAGTTTCGCTCCCGCTCTGAATCAGGACCGCGGGAATTCGCTCAAAGCGTTCCCAGATACCGGTAAAGCTGATCGTGGAGCCGCTTCATCTCATCCGGAGCCTTCATTGCGTGCCGATACATGAAAAGATTCCCGAACCGGCTCCGGAAAATAACGGCAAAGATTCTTCTCAATATCCAAACCGGCAGCAGCCTGAATAAATTCAGCTTCCATGGCGAAAGGCTCATCCCGGCATGGCAAAGCGTTCTGAAATTATCCTGAATTTCTCTCGCCGCGCCGGCGACAACCTCTTTTTCCCGCCAGACCGCTTCAGGATTCTCAGCTTTATAATACGCGTCGGCAATTGGAACAACCAGCGCCAGATGACAGAGCTGCCAGCGATGCATATCGCGCACGACCTGATACGGAACGCCCGATTTTTGGAAAATCTCCGCCAGCCTTTCCAGACGCTCCGACCTGCAGCCGTTGATTTCAGCGAAAGTCGTAGGCTGGATAATCCACGGCAGGAATTCAGCCTTAAGAACGCCCTCTTCATACCCGCCGCCCGCGCCCGGAAACGCGGGGATCACCCGTCCTTTTCCGCAGGCACGCTCCCAGTTTTCATAAGGTTCAAGCGTGTTCACCATCGTAACAATATTCGGGCTGACATTGAAGCGCAGCTCTTCCAACGCTTGAACCGCCTGATTCTCTTTTACGGGCAGGAAGATAAAGTCATACCGGTCGTTGTTTCCCAGCTTTTTAATGACGCTGACCTTCGCTTTATCGATCCGACCTTTCTTCTCATACCGCAAACCGTATTCTTCTAAGACTTCGAGCCTTTTTCCTCTCGCGAAAACGGTCGTATCATAGCCCGCCCCGCTGAAGGCAGCGGCGTACAGACCGCCAATCACGCCCGCGCCGTATATCAATAATCTCATAAACAACCCTCTATGTTTTCTGACAGCTCCTTCAGCCCCTCCGTGAAGCAAAGATCCTCCCTGCCAATTCTAACCTGCCCCGTCCAGGCATGAGAAAGCGCGCGCCCCGCGGTTGCTATCCGTTCCCAATCCGCTTTATAATTAGGATCGACGACGGAGGAGGGCGCTCGGGCGGAATCCATCCCGCATGCTCCCCATATATCGATCGGGAAAATAAAGCTTTTATTATTGGAGGACCGGGAACATCATGGAAATCAAATCAGACCTTTTTTACACGAAAAATGATGAATGGGTACGAATCGAAGACGGCGTCGCGACGGTCGGACTGACCGACTACGCGCAGGACGCCTTATCGGATATCGTATTCGTCGAAATCACGGCCGGATTAGGCGACACGATCGAAGCCGAGGACAATATCGCGACGGTCGAATCGATTAAAGCGGCCTCGGACGTCTACGCTCCGGTCGCAGGCGAAGTCGCCGCGATCAACGACGGCGTCTGCGACGCGCCCGAAACGATCAACAACGATCCGTTCGGCGCGGCATGGCTCATCAAAATCAAGGGCGATTTCGACACGTCCGGACTCATGGACGCGGCGGCCTACGAAGCGTACTGCGCGGATCGGCGCTGATCCCATGTTCATCCCGCACACTGACGCCGAACGCGGCGCCATGCTGGCGTCGCTCGGCATGAGCTCGATCGACCAGCTTTTCAGCGAAATCCCCAAAAGCGTCCGCTTCCCGAAGCTGAACCTGACGGACCGGATGACCGAGCCGGAAATCGTATCGCTGCTGACCGAGCTGGATCATGCCAACCTGTCGACTGAAGGAACGCCCTGCTTCCTGGGAGCGGGGGCATACCGGCACTATATCCCGGCGGTTCTCGACAACCTGACGGCGCGCGGCGATTTTTATACCGCCTACACGCCGTACCAGGCGGAAATTTCTCAGGGGACGCTTCAGGCTATTTTCGAATTCCAGTCGCTGATCGCGCGGCTGACCGGAATGGACGCCGCGAACGCGTCGCATTACGACGGCGCGACCGCCTGCGCCGAGGCTGGGATCTTAGCCTATCATCATTTCCGTGGAAAACGAAAGAAAATTGTCGTTTCCGCCGGTCTCCATCCGCATTACCTGGCAACGATGCGCACGTATTTACAGGACTTCGACGGCGTCCAGGTCGTCTCCCCGGCGCAGGACGTTCTCAAAGGTGCGTCCAGCGAAGCGCTCCTCGCCGCGATCGACGAAGACACGTCGCTCGTCCTCGCGGCATATCCCGATTTTTACGGGACGATCGTCGACCTGACGCCGATCGCCGACGCGGCGCATGCCAAAGGGGCGTTATTCGCCGCCTGCGTGAACCCGATCGCGCTGGGGCTGCTGAAAACGCCGGGCGAAATGGGTGCGGATATTGCCGTCGGCGAGGGCCAGCCGCTCGGGCTGGGCCTGAATTACGGCGGGCCCTATCTGGGAATCTTCGCGGTAAAGAAACCTTTATTAAGAAAGATGTCCGGGAGAATCGTCGGCGAAACGGTCGACGACCGCGGCCAGCGCGCCTATGTTTTGACGCTGACCGCGCGGGAACAGCATATCCGCCGGGAAAAAGCCACGTCGAATATCTGCTCCAATCAGGGGCTGAACGCGCTGCGCGCCGGGATGTACCTGGCCGAAATCGGCGCGGACGGACTGCGGAGCGTTGCGCGCCTCTGCTACGATAAGGCGCATTACGCCGCGGCGCAGCTCGACCGTTTAGACGGCTATCGTGTCCTGAATACGGAACCTTTCTTCCATGAATTCGTCCTGCAATGTCCACGGCCGGTCGAAAGCATCAACCAATGTCTTCTGGATCAGGAGATCATCGGCGGATACGACCTGAGCGGCGTATCGCCGGAGCTCGGGAACGCGATGCTGATCGCCGTGACCGAGATGACGTCGAAGGAAGACATCGACGACTTTTGCCATGCGCTGAAGCTGGAGGCCGATCATGTTCATGAATAACGAAAAAACGATCTTTGAGCTGTCGGTCCCCGGACGGAAAGGCTTTCGCTTTCCCGATTCGGACGTTCCTGAAACGGAACTCCCCGCCGGACTGATCCGCGAAACGCTGCCGATGCCCGAACTGTCCGAGCTGGACGTCGTCCGGCATTATACCCGGCTGTCCCGGCTCAACTACTCGGTCGACAGCGGTTTTTACCCGCTCGGTTCGTGCACGATGAAATATAATCCTAAAGTCTGCGAAAAGGTCGCGGTAAGCGCGGGCTTCAGCCAGCTTCACCCGCTCCAGCCGATCGAAACGGTTCAGGGCGCGCTCGTCGTCCTCTACGAAATGCAGACAATTCTCAGCGAAATCGGCGGCATGGCGGCCGGATCGCTTACGCCGGCGGCCGGGGCGCAGTCTGAATTCTGCGGAATTAAGATGATCGCCGCCCGCCTCCGGGACCGCGGCCAGACGCAGCGAAAAGTCATGCTCATCCCGGACAGCGCCCATGGGACCAATCCGGCGTCGTCGGTCATGTGCGGCTTCGAATGCCGCCCGGTTAAAACGAATGAGCGCGGAAATATCGACCTCGACGACCTCGCGCAGCATCTCAACGATCAGCTCGCCGGAATCATGATAACCAACCCGAATACGCTCGGGCTTTTCGACGAGAATATCCTCGAAGTCACGAAGCGCGTCCACTCCGCCGGCGGACTCGTTTACGGCGACGGAGCGAACATGAACGCGCTCCTCGGAATCGTCAAGCCGGCAAGCCTGGGAATCGACGTCATGCATTACAACCTGCATAAAACCTTCGGAACGCCCCATGGCGGCGGAGGCCCCGGCGCGGGCGCAGTCTGCTGCGTCGCGGAATTAGCCGATTACCTTCCGGGACCCATCGCGGCGATCATTGAAGAAGGCGAAGAGGGCGAACCGCCTCTCTATGGACTGATCCAGCCGAAGAAATCGATCGGGATGGTCCGCGCGTTCTGGGGTCATTTCGCGATTATCCTGCGCGCGTACGCCTATTGCATGATGCTGGGACGGTCGGGACTTCGCGAGGTCGGAGAAACCGCGACGCTGAATGCGAATTACCTGATGCATGCGCTGAAAGATTTTTACCCGCTTCCGTATGACCGGACCTGCATGCATGAATTCGTCCTGGATGTCCATTGGAAAGACGCGCCGGGAATCCGCGCGTTCGACGTCGCCAAGCGCATGATGGATTACGGGCTGCATCCGCCGACCTATTACTTCCCGCTGATCGTGCATGAAGCGCTGATGATCGAGCCGACCGAGACCGAAAGCAAAGAAACCCTCGACGCGTTTATCGGCGTCATGCGCAGGATCGCCGAAGAAGCGCGGACGAATCCCGCCCTGCTGACCGGCGCGCCAAAAGAGACTCCGTTCGGGCGGCTGGACGAGGTCAGGGCGGCGAAGGATTTAAAAATCGTCGCGTAATTATGGAAAGAATAACCTTTTTGAAAGGATAACGAAACTGAAAATGACGGACTATCTAACGATTGAAACCGGATTAACGCTGACGGCGAAAGCGGCGGACAGCGCCGCGCTCGTCATAACTCTCGACCTGAGCGACACGAACCCGTTCCTCAGCGAACGCGGCGCTTATCTCATGAATGAAAAGAAACTGGTCTTCGGATCAGGGAAGAAACGGACCCTGTCGGAGATCCGGAACCTCGGCGGCGACATCGTCCGTCGGCTCGTCAAGTCGAAAATCGACGACGCCGCAATCGAATTTCCCGCCGGAATGACGGATTCGGAAATCGGCGCGTTCCTCGAAGGCCTTCTCCTCGGGGCGTTCGCGTTCGAACGCTATAAAGGCGAGAAGACGGCCGGGACCCTCCGCGTTTCGGTCAACCCGAAATTCGCGGCGCTCGTCGCCGAAAAGAACGCCCTCTGCGCCGCGGTTAACATGGCGCGGGACTGGGCGCATGAACCCGCGTCGGTCGTTAACCCGCTGACGCTCGCCGAACGCGCTAAAGCTTTAGCCGACCGGTACGGACTTGAATTAAAAGTCATGACCGACGAAGAGCTGCGCGCGATGGGCGCGGGCGCGATCGTCGCCGTCGGACAGGGCAGCAAGACGCCGTCCCGACTGATCACGCTGACGTACAAGGGGAACCGAAAAGACGATCCGGTCGTCCTCGTCGGAAAAGCGATTACGTTCGATTCCGGCGGCTACTCGATTAAACCGACCGACTCGATGGTTGGAATGAAATACGATAAATGCGGCGCGATGGCGGTATTGGGAACGCTCCGCGCGGCGGCGGAACTCAAGATCGACCAGCCGATCGTCGGCGTCATCTGCTCCGCGGAAAACATGCTCAGCCGCGATTCCTACCGCCCGGACGATATCCTGACGTCGCTTTCGGGAAAAACGATCGAAGTCATATCGACCGACGCCGAAGGCCGTCTCGTCCTCGCCGACGGCCTCACGTACGCGCAGCGAACCTTCAAGCCGAAAGCCATGGTGGATCTGGCAACGCTGACCGGCGGCGTTTTCGTCGCGCTCGGCCGCGTCCGCGCCGGATTGATGAGCAATCGGGATGAGCTCGCGAACGCGCTCTTCGCCGCCGGCGAGCGCACGGACGAACGACTGTGGCGAATGCCGCTGGACGAGGAATACCGCGAGCTGATCAAGGGGAAAGACGCCGATATCAAGAACTCCGGCGGACGCGGCGCGTCGACGATCGTCGGCGGCATGTTCCTCAAAGAGTTCGTCTCGGACGACGTCCCCTGGGCCCACCTGGATATTGCCGCCGTCGCCGACTCGAGTGACGGAAATCCGATCTGTCAGCCCGGAGGAACCGGCTTCGGCGTCCGGCTGCTCGTCGATTGGATCCAATCGTTATAACCGCGCTTATCCGCGAACGGAGTCTGGAGCCGCGCGAGAACCTGTCCCGGGTCTTGCGCGGCTCCATGAAAGTCAGCTTTCAGGGCGTGCAGGACGGAGGACGTCGTTCGCCGGAATGAAGATTGTGAGATTGAATTGACAGGATCATTCGGTTTTCTAACCGGCGTAGCCGTTACGCTGGCGAATCTGGTTAACGCGAACCTGTTCAAAATTTTTGGGAATTCGCTGGCGACGGCCCTGATTCATTTTTGCGGACTGCTGATTATGACATGCGTTTGCCTGGTCCGTTTTGAACGGTTCCGGATCCCGAAGGTCCCGCTTTGGACCTGTGGAGCGGGTCTGATTGGAATCGTGACGATCTTTTTCTCGAACATTGCGTTTTCAAATCTGAATATGACGCTGGCGACGGCGGCGGTTCTCGCCGGGCAGGTTACGTGCGGACTGATTTTCGACGCGACCGGGTTCATGGGATCGCGGAAGATCCCGATCGGCAACCGCCAGCTGATCAGTCTGGGGCTGATCCTGACAGGAATGACAGCGATGGTTCTATGGCAGTAAGCTTAACGCTCGCGTTCCTTTCCGGGTTTACGATTCTCCTGTCGCGGACGCTTAACGCGCGGCTGAGTTCCCATATCGGCATGAAGCATACCATCCTGATCAATTACCTGACAGGGACGATCGGCGCACTGATCGTTTTCGCTATCGGAGGCGGACGGATCCCAACCTTCGATCGTCCGCTGACGCTGGCGGACGCGCCTTCGTTTCTGGGAGGTCTGGCGGGAATTATCGTCGTCGGAGCCAGCGCGTTCCTCGTTCCGCGGCTTCCGGCGTATGTCCTGACGTTAGCTATTTTTCTGGGCCAGCTTTTCAGCGGTATGGCGATCGATCTCCTTCGCGAGGGGAGGACGCCGATCGGAAAAATCGTCGGATTCGCGCTGATTCTTGCCGGGCTCCTCGTCAGCTTCCCCGGCAAACGAGCCGACGCGAAGCTTCCGGACGAAACGGGACCGACCGCATGAGCCGGAGAATCCGCGCGCTTCAGTTCGCTTTAGCCGTATCGCTGCTGCCGCTGATCGCGGGCGCGCTGGCTCCGAACCCGGTTTGGCGCCAATGGGGCGACGCGGCCGCGGAGGACGGGAAGTTAGAGCTGCTGACCGAACCGCTGATTTCAGCGCTGCGGATCGGCTCTGGAATCCTCGGATTTTTTTTCGCCGTTCTGATCGCGCTGCTGAGCCGGTTCCCGAAACGCGCGTCCGAATTCCTGTCCCGGCGAAAAACCGCGCTTGCCGCCTGGCCGCGGGCCTTTTTCTCCGACGCGCTCGTCTGCGCGGAGCGCGGCCGGAGCTTCCTGCGAATCGACGATCGGACAGTCCGGATCGGATTCGTCCTGATCTGGATCATTGGAATTTCGCTGCGCGCCGCGCTGCTGAACCGTCCGATGACGCATGACGAGTCCTATACGGTCGTGACCTGGGCGTCAGGCTCCTTTCGCTACGCCGTCAGCGATTATCACCTGCCCAATAATCATATTTTTCATACCCTTCTCGTCTGGTTCATCTATCATTTCGTCGGGAAATCGCCTGCGCTGCTGCGGCTGCCCGCGTTTCTCGCCGGCGGGCTGCTGATCCCGGCGGTCTTCTATCTCGGAAAGAAATTTTACGGGGAGCGGACCGGTTTAATCGCCGAGGGACTCGCCGCGCTGTCCCCATTCCTGATCGATTATGCGACGAACGCCCGCGGCTACAGCGCGTTCGCGCTGTCAGCGGTCCTGCTCTTCATCCTTGCCGACGCGCTGCGCAGGCGGCCGAACCGCCTGATCGAGGCGGCAATTCCGATCGTCGCAGCGCTGAGCTTTTTTACGCTGCCGATAACGCTGTATCCGTTCGGCGCAATGTGCGTCTGGCTGACAGCGAACGCGCTGACCCGCGCGGCCGGCGACGCATCCGAATCCGGACCCGAACTCCTTGCCGCCGTTTTCCGAATCGGATTGGCGACGATTGCGCTGACCGTCCTTCTGTATCTGCCGCTGTTGCATGAAGCCGGAACCGCGCCGCTGTTCGATAACGTTTTCGTACGCCCGCTCCCGGCGTCGGACTTCCGTCCGACGATGATCTCGCGCGGGCTGGACTTTCTCGACGCGTTCAGCGACGGGATCGGGGCAGTCCTGAGCGGGATCCTCCTTGTCGGCGCAGCGCTGACGCTCGTCCCGGGCCGGCGAACGCGCGTTTTCCCAACCGCGGCGGCGTTCCTGCTTTGGCTTGCCCCGTTGATCCTTTGGCGGCGGCCGAATCTCTGGCCGCGGACGCAGCTCTACCTCTTCCCGTTCCTCTTCGTCTGGGGCGCGGGCGGGATCGCGAGCGTCGGCGGGACGATCGCCGTTCGACTTCGAAACGGCGGAAAGCTGCCCTCCGGCGCTGCGCTCGCCCGTGCGGGACGCGTCCTCTGGCTCGCAGTCTGGATCGTCCTTCTCGTTCCGGCGCTCCAACGAACCGCCCGGATCGCGGCGATCGGAAGTCCGCATGAAGCGGCGATCCAAACCGTCCTGCAGCGCGAAACCCGGGAGGGGATCGGGACGGAACGGAAGACCGACGAGGTCTATTTCATCGTTGCGCCCGAGGACGACGCGGCGATCTGGTACTACGCCGATCTGCATGCCATCGGGAAACGCTTCTTTGACCGAAACCGTCCGTTCCGGACCGTTTACGTCTACGTCAATCCGGTCAACGAAGGGTACGAAGAGCCGAGGACGGTCGAAGACGTCGTTGAGCGTTACGGGCCGGGCGCCGCTTTTTTAGACTGGGAAACGAAAGAAACGGTTTTCGAACGCCTCCCCGAAGCGAAGCTTTTCCGCTTTGACGCAAACGAACGTGTGATCCGCGAAACGTTCGGGGAATAACGCCGCGACGGCTTACTCCGAAAATTCAGTAACGATTTCACCCTCAAAACCGCCGCCGTCCACACCGCCATCGAGCGCCGCGATCTCAATATCGCTGAAAAGCTCCGGCTGATCGATCCGGATAACCCGCCGTTTAATCAACTCCAGCATCGCCAGAAACGTCACGACGACTTCTACGCGCGTCGGCGAAACGAGCAACGACGAAAACGAGACCGAATCCCCGGCCTTGAGCCGGTCGAGGAGCGCGCGGATCCGATCGCCGATCGTCAGCCGCGGCCCCTTCAGGACCGACGAAACGACCCGCGGTTCGGCCTTTTTTCGGAAGAGCTGCGCCGCGACGGCGGCCAGCCGCTCCAGCGTCAGGTCGGATAAATCCAACGGCGGTTCGTAACCGAGCTGCGGCGGAGCGAGGCGTTCGTACGCGCGTTGACCGCTTTCTTCGATCCGCGCAAGCTCCTCGGCCAGCTGTTTGAAACGGCGATAGGTGATGAGCTGCGCCGCGAGGTCTTCGTCCCCGGACTCGTCCAGCTCCGGAATCTCGACCGTCGTCTTCGGGAGCAGCGCGGACGATTTAATCAGGATCAGCCGCGCCGCGATAACGAGGAACGCCGAAACGTCTTCCGGATGATTCCCCTCCATTCGGCGAACCGTTTCCAGAAACTGATCCGTTACCTGCGCCAGCGACAGCAGCGTAATATCCAGCTCCGCCCTCTCGATCAGGTCCAGCAGCAGATCAAGCGGGCCCTGATAAACGTCCGTCTCAACCCGGTATTCGTCCGATCGGAAAGCGGTAAATCGCGATTTCATGCGCTCAATTTTAGCATAGGCACGAAGCGCGATCGCCCGGATCGCGCGCGGAGGATTTCACGTGTCGATCCGCTCCAGCTCATGAATCGACCGGTTGCGGTAAATCAGGTCGTTCCGGACGCCGAAACCGATTTTTTCCCAGAAGGCGTTCCCGCCCTCGTTCCGCGCGAAAACGACGAGAGCGGCTTTTTGGATTCCTTCCCGTTCGAGCGCGCCCAACGCTGATTCGACAAGCCGCCGCGCAAGCCCGCCCCGGCGGAACGCCGAATCGACGCAGAGATGATAGATATAACCGCGCCGTCCGTCATGACCCGCTAAAATTACGCCGGCCAGCCCCGTTCCGGCGATCGCAGCGAAACAGCTCGTCGGATTCCGGGCAATGAATTTCGCGAACCCAGCCCGGCTGTCGTCCGTCGTATTCAGCCCCATTCCCGGCGTCCGGATCCATAAACCGTAAACCGCGTCGTAATCCTCCGCCGTCAGCTTGCGAATTTCGATTTTCTCCATCCCGTTGTCCTCCGACGTCATCGTTTCATCCGCTCCTATCATAATCGCGTTTCCACGCGCTGCGAACCTTTCTTATAATATAGTGGTTGAAGACAGGATGACTGCGGTCAGGGTTGCTTTTTTCTATATACAGCAGCGTAAGTTGTCGGCATGTTTTAGTTGAATTTATATATAAAACCCGGAGGTGATGACGCATGGCAGAAAGTCAAAACATCGAATATAAAGAATCCTGGCGGGACGAGTATCTGAAGTGGATCTGCGGCTTTGCCAATGCTCAGGGAGGGACAATCTACATCGGCATCAACGATACAGGGAATGTCATTGGGGTAAAGAATATAAAAAAGCTGATGGAGGATATCCCGAATAAAATTCAAACCGGATTGGGTATCCTGACAGAGGCCAATAAGCATACAAAAGATGGTCTTAATTATATTGAGATCAAGGTTGAACCAAGCAGCTTTCCTGTAAGCTATCACGGAGAATACCACTATCGGAGTGGAAGTACGAAACAGCAGCTGACAGGCATTGCTTTGTCGCAATTTATTATGCGCAGGACGGGCTTTCACTGGGAAGATGTTACAGTTGATAATATTTCAGTGGAAGATCTGGATGCAGAAAGCTTCAAAATATTCCGAAGAGAAGCACTCAGAAGCAAACGGATGACGGCGTTAGAACTGAATATATCGAATGCAGAGTTGCTCAGCAAGCTGCGCCTCATGTCAAATGGCAAGCTCAAAAGAGCAGCAGTGCTGCTGTTCTACAGCGATCCTCAAATTGTTCAGACTGGAAGCTATGTAAAGGTAGGCAAGTTCGATCATAAAGGGACGGTTGTCTACCATCACGATCTTGAGGAATCGCTTATGGTCAACGCGAGCAAAGTCATTGATCTGATCTATCTGATGTATCTGAAAGCAAAAATCAGTTATGAGCATGATGTGCGTGTTGAAGAATACTCCTATGCCAGAGAAGCTATCCGTGAAGCAGTGTATAACGCTATTATTCACAACTGCTACATGTACGGCGCGCCAATTCAGATTCGAATCGAAGATGAGGCAATGATCATCAGCAATTGCTGTATTTTCCCTGAAGGCTGGACGGTTGATACTTTAATGCAGCCGCATAATTCCAGGCCGTACAATCCGGATATGGCGAATGTTTTTTATCGGGCCGGTTTTATTGAAAACTGGGGGCAGGGTATTCAGAAGATCTGTGATGAATGCAGAACAATAGGAGCAGAGCTTCCAGAATATGAGCTGATAGGAACTACCCTGCGAGTTCATTTCAAAGCCCTCCAAAGGGCTCTTATCGACCAGCCTGAAAAGCCAAAGGGCCAAAGTGCCACCCGCATGGGCCCTTTGGATGATACAATGGCACTAAAGATACTTAACGCAATAAAAGAAGATCCATCAGGCACGATAAACCAGATATCAGAGCGAACCGGAATAGCCAGAAGAACATTAATAAGGCATATGGGCTTTATGAGAAAGAAAGGGCGCATAGAACGTATTGGCGGCAGGCGCTACGGCCATTGGCAGATTAATGAATGATACGGATGTGCTGAGTGATTGGCTTCTTATATGATGGATAAGAAGGGAACAGCGCAGCATCCGCTTCACAATCGGACTTTGCATATCAGCCGAGCCATTAAACCGCAGCAGAAAACGAACATTGGAGCCGGGAAGGCGAACATCGAAGAGATATTTAAGCCAAAGGCCGCAGCTCATATTCGCAAATTGCAGGAGACATTTGGCTTACAGACAGTCTTTGGCAGGTCGGACGTTCAGAAGGCCCTCGGACTGAAACCGACAAGAAACTCGGCACTGCTTCATGACCTGGAGGAACAGGGGGTCGTTGAGCCGGTATCCGGACACGGAAAAGGGAAATACAGATTTCGCGCGGTTTCGCTTTGGTATAATTCAACCGGAATCATATTTAAAACGAAAGAATAAGGTTATCAACTATGGCTCAACCCGTTGCGCAATGTCCGCGCTGCCGCCAGACAATGGTCGCGAATGTTCAACAAATATTTGATCTGGCCCGCGATCCACAGGCAAAACAAAAGCTTCTCAGCGGCCAATTCAATACCGCTGTCTGTTCCTCCTGCGGATACGCGAGCCCGCTGGGAACGCCGCTCGTTTACCATGATCCTGAGAAGCAGCTCTTCCTGACGTACTACCCCGCCGAACTGAACACCCCGCTCCCGGAACAGGAAAGAATCCTGGGGCAGCTGATCCGGTCGGTCGTCGACGCGCTCCCCGCCGAGAAACGCGGCGGTTACCTTTTCCAACCGCGCTCGATGTACTCCTACGACACGCTGCTGGATACGATTCTCGAGGCTGACGGGATCACGAAAGAAATGATCCAGGCGGAAGAGCGGAAAATCAGCCTGCTGCGTCAGCTTCTCAGCGCGGACGACAACGCCGTTCCGGGCATCATCGATCAGGACCTGACGCCATACGACGACGGCTTTTTCGCGCTCCTCGCGAACGTTCAGGGCAACGCTGAAGCGACTGGAAACGAGACACTGATCCAGAAGGCTCAGCTGATCCAGAACGAGCTCCTCGAAAAGACCGAATACGGCCGCGAATTGAAAATCCGCGCGGAGAGCACGCGAAAAGCGATCGCCGACCTGCAGGCGCTCGGCGAAAACCTCAACCGCAACACGCTCCTCGATCTCGTCGCCGGATCGCAGGACGACGCCTACCTCCATACAATCGTCGGACTGGCCCGGAACGGAATGGACTACCGCTTCTTCGAAACGCTGACCGCGAAAATCGACGCTGCCGCCGGCGCGGAAAAAGACAGACTCAGCGAAATCCGCGAGAAAACCCTCGCCGCCGTCCGCGAGATCGACGCTTCGATCCAGGAACAGAAAAAACTCCGCAAGCAGGCGCTTGAAGCCATCCTCAAAGCCGATCATACGGATCAGGCCATCGAGCAGTACGCACGCGCAATCGACGACGCCTTCCTTGAAGTCGCCGGCGAAGAGCTTGAAAACGCCCGAAAAGAGATGAACTACGAACGCAGCGGGAAGATTCAGGCGCTGATCGATAAGGTCGAAGAAATGATGAAAGTCCCGCCGGAGCTGGAGTTTCTCCAGTCCTTAATGAAAATCGAGGATATCAGCGAATTGACCGCGGCGATTGAAAACAATCGGGACGCCGTGACCGACGACTTTAAAGAGATGCTGGAGACCGTTATCGAAAATATCAGCGGCGCGCCTGACACCGACCCGAAACTCGTCGAGCGGCTGAAGACAATTCGGACAGTTCTCGCGGGTTAGGATCCCCGGCGGGGAGCTCCGCTAAACCCCGCTGTAAACCAACCCTAAAATCGGGTCGTCCGTGATGATCGCGTCGACGCCCATTCGCTGGAACCGCATCATATCGTACGAGCTGTTGACGACCCACGGGCGAACCTCTCGATTACAGATATGTTCATTGTGAACGAACTTCGGCGTGACCAGGTCGAGATGCGGATGGATCGCGTCGACGTGGATCGAGTGCTTGAAGAATGCGCGCGCCCCCCAGCCGGACGGCCCCTTATCCGCGATCAGTCCGGTCTTGATCTCCGGGAAAACGTTGCGCGCCTTGACGAGATCGCCGAAATTAAACGATGAAAAAATAATCGACTCCTGATTCTTATAATACAGGATCGTTTCGATGACCCGATCGACCAGTTTGCCGACCCGTTTCGGGTTGCGCGTCTTGATCTCCACGTTCATCAGCAGCTTCGTCCCGAAGGCCGCGAAAACCATGTCCAGCGTCGGAATTGTTTCGCGCGGATAAAGCTCCTGTTTCCGGAAACAGGCGTTCAGGCACTGCAGCTCAGACAGCGTCATCTCTTCCACTTTCCCCTTAACGCCGGTTGTCCGCTCCGTCGTCAGGTCGTGAATTACGACCACCTGATCGTCCCGGGTCAGTTGAACGTCGAACTCGATCCCGTCCGCGCCAAACTCCAACGCTTTCCGAAACGCCAGCATTGTATTTTCAGGATAAATCGAGGAATATCCGCGATGAGCCAGAATTTTCATACGCACATCCTTTTTTTCGCTTGAATTAATCATACCAAACTCCGCCGCGATTTTTTTCAATGCGCCGCAGGATTCAGCCCGTCACGGATCAGCCAGGCTGAAACCGCGCCATCCGTCTCCGCCCGGATCTCAACCTGAAACGAATACCCGCGCCACCCGCGGCGGCGTTCAAGAATCGCCCGCGCCTCGGCGAAAGCCGCCGCGAGCGTCGACGAGCGCAGCCGATCGCCGAGGCTCCCGCGCTCGTCCGGGAGCCGAACGACATGCGCGTGAAACTGAGCGACGTCCTGCCGGGTCCCGCCGTTGATAACGAGCCAGAGCCGATCAGACCCGCTCACGCGAAATAAATCCGGAAGCGCCTTTTCCAGATCTGCGGCAAACCGTTCCATTCCCACCGCGTCGAGCGACAGAAAGCCGCCGACGTCCGCCTTCAGGAGCGCCAGCGCGTGGAACGGATAACAGGGGCGCGGATGCGCCAGGACGAGAAGCGTTTCCGTCTCGGCAAGACGCCGCCCTGGAACCAGCCAGGAGGCGCGCGCAATCACCGCGCCAAGAATCCGCCCGCCAGACGGGAACCGCACGATCGAATGAAAAAACCGTAAAACGACGTCCTGAACCGCCAAGCGGCTGAATCCCCCTGTCCGCATCCCCGCCGGGTCCCCTGTTCCAGGGAAAAAGAAGCGCGGGAACGCAGTTTCGAGTATACTTTCGCTTATATTTATACTTCACTCTTCAAAATTCAGGAACGGCGGAAAAGGAGAAAACATCCATGCAATTAACGGTCATCATTCCGGTATATAACGAAGAAGAAACGCTCGAAGAAATTATCCGGCGCGTCAAGGAAACCGGACTGGCGAATGAGATCCTCTGCGTCGACGACGGATCGACCGACCGCTCGCGCGAAATCCTGAAAGGGTACGAAAACGATCCGATCGTTAACGTTATTTTTTCGGAGAAAAACGAAGGAAAAGGCGCCGCGGTTCGAAAAGGGATCCTCGCCGCCCGCTCCGAATACGCGATTATCCAGGACGCTGATCTCGAATATAACCCCGCCTGCTACACGTCGCTGATCAAGCCGATTGAAGACGGGATCGCCGACGTTGTCTACGGCTCGCGCTTCCTGGGAGCGGCCCGGCGGCCGATCCTGTTCTGGAACATGGTCGCGAATAAAATCCTGACGCTGGTAACCAATATCCTCTACAACAACATTCTATCGGACATGGAGACCGGATATAAGCTTTTTAAAGTCTCTTCCGTCCGCGAAATCCCGCTGCATGCGCACAGTTTCGATTTTGAACCGGAATTCACCGCAAAAATCCTGAAGCGCGGCTTCAGGATTTACGAAGTCCCGATCGAATTCACGCCGCGCTACTATACCGAAGGAAAGAAAATCAAGCCCAAAGACGGGCTGATCGCGCTTTGGACGCTGATTAAATACCGCTTCGTAGATTAGCCTGAAATCAAAAAACAAGCTATCCAGGATTTAAAACGCAAGGGGAAAAACGTATATTCGCTTTTCTCCTTGCGTAATTTTTTCCCGCCAGGGATCCATTCCAAAATTATTTTTCGGAAAGAACGGGCCGATGCGCTTATCCTACTTTGAAATCGCCTTGAACGCAGCCGCCTGAGCCGTCATCCCGCGTTCGGAAGCCAGCCGTTCAATCGAAGAGGCGCCGAAGAAACCATCGATCTCCGGAACATTCCGAATCACATACTCGGCATCTGCCGGATCGGCTATCGGACCGCCATGGCAGATAACCATGATGTCCGGTCTGATTTCACGACCTGCTTTAATAATCTCGCGAATCTTCACACAGCAGTCCTCCAGCGTAACAGCAGTTTCTGCTCCGATAGAACCCTTGGTCGTCAGCCCCATATGTGCGACTAATATATCCGCGCCCGCTTCAGCCATCGCTTTCGCCTGCTCAGCGTCAAAGACGTAAGGGCAGGTCAGCATATCCAGCTTGTGCGCCTCACGGATCATGTCAACCTCAAGCCCGTATCCCATGCCCGTTTCTTCCAAATTTGCGCGGAATTTACCGTCTATCAATCCGACGGTCGGAAAATTCTGAACGCCGTTAAAACCCTGTTCCTTCAACTGCTTTAAGAAAATGTCCATGATCCGGAATGGATCCGTCCCGCAGACGCCGGCCAGAACGGGTGTTTTCCTGACAATCGGTAAAACTTCCCGTCCCATTTCCTGAACGATCGCATTCGCGTCTCCGTAAGCCAACAGACCGGACAATGAACCGCGACCAGCCATACGAAAGCGCCCGGAATTGTAGATGATGAGCATATCCACACCGGCTGCTTCACTGCACTTAGCGGTAATACCGGTACCGGCGCCAACGCCGACCAAAATCTTACCGTTCGCGACTTCGGAGCGAAACTTTTCCATAATTTCACTGCGCGTTTTTCTTAACATACGATTACCTCCTCAAACGAATGATACAAACTACCGATTTTCAATCAAGGAAATCAGCCGTGAGGCTGCTTCTTCCGCGAATTCCGCATCGTTGATATGGTTCTCCATTTCGACGATTTCGACATTAGGATTGGTTATCCCTTTTTTTAATGTCTCAAACAGCGCCACATCTTCATCAAATCCATAAAATGGCTGTCCCTCTGCGTCAATCATGGAAACGCCCTTGAGCGGAAGCATCAACGTCATTTTTCTTTCGGCGCTATTCCATTTTTCTGCCAGTTTTTCGGCAATTTTTACGTTTTCAGAAACCGAAGTGCGCATCAATGTAACAGTCGGATTATGCTTGTAAAGATTCCTGGCGGAATACTGATCCGGCACCGTATCAAAAGGCCCGAAGTTGACCATGTCCAACGCTCCGACCGAAACAACTTGCGGTGTTCCCGTCTTAATCGCCGCTTCGCACCGAGTCAGGCCAGCTGACAAAACACCTCCAGCAATCTCATCACACCATTCTGTTGTGGTTAAATCGAGTACCCCTTTGAAGAAATCGGCTTCAATTAACGCTTCCATGGTTTTTCCGCCCGTCCCGGTACAATGAAATACCAGAACCTCATAGCCGCGCGCCTCCAGATATTCCTTTGCCCGATCAACGCATGGGGTGGTAACACCAAACATCGTCGCGGCAATCAACGGCTTCGGATCCTCTCGCTCTACCGGAAGTTGATCCACCAGCCCAACCATACCGGCGATCGCCAATATCGCATTACGGAATATTGTCCTGGATATTTTGTTTAATCCTGCAACGTCAACAATAGAAGGCATCATTACGATATCGCTCGTTCCGACGTACTGAGCCACGTTTCCAGACGCCATTGTGGATACCATGAGCTTAGGGACGCCGATCGGAAGCGCCCGCATCGCCGGGGTAACCAAAGAGGTACCGCCGGAACCACCAAACGAGAGAATTCCGTCGAACCGTCCTTCTTTGTACAGCTTGGGCACGATAACTCGCATACCGTTCGCCAGCGCCTCAGTCGCCATCGCGCGGTCCCTGCGCTCAGCAATCTTCTTAATATCATATCCTGCCGCCGCTGCTACTTCTTCGTTGGATACATCCGCCGTGAAATCCGGTTCGAAAATACCCGTATGAATCATAAGAGTATTCAGTCCCAACGCTTTCGCCAATCCTTTGACATAAAGAAACTCTGCGCCCTTTGTGTCGAAGGTTCCGGCAATAGCAATCGTTCTCATAATATTCCTCCGATAAGTCCAGTTATCCGATAGCCTAAAAAACGGTAGAATCTTTACTGTATATAGGATTCTACCGTAATTCACAGCCGGAATGAATGTGTTTTTATTTCTTTTTTATGTGTTTATCTTCCACTTGACCAGGGCTTCAGCTTACTTATTCTTGTGTTTATATGATCCCGAGAAAAGGTTGTCGGAGAGACTCCAGCGTACTTCTTAAACATCTTGGAGAACTGTGCATAATCGTCATATCCGACTCTCGCCGCGATTTCCTTGAAGGAAAGATGCGTTTTCCGCAAAAGGTCTTTAGCCTTGTTGACTCGAAACCGAACGAGATACTCCGTAAAACTACAACCTGTCTCCTTCTTGAATCGTGTACTGAGATACGAAGGGGAAATATGCGTAACCAGCGCCAACTCGCCAAGGCAGATTTTTGTTTCATAATGCTGAGCGATATATTTCTTAACAAATTCGACATAATCCCCGGTATTCCATTCAACGTTCAGCAGCTTCGTCATCGAATCATGGTCATTCAACGTTCCCGAATCTTTAAAAGCCCTGGTCGTCTCCAGAATCGCACGCTCAACCGGAATCCTGTCAAAAGTCGAGCCGCCGATATACCCCTGACAGCTCGTATTCCGATAAAAATACTGCATATCGATCGGCGAATTAACCGGACCGGCGTAAATCATGCGAATGACTTCCGGACGAAGCTCTTCGCAGAGCTGGTAAATCTTCTGCCCCAGCCTGCGCGCTTCTTCAAGAGAAAGGTATTTCTTAGCCCCGAGGAAACCGCCTTTTGTAAGACCGAGATGAACACATATCACGTCAGCTCCGGCATTCAGCATCTGCCTTGCTTCATCCTCCTCCGTTACAAACGCGATCGTAAAAAGATCCAGCAAATGCGCCAGCTGGATTGCCTCCACCTCTCGCGAAAAAGTGTTGTTTTCTTCTTCCAACGCTTCACGAAACCGACCGTCGATCAACGCCATCGTCGGAAAGTTGACAATACCGGAAAATCCCCGGTCTCTAATTTCTTTGAGATAACCGTAAAGATGTATTTCGGGATCGTTGGCAAACAGACCGAAAAGAATCGGGACCTCCCGGATCGCCGGGATGAGTTCTCTCGTTCCCATTTCCATAACAATATCGTTATTGTTGCCGTAGCAAAAATAACTCAGATAAGAACTTCGTCCCATCATGCGATACTTTCCCGCGCTTAACGCTAGCAGGAAGTCCGCCCCGCCCATAGCCGTATATTTTGCTGTCATACCGGAGCCGACAGCCGCTCCGATAATAAGTCCGTTGATGCTGATGAGTGCCTTGAGCCGTTTTAAAATTTCGGTTCGTTCCATTACCAACCTTCAGCTAACTTTGTCGAATCGTCATCAGCAGCATATCCGGTTTGCCTTTTTTGCTGATCCTTCAGGAATCTCTACGACAATTTTTTCGCCGCATTGCCGAAAGCAATATGGTAAATTAAGGAACAGGAAACAGCGTTCGTTGTGAAATTTAAATTTCCTCGATCCCTTTCATCAGCTTCGGCAGCAGATCGGAAATCGCCACGCGCTCCTGCGCCATCGTATCGCGCTCACGTACGGTTACCGTATCGTCTTCGAGCGTCTGATAATCGATCGTAACGCAGTATGGCGTCCCGATTTCGTCCTGATAGAAATAGCGCTTGCCGATATTGCCGCGATCGTCCCAGCTGACCCCCATCTTCGCGGCCAGCAGCTTGAAAACGCCGCGCGCCTTGTCGACGATCTCCGGCTTGTTCCTGACGAGCGGGAAAACGGCGGCTTTGTACGGCGCGATCAAAGGATGGAACCTCATGACGACCCGATTATTTTCGCTGTCTTCCCAATACGCGTCGCACATCGCCATCAGGAAAATCCGGTTAATCCCAACCGCCGGTTCGATCACGTGCGGAACGATCGTTCGCTTCGGGTCCATCGGATCCCGATAGGATAAATCCTTCCCGGAATGATCGATATGCTGCTGCAGGTCGTACGAGGTCCGATAGGCAATTCCCCAAAGCTCCTTGAAGCCGAACGGAAATTCATATTCGAGATCATACGTCTCCCTGCTGTAAAACGAACGTTCCTGGTCGGAATGCCGCCGCCAGCGGAGCTTCTCGGCACGAATCCCGATCCGCTCGTGAATAAACCTGAACATGGCGTCCTGCCAGCTTTTAAAAAGCGGTTCCCACTCCGTTTTCTCCGGATCGAAGAAGTATTCGATTTCCGCCTGTTCGAATTCGAGCGTTCGGAAAACGAACTGACCGGTCGTAATTTCGTTGCGGAAGCTTTTGCCGATATTGCCGACGCCGAAAGGAAGCTGGACCCGGGAGGAATTCAAAATATTGGCGAAGTTGGTGAAAATCCCCTGCGCCGTCTCGCCGCGCAGGTAAACCGGAAGCTTCTCTCCCTCGACGACGCCGATCGCCGTCTGGAACATGATATTAAACGCTTTCGGCGGGAAAACGTCGTTCCCGTCGGGCGTCTTAACCCCGTATTTTTCGATAAACGCGCCGATCTCGTCCAAATCCATTCCCTCGACGACGACCTCCCCGTCGATCGGATGCTTCTCCAGCCACGCCTCGATCAGGTGATCGGCGCGGTAACGCTTATGCGTGACCTTATCCTCGACCAGCGGATCGTTAAACGCGTTGACATGACCCGAAGCGACCCAGGTTTCCGGATGAAGCAGGATTTGCGTATCCAGCCCAATCATGTCCTCCCGCGTCGTGATCATGTCATGCCACCACAGGTTGCGGATATTTCGCAGCAGCTCTGCGCCTAACGGACCGTAATCATACGAACTGGCTAACCCGCCGTAGATATCCGACGTAGCGTAGACGAAACCGCGGCGCTTCGATAACGCGGTAATTTTATCAAGCGATGCTCCGGATGGAACGCTCATACAAAACCCTCCCGCATGGAATAATTCCCGTTTTTTATTCTATCGATTCAAAATTTTATCATGCCGACCGAACGCGCCCTGAATTCGCCGCGCCGCAACCATGACAGGCATAACCTCTTTCCTCCTCTGCTGGACGCGCCCCAGGCAGCGAACCGTGCGTCCCGCTTAATAACAAGCGGAGAACGCCGTTCCGCCTGACCGTAGAAGGCTGATATAATTTCCATGGAATTTTTGACAACTCTGACCCGTGATTTTTGGGAGGAAACGCATGATCTCCATCGCAAAACCGCTGATCGGCGAAGCCGAGAAAAAAGCCGTCGCCGAGGTCCTTGACTCAGGAATGATCGCCAACGGCGCGATCGTAACGCAGTTCGAAAATGAATTCGCCGCTTACCTTGGCGCGAAATACGCGGTCGCGACGACTTCCGGAACGACCGCGCTCGAAGTCGCGCTCCGTTCGCTCGGGATCGGGAACGGCGATAAAGTGCTGACAACCCCATTTTCATTTATCGCCTCGACGAACGCGATCCTTTACGCCGGCGCAGCGCCGGTTTTCGCCGATATTCTCCCCGACGCGTTTACGATCGATCCGGACGCCGTCGAAGCCGCGCTACGCGTCGATCCGACGATTAAAGCTCTCCTCATTGTCCACCTGTTCGGACAGGCCTGCGACATGGACCGGATCATGGCGCTCGTCGACCGGTACAAGCTGATCCTGATCGAAGACTGCGCGCAGGCTCACGGCGCGGCCTGGAACGGGAAGCCGGTCGGAACCTTTGGCGACGCCGGCTGCTTCAGCTTCTATCCGACGAAGAACATGACGACCGGCGAGGGCGGGATGGTCGTGACTAACCGTGAGGACCTCCGCGATACGGCGAAGCTGCTGATCAATCATGGAATGAAAATCCGCTATCATCACGACATCATCGGCTACAACTACCGGATGACCAATATCGCCGGCGCAATCGGCCTCTGCCAGCTGAAACGGCTCCCGGAATTCAACGCCAGACGCCGCGCCAACGCCGCAGAGCTCAACCGGCGCATCGCCAACCCGCGCGTCGTCGCCCCGTTCGTCGTTCCCGGCTCGGATCACTGCTTCCATCAGTATTCCGTCCTGATCGAGGACGGGCTCCGCGACGAATTTACCGCTTTCCTGAACGCGAATGAAGTCGGCTTCGGCGTCTTTTACCCGTTTACGATCCCGGAACAGCGCTGTTACGCGTCGTTCGGATTCCGTACCGACTACCCCGTCTCCGACCGGATCAAGACGCAAATCGTTTCGCTCCCGGTTCACCCAGGCCTGACCAGCGACGAAATCGCCGTTGTCGCCCGCGTCGTAAACGCGTTCGGCGCTTAAACGGCCCGGTTGAGGCGAAAGAAAAACGAGGCAGCTGCATGACAGACGAAAAGAAAGCCCCCTATATCGATCCCAGCGCGCATGTATCCGAGCGGGCTAAAATCGGCGCGGGAACGAAAATCTGGATCAACGCGCAGATTCGCGAAGACGCCGAAATCGGCGAAAACTGCGTGATCGGGAAAGACGTTTATATCGATCATGCCGTCAGGATCGGCAACGGCGTTAAAATCCAGAACGGCGTTTCCGTCTTCAACGGCGTCACGATTGAGGACGACGTCTTCGTCGGGCCGAACGCCGTTTTTACCAACGACTACTATCCGCGCGGCTTTATTCAGGATTGGGAGGTCTCCGAAACGCTTGTCAGGCGCGGCGCGTCGATCGGAGCGAATGCGACGATTGTCTGCCGCCATACGTTGGGAGAATATTGCATGGTCGGCGCCGGATCCGTCGTCACCGCCGACGTTCCCCCGTATACGCTCGTCGTTGGCAACCCCGCCCGTCCGATCGGAAAAGTCTGCCGCTGCGGACGGCGTCTTTTTAACGACGCACCCTGCGCGTCCTGCGGCTTCGACCTGAAAAAAGCGCTGGCAGGTCCGGAATCCTGACGCGGCGAGACGGCGGTTCTTGCGCAATCGTTAAAAATCATGTATACTTACGCAGTGTTCGGGGCATAGCGCAGCCCGGCTAGCGCGCTTGCATGGGGTGCAAGAGGCCCCGGGTTCAAATCCCGGTGCCCCGACATGAACGACTTCAAAAAAACGAAGTCGTTTTTCTTTACGAGTCCTTCGAATCGGATCGAAGATATCAGGGAACCCTGAGGCAAGGCGAACGCGAATCCGGCTTAAAATTTTTCACTTGACTTTTGTGTCAAAATGTTCTATAGTATCTTAGAACCGATATTCTAAGCTCGCAAGACAGGAAACAGAAGCATGACCAAAATCATTTTTATCATTAACGATACGAAGATCGCGCTGACAAAAAGTCCCGATCCTCTCGATCAGGTCCTCGACCGGATCGCCGCGCAGACCTTTCCGCTTCCTGCCGATACGCGGCCGGAAGACTGGGCGGCCATTAACGGCGTCCTTGTCGTCGCGTTAAGCCGGAACCCAACGTCCATTGAACAGCTTAGCCCGCGCCAGCGGACGGTTTTGGAGCTGCTGACCGCGGGGTCGACGCGGGGACAAATCGCGCAGAGCTTAAGAATTTCACCGCCAACGGTCGACTTTCATCTTGACGGAGCGAAAGAAAAATTTAAGGTCGCGACGCGAAACGAACTGATCGCCCGCTTCGCCGCTGAGCGCGAGCGGGAAAAGCGCGAAAACGAGTCAACCGTCCTGATCGGCGAACCGAACGACGAGTTTTCAGGAAATGCAAATATTTTGGGAACAAAATTGCCGTGTGAATCGTATTAACTGATATAAATCGGGGAGGTAAATATGATGTTAGAAACGATTTTCTTAAAAACCAGAGGCAGGACGAAGCGATCGCATTCCGCGGCCGCACTCGTCTTTTTCATTCTCTTCCTGACGGTGCTGACGCCCGCCGCGGCGCAGCGTCCCGTCTGTCTTGATCCGATTGGGAACCCGCGGACCGTCGCGACGTCGAACGCTGAAGACATCTGCTATGATCAGCTGGGGAACCCGACGACGCTTAAATTCAGCGAGTATCTATCGATCTTAGCAAAGCTTCAGCAAACCATCACGCCGGCCGCACCCGCACAGCCCGGCGCTCAGCCTATACCGACGGAGGACCTGTTAGGTCAGCCGCAGCCTGTGCCGCTCGACCCGCTACGCGCGACGCCGGACGTGCTGCCGAGCGAGACGCCGGACGTGCCGCCGACCGAGACGCCGGACGTGCCGCCGACCGAGACG
>CALIHP010000007.1 GCA_938020565.1 uncultured Anaerolineaceae bacterium | reverse complement strand
ATACCGGCGATCAGGTTCAACGTGGTCGTTTTCCCTGCTCCCGACGGACCAAGAATCGCGATGAACTCGTGATCGTGGCATTCCAGGGAGAAATGATTGACAGCCGTTAACTTGCCGTTATTGAATGTTTTTACAGCATCTTTCAATAGAATCTCTGCCATATTGTTCTCCTCTATTTACTCGCACTGCCAAAGGACAAACCCTGAACCAGATACTTATCCATAACAATTGCGATAATGGTAGGGGGAATGATCGCGATGATCCCAAGTGCTGAGATCATTGCCCATTCCGGTTTTTCCTGTGCATTGAGGCTGGAGATCAGGACCGGAATTGTCTGTGCTTTCTGAAACGTCATAATCAATGAAAAGAGGAACTCATTCCACGCGAAGTTGAATGCCAATGTGAAACAGGCTGCCAGTCCAGGCGCAGCCAACGGGATGACGATTTTTCGCAATTGATCAAACTTTGAATAGCCATCCACCGCCGCCGCATGCTCAAGTTCAATCGGGATGCCGGCAAAGAAGTCTTTCAGCAGGTAAACAGTGATTGGCAGATTCATCCAGGTGTATACGATGATCATTCCTATATGGGAATCCAGCAGGCTCAGCTTACTAAACATGATATACAGCGCAATTACTGCAACAATCGGCGGCATCATTCTCTGGGAAAGAATCGTGAACGCCAGACCGTCACTGTTCTGCCCGAGGTAGTTATACTGATAGCGTGTCAGGGCATACGCCGCCATTGCGCCAATCACCAGTGCCAGAAACGAACTGGCCAGGCTGATGATGATGCTGTTCTGCAGGTTCATTGTGAAAATGCTGTTGCCGTTCAGCAGGTAATCCCAGGCAGAGATTGTCGGTGTGAAATCTATTCCGGGGAAGAAAAAGGGCCCGCCATAAATATCCACCTGTCGTTTGAATGAGGTTACCAGCGTCCAGTAGATAGGGAACGTCACGCAAACGATCCATATCAGGATCAGTGCCGCACGCAATACCTGTGTAAATCCGCCTTTTTTCGTATTGTTGTTCATGCCAGATCCTCCTCTTCATACTGAGAAAAATCTACGTCAACCGGAATGATGATTTCCATTTGTTTTTTCTTCCTGTTCGCCTGAACCTTCTGCACGATCTGCGAAACGAGCATCAAAAAAATCAGCATGATCACGCAGAGAGCGGCAGATTTCCCAAGCGAGAAGTTCCGCAGCCCGACCTGATAAGCATACATTGAAGACGACATACTGGAGACGCCAGGTCCACCGGCAGTTGTAATATAAATCGTGTCAAAAATCTTGAAAGTCTCAATGGATCGCAGTGTGATCGCAACGATCGATGACGGCATCAGCATCTTGAAGATGATGTCTTTGAAGATCTGCCATTCACTGGCGCCGTCCACGCGCGCTGACTCAATCGGCTCTTTGGGTATCGATTGCAAACCGGCAAGTAGGATCAGAATAATAAAAGGCATCCATTCCCAGATGTCTACCAGGATGATAGATGTCATGGAGTATCCACGCTTTGAAATCCACGGAACTCCTTCAACCCCCAACAATCGGAGAAAATAGTTCAATGGGCCATACAACTCGTTAAATAATTGTTTCCACATAAAGCCGATCACAACAGGAGCCATCAGCATGGGCAGCAACATCAGAACGCGGATTATCTTCTTGCCGAATATCAGCTTATTGATGTTATAGGCAAGGAGTAAAGCCAGAAGATATTCAACGGTGACAGAAATGAGAGTCACAAGAACAGTATTCCCCATTGTCTTCCAGAAAACGTTGTTCTTGAATGCCCAAATGTAATTGCTCAATCCCAGAAAGCGAATAGAGCCACCTAATTTCCAGTTGCATAAGCTCATGATCACGTTAAAAATCAGGGGAAATATCGTAATGGCCACAAACATAAACAGCGCTGGCGCGACCAGTATATGTTTAATAGAATCTGGTTGTTTTTTCTTAATCATGTCAGGTCTTCCAAATTTCCAGTTATAAATGAGGGGTAATCAGAACGGCTGCCCAGAATTTCTCTCGTGGCAGCCGTTCTTTCATAAATCAAGATTATAGATCGAAGCTGCGAAATTACTTGCTGACACCGGTACCGGTTGTCACGTTCTTGTAAGTGTTCTGATAGAATTCTCTCTGCGTGTCGCGGCCTTCTTCATCGGTAATTTCTTCCCAGGATTCTGCGACATAATTCAGCGCGCTTTCGACGTCCAGATCACCCGAAAGAGCTTGAGAAACTCCGAGGTCCAACGCATCCAGATAGGAACCCGCCTTTGGCAGACGCATATCAAGCTGTACGTTCGGGTGCGTGTAGGATTTCAGAACAGTATCGATGAATTCCTGCGCGTTGTAATAATGGATCGGAGAATTCTCCCAAACTGAAGCATCGGTCAGGTGCTGCAGTCGATATGGGTTGCGGGCTGTACCATCGGTAGTAACGGCTGCCAATGAGTTCTCGTCGTTGTCCATCACGCTGAGGAAGTCAACTGCGACCTGCGGGTTCTTGCAGGTGGAGGTCACTGATGATGTCCAGCCGCTGAAAGCCAGATAAGGAGCGTACTGAACTTCGTCAAAGGTATCCCACTGTTCAGTTTCCGGGTTCCAGCATTCATAGCTTCCGGGAGCCAGAGCATAGCCAACCAGTTCCTTCACCTTGGAGCTATCAGGGTTCTGAGTAGCAAGCGCGGTATCATGCCAGTCAATTGCAAGCGCGGATTCGCCGGCCGGGAAAGCCGCACGTTCATCACCACCGCCATAGTTGATCATGTTCGGAGGACCTAATTTCAGAATGCGTTTGTATTCTTCCAGCGCGCGCTGGTAGGCGGGATCATTGACCATCGGCTGCATGGTTTCAGGATTAAAGAAGGTATAGCCAGGGTAATTCGGATGTGCGGCATAGGTTACAGCGTGAGTCAGGAAAATATAGGGGTTGACGTCCTTCGGGGCCATGGCTTCAATTGTGCCATAGTCAACTTCGCCATCACCATCCCAGTCCCATCCATTGAAGAATTCAGCAGCGTCCATGTATTCAGTCCAGGTCTTCGGGACTTCGAGCTCATAACCGTACTGTTCCTTGAACCTGGCTTTATACTCTTCGTTTTCGAAAGCGTCTTTACGATAATAAAGAAGAATGGAGTCGCCATCCAGCGGGATCGCATAGGTTTTACCATCAAATTTCTGCATATCATAGTAGGCTTTGATCAATGTATCCCAGTTATCTTTCAGGCCAAGATAATCATCGATCGCCAGGACTGACCCACCCTGAATGAACTCAGAGAGCCAGTTGGAGGGGTAAATCACGATATCATATGCATCGGTGTTCGTCGCAAAAGAAGTGCAGAGCTTCTCGTAAAGAGAGCCAAACGGGATCTCGATCACGTTGATTTCAACGTTCGGGTTCGAAGCCTCGAACTGCTCTTTTGCGGAATAAACAGTTGTGGCGGCGAAACTGCCAACGCCGACATTGATAACAACTTTCTCATCAGCTGCAAAAACGCTGGCAACCACCACGCCATACAGCATCACAGCAACGAGAAGCAACGATAAAGACTTTTTCATCTTTTCTTTCCTTCCAAGAATGGATTGGCCTGTCTATTTACAAATAGCGTTCGTGAAATCTTCAGTAAAACGCTTGTTATCCACACCAATAGCCACGCTCATGTTCGGAGCCGCCTTCTTCGGGATCGTTCGTAGAATGTCGTTGCGTATGATCATGTCACGAAGAATGACACTCGACATCCACATGCAGGCGTGCCTCCTTAATGAAAGAGCGATCTCTGGCAACGCCGATCGTCAGGGGATCATGCAGCCATAAACCTGTGAATTCAGTCGGGATTCCAACGCTCGTGTAGATAATGTATTCCTGTTCCGGCCATACGGCGATGATATCGCGAACCTGGCGGGCAATCGGAGTGTCGGTGTTCTTAATTCGTTCGATCTGTTCCGGCGCAAGCGGCACCTTAAGGGTAACGTCGATCGGAACCATAGTCATATTTATACCGGATTTCCAAACGATCTGGGCTGCGAACGTATCATTATTCAGGTTGTATTCTTCGACCGGGGATCGGGAAACGCCCTTTTCATCTACGATCGGGACGACTACACCGGCCATCATGATTAGCTCTTTTGCAAGCTCAGCGACTTTCGGCTCCTTGATCAAAGCCGCAGCGATATTGGTGACGGTGCCGGTTGTAATAATGGTAACTTCATGCGGGTACTTTTTAACCAGCTCAATGATCGCATCATCAGCATTGTAGCTGTCCGGCGCCAGTGTGGGGTCTTTCCAGTCTTCTTCTGTAAGAATGTTCTGACCTTCAAAACCGAACATATAAGCGCCACCGCTCATGGAACCTGGAATGCCTGCGTTTACTTTGATCTCTTCACGTCCGGCAACGCGCAGGAGCTTCTTGGCGATCCTTGCACGAATTGCCGTATCGCCGTATGAAGAGTTCACTGCAAGAATGTCAAGGTCGTCATTCTGTACAGCATACAGCAAAGCGAAGGCATCATCGTAATAAGTGCCATAGTCCGAATCGATAATAACTTTCTTCTTACACATCTTGTTTTCTCCTTTGTTTATTTTTCCCGGTCTTTTTTTGAAAAGCTGGCTTTTCTCAGCCCGGTTTTTTACCATCTCCCTATTTTTACAATGCAAAAGAATTCCTGTAAATTATCAGTTTTTCATCCGATATTCCAGCTTTCTACAGTTCACCTCAGGTTAATTTTTTAACATTTCATCAGAAATTCGCTTCTTTCGGAATTCTTATCCTCCGGCTGAAAACTCAGGGCCGCTTCCCTTATAATTTGTTGAGAAATTAACATGCTTATCAGGAATTCCTGCGTTTGTGAAGGCGCGTGATCAATAGAAATCATAGGAAATGAAGGCAGTACATATGATGAAACATGATGAAAGATTCAATGGATCTTTTGGACTGAAGAATAATATAAAAAAGGGGAATAAAAAGAGAATAAATCGCTTCGGTATCAGCAAGGAACGGAAAGGCGTCTGGTATTCAGTGATCACCGTTGCCCTGCTTGTGTTTGTTCTGGTGATCCTCAGTGCGATTGCCTTCTATTCTGTCTATCAGAATACGCTTGTTCCTCAGCTCATCTCAGCAAACGAAGAAATCCTTGAAAAAACAGACATACTGGTATCAGAAACCTATTCTCAGATCGAAAACATGGCGGTCCAAATCTCATTGGATACCATGCGTATGATCAACCGCTCAAATGACAGCATTGTCACGGACTATCATCGGCTGCAAATGCTCTCTGACTCGCTGGTCAACTTCAAAAACTCACATCGTTACGTCCATTCAGCATATATTTACTTCAACCAGGGAGATGTGATCGTAACCTCATCAGGTATGGGCGTCACCTCATTCAATTTATTCTATGACACCGCCTGGTATGACTATTACCGGACACATACGACGGCTATTACCTGGTTGAACTGCCGCAAACCATACAGCTCCACTTTTACAAATGTCGAGCGGGCGCTGCAGCGTTATGGTGTTGACGATGGCGATGTGATTACGCTGCTCGTCCCGTTGTCAGAATCGCTGCGCTCGCGCGGAGGGGTGGTCGTTGTTAACATATATGAAGAGGAAGTAGCCAAACTGCTCCCAGGCGATGATGATTATGTTTACCAGGCTTTCGGCATCAGTAAAAATGGCATGATCACGATTTCCTCTGACAGAAGCTTTCTCTATCGGAAGGCTGATCCGGATCTGGTTAAACGAATTCAGGAATATAAAGGAAATGGACATCTGATCATCAAAAACGCTGATGCACAGACATTGATCCTTTTTACAGATTCAGATCAGACAGAAACAACGCTCGTCGTCGAGATGCCGCTCAATCGTATTCTTTCTCCAACCCAAACGCTTTTACGGCGTATCATTCTGATTTCAGCTGCACTGCTGCTTGTTTCCTGCCTCTTCGTTTTCTTTCTTTATCGCCAGTCGCTTCAGCCGATCTCAAAACTATATAAGACCATTGAAGAAAGCCTTTCTTCTGATGGAAATAGCCAAAGCGTTGAAAACAGTGTCGAGCAGAAACTCAGAAACATCATTCAGGACAACAAACAATTGCACTCCATGTGGGAAAACAACCGGACACTAATCCGTCACCGAACGCTTTCCCTCTTACTCGAAGGGCAATTCACAGGAACTGAGGATACCTTTCAGCGCCTCAGGTATATGGATATTGAGTTCCCTTACCGTCTAATCAATGTAATATATATTAACATGGATATTCTGCAACAGGCGCGCACACTGACGAACGACGAATACGAACTGGTCAAAATTCAGTTATTCCCTATGATTAAGGAGTGCCTCGATCCCTCAATGGGAGGGTACACAGTGGATATTGATGATTTTCATCTCGGTGTCATTCTGAACTATGAAGTAGAGGAACCTGATAAATTACTTAGATTCTGCCAGAATGTTCAGAGCGCTGTCGATAACTCAGCAATCATTCCTTACACGCTCTCGCTTGGTATCGGATCGAGCGTTGATTCAATCGATGAAATCTATATTTCCGCGCAGAACGCACGTTCCGCTGCGGATTACGCCTCATCCCTCGGAGGAAACGAAATCATCAGTTATTCTACGATTTCGCTTTTCCAGGATAACAAGTCCTTCACACTCTCCAGCACGTATAAAACTATCATTGAGCGAGAACTGCTCCCAGCCATTCGCATCGGCGACTTCGACCTGAGCAGCAAGGCTTTCCAGAAAGCCCTTGCCTGTCTGGAGAATTCCAGTATCGCATTTGCTGATTGCCAGCAATACTGTCTTTTGCTCCTGCATCGTATTTCCTCCCTGATGCAGGAAATGGGCTTCCCTCTCTCGGAAGCAAGTCAGATCACCGATAGTGCGAATCTATTCTCCTCTGAAGATAAAGAACAGTTACAGGATGTCTTTCTCGAAACGCTCAGTAATGCCTGCAGCCAAGTAGAAGAAAAAAGAAAGAACAAGAATGCCGACTTGATGGAACAGGTCGTCAGCTATATCGACCAGCATTTTCAGGAAGATATTTCTCTCAACCAACTTTCAAAAGCGGTTTACATGAGCGTCCCATATTTCTGCAAAATTTTTAAAGAATACACAGGAAAAACTTTTATGGATTACCTTACGGGCCTCCGCATTGATACATCCAAAGATCTTCTGCTCACCACCAACCAGAAGATCATGGATATCTCAATCTCCTGTGGTTTCGCAAACGTGCAGACCTATATCAGATCATTTAAGAAATATTGTGATGTTACGCCAACAGCATTCAGGAAGCAAAATGTTTCAACGAAACTAAATTGATTTGTGAGTGGCTGTTAAGCCGTTGGCCTGTTATTTAATTTACATATTTATTGATAAGTTTTATATAGTGATCCAGCTCGGAGTGATCGGGTTGCGGCGTATCTTGATGATCCGAAGCTGGTCGCGAATAACAGGGAGCACCGGACGTTTACCGGTTTTTATAAGGGCGTCAAAATTTCGGTGACCTCAACGGGTATGGGATGTCCCTCCACGGCGATAGCGGTAGAGGAATTGATTAATGTTGGTGGGGAGTGCTTTATTCGGATTGGGTCAACTGCCGGTCTTCAGCCATATCAGAAAATAGGCGATCGGATTATTTCGACGGGGGCTATGAAAAACGAGGGAACGTCCAAATTCTACGTTCCGGATTGTTTCCCAGCGATCCCAGATTTCGATTTGACGCGTATCCTGATCGATACGGCGCGGGAGATGGAAGGCCAACTGGGGTTTAAGAGCTATTATGGAATTAATGCTACTGACGATGCATTTTATGGAGAATCGCCCGAGTGGATCGAGAAGCTGTCCTCTCTTGGATGTTTGAATGTTGAGATGGAGAGTTCGGCGATTTATACCGTTTGCACGAGGCGAAAAAAGCGGAGCGCGATGATTGCCGCGATTTCGGGAAATCTGGTTACGGCCGACGTGGTTTACGAGAAGGCGAATGAGGGACTGATTAAAGGCTGGGACGACGAGATTCAGGTTGTTTTAGAAACAATCTATCGTTTTGATCGTCAAAGTTAATCAGCGGGTGTTCTTAAGATCGGGGCTGGGAATTTTTCCCAGCCCCGGACGACTACAAAGTATTCTCTATCCTCTCCGGAACATTCTTCAAGAATCTCCGTCCCGCGTACATGACGATCAGCGCGCCGACGAAAAGCAGGATGATTGAAAAGATCGAGAACGAGCTTCGTCCGGTCACGGCCTTCGTCGCCGAATACAGGAGCGGGCCCATAAACGCGGCGAATTTCCCGAAAATATCGAAGAATCCGAAATACTCTCCGGACTGCGCAGGGGGGACCATTTTCCCGAAATAGGAGCGGGAGATCGCCTGAATTCCGCCCTGGACCGTTCCTACGAGAATCGCCAGAGCGAAGAACAGCGTCGTCGCCTGAGGGATCGTCAGGAACGCTTCTTCCAGCCCGAAGCCCATGATAAAACCGAGGATGCAGATTAATAAATACATACAGATCGCGGCCAGGAGCATTTTCAGCGAGCCGATTTTTTCGCTGATCCGGCCGAAAAGAATCGCGCAGGGGAACGCGACCAGCTGCGTCACGAGGAGCGCGATGATCAGGCCGGTACTGTCCAGCCCAAGCGTCGCCCCATAGCTCGTCGACATGTTGATTACCGTATTTACACCGTCGATATACAGGAAGTACGCGATCATGAAAAAGAGCATCGGCTTGAATTTCAGTATTTTCCGCGCGGTCGTGAAAAGCTCGTTAAACGTATTCCTGACAAGGTTTCCTTGCGGGATATCGCAGCCGTGCTTCTGCTCGACGTTCCTGAACATCGGGATCGAGAACAGCCCCCACCACAGAACGCAGATCAGCAGCGAAAGCTTAACCGCCATCGTTCCGTCGACGCCGAAATTTTCCCCAAAGAGAACGAGCGCGATCGCGGCTAAGAACGGGATTGTCGATCCGCCGATATAGCCGATCCCATAAGCCAGGCTTGAAATTCGATCCATTCGTTCGGGCGTCGTAACTTCGACCAGGTAGCTGTCGTTGACGAGGCAGGAGCCGAGGAAGCCGATATATGAGAAGACATAGCCGACGAGCATTCCGCGCCAATCGTTCGTCACCGCGCAGTACAACGTAGCCAGCAGTCCCATTGCGACGAAAAAGCCGAAAACGCGCCGTTTCCAGCCCTTAAAATCGGCGATCCGTCCGATTACCGGCGCGAACAGCGCCAAAATAAAAGCGGCCGTCGCGGTCCCGATCCCCCACCAGAAATCGCCGGATTCTCCGGCCGATTCGGCGGCGTTCGAAAAATAAATCGGGAAGATGACCGCGCTCATGATTGTCGCGTATACGGAATTCGCGTTATCGTACAGGATAAAGCTGATTTCTTCTTTGGTCAGTTTCATGCGGTTGGATCCCTTTCCTTCAGTTCGGCGGCGCGCTGCGGTTACAGCGTCAAACCTGATTCATGACAAACGATTTTCGTAACGTCCAGGATATTCTTCGGCTCAAACCGATAATTCTTTTCGGAAATCGCGTAAAAAACGCGGTAAGCCTCGTAATCGAGCGGATACCCGTGCGTTGCGCGATGGGTCTTATCGATCGAAAAGTAGACGCCGACTTTCGCCGCGAGCCCGAAGACGACGGACGCGTCGAGGGTTTCGGCTTCGGCGAGCGTCGCTAATCGTTCCGCCGTGAACCCGGCCGTTTCGAGTTCGGCCTCCGTCAGCTTCCTTTCAGCGACATCGGCGTCATGGAGCCGGCTTTCGACGGCCGCGATCTCATCGTCGGAAAGCGATCGGTTGAAGAAAACCGCATTCCCGTCGGCGTTCAGGAAGAACGCGCGCGCGTTCATAAGCGATCCGTCTTCGTTCCGGTCGGCGAACCCAAGCTCCGCGAGAATCGTATTCGGATCGAAACATCGCGAAACCGGCAGCTGCGAATGGTCCGAGAAGATGACAACCTGTGTATCGGGCGTTATCGCTTCGAGAAGCATGCCCAGATGCCGGTCCAGCTCGTCCATCGCGGCAGACGCTTCCGGCGACCCGAGCCCGTAATCATGGCACGCGCTGTCATACACGGTCAAGTGCAGCAGCATCAGGTCCGGGCGGTTCTCCCGGATAATATCCAGCATCGTTAAAGTCGAAAATCGATCCAGGTTCGGCTGCCTGACGCCGTTGAGGATTTTCCCATGGCGCAGGAGCGCTTTCAGCTGTGTCCATTTCGAACCGGCGCGCAGGTTTAAAAGAACCTGATTCTCGCCCATTCCCGCGGCGGATTCAGGGACGTTATACGCGATTTCCTTCGAAAACGCGGTAACGGGCCAGAGTACCGCCGCGGTTCGCAGTCCTTTTTCTTTAGCCGCCTGCCAAATGGTTTTGGCGCGGAATTCGCGGCTGTCATAACGCCAGCGCGGTTTCGGATTTCCGGGGTCGATTCGGGTATTGGAAATGATTCCATGGTCCCGCGGCGGTTTCCCGGTCGCGATCGAAGCGTGAATCGGGTAGGTGTTGCTGACGAACGATCCGACGACGTCGCGGAAAATTGTCCCGTTTTCAACGAAACGGCGAAAAACCGGCCGTGTCATCATTTCATCCAGCGCGTCGGAACCGAGCGCGTCAAAAGAGATAAGCAAGAGTTTAGCGGCGATGGACCCCTCCTTCTTTTTTATAAAAAAATCCAGGTAGAAAATAATTTGCTGTTTCCGCGTTCAACGCTCCGGAAATAAAGGCGCGGTAATACGTGGGTTTTATACGGATGCATGTTGGAGAAGGGAGATTTTCCGCCTCTCCCTTCTTATTTGATTATAAAGTCGAATCAGGGAAAAAACGTGGATTGATTATCTCAGGCGCGAATTGGCGCGGACGTAAAAAAATATTTCATCGCTTGCAGTCCGTTTCAGCCTCCTGTTCCTTCTGAGAACCGCCATATTCTGTGAGATAATAGTTACTATAGCGCAATCGATCGGAGGAGCGGTTGGCAAATTTTACCCGTCGTTATCTTTCCGGAAAAAAGTCGGACCGGTTTCCGCGTAGTCCTGTGATTGGCGTGCTTGCCGGATGGCAGTTTTATAATATTTCAACGAATTTAAATTATTTGCTTCCGATTTATCAAGGGATCAATCAAGCGGCTGAAGAGTTGGATTGCAGCGTTCTTTTCGGCTGCGGCATGGGGGCGGATTCCGGCTTGGAAAATCCGAATCATCCTGCCTGGCCGCAGTTTGCGCCTGACTGTGATTTTGCTCCGATCGGGGAGCGGAATACGGACGGACTAATCGTGTTTACCCCGCTTCATTCCTCCGGCCGTTCGGGTTATATTCGCCGGCTGCGTGAGAAAGGTCATCCGGTTCTGTTTATCGGCTCCGGCGAGGATGGAGCTACGATTGCGGCTGACAATGTCGGCGGAGTTAAATCAGCGTTCGACCATCTTGTCCGTCACGGTCATCGCCGCATTGCGTTTATTGCCGGGAGTCAAGATGATTTAGCCGGCGATACCGGCGAGCGGCTGGCGGCTTATCGGGAGACGGTTCAGAATTATGGTTTCAACAGCGACGACCGGCTTGTTGCGTACGGCGGGCACGTTTATCGCGGCGGTTATAAGGCGATGAAGCGTATTTTATCCAGTCAAGCCGAATTTACAGCTGTCATTGCAAGTAATGACGAGATGGCGATCGGCGCGATCCAGGCTCTAAAGGAAACCGGACGGGAAACGCCGCGTGACGTCGCCGTGATCGGTTTCGATAATCGACTGGAAGGGGCGGCAAACGTGCCGCCGCTGACGACCGTCGAGATTCCGCTTTTTGATATGGGGCGGCGTGCGCTTGAAGAAATGATCCGTTATCTGAGTTCCGGCGAGCTGTTATCTCCGATTATCCGCGTCCCGACGCGATTGGTTATCCGCGAGTCCTGCGGCTGTGATGAGTTCGCTGAGGCGCGAAGCGCGATACAGGACCACATGCATGACAATGGGGCGGATTCTCCACAGGAGACGACCGCCGCGATGACCCGGCGTCAGTTTTATCGGTTCGTTTCCGCGGCACGTACGGATTCGAACCGCCTCAGTTTGCTTTCTGCGGCCTTATTTTCCGCGTTGACGGAGGATCAAATCTATTCCGTTTTATCGACGCATCTCAAGCTGATCGGAATTTCCGATGCGCTGATCGTTCGTCATGAAGCGGGCGGCGGTATCGAGCCTGCCCGAAGCAGCGTTATCGACGTTTTTCATCCGGATCGGAAAGCGATTCATTTTGATACGCTTATTTTTCCGCCGTCGCGGCTGATTCCCGGCGTCCGATCGTTTCGATGGGTCGTTATTCCATTCCCCGGCAACGCGGGTTTATCCGGCGCGGTCGTTTTTGACAGCGGGCGTCTGGATCTTTACGGTGCCGTTGTTCAGCAGATCAGCGGAGCGTTGAAAATGGCCGGTCTGTATAAAGAGGCGACGGATGGGCGGAGACTGGCGGAAGAAGCGCACCAAATAAAGAACCGCTTTTTATCGCTTGTCGGACACGAACTGCGGACGCCTTTGAATTTGATCGCTGGGTTGAGCGAATTGCTCCTGAAATCGGATCCAGTCCGGCGCGATCCGATCGCTGATCCCGTTATGAAGGACCTTGAACAGATTCATGCTTACGCTCAGCATTTGGGCGGGTTGATCGGCGATGTGCTGGATTTGGCGACGAGCGACGCGGGAGAGCTGCGGTTGAATTTGACTTCGGTCGATTTGGCGCGGACGCTGCGAATGATTGCCGACAGCGGCGCGAAATTAGCCGCGGGCAAGGGGTTGAAATGGCGCGCGGAACTGCCGTTCGAGGGTCCGCGCGTATGGGGGGATCCGATGCGGCTGCGCCAAATCGTACTGAACCTGATTAATAACGCGATCAAGTTTACGGAGTGCGGGGAGATTCGGCTGCGGGTTGAGGAACGTGGGACGGAAGTAACGATCTCGGTCAGCGATACAGGATCAGGAATCCCGATCGCGGATCAGCAGGTGATTTTTGAAGAATTTCGCCGCTCGGATAGCAGCGTTTCGTTGGGCTACGGCGGGTTGGGTTTGGGGCTGGCGATTTGTAAACGGCTTGTCGATCTTCATGGCGGTCAGATCGGCGTCCGCTCTAAAGGCGTTCCGGGTATGGGGTCGACCTTCTATTTTACGCTGCCGACGATCTCGGATCGGGATGCGGACGAAATGCGTATTTATGAGTTGACCGATCCGGTCCGTTCGATCGCCTTGTTGACGGATCGGGCGTCCGACGGCGATCCGCTCGTGGATCAGCTCGTCAGGCGCGGTTACCGGGTTACGGTTTCGCCGCCTTTTTCAGGCGGGTCGGATCGCCCGAACTTCCCGGATCCCTTTCCGGACGTTGTTCTCATCGATACGGAGCCGAAATCGGGATCCTTTTGGGACGTATTAAAAGCGATTAAAGAAAACCCGCTCGGACGGAATACTTCCGTTCTTTTCTATCGTTATTCGAATGACGCCGGCAGGTTTGTTGAACTTGATTATATGACTAAACCGATTGAAATCGAACGGCTTACCGATACGCTCCAAAAAAGGCTTCCGGCTGACGGCGAACCAAGGGGACAGCGGACGATCCTGATCGCCGACGACGATCCGAATACGCTCGATCTTTACGCGCGCGTTCTTCAGAAACAGTCGAAGAATAACCGCGTTCTGCGCGTCTTGAACGGCCGTGATGCGCTGACCGTGTTGGAAACGGAGCCCGAGATCGATTTGTTGTTACTGGATTTGCAGATGCCTGAACTCGACGGGTTCCAGGTCCTGCAATGGATGCAGCGGCAGGAGCGGACGCGCAATATTCCGGTTATTGTCGTGACCGGAAAGGTCTTGACGCATGAAGACATGGAGAAATTGAATCATGGCGTTTCGACGATTCTTGAAAAAGGACTGTTCAGCCTCGACGAAACGATTGCGCGGATCAGCGCGGCGTTGGATCGGACGTCGCGCTTGAGCGAAGATTCTCAACGTATGGTGCGTCGGGCGATGGCGTTCATGCACGAGCGTTATCAGGAGAGTCTTACGCGCCGCGATATCGCGCGTTACGTTTCAATATCCGAAGATTATTTGACCTTCTGCTTTCGAAAGGAATTGGGAACGACGCCGATCAAGTATCTTCACCGCTACCGCGTCCATCAAGCGCAGCGCCTTCTTCGGGATACGGAACGAACTGTGCTGGATATCGGTCTTGAGGTCGGCTTCTATGACGGCGGCTATTTCAGCCGGATCTTTCGTCAGATCGTCGGGGTCTCTCCCGAAACTTACCGCCGCAATCGGAAGTAATCGCGGAAAGACCGAATAAGTCCGCGGCGCGGAACCGAAGATCTATCTTTTGTCCATGTTCATCTCGCTTTTGTCCCATTCAACGCTGGTTCGGTTTTATATAATTGATTTAAAGGCAGTGCGAAATTGGAAAAGGATGAATTTCGCGGCAAACGATTGTGAAAAGGAGTTGAGATGAAAAAGTTGCTGTCGCTGTTATTTGCTGTTCTGCTTATTTGTCTGTCGCTGAATTCCGTTTCGGCGGCTCCCGCTGTTCAGAAAACGACGCTTAGCGTGTTAATTCATCAGAACCCGCCGATGGTCGCGTTCATGGAGGCGTTTAACGCCAGATTCGAGGAAAAATACCCGGATATTAAGATCGATATGGCGGTCGTTAATGCGAACGACCTGAGTACGGTCACGCAGACGCGCCTGACTGCGAACGATATCGACGTGATCGACGTTTTCGGTTTTGCGAACGGCGTCCAACCATACATGAAGAATGTCGACGCGCCGAATTGGCAGCAGCTGATCGAGGCCGGTCTGCTGATGGATCTGAGCGATTTGCCGTTCGTTCAGAACTATGACGCTGCGACGATCGCCGACGCCGGGTCTTTTGACGGAAAAGTGTATGAGGTGAATCTCGGCCGTGTTTCGTATAGCGGTATCTATTACAACAAAGAGATGTTCGCGGAAAAAGGACTTTCTGCGCCGACAACCTGGAGCGAACTGGTCGACGCCTGCAAGGCGTTTGCCGACGATGGGATCCCCTGCATGACCGCTGGCGGTAAAGACGGCTGGCCGATTTTCGTCGGCGCTTACGGACTGATTGGGTCGGTTTATCCGGACCAGGCGGCGCTCGTCGAAGGATTATGGACGGGAAGCGTGAAATGGAACGATGAAAAATCGTTGGAAATGTGGGAAAAGATGAAAATTTACGCCCAGGACATGATGGAGGCCGGGGCCAGCGGCGTCGCCGGCGACGCCGCGCCGGGCCGCTTTGCGTCGGGCGCGGTCGCAATGTTCCCCGGGGGGACCTGGTACGCGGCGGCGATCGAAGAAATCGCCCCGGAACTGGATTGGGGTTATATTCCTTTCCCGGGTTCGGATGATTCCGCCGACAATCAATACCTGTTTGGAAAGTACGACCAGGGTTGGTCGATTGCGGCGAAAACGCCGAATCGCGATGCCGCGATTGCATACTTGAGCGAGTTTTCCGATCCGGAAAATTATCAGGAATTCGTCACGGCGGTTGGTTTCATCCCGACTCAGTCGACCGCGAAACTGGATACGCGGATCGGGAACGAGGTCGCGCCGTATCTCGAAAACTTCCGTGTCGGTTACGAACAATACTGGGTCGCGCCCAAGGGGGCCGGGCAGTTCGCCAATCCCTGGGCGTCCTATTTCAAGCCGTTCGGTACCTACGATGACGCGCAGACGTTAGCCGACAAGGCGCAGGCGGATCTTCAGTCGGGACTTGACGCGCTGAAATAGAATCGTCTTTTTGCGCGTGAAGCGAGAATCCTGAAAACGCGGTCCTCTCAAGCGCCGAAGACGCGCAGGGGACCGCGTAAGCGGTTCGGATCGAACGGGGAGATGAGATGAATTACTATTTCGGAAAAGGCGCCGCGAAGTTTATCCCTTATCTTTTGCTGCTGCCGGGAGTTGCCGTTTATTTTCTGATTTCGCTTGGTCCGTCGATTGCGACGTCGCTTTATTCGCTGACAGACGCGACCGGGATTCAAGGCGCGCCGATCCGCTGGATCGGGCTTGAAAATTATCGCGAGTTCTTGTTCATGGGGCAGGCATCCCGGGACAATCTGGACGCGTTGGGACGGACGTTGATTTTTTGCCTTTGCGTAACCGTTATTCAATTCGTCTTAGGTTTGGCCGCGGCTGTTATTTTAAATCAGGAGCTGCGTGGGCGGAATTTTTTCCGGACGCTATACTTTATGCCGGTTATCTACGGCGTCGTTATCCAGGGGTTGATGTGGACGCTTTTCCTGTATCCGTTGGGAGGACCGATGGCGAACCTGCTGCAATGGTTCGGCGTCCGATCGGAATTTTTAGGCGGCCAGCCGACGGAAGCGTTCGCCTGGGTCATCGTCGTTCAAATCTGGGCGAACATGGGGATCACGATGATGATCTTTCTTGCCGGGCTACAGACGATCTCATCCGAATTGTACGAGGCGGCTATCATTGACGGCGCGGGCGGCTGGCAGCTGTTTCGAAACGTGATCTGGCCGCTTCTCACGCCGAGCGTCAACACCAATTTGACGCTGAATCTTATCGGCTCGCTTCAGGCATGGCAACTGTTCATGATTTTACTCGGTTATCGAAACGGGACGCAGGTTTTAGGTTACCTGATTTACGCAACAGGTTTCGGACAGACCTCGGGAAGCGTTACGACCAGTTTCCGTCAAGGTTATGCCGCCGCCGCGTCGATGGTCCTGTTTTTCCTGGTTTTGGCGATCGGGCTGCCGGTTCAGCGTTTCCTCCGCCGGCGGGAAGAAAGGATCCTGGGATGAAAAAGACTGCGGGCGTGATACGGCTGCGCCTGAATTGGGGGAAAGTTTTCTCTTATATCTTCCTGATCCTTTTGGCGGCGGCATACTTGGGCCCGATTTTAATGCTGTTGAATACGTCTTTGAAGACGATGCCTTCGTTCATGCGAGACGCGACGGCTTTCGCGAAAGAATTGAACTTCAGGAATTTCGCCGACGCATGGGTCAAGGCGAACTTCCCGAAATATTTGCTGAATACGATGATCTACGCTGTTTCGGCGACGCTGATCTATATTGTAACTTCCGTTTTCGTGACGTTCCCAATTGCGCGCGGGTATGTCAAGTGCGCGAATCTGCTGCTGACGCTGTACGTCGTCGCGCTCTTCCTTCCGCCTTCGCTGATCCCGCAGTTTCAGCTGATCCTCAATCTGGGGCTGTACAACAATCCGGTCGGGTATATTCTTCTCTTTCTTGTTAACCCGATGGGTGTAATGATCCTGGTGAATTTTATTAAGACGCTGCCGAGGGAGCTGGATGAGGCGGCAGCGTTAGAGGGCTGCGGTTATTTCCGTTTCGTTGTGTCGATCGTTTTCCCGCTGATCCGTCCCGCGATCGCGACGGTCGTCGTTTTGCATTCGATCGGAATTTGGAACGAGATCATCGCCCCGACGATCTACCTGACGAATAAAAATTATTATCCGATCGCGCGCGGCCTGATCGTTTTCCAGGGCGTATACGGGAGCAATTGGCCGACGTTGGCGGCCGCCGTATTGATGCTGACGGCTCCGATGATGATTTTGTTCCTGTTTTTGCAGCGATACATCGTGTCCGGGTTGACGAGCGGTTCGGTCAAGGGCTAAATGTCCCATTCATGATTTCGTATGAGCGTGGGGATTGATGTCGAAAGATCGTTTTTTCGGTAAAGGTCTGAGCTGGCTTCTTCCGGGCTTCCTTCTGCTTTTGCAGCTGGCGCTTCCTGCCGCGGTTTCGGTCCCGGTCGTTATCGCGGCCGACGCTGGCGCGACCGGCGTGGAAAAAGAAGGTTATGAATTAATCTGGCAGGATGAGTTTGACGGCGTGGCGATCGATCCGGCGAACTGGACGTTCGATCTGGGCGCGGGAGGCTGGGGGAACGGCGAATCGCAGTATTATACCGACCGTTCGGAGAACGCGGCGGTTCTGGACGGGATGCTGGTTATCAGCGCGCTTCAGGAGAAGTACGACGGTTCATATTTCACGTCGGCGCGGCTTAAAACGGAAGGGCTGCGCGCGTTTCGCTACGGTTGGATCGAGGCGCGGGTAAAAGTCCCGGAGGGAAAAGGTATGTGGCCGGCGGTTTGGTTGCTTGGAACCAATTTTAATCGGATCGGCTGGCCGGAGTGCGGCGAGATCGATATTATGGAGTATATCGGAAACGAACCCGATCTTATCATGGGTACGGCGCACGGTCCGGGTTACAGCGGCCCTCTGGGGTTCAGCCGCTGGAACCGGCGCGAGTTCAATATCGCAGATGAATTTCATACGTACGCGATCGATTGGACGGCGGATCGGATCGACTGGTACTTTGACGGCGAACATTATTATACGTTTCAGAAAGAGGATATCGGTGAGCGGGAGTGGGTCTTTAATCGTCCTTTTTTTATTCTGCTGAACCTGGCGATCGGCGGCCAGCTTCCCGGCCCGGTCGGCCTCGACGTAACTTTCCCGAAACAGTATTTTATCGATTACGTTCGCGTTTATCGAAAGGCTGAAAAATGAATCGGAAGTCCGAAGTGATTTTCTTTGACGATTTTACCGGAAAAGAATTAGATCGTAAGCGTTGGAACGTCGAGGTGACCGGTCCGGTCTATAACCAGGAACAGCAGGCGTACGTCGATTCAAGAGAGACGATTTACCTGATTCCCGGCGCGGATCAGGGCGCGAATGGCGCGCTCGTTCTTCATCCGCGCTGGCGTCCCGGAACGGAGACAGTCGACGGCGTCCGCTTCGATTTTATTTCCGGGCGGATCAATACGCGCGGAAAAGTCGGCTTCACTTACGGAAGTATCTCCGCTCGGATTCGGCTAAGCGCCGGCGTCGGGCTTTGGCCGGCTTTTTGGGCGTTAGGGTTCGGGGTTTGGCCGGGCTGCGGCGAGATCGATATCATGGAGAACGTCGGCGCTCCGGATTGGGTGAGCGCCGCGGTTCACGGTCCGGGATATTCCGGCGATGCTGGACTTGCGAATAATTATTATTTTCAACCGGGCGAGGACATTGCCGGGTGGCATGTTTACGCCGTCGACTGGCTGCCAAGCGGCGAGATGATTTTTAAAGTGGATGGGCGGCTGATTTACCGCGTTACGTATCCGATGATTGAATTTTTCGGCGGATGGGCGTTCGATAACGAAAAATATCTGATTTTGAATTTCGCGCTTGGCGGGGCGTATCCGTTCAAAGTCAACGGCGTGCGCGTCCCGTATTTCGGACTCCCGAGCGAAACGGTCGTGAAAATCCAAAATAACGACGCGCGCATGGCGGTCGATTGGGTTAAAGTCAGCCGGTTTTGACGTCGGCACGGAACGTATCCGGCCCCGTCGGATATCCCGTCGAACCGTTTATTTTTCCTTTTTTACCGCGGCGATGCTGACGGGCTGGGCTATGCTGATTATATTTTCGCGAGCGTCGAGCTCCTCGAACCGGAGGCGCCGTTTGAGGTTGCTTCGCGTTCCTTTTGTCTGGGCCTGGCAGCGATAGAACTGGCTGTATTCTGGCGGATCCTCCGTTCTAAACTTGCGAATCTGTTTGCTTCTCCGTATCTGAACGATCTGTGGCGCTGGCTTTTCCTTTTGCCGATGACCGTGGCGGTCTATTTCGTCGTTTGTCTTCCGCGGGATTTATCGAATGTCATGGTTGGACGGATTCGTCCGCTCAGCCTGCTGAGTTGTTGATTCTCAACGGCGTTTTGCCGAAGAAGGCTCGAATAGCGGCGCAGTTCTGGAAGTCTCAATCTGGGACAATAATCAGTTGGACGGTCTGAGCCAGGTTATTGACGACTGGAGCGCAAAAATCGGAGTGAAGGTTAATATCAACGTGATTACGTGGGGCGAGTATCGGATGTTGCTGGAGGCAGGTGCCAGCGGCGGCGAAAAACTGGCCGTGTCATCATTTCATCCAGCGCGTCGGAACCGAGCGCGTCAAAAGAGATAAGCAAGAGTTTAGCGGCGATGGAAACCTCCTTTTTCTATATATATCAGCATTAATGAATTATTGCTTCTCCGGTTATTGGCGCGGAGAACAGGCAGGATTCGGGGAGCTCCCTTAGAATTATTATAAAGTCGAACCCGTGAAAAAATCGCGGATTGGTTATTTATCGGCGAAGAGGATAGAATTTATGGGTCATCTCTGAAGCAGTTCTCAATCAATCGATCAGTCCCATAATTCAGGCTGCCGCGCAAATTTCCTGCTGTGCGGCTTGAGCCTTTGCAAGCACGGCATACGATTGTATGATTATAGAAGAAAGGATGCGCGTCTGGCATGTCGAATGAAATAGCGGTTGTAGACGATATCGCCGTTGATCGGTATAACCTGATAACGGATATTCGCGCGTGGCTGCGGAAAAAAGACCGGGCGGACGATATCTCCGTCCGCGGGTTCCCAGACGGGATCAGTTTTCTTCATAACGGCGGTTTATCAGGGCGGATATCGATTGTCTTTCTCGATATCTGCATGGATAGCTTAGACGGAATTGAGACGGCGGAAAGGCTTCGCGGCGGCCGATCGGATAGCCTGATTGTTTTCGTGACGACGGCGCGGGAATACGCGCTCGCGGCGTACCCGGTTCATCCGTTCGACTATTTAGTCAAACCGTATGACCTGAAACGGCTGGATCAGGTTTTATCCGACGCTTTCCGTCTTCTTGACTCGAAAGTTGAAATAGCAGAGATCCGCGTTCCGCATGGCGCGATTCACCTTCGTGTCGATCAGATCGAATCGGCCGTTGCCGCGGGGCATTCGGTCACGCTTCGGCTCAAGGACGGGACGAGCGTCGCCAGCAACGAACCGTTTTCGGAAATCGCCGGGCGGCTGGCGGCGTATCCCTGTTTTTTATTGATCAATCGCGGGGTCCTGATTAATATGGATTTCATTTATCGGCTTCTCGGCGACAGCGTCGTTCTCCAGTCGGAATCGGCTTTCCCGCTTCGCGTTCGCGGCCGTTCGGACCTGATCCGTGTCCTGACGCAGTACCAGATTCAACGCCGGATGGGTTGTTAGCGGGATGACTGCGGTGGCTTCGCTTTATCTTCGCTACGCGCTGGAATACGCGATGATCGTTCCGGGCGCGATTGCCTGTTTTATGCCGCTTTCCGATCGGCTGCGGTTCGATCGGCGCCGCGTCGTGGTTTTCGGGGCTGGCGTCGTGCTGGCGGCTATCCTGCTGGGCGCGGGGCTGTCGGTGCGGTCGGATATCCCGTCAAACCGTGTCCTTTTTCTTTTTTTACTGCTTTTTCTGCCTTTTTATTGCGGCATGGCCAGGCTGTCGGTTTGGAAGCTGCTGTTCTCGTTTTTTACCGCGACGATGCTGACGGGATGGGCTACGCTGACCACGAATTATTTTTTTGCGAGCGCAGAGCTTCTCGATCCGGAGGCGCCGTTTCAGGTCGCTTCAAGTTTCTTCTGTCTGGGGCTGGCGGCGATGGAGCTGGCTATGTTCTGGCGGATCCTCCGTTTTAAACTTGCCGAGTTATTTGCTTCTGCGTATCTGAACGATCTATGGCGCTGGCTTTTCCTTTTGCCGATGATGGCGACGGCTTATTTTGTCGTCTGTCTTCCGCGGGATTTATCGAATGTCCTGGTTGGGCGAATTCGTCCGCTCAGCCTGATGACCTGGACGGTCTTGCTTGGGCTGATCTTTGCGTTTTATGAAGTCTTCTGGGCGGTTGTCGTCCGGATGGAACGGGAGCTTCGGCTGGAACAGGAGAATCGCGTTCTGCGAATCGAGGAACAGCGGTACCGTCAGCTTCAGGAAACGATGCATGAAAGCCGGAAGCAGCGGCATGATTTCAGGCAGCATCTTCGCCTGATTTCGGAGCTGACGGTGGCGAATCGGTTCGATGAGCTTCGGATGTATCTAAACGATTACGTTCGCAGCGTTAGAGATGAACCGATCTGGCTCAGCCAGAATCCTGTCGTAAACGCGTTAGCTGCATATTATCATCGCGCCGCGATTGAAGACAGCGTTTCGATCGAGTGGTCGCTGGATTTACCGGCCGAATTACCGTTCAGCGAAATAGACTTTTGCATTGTTTTCGGAAACCTGATCGAGAATGCGCTGAACGCTGTCCTGGAGTTCCCGGCGGGGCGCCGCGAAATTAAGGTCGCAGCCGGGCGGATCGGGAAAGGCATGATCGGGCTGTCGGTCACGAACCCGGCGGAGCCCCGAAGCGGATCCCGGCCGGATTCGGCGGCTTTGGACGCCGGGCCTGAGAGCGGAATTGGACTGATTTCGGTTTCGTCGTCGGTGAACCGGCTGGGGGGAACGATGACGATTGAGAATGAGAATGGCATTTTTAGCGTTTTTGTGATCATCAACCTGTAGCAGGACTTTCTTCCGTCTGAATCTGATATGGGATCAGGCTTTTCATTCGCGCAGGATTTTCGCCGTTCGCGCAGGACACGCATAAATTCTCTTCATAATCAGATAGAATATGGTCAAGTCTTTATGGAAGGAAGAGGTTTTATAAATAATGAAGAAATTAATGGCGGTTTTGTTGGTGTTGAGCCTGTTGGTCAGTTCGGCAGCGGTATTTGCGCAGGCTGAGACGAAGACGGAAGACGAGGCTGTTGAACTTAATTGGGCTGATTTCGAGGAACTGATTAAAAATGAAAACTGGAAAGGCGATTTTTTCTCGTTTGACGAGGTCGCGGTTAAGTTTTTTGTTCCGGAAATTTTCCTGCCGGCTGAGCTGGATGACGAGATGCGCGAGGAGGGGTATATCGCGTATTTTATGCCGGAAGACGAAACGGCTGAGATTGGCGTTCAGTATGTTGACGCTGAAATGAAAGATGCCGACGCTTATATCGAGACGTTGAAGGATCTGGGCGTAACGGACGCGGAAAAGTTGACGGTCAACGGCTTGCCGGCGGTCTCGTATACGAATCCTGATGATAAGGATGTGATGGTTCTGGCATTGGTGACGGAGAAGGGATATGTTCTTGAGTTCGCGTTTTCGCCGGTATCCGACGAAAGCTTTCTGGCGGTTTCGACGGTCATGATTGCGTCGATTCAAGAGTCTGAAGATTAATCAGGAGCTTACCGGCTGAACGCCGGAGAATCTGATAGCAGGGCTGTCCATATTACGGACGGCCTTTTTTTGGGCTTGAGGATTATATATAATTTCAGATAAAAGAAATGATGTTTTGAGCGCTCATCAACAGACCTGTTTATTCTGTCTTTTAAAATTATTTATTATTGATTGAATTTGGGTAGTCCATATTCCCGTTTCATGGCCTCTGTGGAAATGACCCATTGCTTTCCATACTTGCAGGCGTCAACCCCATTGACCAGTTTTCCGTAGGAAATCGCCTTTCGCAGGGTGCTTTCGTTCAGTCCCCAAAGCTGCGTAGCGTCGCGAAATAAAGGTATCGGCGGGGCGGATCGGGAACGGCATGATTGGCCTGTCCGTAGTGAATCCGGCGGCTTTGGATTCCAGGCGCGAGAACGGAATCGGTTTGATTTCGGTTCCGTCGTCGGTGAATCGGCTGGGCGGAACGATGACAATCGAGAACGAAGCCGGGACCTTCTCCGTTTTCGTGCTGATCAACCTGTATGCGGACTTTCTTCTATCTGATTCTTTTGATGAGTTCAATATGGAATCAGGCTTTTTTTATTCACGCAGGATCTCCGCTGTTTACGCAGCACGGTGCACGAATTTCCTTTGACAGGGTAGAACGTAGGGTAGAATAGACGCATATTTTTTAAGAAAAGAGAGGTTTTCTGAAAATGAAAAAATTGATGGCGGTTTTGTTGGTGCTGAGTCTGCTGGTCGGCTCGGCGGCGGTATTTGCGCAGGCTGAAACGAAGACGGAAGACGAGGTTGTTGAACTTAATTGGGCTGATTTCGAAGAGGTGATTAAAAATGAAAACTGGAAAGGGGGTTTTTTCTCCTTTGACGAGGTCGCGGTTAAGTTTTTTGTTCCGGAAATATTCCTGCCGGTTGAGCTGGATGACGAGATGCGCGAGGAGGGGTATATCGCGTTTTTTATGCCGGAAGACGAAACGGCTGGGATCGGCGTTCAGTATATTGACGCTGAAATAGACGATATCGACGTTTACATCGAAGCGTTAAAGGAGCTGGGCGTAACCGATGTGCAAAAGATGACGATCAACGGCTTGACAGCGGTCTCGTATACGAATCCTGATGACGAGGATGTAATATGTCTGTCAATGGTGACGGAGAAGGGATATATTCTTGAGTTCGTGTTTTCGCCGGTATCCGACGAAGGTTTTCTGGCGGTCTCGAGGATTATGGTCGCGTCGATTCAAGAGTCTGAAGATTAATCAGGAGCTTACCGGCTGAACGCCGGAGAATCTGATAGCAGGGCTGTCCATATTACGGACGGCCTTTTTTTGGGCTTGAGGATTATATATAATTTCAGATAAAAGAAATGATGTTTTGAGCGCTCATCAACAGACCTGTTTATTCTGTCTTTTAAAATTATTTATTATTGATTGAATTTGGGTAGTCCATATTCCCGTTTCATGGCCTCTGTGGAAATGACCCATTGCTTTCCATACTTGCAGGCGTCAACCCCATTGACCAGTTTTCCGTAGGAAATCGCCTTTCGCAGGGTGCTTTCATTCAGTCCCCAAAGCTGTGTAGCGTCGGTAAACGCTATCAGACCATCGAACGGTGTCCTGATCGTCTCACCGTTTTCAAAAAGCTCGTTACATGACAAATCTATATCGTCATTCCATATGATTCCATGCCCGCCTGTATCGACCGTTACGCTGGAAAACAGTTCCGGTTCGTTCTCCAGCGCTCTGAAAGCCGGCCATTTAGCGAACAGAGGGGCTACATGATATATTTTAGTTAATCCTTCGGCAAATTGGACGCTCAGGCGATAGTTTGGCAGAGCGCTGACTGCTTTGACCTTATGGAACATTTATAACTCCTTTATTCCAGCGGAGAGAGGGCCCTGAACTCCTGTGTTTTCCAGATATTGAGAAGATCATTCCTGTGAATGCCAATCCACTCCCGGACCATGGCTAACGCTTTGGGCGGTAAATGCCCTTCTATTATTTCTCCAGTTCGGATATTAATCGCAGCCATTTCCTCACCATACAAGGCGTGAATATGCGGCGGATTGTGCTCTGCCTGTTGAAAATACATCCGAATGACGATTCCGTAAAATCTGCACAATACCGGCATAGTTAATATCTCTTGCCCTTCCTTGGCGATATTGTATCACGGAAACGTGAAAATGAGACGCGCTGTTGTATCTTCTCGGCGGGGAAGAGCTGCCGCTGAATTCGCGAGGCGAAAGCGTGGTCAGCTATGCAGATTATGCGATCGCGATCGTTGATGAAATTGAAAAAGGGGATCATGTTCAACAGCGGATCAGCGTTGTAAGAGCGTAATCAATTTAAGCGCTTGAGGTGATCTGCATGGTCGGAACTTGTGTAGCATGTTAAGCTACAGGTTATTGAGGAGCTGATTCATGCAGATCACAAGCAGATTTACAATTGCGGTCCATATTCTTTCGTGTATAGATTATTTTGAGGGCCGCGAAACCGTGACGAGCAATTTCCTTGCCGGAAGCGTGGGGGTTAATCCAGTTATTGTCCGTACAGTGATGCTGCAGTTAAAGGCAGCGGGACTGATCGATATCCGTCAGGGAAAGAGCGGAATCTCGCTCGCGAAGCCGCTGGGAGAAATCACGTTTTATGATGTTTACCGGGCGGTGAATTGCGTCGACGAAACGGGATTATTTCATTTTCATGAAAACCCGAGTTTGAGTTGTCCCGTCGGACGGAGGATTCACCGCGCGATGGATGGCCGATTACGCGCGATTCAGGACGCTATGGAAGCAGCGCTGCGAGGGATGACGGTCGGCGATATCGCCGCGGAGATTTCCGGTCAGGCCGAAAGCGGAGAAAAGGAGCAGCGGAAAGATGGAACGGATGATGACGCAAAGCGAGCGGCTTGACTTCCTGATCGAAGCCTTTAAGCGGGAGGCAAGCGAGTACGCGGGCATGATGGCGCCGTCCGATCCGGCGATGAAATGGCGGCTGCTGCGTTCGCTGATGAACGTTCGCCCGCCGGGGCCGCTTTCCAAAGAGGTTTTAAAAATTCAGGACGCTTACCTGTCGGCTCGGGCGGACGAAGCCGGACGGGTTGGGTTGGACGCGATCCCGGCGATCCGGGACGCATACGCCAGTTCGGTTCCGTTTGCGGATGTGCTGTCGGTCTGGCAGGGGGATATCACGCGGCTGTCGATCGACGCGATTGTTAATGCCGCGAACAGCGCGATGCTGGGTTGTTTTGTTCCCTGCCATGGCTGTATTGACAATGCGATTCATACATTCGCCGGGGTTCAGCTGCGGGAGGCATGCGAACGGAAAATGGAGGCGTTGAGAGCGCTGCACGGAAAGGATTATATGCAGCCGACAGCGGTTCCGATGATCACCGACGGATATAACCTTCCGGCGAAAAAAGTGATCCATGTTGTGGGTCCGATTGTCCAGGACGAGCTGACCCCGGCGGATGAGCAGGCGCTCGCGGCCTGTTATCGGAACACGCTCGACCTTTGCGCTGCGGAGGGACTTCGCAGTGTCGCCTTCTGCTGCCTGTCGACGGGCGTTTTTCGCTTCCCGAAACGGCGCGCCGCGAAGATTGCCGTTTCGGCGGCGATTGGCTGGCTGACGGAAAATCCGAGCCGGATGGGGCGGATCGTGTTTAATGTATTTCAAGATGAAGACAGGGAGTATTATGAGGAAATTCTTTCCTGAACGCGCCGCGATTCTCAGCTGGAGCAGGGCCGGAGGGCGTGAATGCCCGCCCCGGAGGCTTCCAGCGGTCGAATAGCCCGTGAAACAGAGCGGTTGAAAATGGCGCTTGACGCGGCTGATTCGGTCGTCATTGGTGCGGGTCGGGATTTGACAAGCGGCGGTTGTATTATACGCAGGGGGACTATGGGCTTTTCCAGAGCTCGCTTCCGTCGGGCCGATCGGCTGGGAAGACGTATGAGAACGAGACGGCGATTCGTGAAATGGTCCTGGCTCAGGGATTCTCGATCGCCGCGGACGGTTCGCTGACGCTTCCGGACGATCGGGCGATCCGGATGGAGATTCCTGCTGATCTGGCGCCGATTTGCCCGGATGACGGGAGGATGATGACGACGAATTTACGCGTTGACGCCCGCTTCGTTCAGGACGCCGGCTGGTACGCGGCGTCGCGGCGCTACGAACTTTTTCTGGAGAAACGGAGGATGGCGAAAACGCTGTATTGGGAACTGGGGATCGGGTATAACACGCAGGAAACAGGTTTATTGCGCACCAAAATGGATAAACGACAGGATATGGTTATTTCACAAAAGAGGTTGGATACTTTACGATGGCGTTCGGGCGCTTCACGATTATCCCGTTGCAGAGCTGAGGAAAGGCGGTGTGCGGCATGAGAGGGCAGGTATACATTCGTCCGTATGACACGCCGGACGGAATCAGCAAGCTGAAGAAGGCGCTTCTGGATGCCGAAGCAGTGATCATCGGAGCTGGCGCCGGTCTTTCTACATCAGCCGGCTTCACTTACAGCGGAGAACGCTTTGATAAATACTTTTACGACTTTGCTGAGCGATTCGGGATCAGTGACATGTATTCCGGCGGCTTCTATCCTTTCCCGGATGATGAAACGCGCTGGGCCTGGTGGGCCAGGCATATTTACTATAATCGCTATGTCGACACATCTAAGCCCGTATATCAGGAGCTGCTGAACCTGGTTAAGGACAAGGATTACTTCGTGATTACCACAAATGTGGATCATCGGTTCCAGGCAGCAGGCTTTGATAAAAAACGGCTCTACTATACGCAGGGCGATTATGGCCTGTTCCAGAGTGTAAATCACAGGCTTCAAAAGACCTATGACAACGAAGAATGGGTCATGAAGGCAATGGAATCACAAGATTTTGTCAGAGATGCGGACGGTGTGTTCCAGGTTCCGGCGGACGGAGAATTGAAGATGCGTATCCCGACGGATCTGATTCCGAAGTGCCCGGATGATGGATCGGATATGACGATGAACCTTCGTGCGGACGATACTTTCGTCCAGGACGAAGGCTGGTATGCGGCGGCGGAACGGTATTCGGAATTCCTTAGACGGCATAAGAACATGAAAGTTCTCTTCCTGGATGCCGGCACTGGCTTCAATACGCCAATTATTTTTAAAGTGCCATTCTGGCAGATGACGGAAGAATGGCCGGATGCCACTTATGCTTGTCTGAATTACGGACAGGCATTTGCTCCGGATGAGATCAAAGAGAAATCCATCTGCATCAACAGAGACATTGGAGAGATTCTCTCCAAACTGTAATCACGAACAAGAAAGTTGAATGACAGGTACAGGCAGTAAGACGTTTATTTGTTTCCCTTCAGGGATTCAGGTAAACATCTTTTTTTATTGCCGATACATACGGAGGAGCGACATGAGTTTCGATTATTTTTACGGCCCGGATGATGCAGAGCAGTATTTCTCGTTCATTCGCAGCGATACCTTTCTCATATACAGGAATCCTCCTTCCGTCCATCATAACAAACTGATGTTCATCATGGCGGACGGCGGGACAATTTCCAAGATTATTCTCTAAGACAATATCACAGACTATTCACACATGGGAACCGCGGCGGCTGTCGATTTGGGACAGCGTACACCACTTCTTTGCCCGGACAAAGCATCAGTATTGCTCGAACGCTTGGCAAAGAACTGGGTAAATATCTTGCTGCGAAGGAGGATTGAATGATGGAGACAAGAGACTATCTTGCATATATTTCAAAAGTGATCCATACGACGATTGCAGCAACGGTCGATGACGAAGGGTTACCCGTTACGGCAGCCATCGACATGATGGACAGTGATGACAACAGCCTGTATTTCCTCACCGCAAGGGGCAAGGGTTTCTATGACCGGCTCATCAAACGACATTTCCTTGCGCTCACTGCGATAAAGGGGGAGGACAGCATGTCCAGCGTGGCGGTGTCTGTTCGTGGTAAAGTTCGGGAGCTCGGCTATGACAAGATCCCGGAACTCTTTGAAAAGAATCCATACATGCGCGAGATCTATCCGACGGAAGAATCCATGCATGCACTGTCGGCGTTCCAGATCTATGAAGGTACAGGCGAATGGTTCGATCTGTCAAAGAAACCGATTGAGAGAGCGTCTTTCACGTTTGGCGGCACCGAAAAGAAGCAGGAAGGATTTTTTATTACCGATACCTGTATTGGCTGCGGAAGGTGCGCGGCGGTCTGCCCTCAGAACTGCATTATTACCGACAGTATCCCTCATGTAATCGAACAGGAACACTGCCTGCATTGTGGGAACTGTATGGAGGTATGCCCGGTCGCAGCAGTGGAAAGAAGACAGCTTTGTGGAGGATAAAGGATGGTATCATACGTCTGCCGCTTATGCGGAATTTTTGAAAAAGATCGATGGGGAGCATGTGCTCTTCCTGGAGGCAGGGGTGGGAGCCAATACGCCTGTTATTTTTAAAGTGCCGTTTTGGCAGATGACGGAGGCGTGGCCGGATGCCACCTATGCCTGCCTGAATTATAACGAGGCATTCTGCCCGAACCAGAGCGAAGAAATCCTGACCATTGCCCTGGAGATGCGCCGTCGCGTCAAGGAGCAGATGAAAAAGCTGGGCGGCATGGAGTTCTACGATGTGAATTTCTCCTATATCGATAACGAGTCATTTGAGGAACACTATGTTTCCGTTCCGGAACAGGGAGGAGGAAAACTGATTCCGGAGGGGATGTGCAATCCGGGACAGGTCTATACCGTATCCCGTGGAAAGTCCGGTATGATCGGCGTGTTCCGTCTGGAATCTCAGATGCTTCCAGGTAATGGCAAGTTTGATCGGACTGGTCTTGGATCGGATCGGGAGTGTTGGGAAGCTTCAAACACTGCTTTCAGCTTCCTGGAAGCGAACGGAAACCGGATCAGCGGCACAATCAGCACGACCACAAAGGATTACATCGTAAACTATCAGGATTTACAAGGCATCGGGATGACCAACAGGCTGGCGCTGTCGACGTTGGTTGCGCTTAGTTCAATCGCTTTGAGCAAACCGATCGTAATCTCACTGGCCGTTCTGGACGAGATCAGTATTAGTGGTACCATCATCAAGGTAGATGAAGCTTGCAAATGCGCTGCAAGTCTGTTCGGATAGCGGGGCGAAGAAGGTGTTGCTGCCGATCACATCCGCAGGTGATCTTAGCATTGTGCTGGCAGAATTGATTGGATGCTTTAACCTGATTTTCTATAGCAGCGCCGAGGATGCGGTGTTTAAGGCGCTGGGAGTGGAATGAGGAGGTAAGATACATGTTCGAATCAGGTTTGTCATACATACAGGCTGACTTTCATCTTCACACGCATAAAGACAAAGAGTTCAAGTATTCTGGAGAACAGAACTCCTTTGTAAAAGATTATGTTTCTGGCCTTAAACAAGCTGGAATCAATCTTGGAATTCTGACGAATCACAATAAATTTGATAAGGATGAATATGTCGCAATACGAAAAGCCTCCAAGAAGGAAGATATTTATATTCTTCCTGGAGTCGAGTTAACAGTCAAAGAAGGAGCTAATGGCGTACATACGCTCATTGTATTCAATCCAGATGAGTGGTTGGCTAACGGCGAAAACCATATTCAGACCTTCTTAACAGCGGCGTTTGCGACGATTTCTAATCCGGAGAATAGTAATACGAAATGCACCTACGATTTGAAGAAAACAATTGAGTCGTTGGATGCATATGATAGGGGCTACTTCATAGTATTTGCTCATGTTGATCAAAATAGTGGCCTTTTTTTTGAATGCAGTGGAGGCTTATTAGCTTCGTTAGCGGGAATAGCTTCGTTTAAGAAGAGTGTGTTGGGGCTTCAAAAAGCTACAACGCAAAAGAACATAGATCAGTTCCGGAACATTTTTGGATATACTCCCGCTTTAGTAGAGGGCTCTGATCCGAAGTCTATTTCCGACATTGGGAAAGGAAACAGACATACATTTCTTAAGATTGGGGAGTATTCATTTTCTGCGGTTAAGTTTGCCCTTCAGGATAGTGCAAACAGAGTGTTTTCGTGTGTACCAGATATAAAGCACGGTTATATTGAATCGATATCATTCCAAGGTGGAAAATTCGATCGACAATCTATTCTGTTGTCTTCAGAACTGAATACTTTAATTGGAATTCGCGGAAGCGGAAAATCTGCCATACTTGAAGTGATTCGTTACATTCTTGGGCTTGATCCTCAGACTGATAAAGATTACAAGGAATCATTGATAAAAAGTGTTCTTGGCTCTGGCGGGAAGGCAACTTTGTCTGTGGTGGATAAACATGGAAAGAAATATTCCATAAGCAGAATTCTTGGGGAGCATACAAATGTAATTAATGAAGATGGAAATGATCTGAATTTTAAGCCGATCAGCATATTCGATGGTGTGCAGTATTTTGGACAGAAAGATCTGTCAAACAGCGCTGATCACGAAAATGGTCTCCTTGAAAAATTGGTCAGTGGAAAGGTTGGACAGCAAGCATCTGTTGACAACAGCGTAGATGAACTGTGCGAAGCAGTGGGCCAATTATTGGATGTCAGCAAAATACCTGGACAAATAGAAGAAGCAAAAACAGCTCAATCTGAAATAAGCCACAAGATATCCATCTTTGAAGAAAAAGGTGTTGCAGAGAAGCTAAATAAGCAGGCTGTATATACTACTGATCAAACAAAATTGGACTCAGCAAAGAAGAAAATCGAAGCGGTTAGAAAGGCAATAAAGAAGGCTTACGATGCTAACAAAGAAGTTTCTTCAGCACTGTCAGACCATACAAGTGAATATAATGCTGAACTGGTAGTGGAGGGGAAGAAAATATTAGGCTTGGTTGATCATCAACTTGTTCTAATTGGAAATGCCATTCAACAGATTGAAACTCATGAGACAGATTTCGCTGAAGTCATTAGTAAACTGGCTGCTGAAGTTACAGCACTATCAGATGAATTTGCAGAAATTAAGCGTGAAATAAAGGACGAAACACTGGATGCAGATACATTTGTTCAGCTTACTGCTGAAATGGAAAAGGCGAAGGAACAATTCAAGCGGCTTGATGAGAAATCAAAAACAAAACAATCAATAGAGGCTGCATTCAGAAAAGCTGCTCGTCAGCGTAATGATTCATTACTTCAACTGTTTCATGTATATAAAGCAGAGACAGAGCGGATAAATAATTCCCAGAGTGAATTACGTATAGAGATTACTTTTAAAGGCGACAAAGGAGGCTTTAAGACAAAACTGAAAAGTGATTTGCGTGGCTCTGGAATTAGTGAAGCCAAGTATCAAACTTTATCAGAGATGTTTGCTGATTATGTTGCTTTGATTGAGGACTGGATTTTATCGGATGGTTCTGAGCTGAAAAAAGTATTAACAAACATGGAATATGAAAAATTAGATGCAAAGCTAAGAGACCAGTATTCGGAGTTTTTGGCTTATCAAGTACAGAATATGGTTGAAATTTATTACCATAATAAGCTTCTTAAACAGCATTCCATTGGCCAACGTGCTTCTGCTCTGATTTTGTTTATTCTTACACAGGACAACAACGATATCATTCTCATTGATCAGCCAGAAGATGATCTGGATAACAAAGTGATATATGATGAGGTGATCAGTGCAATAGTACAGAAGAAGGCAAACATCCAGTTCCTGTTTGCAACGCATAACGCAAATATTCCTGTTTTAGGAGACGCAGAAAGGATCCTTGTTGTTGACTATCAGGATACAGCGATTGATGTTTCACAAGGAAACATAGACCTTGGAGATACTCATAAACAAATTGTTGACATTATGGAAGGTGGAAAAGGCGCTTTTGAGAAAAGACAGTTGATTTATGAGTCTTGGAGGTAGGTTCCATGGTCGGGAAGTATAATGTTGTTACCCTATGTGGCAGTACCCGCTTCAAGGACGAATTCATGGAGGTTCAAAAACGTCTGACGCTGGGAGGCAATATTGTAATCAGGGTCGGTCTCTTCGGTCATTCCGGCGACAACGAAGTCTGGGAGAACATGGACGAGGGAGGGAACGCTGACGAAAACAAAAGAGATGCTGGGTGATATGCATAAGTGTAAGATCGACATGACGGATGAGATTTATGTCATTAATGTCGGCGGTTATATCGGCTCCAGTACGCGATCAGAGATTGATTATGCTGTAGCCGCCGGGAAACTGGTGCATTATCTGGAAGCAACTAAGGAATAGGAAGAGGCAGCGTTATGAAAGGCTCGGAGACAAAGCTGATAAAGTATATGGAGGGCGCAGACAAGCGGTTCGTCATTCCGGTATACCAAAGAAACTATGACTGGAAGATCGAAAACTGCAAGCAGCTCTATGACGATCTGGTAAAGGTGATTCGGAACAAGAGAAAGAATCACTTCTTTGGCAGCATAGTCTCCACCTATAATCCGGATGGGGACAATGAGGAGTATCAGATTATAGATGGGCAGCAGCGCCTGACTACCGTGTCGCTACTGCTGCTTGCTATGTACAATTTGATCCGACAAGGGAAAGTTGCGCCGTCTGACAGCCGCCTCAGTGACCGTATTTATGAAGATTATCTGGTAGACAAGTATCAGCCGGAAGAAACCCGTATTAAGCTGAAACCGATCAAGAATGACCGGAAGGCTTTTGGTAAGCTCTTTGATGAAAAGACGGAGCACATTGGTGGATCAAACCTGACGACAAACTATAACTATTTTTATGACCGTATCCAGAAGGAAGAAATTACGATTGACGAGATGTTCCAGGCAATCCGAAGCCTGGATATCATCAGCATTCGCCTTGATTCCGATGATAATCCGCAGTTAATCTTTGAGAGCCTGAACTCTACTGGTCTTGATTTGTCGGAAGGCGATAAGATCAGGAACTATATCCTGATGGGACAGCCTTCCAGACAGCAGGAAGTCTATTACGAAAAGTATTGGAACAAGATCGAGGAGAATACCAATTATCAGGTCGATCTCTTTGTGCGTGATTATCTGAGCGTAAAGCAGCAGGCTACGCCGTCTTTGAATAAGATATATTTCACATTCAAAGGCTATGTGGAAGACAATCATGTGGAGATCGAACCGCTTTTGATCGATCTGCTGAATTATGCGCGGCTGTACAGGATACTGCTTACGGGCAAAGGTTCCGACAAACGCCTTTCATCTTATATTTATCGCTTGAACCGGCTGGAGACTACCGTTACAAGGCCGTTCTTCCTGGAAGTGCTGCGTTTGCAGGCGGAAGGGACACTTTCGTTGGAAGATGTAGTTGACGTGTTCCTGACGACGGAGAATTACCTGTTCCGCAGAACGATCTGTGAATTGCCCACGAACCAGTTGAATAAGATATTCCTGCTTCTTCACAAAGAAGTGCTTCGTTACGATGGGACGACGGATAATTACGTGGAGAAGCTGAAATATGCTCTCCTGTCCAAGAAAGAACGGGCACGCTTCCCGGAAGACGCGGAATTTGCGGATGCCTTTGCTATAAAGCCGATTTATTCCATGAACGCAAAGAATAAAATGTACATCTTGGAGCGCTTTGAAAACTTCGGCACGATTGAAGATAAGGACGTGTACCGCCACTTTGATGATGGCGATTATTCCATTGAGCACATCATGCCGCAGCATTTGACGCCGGCATGGGCAGAGGCTCTTGGATCGGATTATGAGAGAATACATGAAACATGGCTGCATAGGATGGCTAACCTGACGCTGACGGCTTATAACTCCAAGTACAGCAATAACAGCTTCCTTGAAAAACGTGATATGACAAACGGATTCAAGGATAGCGGTATCCGTATGAACCAGTGGATCAGTCTGCAGAGCCAATGGACAGAAACAGAGATGGAGCAACGGAATGATTATGTCCAGCAAAGAGCATTGGAAATCTGGGCTGCTCCTGCAACAAGTTTCCGCCCGCTTGAGAAACAGCTGGATTCCTATACTCTGGATGATGAGATTGATCTTACTGGCAGAAAGATTGCTCGGTTTGCATATTTGACAATGGAACAGCCGGTAAAAACCTGGGCTGAGATGTTGGAGAGTGTGGTTCGTATCCTGCATTCTGAAGATAAGTCTGTTTTGAATAATTTGGCATATGAAACAGATAGCTCGGTTGACCTTTCTGTATATGTTAGCCATAAGAAGACAGATCTTCGCGGATATATAGAGATTGAGCGAGGTGTCTATGTTGAGAGGAATACGAGCACATGGACAAAGCTTTCTATTCTGAAGAGGTTGTTTGGCTTGTACCATCTTGATCCAACAAATCTTGTTTTCTATCTGAGAGAGGATGATGCTTCTGAAAATGATGAAGAGATCAACGGTACAGGTATGAGGTAGGGAAGAAATTTTGGATATAAGCATTTGAGCTGATCATAGAAGAATTTGACGTTATGATAAATGATTGATTATATAGAACGGCGGGTGAGTCATGCGTACAAAATTGCGAAACCAGAGGTTGGCGTCAATAAAGCAGGATAAAGTACACAGGCTTTAAGAACCATGAAATCTCAAAGCGGATTGCCTAAAACTATTAAAATATATGATTATTTAGAGAGAAAAACTCTAAATAAGTAATTTTAGTGTTGGAATTCTACGGGATACGTACTATAATGAAAATGCACCCGGGAAAGGAGGCGCATAATTATGTTGATCAAGATTTCTGTGGAGAATTTCAAATCCTTCGATCAGAAGGAAGAGCTTTCGATGATCTCTTCCAGCAAGATGCAG
>CALIHP010000006.1 GCA_938020565.1 uncultured Anaerolineaceae bacterium | reverse complement strand
AGGATGATCGCCGAAACAACCCCAAAAGAAGCGAATATCGAGCAAATCGGATTGTGGATGGCAGGCAGAGGAGCATAATCGAACATTATTATTGTAAGAGAGCATGGGGCAGATGAGAAAAATCAAGATACTGGGTATTTGTGGAAGTCCGCGCAGGGACGGAGCGACTGAACTTGCTCTTAGAACCGTTTTGGACGATATTTTGTCGGTTTCAGATGTCTTTACGGTAGATTTCTGGACAGTGTCCGGTAAAAAAATCAGTCCCTGCGTTCATTGCGACGCTTGCCTCCGGGCTCGTTCCATGTGTGTTATTCAAGACGATCATCAGGAAATTGAACAGAAAATCCTTGCCGCTGACGCGATGATTATGGCTTCTCCTGTTTATGACATGAATATTTCAGCGCAATTAGCTGCTGTTTTGAATCGGATGCGGCCGATTTACATGGTTCATTCGGGTGTTTTAGAAAATAAAGTCGGCGCGGCCATCACGACAGGCGGTACTCGTTATGGCGGAGTGGAAACGGCAAAGTATCCGATGCTCAGTTTTTATTTAATGAATGGGATGCTTGTAACCGGCGGTGGGGGCGGCTGCTACCTGGGCGGCAGTATATGGAGTCAGGATAAAAAGTCTCAGGGCGCAAGAGAAGATCTTGTTGGGTTGGAAACGCTTCATCAGCTGGCTAAAACGATTGCGAAAGCTGCCGTTATCAGTGTTCTGGGGCAGGAGGCCGTATTGCAGCAAAGCAAATCGAGGGCTGCGCTTGATTGACCGCTGTAAAGTTTGCATGTGGTACACTTGCGAAGCTATGTGCACTAAAAACGGCGGTTCGGCGGATTCGGCGTTTGCTGTTGCGGAACAACTATCAAAATGAGGTGAGACTATGAATATGTCTGAAGACTTGTTTTCGATTGTTAAACAAGTAAAAGATTGGGAAAACGAGATCGTCCGTGATCTTCAAAGTCTGGTTCAGATCGAAAGCGTTACCTATAACGAGAGTGAAGCGGTCAGGTTTCTTGCTGCGAAAATGCACGATTTTGATTTTGACGAGGTGAGAGTAGACGCCGTCGGAAACGTTCTCGGGAGAATCGGGTCTGGTAAAACGGTTGTATTGTATGACGCGCATATTGACACTGTCGACTTGGGCAATCCGGAGGACTGGCGGTTCCCACCGCTTTCAGCGACGGTTGAGAATCAGGTTTTATATGGGCGGGGCGCCGTAGACGATAAGAGCTGCCTGATTGGAATTACGTATGCAGGGCGGGTCTTAAAAAAGTTGGCGCTGGATAAAGTCTTTACTCTCTGGATATCCGGCTCTATTTCAGAAGAGGACGTAGAAGGCTCCTGCGTGTCTGCAATGATGAAGGAGAATCCGGATATAAAACCGGACTATATCCTGGTCGCGGAAGCGAGTAACGGAAGGATCATGCGCGGGCATAAAGGCAGGGCATTGATCCGCATCACAGTGCCGGGAAAATGCGCTCATGCGTCGGCAGCCTGGCGCGGGGATAACGCGCTGGTCAAAGCGCTTCCAATTATTAAAAGAATCGATGAATATAACGATTTTGTCGATGACGCTTTTTTAGGTAAAGGGACTATAGAAGTTACAAATGTTGAGTGCAAGGCTCCTTCCTTAAACACGATCCCAGGCGAGGCGGTTATCACCTGCGACCGGCGCATCTCCTGCGGCGAAACCGAGCAGGAATTGATTGACGAGGTCAGCTCTCTCTGCGAAGGGGTTAATGGAATAAAAGTTGAGATCGATAACGAAGTGGTCAGGACTTACACCGGATATGAAATTAATTGTACGGATTATTTTCCGTCCTGGGTAATGCAGGAGGATGCGCCGATCGTACAGGCAGGCGTCCAGACTTATCGAGCTTTGTTTGAGAAAGAACCGGTTGTTACGAAATGGGATTTCTGCACGAATGGGACGCATCTTTGCGGGCGGATGGGAATTCCTGCGATCGGCTTTGGCGCTGGCGATGAACCGCTTTGCCATACGATAGATGATCAGATACCTCTCCCCGAACTTTTTAAGGCGATTCAGTTCTATTCCGCTTTCCCGCTTTTCCTGGCAGCGCAGTGTAAACAATAGGAGGAATCAGGCCGCAATGACTTGGAGACGAAGAACATGCCCTTATTAGGAGATAAAAAATATCGGGTTCTGAACCGTTCTCTGCCCAGAAAGGATGGTGTTGAAAAGGTCACCGGGCGGGCTGTGTATGCCGCGGACGTATATCTTCCGGATATGATTTATGCTGGCGTTTTGAGGAGTCCATTCCCCAGCGCAAGCGTCAGGTCGATTGACACGAGCCGCGCTGAGCGGATCCCCGGCGTAAGGGCGGTCGTTACTTTTCGAGATCTGCCCAAATGTAAGAGCTGGTCTAACTATATGTATTTGACCGGGCGCGTACGCTATGTCGGCGACTGTGTAGCGATGGTAGCCGGGGATACGCAGGAAATTGTGGATCTTGCGCTGCAGAAGATCAGCGTAGATTATGAGATTTTGCCAGCTGTTTTTACGGTTGAAGAAGCGCTTGAAGCTGGCGCGCCTCTTGTTCATGAGGAATATCAGGATAATATATTTTCCGAGTCAGTTTTTCATATCCGAAAAGGCAATGTCGAGAAGGGCTTTGCGGAGGCGGATGTTATTCTTGAACGTGAGTATCGTACGCAATATGTTGAGCATGCGTATATGGAACCGGAAGCGGCCGTCGCTTATTATCAGGCAAATGAAGGATGCATGACGGTGCATGCGTCTGCACAGAATCCTTTCTTTACCAGACGATATGTGGCGGATATCCTGCAAATACCGTTGAACAAGGTTCGTCTGGTTCAGGACGTTCTGGGCGGGTCTTTCGGCGGTAAAGAGGAGGCGGTCGGGCTGGTCGCAGCGAGAGCTGCATACCTGGCTCGTCTGACCAATAAGCCCGTCAAAATGGTTTTCAGTCGGGAGGATTCGCTGCTTGAAAGCGCAAAAAGACATCCTTTTATCCTGAAATATAAAATTGGAGCGAAGAAAAGCGGGAGAATCGTAGCTTTTGAAGGTCAGCAAATTGATAATTCAGGGGCTTACAATAATCAGACGCAGTTTATGAACTGGCGTGCGAACGTTCATTCGGTTGGCCCTTATGAAGTGGAACATGTAAAAACGGATACATTCGGCGTATTTACCAATAATATTCATTCTGGAGCGATGCGTGGGTACAGCTCTCCTTCGCTTATTTTTGCTCAGGAGCAGCTGATCGATGAGCTGGCCGAGGAACTTGACATGCCGGAGGAGGAACTCAGGCGGATCAACTGCCTGAAGGACGGATCTTTTACTGCAACGAATGATCAGGTTCATCATGTTATTTTGCAGGAAGTGATGGATTATACGCTGCGTCAGACGGATTATCGGAAGAAACGCGATGCTTACCTGCGGCAGGAGGCGGACGCTGACTATAAAAAAGGAATCGGAATGGCGATTACTCACCGGGGCTGTGGTCTTGGCGGAGAATCGCCCGACGCAGGCGGCTGTTTTTTCATCGTTAATGAGGACGGCTCCGCAACGATCAATTCAGGGCTGGCGGAAAATGGACAGGGATTAAAAACCGCATTCGCTCAAATTGCGGCGGAAGCGTCTGGATTGAAATTTGATAGTATTTCTTTTTACGGAGTTGACAGCCATGCTATTCCGGATTGCGGCATGACCGTCGCCTCTCGCGGTACAGTCATGGGTTCTCAGTCCGTTAAACGCGCGGGGCAGGAGATGAAAAAACTCCTGATCCGTCATGCATACGACATGAAGCTCCTGTCCTTAAGAAAAATCGAGGAGAAAACAGGGCTTCCCCATTGCTCGCTGACTTATCAGGATTTTACAGCTGATGATATCGAACTGCAAAACAGTATGTTTTATTTTACGCGATATCCGTCCGTTAAATTTGATATTCAGGAGGTGACGATCCCTTGTCTTTGGGCAGGGCGTCAGCTTTCGGTTTATAGTTGGTATCAGCCCGACGACATGCCTCAGGACCATGAGACCGGACAGGGGAAAGCTTTTCCGACGTTTGCTTACGGTTGTATTGTCGCTGAAGTTGAAGTGGATATGCGGACGGGGTACGTCGACGTTCAAAAGGTAACGTCCAGTCACGATGTTGGCACGGCTATCAACCCGGCATTAATCCAAGGACAGGTTTTTGGCGGTATTGTAATGGGGCAGGGCTATGGCGTTATGGAAGAGGTGACGCTGGATCGCGGAAAGGTTACAGCTAAAAATCTCGATGCTTATCTGATCCCTACCGCGATTGATATTCCGGAAATGAAGGTTAATATTTTTGAGTGCGAGGATCCGAGCGGTGCTTATGGGGCTAAGAGCGTTGGCGAACCAGCAACGGAGGGGGTCGCCGCGGCAATTGCCAATGCGGTTTACAACGCTACCGGCCGCCGTGTCAGAGAGAATCCATGTGATCTGGAGACGATTCTGTTAGGACGGAAATTGAGGAAACCCATTAAATAATCTCAGGCCAGAATGAAAGATTTTACTTTTATCAAAGCTCAAAATTTGGAAGAGGTCAGCCGAATGCTGCTGGTTCATCATCCACATGCCTGTATCCTCGCCGGCGGGACGGATCTTCTGGTTCAGCTGCATGAAAAAAGCGGGCGGTGGGATGAGCTGGAGGCCGTTATCGATCTGCATCCTTTCCAGGAGGAATTGTCTCGAATTGAGGATGTTGGCTATGCCTTGAGGATAGGCGCTTTATGTACGCATACGATGATTGAGCGTTCTTCCCTTGTTCGTCAGCATTTCTCTTTTTTGTCAAAGGCCTGCGCATCTGTAGGTTCCCCTCAGATCAGGAATATGGGAACTGTTGGCGGAGCTATCTGTAATGCATCGCCGGCATCCGATCCTCTGCCTCCTTTGCTGGCCGGGGACGCGGAGCTGCTGATTCATGGGTATCAGGGTGAGCGAAGGGTGCGCCTTTCTGATTTTTACGATGATATGGGTGTCCCGAGGCTTGAGGCCGGGGAGTTTGTCAAAGCGGTTGAAGTCCGGAAATTATTGCCGAGCGAAAGATCGTCCTTTGTGAAGCTGGGGAGAAGGCGGGCTCTCGCCATATCGAGGCTTTCCGTGGCTGTGGTTCTTGATTTTCAACGGGACGGCAGTATACAAAACGCCATGATTGTTCCTGGCTGTGTCGGGAGACGTGTGAAACGCTATTCGCGGGCGGAACGATTGCTTTGCGGGCAGAAGCCGTCCAGAGCCCTGATCAGCGAGACGGCAATTCAGGTCTCCGAGCAAATGCTGGAGGAGAATGGCAGAAGATGGTCTTCTGCATATAAAGAGCCAGCTTTGGCTGCTCTGGCTGAGCGTGCGCTGTGCGCGGCTGCTTATGGCGCGGAGGATCAATCATGAGTGAAAAAATTGAAGTTCGTTTCCGCCTGAACGGTGAAGACGTGACAGTATTGACAAAAGCTAACCGAAGGCTTCTGGATGTACTGCGTGATGATTTTCATCTGACGGGTACTAAAGAAGGATGTTCTGTGGGCGAGTGCGGTGCCTGTACGGTTATTGTGGACAATAAAGCCGTAACTTCCTGCCTCATGTTGATCGGCAGCTGTGAGGGGCGTGAGGTGGTAACGATCGAAGGGATCTCTTCTTCGGGTCTGAGCCCGGTGCAGCGGGCGATCATAGAGCATCAGGCGATTCAGTGCGGATTTTGTACCCCAGGGTTTGTGATGAGCGCAACGGCGCTGCTGAAGGAGAATCCCAGCCCGACTTATGACGAGATCAAGACTGCGTTATCCGGAAATCTCTGTCGCTGTACGGGTTACAGGCAAATCATAGACGCTGTCTATGATGTGGCTCGGCAAGCGAATCAGGCTGAGCCCGAGAAAAGGGATCCAGGTTCGGTTCCCGATTCCGGCGGCAGGCCGTTACCCTGGGAATCTCTCAGTAAACCTGACGTATGTGAACTTTCTGGAGGAAAGGGAAATGAAGACCAATGAAGCTAACGAAAATCGGATTGAGATCGAGTTTTGCGGGCGGAAGCTGCAAAGTCCTTTTATTTTAACTTCCGGCCCATTATGCTACAGCGCCGAGGGAATGATCAAAGGGTATCAGGCTGGCGCGGGCGCTGTCGTTACGAAGACGATCCGGCTGAGTCCTGCTGTAAATCCGATCGGTCATATCGCCAGATTTGGTCAAAACAGTTTAATAAATGCCGAGAAATGGGCTGATATTCCGTTCGAACAGTGGTGTGAAGTCGAAATTCCGCAGGCGGTTGCTTCAGGCGCGACGGTTATCGCCAGCGTGGGCCATACGTTAAAGGAAGCAAAAGCCATTGTCGGAGAGGTCGAAAAAGCCGGTTCGCATATGATTGAACTGGTTTCCTATCGGGAAGAAACTTTGCTCCCGATGTTGGATTTTGCAAAGGCGCATGTCAGCATTCCCGTTATCTGTAAATTGTCGGGGAACTGGAGCGATCCGATCGAATCAGCCAGAAAGTGTATCGAGCATGGCGCGGATGGGATCTGTGCGATCGATTCGATTGGTCCGGTTCTGAAAATCGATATTCGTAATGCGCGGCCTGTTATGTTTGGAAATGATGGGTATGGCTGGTTAACGGGCGAAGCGATACGCCCGATTGCCCTTAGAATTGTGGCTGAGATCGCTATGCGTTTCCCTGATTATCGGAATATCTATGGATCAGGGGGAATCATGTCGGCTGAGAACGCTTTGGAATATGTCATGGCAGGCGCGATGGGCGCAGGGATCTGCTCAGTCGGTATTCTTAAGGGCGTGGAGTTTATCCGCCAGCTGAATCGTCAGCTGATTAAAATGCTTGATGTATTAGGATATCCCGACATTCAATCAGCATATCGGGCTGCTTTGTCTAATTTTCCAGGAACCGAGCGGATCAGGCATTACGACTTTCATTTTGAACCTTTTAAACCAGATGGTTCTCCCAAATGTATTCAATGCAAACGCTGCGAGCAGGTCTGCTGCTATGACGCGCGCAGGTTGGATTTTCCTCAGATGCAGGTCGATTCGAGGCGCTGCCGTGATTGCGGTATGTGCGTTGATGTATGTCCAACCGGCGCGCTTACGGCGACTTGGGCGGAGGAGTCTGACAGCGAGAGAAAGAGAGCTGCCCTGTCTGCGGATTTTGACCGGGAAATTCGGAAAACTTAAAAATTCGCATAGGAAAATCGACAAAAAGAAACTGGATGAAGGAGAAAAATGTACGACCTGAGAATTTGCGGAGGAAAAGCATATCTCGACCGGCAATGGGTACAAACGAATCTTTATGTTACGGGAGGTCGGATTGCGAATATCAGTGCTGAACCCCTTCCGGCGGTGAAGCATGTTGATGCAGATGGGCTCAAGATTATTCCCGGAATCATCGATCCGCATGTTCACCTTGCGATGGGAAGCGGTCCGTATACTTCTGCTGACGATTTTTACAGCGGCAGTATAGCGGCCGCCTGGGGCGGAGTTACGACCTATATTGATTTCCTTGATGAAAGACCGACAGGCGAGGGGATTCAAAAGGAATTCGAGCGGAAAAGCAAATTAGCGCAAAACAGCATCGTGGATTATAGTTTTCACGCAGCGATCTGTGAGCTGCAGGATACCGCGGAGGATATTGCCAGCGTGGCGCTTGCGATTGGATCGCCAACAATTAAGCTATATACAACATATAAACCTGTCGCCTATTCTTCCGCCAAAACCGTTGAAAAAATGATCAGGCGCTCCGCTGAGAACGATATTCGCATATTATGTCACGCGGAGGATGACGATCTGATTCGTTTTGACCTGCAGGAAATTACGCAGCTAAGTAAAGCAAGGCCGGCCGAAGTTGAGGTAGCGGAGGTATTGAAGATTGCGGAATTTGTCCGGAAATATCAGGGAAACGCTTATATTGTCCATGTCAGCAGCGGAACGACGATTCAAAGACTTTCCGCCGAGTATGGGGATATTCTGAACAGGAGACTTTTTCTTGAGTCAGCTCCGCATTACTTTTATTTTGATGACTCTGTCTACCAAGGGTCGGAAGCTTTTCGCTATAGCATGACGCCGCCTTTAAAACCATTAGCGGAGCAGAGAATACTTAAAGAAAACTGGCGGATGATTTCTGTTTTTGCGACGGATCATTGTCCATTTATGGAAGATGAAAAGAAGAATAAAAAGATATCTGAAATCCCGATGGGCGTAGGAGGCGTAGAGCATTCTTTTGTATTGATGTATCAGCTGTTTGGTGACGAAGTCATTGAGCGCTATACCAGAAATCCAGCTGTTTTGCATGGCCTTTACCCTCAGAAGGGCAGCCTGCAAATCGGCAGCGATGCAGATCTTGTTTTTTTCGATGATTCGTGTTCGCCGTATAAGCTGCCCAATCATTCAAAGCAGGACCAATCAATTTATCGGGATGTGGACGCTCATGTCAAAATCGAGAAAGTCATGTCGTCAGGGTCGTTCGTGATTAATAATGGCGTTCAGTATGGCAGGCAGGGGAAATATCTGCGCCGGAAACTGACCTCAAGCTTATGAACGCGGTTTCATGATAGCTTATGAAGGATATGGATGCGCAAATCTCTCACAGCGTCTCTTGTGCAGATAAATAGCGAACACACAGATCCTGTGCGTTTTTTTGAGGGATGCGAGTTCAATAGGGCTTGTTGGATCAGGTAGATTATAAAAGGAGGAGCGGTAAATCATGTTCGCGGTGTTGGCTGGCTGGCTTGTAGTTGATTCTGCCCGCGCAGAGAAAGATTATGGTTTTTTATTTGTTGATGGGCTAATAAATCAGGTTCTGCCAAACGATGAAATCCTGCGTCTGGCGAAGGAAAATCAATACGAGATTTTCGATTATCGGGATCAGGTCGTTTGCCCGGGTTTCGTCAATTCGCATATGCATCAATATGGTGTCCTTTCTCATGGTATGACGCCCAAGATAACGATCCGGAATTTCGAATCTTTTCTTGAAGATTATTGGTGGCCGGATCTGGAGAACAAGGTCTCTCTGAAACATGTGCTGGCCACGACGTTTTATACAGCAATGGAATCATTGGAATCGGGTGTGGTTTCGATTTTCGATGTTCTTGAAGCGCCGCTGGCTGAAAAGGGCGTTCTCATCGAACAAGGTAAGGTTCTTGAGAAAATGGGGATGAGAGCGATTGTTTCGCTTGAGTCTTCTGAACGCATTTCATCGGACAATGGGAGGAGATGTCTTTCTGAAAACAGGAGCGCGATCCGCTATTTTCAGGAAAACTCCCGCCTGATTCGAGGTGCGGTCAGCGCGCATACGACCTTTAGCTGCAGCGATTCTTTTATTGAAGAAGCTGTGAAGACGGCGAAAGGGGAAGACGCAATTTTCCATTTTCACCTTTCAGAGAGCTCGTTTGAGCCCGATGTTTTGAAGTCCCGGCGCCAGGTCCTGCCCGCAGAGCTTTACTGCCGGTTGGGCGCATTATACGATCGGACCCTGGCGTCCCAATGCGTCAAAGTGAACGAGAAGGAAATAGAACTGTTAGCGGAAACGAGGACCTGCGTTTCGCATATGCCGATCAGCAACTGCGAGGTGGGCGGCGGAGTAGCTCCAGTCCCCAGGATGATTGAGGCGGGAATTCCCGTTGGATTGGGCAGTGATGGGTATATCAACGATTTCTTTTCCGTGATGCGCGCTGCGTTTCTGATTCATAAAGCGCATTTGGAGTCAACTACCGTCATGCCTGCCAGGTTGGTTTTTAAGATGGCGACGGAAACGGGCGCCAGGTGCATGGGGTATCATGGCGGAACGCTGAGGGATGGCGCGGCGGCAGATTTTATCGTCATGGACGATCTTTGGCCAACCGAGATTACCAGGGATAATATCTACGATCAGATTGTTGTATATGGGAAGAAAGAGTTCATAAAGCATGTTTTTATTGCTGGAAATATGGTCTATAACAGCGATAAAAATAACGACCAGGCGAGGCGGACAACATTGCAGCAACTCAAATTGATGAGCCATGAGCTTTGGGAACAGCAGAAAACCTGCAAATAGAGGGGCAAAATTTGGAAGGATTAACTGTAGAAAGCCTTCTTGCGCTGGATTCAATGAAAGAAAGCTGCTTAATAGCGGGACAAGGCGGAGTAAGTCATCCTGTTGATGGCGCTACAGTGATTGATATGCCTGATTTAGGGAACTGGGCAAACGAAAATGAAGCTGTAATCGTGACAGATTATCCTTTTCGAAGCGGGCCTTTGACGCTTTTATCAGCAGTTCAAAGCCTTGCGAAGCAGAACGCTGCGGCACTATGTATCAAAACAAGTAAAAATTTCGTGGTCCCGCCCCAGGTGCTTGACCTCTGTAATCAGGAAAATTTTGCTCTGATCAAGCTGCCTCTATCGTCCATTTTCAGTAATATCATATATGAGATTACCAGTACGCTTTTGCGTAAGAAAGCGGATTATTTTAAACAGCTTCAGCTAAGTACTGAAAAATTAATTGAAGCGCTCCAACAGCCAGGAAAAATCGACGAAAAATTAGCAGGAATTGAACGAATCCTTGAACATAAAATTATATTTGTTCATAAGGGGCACGGCTTGTACTTCAGTGAAGCCACGCGTTTTTATCTTGACCAATTTGGCGATCGGGGTGTGCAGCTGATTCGTTCTCATATTTACAGGGAGATGGATAAGCTGCTGCGAAAAAAGAAGATAGCGGAGGACAGCCTGGACGAGAATCTTCAAGGCCTTCATCCGTATTCTTTTGAATTTATTGTTCCATACCCGGGCCGGGAAATAAGGATGATTCTGTTGCCTGTCAACAGGCTGGAAGAAGACGCTTACTCGATTGCGGTCATTCAGGACGTTCCATTGGAGTGGTCAAAAATTTCCGCGTTGGAGAGAGTCAGTCGAATTCTGACGCTTGAGTATCAGAACATGACGGAAATCAGGCGGCTTCAAAAGAAATATGAAGACAGGTTTATTATCAATTGTTTAACCGGGAAATACACGAGTGCCTCGGAAATTTCTTTTTCGGCCCGGACGCACGATCTGTATTTACCCACAGATAAAACATATTGGATTATTGTAGCCGATTATTTTACCGCCCCGGAATATTTGCCGTATTCGTCTTTCGCTTCGGAGGAATTGAGTAAAGGGCATGAGAATATTCAGGATCGATGGCTCTATACAACCTATGGAGGGAAGCTGACGATTATTTTATTTGATGAAGCGGCGGAGCTTCCTCCGCAGGCTGTCCTCACGGGCTTGAAGGCGCAGTTATCCACAATGTTGAATACAGACAGCTTCCGTATGTGCGTTTCAGACCCGGGAAATCTCTCGGATATTTCGGAACTGTATCAGCAGGCGCTGACAATAGCTGAGATTTCACGTATTTGCGATATTCAAAAAAGCCTGATTCAGGAAAAAGATCTCGGTACGCTTTCAATCCTATTCCCATTAAGAAAATTTAAAACTGCGAATAGATATGTAAAACGGTTCCTTGATCCTCTCGTCCAATATGACAAGAACCAGCGCTCGCAGTTATGCCAGACATTATATGCTTATTTGATGAATAACTCAAGTGTTAAAGAAACGGCCGAAGCTTTATTTACTCACTATAATACGATTGCTTATCGTCTGGAACGAATTGAAAGAATCCTTGGTTTTTCGATTCGTTCCGGCGAAGTCCAGTTCAACCTTCGGCTTGCGTTTGAATTAAAGCGCCTTTTGGGAAAATCTTCTGAAGATTATCCGGCATAGCTCAGCCAGTCTTTTTTCTGCATCCGTTTAGCGTTGTTTCACAAAAAAAACCGGGTTTGTTGTTATTTTTTACGTTGACCTGCCGGATGGACTCCTGTATTATAAGTTTATAAATACTTGGTTTCCAAGGAGCAGAAATATGAAACGTTTGAATCGTATCTTTAGGGAAGATAAGAAAACTGTTATTGTTGCAATGGATCATGGTATGGGGCTGCCGGTTAACCCAGCTCTTGATAATATGGAAAAAATTCTAACCGCAATCGTGCGCGGCGGCGCGGATGCGCTCCTGACGACCTATGGCGTCGCTAAACGATATGCCGGTCTTTTGCAGGATATTGCGTTGATTGTGCGTCTGGATGGCGGTAATTCCTGCTTAGGTCCTGGATGCGAGCCTGAACTGTTGTTTAAAGTTGAAGACGCGATCAGGATTGGTGCGGACGCCGTAGCCTGCATGGGATTCCCCGGCTCAGCAGGAGAAGAGAAGAGCATGAAAAATCTGGCGAGGATTGTCACTTCTGCGCATGAATGGGGATTCCCTGTCATGGCGGAAATGCTGCCCGGCGGATTCAGCGGAAAAATACCGTGGAATATCGAGAATCTGGTGCTCTCTGCCAGAACTGGCTGTGAATATGGGGCCGATATTATTAAAACGAGTTACGCGGGTACGCCGGAAGAATATGCACGCGTCATTAAGGCTGCTTATGCGCCGGTCGTTATTCTCGGCGGCGCTAAAAGCAAAGAATTAGGCAGTCTCTTTACCTGCATCGAAGAAGCCTGTTCGGTCGGAGCCGCGGGCGTTGCGATAGGTCGGAACGTATGGAACCATGAAAATCCGGAAAGGGTTGTAAAAGCCCTGGCTGACCTTGTTCATCATGGCGCGAAAGCCTCTGAGATTCAGCTTTGAGATTGGCCTCAGAGGGAGAAGAAAATGATTCCTGATAAGATGAAAGCTATTGTAATTCCGGAAGCCGGCATCGCAGAGGTCCGTGAGATGACTGTGCCTCGTCCGGAAGCCGGCGAGGTATTAATTCGCTTGCGCCATTGTATGATTTGTACCTGGGAACAGAGAATTTTTAAAGGGGAAGACGTCCCGCTGCCTTTTGTTCCCGGACATGAAGTATCGGGCGAAGTCGCCTATATTCCGGAAAATACGGTCTGCGATCTTAAGGCAGGCGATCCCTGCGTTGTGAAAACGTTTGACAGCTGCGGTCAATGCGAATATTGCCGCCGGGGGATGGATAACCTTTGCAAAGGAAAAAAGAAGAAACGAATTTATGACGGAATTCCGGGTTCGGGGGGAATGGCGGAGTATATTGCGATATCGTCCGATCGGGTCTTCAAGCTTCCTGGACACCCTGTGGATCTTGAAGCTGCGGCTTTTGCAGAACCGCTCGCCTGCTGTCTGCATAGTATGGAACAGGCAGGTTTGAGCTTTGGAGAAGATGTCGTCATTGTTGGCGGCGGAATTATGGGTCAGCTGCATGTTCTTTTAGCAAAACTGTCTGGCGCAAGAGTGATATTGGCTGAGCCTGACGAAAGAAGGCGCGAAGTCGCCTTATCGATAGGCGCTCATGATGTTTTCAACCCGGTTGAGAAAGACGCCGAGACGGAAATTCGGAGGTTGACCGAATCGCGGGGACCGCATGCGGTTATTTTTACGGTAAACAATTTAAATCTGGCCGGCGACTATATTAAAATCCTTGCTGACAGGGGAAGACTTGTTTACTATGGGTCTTTCCATCCCAGAAATGATATTCCATTCAGTCCAAACGGAATCCATTACAGCGAGAAGATCATCACCGGCTCCTATAGTCCCACCATTAAGGCTTTCTGGCAGGCGACGCAGCTTCTGGGTAAAAAGCTGATTGACGTGCATCCATTACTTTCGGAGAAGTATGATATGGCTGATGCAGAAACTGCTTTTAACCGAGCGCTCAGTATGGAAACGTTTCGGGTGCTGATTCGATTGAATGGCAGCGAGGGATAAGGCAAGATGATGCACGTGCTTTTAGCCAGTCATGGATCATACGCATCCGGCCTTCGCGAGGCGGCTGAAATGATCCTGGGAGATCAGGAAAAGCTATATGTCTTAGGTCTCTATCCGGGAGAGTCGCTGGAAACCTTTACCGAAAAAATCAGCCGAATTATTCAGGAGACCGGAGAAGCGGAGAACGTTCTTATTTTGACCGATCTTCGGAATGGGACTCCTTTTAATGCGGCGCTTATGTCGGTCGCGAAATATGGTTCAACATGTATTTCCGGGGTTAATTTACCCCTGCTGTTGGAAGTATTATCGACCAGAAAGGAGTGTGGTATCGAAGAGGTTGTTAAAAATGCAATCCAAAGCGGTAAGGATGGCATTGTCGACAACGCTTCGCTCGGGATACAAAAATCGAAGTCGATAGGATAGGTTTTGTTTTAATGTTTGTAAAAAAGGAGGCAGATATGGGGGTAGTCTTATATAGAATCGATGATCGGTTGATCCATGGACAGGTCATGACAGCCTGGAGCAAGGTGTATAAATCTACAAATATCATTTGCATTGACGACGAAACTGCAAAAAATGAGATGCTTTGTTCTATTATGAAAATGGCCGTTCCGTCGGATTATGAAGTTCAGATCCTGACTACGGAAGATGCGATTAAAGCAATCAAAGCCGAGCCGGAACGTAGAAGGACGATCGTTTTGGCGAAAGCGCCCGGCACGATGCTAAATTTAGCAAAATCCGGCGTGGATATTAAAGAACTGAATGTCGGGAATATGGGACAGGGAGCGAATCGTAAACCGATTATGCGGAGTACTCAGGTATCGCCGGAGGAGCTGGATCAATTAAAGGAGCTTCAAAGAATGGGGACAAGAGTGTATTTGCAGGTGTTCCCTGATGAAAAAGCTGTCGATCTGGATAATTTGAAGTTCTGATTGACCATTAATAAAAGGAGAAAATTATGTCTTGGTGGCAAGCAATTGTCGTTGCGTTTCTTTACTACTTTGCGGATGCCCCGTTTTTCTTCGGGGAAGGTTATTATGTCTTGCAGCGCCCGGTAGTCGGCGGTTTTCTTGTCGGCCTGGTAATGGGGAATCCCGTGCAGGGCGCAATTATCGGCGGAACGATTAACCTGATTTTCCTGGGCCATATGAGCGTTGGCGGCTCGATTCCGAGCGACATGGCGTTGGCTGGATACGTTGGTACAGCCTTTGCTCTGGCCTTGGATACAAGTCTGGAGGCCGCTTTGGCGTTGGCTTTGCCGATTGGTATTCTGGGTACGGTTGTCTGGGTTGGCCGCATGAGTATTTCCTCTATTTTCGCGCATTGGGCGGATAATTACGCTGAAAAAGGGGATGAACGAGGCGTCATGCTTATGAACTGGCTGCCTGCGCAGATCATGTTGTTTGTTTTCAAAATGATCGTTGTCGCTTTGTTCTGTAAGTGGGGCGGCGAAGCAGTTGGCGGTTTCCTGGATGCAATCGCTGGCAGCTGGGCTTTCAGAGGGTTATCTGTTGTTGGCGGCGTACTGCCTGCGCTTGGAATTGCCTTGAACCTGAGGGCGATTTTAAAACAGGAGACATGGCCGTTTTTACTGGCGGGTTTCGTTTTAGCCGCTTACTTCAATATTCCCATTATCGGAGTTAGCATCATTGGTCTTATTTGTGCGATGGTCTTTGTGACGAATGCGAAAAAGTCGCTGAAAGAAGCTAAGGAAGGGTAATATGGAAAGTAAGAATGAAGGAAAAGTTCAGAAAGTAAGTCTGGATGAGAAAGATGTAAAGAAGTCCTATTGGCTCTGGCAGTTCTTTTCGCACGCGAATTACAACTATGAAAGAATGCAGGGTACGGCTGTCGCCATGGCGCTGGCTCCGATTATCAAAAAGCTTTATCCGGATCCGGACGAAAAAGCAGCCGGCTTGAAACGGCATCTGACATTTTTCAATACGGACCCTAACTTTGGCGCGGTCATTCTTGGCGGGACGATTGCCATGGAAGAGCAGCGAGCGAATGGCGCTCCGCTTACGGACGAGGCTATTAACAGCTTTAAGACTGGTATGATGGGTCCGATGGCAGGGATCGGCGATTCGATCGTACAGGGCGTTGTGATTCCGATTATGGTTGCGCTCGGTATCAGTATGGCTACGAAAGGCAATGTATTCGGCTCTCTTTTCGTTCTGATTGCTTTGCCGATCGTTCTAATGACTATAGCCTATAATTCCTGGATGTACGGCTATCGACTGGGTACTAACGCTATTTCCGGCATGTTGGCGGACGGGCGGATGAAGACCTGGATCAGTGCGGCGGGCATTCTTGGCTGTATTGTAATGGGTGCGCTGATTCCCAACTATGTCAATGTGAAGTGTGCGCTTGCTTTTACGATCGGCAATGTACCGTTTAATTTGCAGGAAAACCTGTTTGATGCATTAATGCCGTCGCTTCTGCCGCTGGCTGTGACTGTGCTGATCTACTATCTGACTACCAGGAACGTCAAAACATGGAAAATCATGTTAGGCGTTGTTGTTATCGCCTTTGTTTTAGGGGCGCTTGGAATTCTGGGATAGGGAATTTTCATACAAAAAAAATGGAAAGGCAGGGCTTGCCTGCCTTTCCTGATTTGAATAAAAGCAGAGAGAACCAATCATGAAAAATGTTGTGGTTACTGTAAAACATGCGTCCGGCCTCCATGCACGACCTGCTGCGGATTTAATGTCGCTTGCCAAAGCGCAAAAATGTAAGGTGAAAATTCAGTTTAAGGAACAACAGGCAAACGCAAAAAGTTTATTGGAGGTGCTTTCTTTGGGAGTCAATCAGGGCGACCAGATTTTGCTGATCTGTGAGGGCGATGGGGAAGAAGATGCGATTAACAAAATCGCTGATTTCCTGCGTGCGTGAAGCTGAAGAGACGCCGATAAATTATTATCAGGAATGGCGGGAGAAATCGTGAGAACTCAAAAACGGATTCTGAATGGTCAGGGGAATGGATTCGGTCTGGCTAAAGGCGTTGCCGCTAAGATGGGGGAACGGGCCGCAGAGGTTCTTAAGCAGTCAGCGGCAGATGTTCGTATGGAGCATAGCCGTTGGGAAAAGGCTGTGCTGGATGTTCAAAGCCATTTGCAGGAGCAATATTCCAAGGCATTGGAAGTTTTAAATAATGACGAATCCGGGATCCTGTCTGCTCATCTGGCGCTTCTTGAGGATCCTGCTTTGATAGAAGCTGTTTCCGAGATGATAGAGGAAGAGGGCTGCTGTGCCGAATGGGCTCTGAAGTCTCAGGCAGACAGGATATGCGGAATGCTGGAAAAGTCTGCTAATCTGGTCATCCGCGAGCGCGCGTTGGATATTTGCGATATTTCAGCTCAGCTTATGGGGGCGTTAGCAAACGCTCAATCTGATCAGCGCGTTTGTCACGCCTCTCGTTTTTATGCGGAAGGTCCGGTTGTTTCTGATATTCAGGATCAGTGTATTATGATCAAGGATACGCTTTATCCTTCCGACGTGATTCATTTCAACTTCGCAAAGTGCTGCGGGATTATTGTTGCGCATGGCAGCTGGACCATGCATTCAGCTATTCTGGCTAAATCCAAATCTATTCCTATGGTGATTCTGGACCATGGCGAAGAAATAGAATCTATTGGAGACGGATCTATGTTGATTCTGGACGCGGATGACGGCGTGATAACGCTTAGCCCGGAAACTGAGGATTATCGGGCGTTTGAAGTGAAGGCGAAGCGAAACGAAGAAACGCTGCGGCTGTTTGATGCCTTAAAAGAATCTCCCCTGCGTTCAAGGAAGGGCAGGCGTATCCGATTTGAAGCGAATATCAGTGGGCCTGACGATCTTCCTTCCGTGATCCAATCGGGCGCTCAGGGAATCGGCCTGTTCCGGACGGAATTTCTCTATTACAATCAAGCCTCTCTCCCTGACGAAGAGCAGCAATATCAGATTTATCGGGATGTTCTTCAGGCAATGAAGGGGCTCCCCGTTACATTTCGTACCTTTGATATTGGCGGCGATAAACAGGTTCCGGGTCTGAACCTGACCGAGGAGATGAACCCGTTCCTCGGCTATCGCGCGATACGAATTGCTTTAGCCGAACCTGAATTGTTCAAGACGCAGATTCGTGCCATTTTGCGAGCGGCTGCCGGGTCGCCGGTCCGAATTATGTTCCCAATGATATCGACGATAGAAGAACTTGAGCGGGCGAAGGCGATTGTGCATGCGGCAAAGCAGGAGCTTGAAATTCAGGAAATTCCTTGTCCTGAAGAGATTAAATTGGGAATGATGGTTGAGATTCCGGCTGCGGCTATATTGGCGGATGAATTCGCTAAACATTGCGATTTTTTCAGCATTGGGACGAATGATCTGGTGCAATATACGATAGCCTGCGACCGTTTGAATGAGAAAGTGCAAAATCTCTATCGGGCTGATCATCCGGCAGTTTTGCGGTTGATTCAGTCAGTTGCGGAGGCTGCGCATCGGGAGGGAATTGAGGTCGGGATTTGCGGCGAGGCGGCGTCAAGCATTGATCTGATTCCTGCCTGGCTGGATTATGGGATCGATGTTTTGAGTATGTCCCCAAGTATTCTCCCAAAAATTCAGGTATGCTGTTATCAGATGGGGCTTGTTCATAAAGAAGATCCTTTGACCGATTATTAATCATGGGATTATCTGACGTTAAAAAAGAATCGAATGATTTTTGAAATTTAATATATGGACTTTAAAAATATATAGGAGAAGGAAACATTGGGATATATTGACCTTCACTGCGATGCCTTGCTTCATTTTTTATTGTCAGAGGACTTTGATCTTTTTTCGTCTGAACAAAGCTCTGTGGATTTAGACAGGCTTTATCGCGCGGGGGCAATGGCGCAATGTTTCGCGATTTACCAACCGTCAGCGGATGAGCTTAAGGCAAAGCGGATAAGCGAGAGCGAATATATTGATTATATAATATGTAAGTTTAATAAAACGTTGTCGGACCATAACGACATTGTTGCCCCGGCTGTAAGCGCACAAGAGATCATGCAGAATCACCAACTGGGTATCCTTTCAGCGATATTAGCGCTTGAGGATGGCCGCAGTGTAAATAGCGAGTTCGATAAGCTGATCGCGTACAGGAACTTGGGAATTCGTATGCTTACGCTTACCTGGTACCAGGAAAATTGTTTCGGCAGTCCAAGCTCCGACGTAAGCTCCATCATGTCTTCAGGGCTGAGTCAATTCGGGCGTGAATCTGTTGCGCTGATGAACGAGCTGGGGATTATTATCGACGTTTCTCATTTATCCGACGGTGGATTTTGGGATCTAATCGAGTTGTCTGAAAAGCCCATCATCGCTTCTCATTCGAATTGCCGCGAGCTGGTTCCGCATTTTCGAAATCTCTCGGATGAGATGATTCGCGCGCTTTCCGAGAAGGGGGGCGTAATGGGGCTGAATTTCTGTCATTTTTTCCTTGCAGACGTGAGGGAAACGGGAAGTATTGGCGGAAGCGTTGTCAATGAAATATTGTTCCAGCATAAAAAGACGAATTGGTACAGCCGTGTGAAAGATATGGTGCGGCATGTTCATCACGCTTACGACATTGGCGGTGAAAATGTGTTGGCGATCGGGACGGATTTTGACGGCATTCCAACTGAAAACCTGGAAATTGATAGCCCGCTTAAAATGGAACTTTTATTCACGGCATTAAGGGAATCCGGTCTTCCAGGTTCAGCGATTGATAAAATGATGTTCAAGAATGCGTTAAGGGTATTCGCTGATACGGATACGATCGTATAGCTGGAAAAAAGGCGCTTATTTCGCGATCAGGGAGGGATTTATAGGATGACGGTTCAGGATGATCAGGGGACTGCAAATACAAGAATTCCAGTTACACTATGGATCAATCAGAAAGCTGTACAGCTTGAGATCGATCCGCGATGGACAATGTTGTATGTCCTTCGCGAAGTCCTTGATCTGACAGGAACAAAATGCGGATGTCAAACGGGAGATTGCGGAGCCTGTAAAATTATTGCCGATGGGATAGCGGTTAACGCTTGTACGCTGCTTGCGCGAAAGGCGCATGAGCGGCAAATGAAAATTGAGACGATCGAAAATTTGGCGGATGGCGAGGGTTTACATCCGATTCAGGAAGCCTTTATTGAGTGTGGGGCTGTTCAATGCGGTTATTGCATTCCGGGAATGATTATTGTCGCTAAGGCGTTATTGGACAGGAATCCAGA
>CALIHP010000005.1 GCA_938020565.1 uncultured Anaerolineaceae bacterium | reverse complement strand
AAGGCTTCGATGAGCTGAGTACCTTTTCCTCTGCTGTCTTCCTGGAGAATATGCTTAAAGCCTTCAAATTCAAGGTTGAATGCGTTCAAACAGATAACGGAACCGAATTCACAAACCGATTTACCTCGAATCGCGATCGCCCCACGCTGTTTGAGCAGCTGCTCAAACAGCGTGGCATCGTCCACAAACTCATTCGTCCCTATACCCCTCGTCATAACGGTAAGGTCGAACGTTCACACCGTAAAGATAATGAGTACTTTTACGCAACTCATCGTTTCTATTCGCTAAACGATTTTAAGAAACAACTGAAGGTTCATAACCATTGGTACAACAATTTCCCGATGCGTCCTCTCGCCTGGCTTTCCCCTTCTCAGTTCCTTAAGATTCATCTTTCAAACTTGTAACGCATCATTGACAAACCAACAAATCAACATGAAGAATCCTGGCTTAAACATATTCCGATATCCGATCTGACCAGGCTTTCGGTATTGACACGCTGTCAGCAATCCTGTATAATACACATATTGACACAATGTCAGCGTATCGTACCGCAGAAAAAGGGGAGGCCGTGACGAAGGGATCGCCTGAAATGATTGCCGAACGGCGGGAGGAGATTATCAACGCCTGTGAGAAGCTCTACCGGACTATGAGCTTCAGAGAAATCACGCTCAAAGAGATCGGGAAAGAGATTTCCTTTTCGCGTCCGAGTATTTATAATTATTTTGAATCTAAAGAAGAAATTTTTCTCGCGCTCTTTGAAAGGGAATACGTTCTCTGGACGGAAGAGCTGCGGGGACTGCGCGCCGAGGCGGCCCGGTCGGATCGAGCCATCCTTGCGGAAAAAATCGGCGAAACGCTGGAAAAGAGGAAGTTCCTTCTTAAACTCCTTTCTGTCAATCTGTACGACGTTGAAGGAAACAGTCGGATCGAAAGGCTGGTCAGTTTCAAAACCGCATACGGCAGGTCAAGAGACGAGCTGGCGAACCTGATCGGCGCCTGTTATCCGCATATGCCGGAGCGGGAAATTCAGTCGTTCGTATTTACGTTCCTGCCGTTTCTGCACGGAGTCTACCCTTACGCTTTTGCGACCGAAAAGCAGATCGAGGCCATGGACCAGGCGGGAATCGCGCATCCCAGGACCACGATTAAAGAACTCGTAAAATCAGCTCTGCTAAGAATGCTGCCATAAAATCGAACTCATATCAGGAGGAAAAACCGATGTTCAACAAAATCATGAAACTGTCTAACGGGGTTGAAATCCCACAGCTGGCGCTCGGAACATGGCTGATCGGCGATGATCAGGTTGCTGAAGCCGTGAGAGCCGCTGTTGAGATCGGCTATACACATATCGACACGGCGCAGGCGTATGCCAACGAACGCGGCGTCGGAGAAGCGATCCGGACCTGCGGCGTCAGCCGGGAAAAGCTGTTCGTAACGACAAAGGTCGCCGCAGAGCATAAGGATTACCGCACGGCGGCGGACGGGATCGATAAATCGCTCCGCACGATGGAATTGGATTATATCGACATGATGATCATCCACTGCCCGCAGCCATGGGCTGAGGTCAATCAGTCAGACGACCGGTACTATGAAGGAAACCTTGAGGCATGGCGTGCGCTGACCGATGCGTACCAGGCCGGAAAGCTTCGCGCTGTCGGAGTCTCGAATTTTCTCAAAGAGGATATCGAAAATATCTGGAGCCATGCGGAAGTGAAGCCGATGGTCAATCAGGTGCTTTGCCATATTGCCAATACGCCGCTGGACCTGATCGAATACTGCCAGGGCAGGGGAATCGTCATGGAAGCCTACAGTCCCGTTGCCCACGGCGAAGCGCTGCGGATCCCTGCCATTGCGGACATGGCGAAAAAGTACGCCGTATCGATCCCTCAGCTTTGTATCCGCTATGATATCCAGCTCGGTATGGTCGTCCTGCCGAAAACGGCAAATCCGGAGCATATGAAGAACAACGCAGAACTGGACTTCGTCATTTCGGACAGCGACATGGAGATTTTAAAGAATGTCGAAAGAATCGATAACTACGGCGATTCCAGCTTCTTCCCCGTCTTCGGTGGAAAGCTTTAAGAAGGATTCTGAAAACCGATGAAACAGAACCAAATCATCAGGAAAATTGTTGACGCAGTACTGACCGTTCTGCTGCTTTGCCTGATGGCGTATCAGGTGACGGGCGAGGCGCTGCATGAATGGACCGGGGTCGGCATGACGATCATGCTGATCGTCCATCATATTTTGAATATCAGGTGGTATGGCTCGCTCTTCAAAGGGAGGTATAACGCCTGGCGGATCGTCACAATCACCGTGAACATGCTGCTGCTGGCGTCTATTGCGCTGACCGCGTTCTGCGGGATGAGCATGAGCGCTCACGCGACGCCGTTTCTTTACGGAATGGTAAGCGTCTCCTTCGCTCGACGGATGCACCTCGCCTTCTCTTTCTGGTCATTCATTTTAATGGGGCTGCATCTTGGGCTGCACGTTCCGGCGATGACCGCGAAGCTCAAACCGGGTCGGCCGGTAAAGACAATTCTGCCGGCTGTCCTGACCGTGCTCGCCGGTATCGGTCTGTGGCTGCTGATCCGGAACGGCATCCCGGATTATATTTTCTTCCGGACGCCGTTCGCGTTCCTGGATTATGAGAAGGCGCCCGTTCTCGTCTTCCTCGAAAACCTTGCGCAGCTGTTCTTCTTCGCTTTTGTCGGCGCCAATACAGCTCGTTTAATTCGCCGCCTGAATAAGAAAAACGATTCGACGGAGAATCCGTTGATTCCGATTTTATACGTGCTGATCGCGATCCTGATCGGCGTCATTCCAAATCTGATGAAAAATAACCAATCTGTATCTCCCGGCTGGGGCGCTTCACAAAATACGTCGTCCGTCTTGAACGAAACCAATCACGCGGAAGAACCAGCCAGCAATCGGACATCGCCGAAACCGCATGCCGCGGCGCAAATAGACCCGAACGAGACGGGCGACGGCTTCATCCTGATTCCCGGCGGCACGTTCCTCATGGGCAGTCCGGAAACTGAAAACTGGCGGATCGACGACGAAACGCAGCATGAAGTAACCCTCTCCTCGTTCTACATCGACCCACATGAGACGACGCAGGCCGAATATATCCGGCTGATGGGAGAAAATCCAAGCAGCTTCACCGGCGGCGACCTTCCGGTTGAAAGTATTTCATGGCTGGACGCGCTTCGCTTCGCCAACGCCAGGAGCACGGAAGCCGGGTTGACCCCCGTTTACACGTTCAGCGAAAACAGCGTCACCTGGGATCGCGCGGCGGACGGGTACCGGCTGCCGACCGAGGCCGAATGGGAATACGCCTGCCGTGCCGGAACGGACATGCCGTTCAACGCCGGAAAATCGCTGGACGCGGATCATGCTAATTTCTACGGTCATTATCCTTATGAAATCGAGGAAAACTATTTCAACGATTCCGTTCTGGAAGCCCGTCCCGGCCTTTACCGCCAGACGACCGTTCCCGTGGGCAGCTTTTATAAAAATAAATGGGGACTGTACGATATGCACGGCAACGTCAATGAATGGTGCTGGGACTATTATGGCGCGTATGATCTCCAGCCCGCCGCCGATCCCACCGGCATATCCGCCGGAGCCCGTCACGTCTATCGCGGCGGAGGCTGGAACGATTTCGGGAAAAACATGCGCAGCGCTTACCGCGCGGCCGCGCCATCCGCCCTGACAGCCGCAAACCTCGGGATGCGTCTTGCGCGGAACGCGAACGCCGCGATGACCGGTACTGTCACTGCCGTTGAAACCGTCCAGCCGGCGACCGCGGGCGGAAAGATCCTGATCGCGTTCTTCTCCTGGGGCGGCAATACGCGCGGCATTGCCCGCGAAATACAAGCGCAGACCGGCGCGGACCTGTTCGAGATCACGCTGACCCACCCCTATTCCACAAGCTACAACACGGTTCTGATGGAGGCGCAGGCGGATCAGCGCCAGCAGGCAAGGCCTGAGATCGCCAACCCTCTCCAAAGTATTGATCAATACGATGTGATCCTGCTGGGTTATCCCAACTGGTGGGCGTCGATCCCCATGCCGGTCGCGACCTTCCTGGAAAGCTATGACTTCTCCGGCAAGACGATCCTTCCGTTCTGTTCCCATGGCGGCGGGCGATTCGGGCAAAGCCTGACCGCAATTGCGAAGCTTGCCCCCGATTCTGAGCTGGGAGAAGGACTATCGATTCACTATTCCGGCGGATCGACGCTTCCGCCCGACGTATCGGCCTGGTTGGATCGCAACGGGATCGATAAGAAGTAAGAAAATCTGAAAAACATGAAATTCGCAGGCTCTTTTACAGGGCCTGCGATCCTGAATCATTCAGGGCCAGGTTCTTCAGAGATATTTTCCGGTTACGCTGTTCCTGTTTGCGGCGATTTCTTCCGGCGCGCCAGAGACTACGATCTGACCGCCGTCCTGCCCCCCTCCAGGCCCCATATCGATGACATAATCCGCGTTGTGAATGAGGTCAAGATCGTGCTCGATCACGATAACGGTAGCGCCGCTGTCGATCAGCCTCTGGAACACGGAGAGCAAGACCCGCACATCGAGCGGATGCAGACCGATTGTCGGCTCGTCAAACACAAATACCGCATCCTCCTGACCTTTCCCCATTTCGCTCGCGAGTTTCAAACGCTGGGCCTCTCCGCCGGACAGGCTCGGCGTCGCTTCTCCCAGCGTAAGATAGCCCAGCCCAAGGTCGGACAGCGTCTGAAGACGGCTGCGCACCGGTTTCAGATCAGCGCAGGCTCCCAGAGCTTCGTTCACGCTCATGGCCATGAGCTGCGGAAGCGTGTACGCCGGGCCGCCGTCTTTCCCCGCGCGGGCTATCAAGGAAGCTTCCTTGCCGTACCTTGATCCGCCGCAGTCCGGACAGACGATCTCCACATCCGGCAGGAACTGGATATCGAGACTGATAGAGCCGGTTCCGTCACAGGTCGGACAACGCAGCTTCCCGGTGTTGTAAGAGAAGTCGCCGGCTTTGTACTTCATTTTCTTCGCATCCGCTGTCTGAGTATAAATCTTACGAAGCTCATCATGCACGTTGGCGTAGGTTGCTACGGTAGAACGAATATTGATCCCGATCGGCGAAGCGTCGATCAGCTTTACCTGATGAATTCCGGGCGCGTCGATCGACCTGACATGAGGCGGAAGCGCTCTCCCCCTGCAGGCGGCGTCAAGCCCTGGGATCAGGCTTTCCAATACCATCGTCGTCTTACCGGAACCGGAAACTCCCGTGACGGCGATAAGCCGTCCTTTCGGAATTTTTACCTGAAGCGGCTTTACCGTGTGGATCTCGCGGGTGCTCATTTCGATCGTTCCAAAATCGAACAGATGCGCCGCGCCTGCTCTTCGGCGAACCAGCATAGTCTCCGAACCGGAAAGAAAACCGCCGATCCGGGAGCTTCTATCCGCCTCAAGATCAGGAAGCGTTCCCTGCGCGATGACCGTTCCGCCTTTCGCTCCAGCCTCCGGTCCCAGCTCAATTACCCAGTCGGATTCTTTTAAAAGCTGCGTATCGTGATCTACCAGCACGATCGAATTCCCGTCCGCTACCAGATCGCGCATCACGCCCTTCAGCCCTTCGATGTTGGACGGGTGCAGTCCGATCGACGGCTCATCCAGCACATAAAGAACGCCCGTGGTACGGTTCCGGACAGATCGTGCAAGCTGGACACGCTGACGTTCTCCGGTAGAAAGCGTAGCCCCCTCCCGGTCTAACGTCAGATACCCAAGGCCAAGATCAAGAAGGCGAGCCGCCATGCCGCGAAATGAGTCGCCGATGCTTTCCGCCATTGGAATCATTTCTTCCGGGAGCGCGGCCGGAACCGTCTCCACCCAGGCCGTAAGCTCCGACAGGGTCATCCGGCAGGCATCCATCAGGCCAATTCCCTGAATCCGAGGCGCTCTGGCCGCGTCAGACAGCCTCGATCCGCCGCAGTCCGGGCAGGGCCCCTGCTTCAGGAACCGTTCGACGCGCTTCATGCCCTTTTCGTCCGTCACTTTTGCGAGCGCGTTCTCCACCGTATAAATAGCGTTGAAGTAAGTGAAATCCATCTCGCCGGAGGCTCCGGTCTTCTGATTCTGATAGATCATATGAACCTTTTCCGCAGGACCATGAAAAACAAGATCCTTTTCTCTGCCCGTCAATTCACGAAACGGAACGTCCGTCCGGACCCCCATTTTCCGGGCAATCTCTTTCATAAGCGACCACATGAGCGTCTGCCACGGGAGAACGGCCCCATCGTCAATCGACAGCGAATCGTCCGGTACGAGCGTAGATTCGTCGACGACACGCACGACGCCCGTTCCGTCGCATTTCGGACAGGCTCCGGCGCTGTTAAAGGAAAGCTCCTCGGCGGAAGGCGGAAAGAACTTCCCGCCGCAGTCCGGACACACCAGCGGAAGCCCCGCGGCCGCGTTCATAGATGGAGCGACGTAATGCCCATTGGGGCAGCGATGACTCGCAAGTCGGGAGAACATCAGGCGCAGTACATTCAGGAGTTCCGTGGAAGTGCCGAAGGTGCTGCGCATACCCGGGACGGCTGGGCGCTGATGCAGCGCAAGCGCGGCGGGAACGTAGCGGATCTCTTCCACCTGCGCCTTCTCCTCCTGCGTCATCCGCCTGCGCGTATAGGTAGACAGGGCCTCCAGATATCTTCTGGAACCTTCCGCGTACAGGACGCCCAGCGCCAGCGAAGATTTTCCCGAGCCGGAAACTCCGGCGATCCCGACGATCCGGTTCAGCGGAATATCCACGTCCACATTTTTCAGGTTATGGACCCGTGCGCCGCGTACCTGAATAGCGGCGGGGACCTGCTCTTTCGTTTCGCCCATATCTGTCAATCCTCTCATCATCATGGTAGCTGACGTGTCACTGCGATCGCCGTCGGATTCCCTTTGCCAGTCGAAGCTCGGCGCCCTCGCTAATCATAATCCTCCCGGCCCGGTTCCGCGGCGATAAGGCGGGCTTAAACATATTCTCAGCCGCAGGCCCTTGACAGACAATCCAGACGCACTATAATAGGCACATAACTTTTGGAACATCGCACTTCGCAGTCAGTAGGGGGAAAAAGGCTCAAGTCGTTCTGCCTTCTTTAAATAAGAAGGCCTTTTATAAAAATAAAAAACCTTCGATACCGAAGGTTTTTTATTTTTAGCCCGAAACGATCCGACTACGGAGCGGCGGGCGTTTTCGCAGGGTCCTCTGCCGGCGCAAGCGTAGCCCCGGGAGTAAACAGGCCCATCGCCTCGCCGACCTTGTTTAAAACGCGCAGCGCATGATAATTCCGGTAATCCCACGCGCCGACCGTCAGGTAGATATGATTTTCCTGCGAAAGGCCCTGATTGACTAACAGCTGCGCAACCGCCCAGAAGTTATAAAACGGAATATCATAGTCCCGGGCGACCTGCGCAGTGACGCGATTAATCCAGTTCCCACCCTCGACGTCGTCCGCCTTGCTCGTCAGGATCGGCAGCACGCCATGGCTGATCAGGATATCCACGATCTCCGCCAGATACTCGTAATACACGTCCATTCCCAGGCCGTCGACCCAGTTCGTCCCCAGGTTCACAAACATGATCGAAGGATTATGCAGCCGGATTTCGCAGAGAATCGGATTTTCCCCTTTTTCACAGCGTTTCGGATCCGACCAGGTCGTCGTCAGCGCCGATCCGACGCTCATCCCATCATGAACCGCCAGACTCTCCATCAGGAACGCGTCATGGAAATAGTCGATCGCGGTCTGCAAATACGCGTCTTCAGCGCTCAGCATCCCTTCATAACCCATCCCGTAAATCCCTAAAAATACGTTCGGGACCGACTGGCAGTCGCCAATCTTCGAGAAGACGCGCGGATTCGTCCCGAATTCGTCGACGCCCTGACGGAAAATCCGCTTCGCGGTATCGGAAATTTCCGGAACGATGGGCCAGCTCTGCCAGTTTTCAGCCAGCGGCCGTTCGTCCGGCGTCGCCGTCCCTGCGATTTCGGTGATCGTCGGCGTCAGCGTCGCCGTCGCCGTCTCGGTCGGGACCGGCGTTTCCGTCGGCGTCAGCGTCCAATCAGCGACAATCGTCTGATTGATTTCTGTCGAGGCGACGGCGACCTGCGTCGCTAATTGATCGTCCTGCGCCTGCCGGATGCCGCAGCCGGCAATCAGGAACGCGAATGCAGCCGTCGCGAAAACGACGGTTTTCCGCCCGAACGGCTTTATGCTCCCTGGTATCTGATGATTCATGATTCAACCTCCGTCCCGGCTCCCTGAGCCGGACCTCTCAATCCTTCTGAAAATTGATCAGGATCAGGCTCCGCTCGCAGCTCTCGCTCGGCTCAAAAAAGACCCGCTTGGAGACCGGCTCCCGGTCCGAATTATAAAGCTGGATCCAGAGCGGACCTTCGATCCGCTGAACCGGACGCGCCAGCGTAATTTCATATCCCGACGGACCGTAAATCTCGAACAGCCCGCTCATCGTCTCGCGAACCTCGCCGTCCGCAAATCCGCCAACCTGGACGAAATACCCGACCAGCGGATCGCCCTTCAAGTCAGTAACCAGCCCGGCGACGCCCATCCAGGAGCAGTTCGAATTCTGATAGATCATGTTCGCGTTAATCGCTCCCGGTTCTCCGAGAACTTTAAACGGATAATCGTCCTCCGGCGTCAGCGAGGACGGGGTTTCCGCCGCTGGGCGCGGCTTCCCACCGTCAGGGGCTTTCGTTCCGATCCGGGCCGTCGCGGTCGCCGTCATCGTCGGCGTCGGAGTTCCCGTTTCCGTTGGAAGCGGCGATTCCGTCGCTGTTGGGACGGTCGCCGTCAGAGTTGCGGTCGCCGTCCGCGTCGGCGTCACGAACAGCGCTTCATACAGCGTCTGATAGGCTTTAAACTGCGGCTCAGCCGCGGTCGCGGTCGCCAACGGCGAACCCGCGTTCCGCGTCCGCGATACCGACGCCGTAATCAGCCGGACCAGGAAAGCCACGCCAAGAATACCCAAAACGATCGAAAAAAAATGCCAGAACCGGCCGCGGCGCCGTTTCGCGCGCCGTTCCGCCCGTCGATTCAATAAATCCGGATCAAACCTCGGCTCAGCCATCGCAGCGCCGGGCCTCTAATCGAGCCGCTGAAGATCCGCGCTTCCGCGGGCCGCTTCCAGCCAATTCGAAAGAATCAGTCGCTCCACCGTTTCACGGACCTGCTGCGACAGGGGGCGATCGGTCGACCGTTCAGCGGCGTACAAAAGATGAAAGCCCAGCTCCGTTTCCAGAATCGGCGTCGTCTCTCCCGTTCCGAGCGCGAAAAGCGCGTCTTCGAGCTCAGGGTAAACGAGAACTCCGCGCGCGATCCAATCCAGATCGCCGCCGCTGATCGTGTCCTCCGTTCGCGCCAGCGAAACAAAATCGAATCCCAGCGCGAGTTTATCGAGATACCCCTGCGCCGCCGATTTCGAATCGGTCAGGATCTGATAGGCATGAATCTGTTCAACCTGCGGAAGGGCCTCCGTGATCAGTTTCTCCCGCGCGAACGCGACCGCCAGCTCAGCGTCCAGCGCGCGGCGGAAGCTTTCCGCCGTATACCCGTTCCGCCGCTGCCAGTCCTGAAACGCGCCCTCTCCGCCAATCGCCGTAACGAGCGTCAGGATCCGCGCGTCGATCGCCTCCGGATCGGAAACATACCCGCTGTCCCGCGCGTAAGCGATCAGCAGCGCCTGATCGATAAGTCCGTCGAGGGCTTCGCTCCGCGCGTCTTCCGGCGCGCCCGTTCCCAAATCGCTCGCGGCGCGAATAAGGTTCTCCGTCTCGCGGGCCAGGTCCTCTTCAGGAATATAAATCCCGTTGACGACCGCGACCGACGGCAGCGGCGTCGGCGTCAGCGTCGGTTCAGGCGTCGCCGTATTCTCCGGCGTCGCGCTTAACGTCGGCGTCGCCGTCGGCTCCGGAGCGCATCCGGCTAAGAAGAAACAAACTAAGCATGCGGCAAATAAAAATCTCTTCGTCATCAGAAAAATTATAATCGCGCCCGTGCGCCCGACCGTTCACGGCGAAAAATTCAAGTGATACGGAGGCAGGCCTGCCGCGCGTTTCCAGATCAGCCCGGTTGACAAATTTTCAATTTCCGGTACAATACCTCCCGATATGAAATTGAAATTCAATTTCATATCGGAAAACGAGAGCCGAAGGCACAGCCCGAAAGGAGCGCATGAAAGATTTAACCTACCGGACCCGACAACGGGCCGTCATCCTGAATTTTCTCGCAGCGAATCCGGAAAAGACGTTCGACGTCGAATCGCTGCATGAAGCGCTCCTCGCGAACGGCGAAAAAGTCAGCCGCACGACCGTTTACCGGATGCTGAAGAGGCTCGCCGAAGAAAAACGGATCGTCAGCTTTTTCGACGACGCGCAAAAGCTGACCCGGTTCCGGTTCGACCCGGACCGCGCCGGATCCGCCGGCCAGATTGAACTGAAATGCAGCGCCTGCGGCAAGGTCGAGCGGCTGGATTGCAGCGCGCTTTCCTCCTTCGAAGCGCATCTCCGTTCGGAACATCACTTCCGCCTGTCCTGCGCCGAACGCGTTTTTTCCGGCGTCTGTGAAAACTGCGCCGGGGAAAAGACCGGCGGAAATCAATCAACGGGTTAGCGGTTCGGCCCTGGATATCGACGCCGGGAAACCGCGTCGACGTTCAGCTTGAATCACAAATCCAAATCTGATCTGTAAGAAAGGTAAGACAAAGAACATGTTTAATAAAAACAGCAAAAAATTCACGGTTGTTTTTCTCGCGCTGGCTGCGGCGGTGGCCTTCGCCTCGGCTGCGCTCGCCGCGGACCCGATTAAAGTCGTAACGACGAACTTTCCCGGTTACGATTTCGTCCGCGCCGTCGGCGGCGACCTGGTCCAGGTTAAAATGCTCCTTCCTCCGGGCGCCGAAAGCCATTCGTTCGAGCCTACGCCGAAGGACATGATCGAAATCCAGCAGGCCGGGCTTTTCGTAGCGACCGGCGGTGAAAACGAAGAATGGGTCGAACGGATCCTCGAATCGTTCGGCGAATCCGCCCCGAAAACGGTCCGCATGATCGAGATGGTCGACGCGGTTCCGGAAGAGATCGTCGAGGGCATGGAACACGACCATGACCATGACGCGCATGACGACCACGACGTGCACGACGACCGTGACCATAACGACCATGATCACGACGCGCACGACGACCACGACCATGACGACCATGACGCGCACGACGACCACGACCATGACGACCACGACGCGCACGACGACCATGACCATAACGACCATGATCACGACGCGCACGACGACCACGACGACCATGACCATGAAATCGAGCTCGACGAACACGTCTGGACGTCGCCCAGGAACGCGATCCTCATCGTCAACAAGCTGAGCAAGACCCTCAGCGAACTTGATCCCGCGAACGCCGACGCCTACGCCCGCAACGCCGAAGCTTATAACGCGAAATTAGCCGACCTCGATAAAGAGTACGAGGATCTCGTCGCCGGCGCCGTCCGAAAAACGATCATCGTCGGCGACCGCTTCCCCCTCAGGTACCTTGCCGACGCGTACGGGCTGAATTACTACGCGGCTTTTACCGGCTGTTCGACCGATACCGAAGCCAGCGCGGGAACGATCGCGTTCCTGATCGACGAAGTCAGGGAGCATCAGATTCCGGTCGTCTTCTACATTGAATTCTCGAATCAGAAAATCGCCAACGCAATCGCCGAAGCGACAGGCGCGAAGACGCGCGAAATTCATTCCGCGCATAACGTTTCAAAACAGGATTTTGAATCCGGCGTCACCTACTATGATTTAATGAAAAAGAACCTGATCGTGTTGAAAGAGGCGCTTTATTAAAAACGGGTCCCCTGTCAGGGAATTTAAAAAAGCGCTCAAGAATCAGAAAGAGACGCAATTCAGAAATGGCATATATTTCCTGTCGCGACGTAACCTTAGCGTATGATCGCCGACCCGTCGTCACCGGGTTGACCTTTTCGGTCAATCCCGGTGATTATCTTTGTATCGTTGGGAAAAACGGTTCCGGAAAAAGTACGCTCGTCAAGGCGCTCGTCGGGCTCAAAACCCCGGCGCAGGGAGAAATCGAATTCGGGGACGGACTGCGCCCGACCGAAATCGGCTACCTCCCACAGCAAACCGAAATTCAGCGCAGCTTCCCGGCGTCCGTCTTCGAAATCGTCCGCTCCGGCTGCATGTCCCGACTCGGGAAGCGCCCGTTCTTCGGCGCGAACGAGCGCCGCCGGGCGGAAAACGCGCTCAGCCGGTTCAGGCTCGACGCGCTGAAACGGCGTCCCTACGGGGAGCTCTCCGGCGGCCAGCAGCAGCGCGTCCTGCTCGCGCGCGCCTTCTGCGCAACTGAAAAGCTTCTCGTTCTCGACGAACCGGGGGCCAGCCTCGACCCGCTCGTCACCAAGGAGCTATACGAAATTATTCAAACGGTCAACGCAGAAGAACGGATCACGATCGTGATGATCTCGCATGATATTCATAACGCCGTGATCGGCGCGTCTCACATTCTGCACCTGAATAACCGGCCCCTCTTTTTCGGGCCGACGGCCGAATATGTCAAGACGCCGCTCGGGCGTTTCTATCAGGAAGGGACGCAGCCATGATCGAAGCCTTTTTCGGGAACGTTATCCAGATGCTGTCGTTTCCGTTCATGGTCCGGGCGTTTATCGTCGGGGTCCTGGTCGCGCTTTGCGCCGCCCTCTTAGGGGTCAGCCTGGTTCTTAAGCGTTACGCGATGATCGGCGACGGCCTGTCGCATGTCGGATTCGCGGCGCTGGCGCTGGCGACGGCGCTCGATCTCGATCCGCTCCGCGTTTCGATCCCAGCGACGGTCCTGATCGCGTTTCTCCTGCTCCGGCTGAACGAAAGCGCGAAAATTAAAGGCGACGCGGCGATTGCGCTGATTTCAACGGGATCGCTGGCGATCGGCGTCCTGATTATCTCGGCGTCGACCGGGATGACGACCGACGTCTGCAACTACATGTTCGGGACAATTTTAGCGATGAGCAAAAGCGACGTAACGCTTTCAATCGTGCTGTCGGTCTTCGTCCTGATTCTCTACGTCGTCTTCTATAACCGGATCTTCCTGATCACGTTCGACGAAGCCTTCGCCCGCACGACCGGACTGCGCGTCGGCGGCTATAATATGCTGATCGCGGGGCTGACAGCGATTACCGTCGTTCTTGGAATGCGAATGATGGGCGCGCTGCTGATTTCGAGCCTGCTGATCCTGCCGGCGCTGACCGCAATGCGCGTTTTCAAGTCGTTCCGCGCCGTGATCGTCTGCGCCGCGCTGCTGGCGATTGTCAGCTTTATCGCCGGGCTGTCGCTCTCGTATTTCGCCGCAACGCCGGCCGGCGCTTCCGTCGTTACGATGCAGCTGGCGTTCTTCGCCCTGTTTGCCCTTGCCGGAAAGCTCCGGCGAGGATCCTGAGATCGGAGGAATTTATGATCCGTATTCGCGGCTTTATGCTGATCCTCGTGATGAGTATCCTGTCAGGGCTGATCCTGACCGGCTGCGCCGATAAGTCGGCGCCGGTTTCTTTCGTCGATTTCACCGCGACGCCGACGTCGGAATTTCCAACCGAAACGCCGACGCCGATGGCGATTCCGGTCCGTCCGAGCGAAACGCCCTTTTCCGGCGTCCCGACCGTCCGTCACGAAGTCTATCCGACCGAAACGCCGGTCGCCGGCGTCGATATCCAGATCGGCGAAAAAATGTTCATTGCGCAGTGCAACGACATCTACGTTAACGCCCCGGACTACATCGGCAAAGTCATCTCGCTTGAAGGACTTTACAAGCGGTCCGAATATCCGTTTCAGGGCAGGATCGTCGTCGAACAATACGTCATGCGCTATGGACCGGGATGCTGCGGGAACGATGGGTCCGCCGGATTCGAAATCGACTACAGCGGCGACGATTTAACCGATAACGACTGGGTTCGGGTCCTGGGAACGCTCGACATGGTTCCGCGCGAGGGAACCGACTATTTCCGTCTCGTTCTTCGCGTCATGCAGATTCAAAAGCTCGAGGTCCGAGGGAAGGAATTCGTGCTGCAATAGTCAGGCTATCCAAAGAAGCGGCGGGAGTTTACCTTTTCCCGCCGCTTCCCGCTTTTTATCCGAGAGAATCCAGCTGCGAACGCAGCCTCGCCGCAGTTTCGCGGTACGTATCGAGCTTCTCCCGCTCTTTTCCGACGACAGCGGCGGGCGCTCTCTCCGCAAATGGCGAATTCAGCAGCTTTTCAAGCCGGGCAAGCTGCGCCGTCGTATCGACCAGCTCCTTTTCGAGCCGCTCCCGCTCCGCCGTCGAATCGATCTCCTCCGCAACATGAAGATAAATCCCGATCCCGGAAGCGGCGGTCGAAAGCGTTCCTTCCGGAGCCGCCTCGTCGGACCTGTCGACAATCGTCAGCGCTCCCGCGTCAAGCGACGCTAACGCGGCGAGAACGGCGCGCATTTCCTCGAACAGCGCCCGATCCTCCCCCGCGGCGATCAACGCCGGAAGCTTCTGTCCCGCCTTTACGTTCTTTTCCGTCCGGATATTCCGGATCGCCCGGATGACCTCCTGAACGAGCGTCAGCCCCGCAATCGCGGCTTCGTCCGGATCCGGGAAAACCGTCCCCGTCTCGGGCCATTTCGCAATGATCAGCGATTCTTCCCAGCCCTGCGCCGGGGCGAAATCCGGGGAAAAATCCGTCGCCGCCGCTTTCAGCCGCCGCCAGAGCGCCTCGGTCACGAACGGCGTAAACGGGTGCAGCAACCGCAAACAGGTATCCAATACCCGGATCAGCGTCCGTGTCGTCAGGAACGCCCGATTCCCGCCTTGCGCCTGTTGGATCTTCGCGATCTCCAGGTACCAGTCCGCGTACTCTCCCCAGAAAAAGTCGTAAATCTGCCGTCCCGCCTCACCGTAGGAATGACCTTCGAATAAGCGGTTGACGCCGGCGACGAGCGTTTCCGTCCGTGATAGAATCCAACGGTCCGCGCGCGTCAGCTCCATCGGCTCGTCCGCTTTCAGCTCGCGCGGCGTCCGTTCGAGCGTCGACAGTACGAATCGTCCCGCGTTCCAGAGCTTATTCGCAAAATTGCGGTTGGATTCGACCTTTTTCACGCTCAAATTCGTATCGTTCCCAGCCGTCGACCCGACCAGGAGCGTAAAGCGGAGCGCGTCGGTTCCAAGCTCGTCCATGACCGTCAGCGGATCGATGACGTTGCCCTTCGTCTTGCTCATCTTTCTGCCGTGTTCGTCACGAACGAGCCCATGCAGGTAGACCTCTGTAAAAGGAACCTTCCCGGTCAGGTAAATTCCCGTCATGATCATCCGCGCCACCCAGAAAAACAGGATATCATAGCCGGTCTCCAGCATCGTCGTCGGATAGAAATAACGGTAATCCGGCGTTTCCTCGGGCCAGCCCAGCGTCGAGAACGGCCATAGCCCGGACGAGAACCAGGTATCTAAAACGTCCTCATCCCGCTTCAGCGCCGTTCCGGCACATTTTGGACAGACCCGCGGTTCCGTTCGGCTGACGATCGTCTCGCCGCAGTCCGAACAATACCAGACCGGAATCCGATGACCCCACCAGAGCTGGCGCGAGACGCACCAGTCCTGAATATTTTCCAGCCAGTTCAGGTAAACCTTCGTGAACCGCTCCGGAATAATCCTGATTTTCCCGCTGCGGACCGCTTCGATCGCGGGCCTGGCCAAGGGCTCCATCCGGACGAACCACTGCGTCGAGATCATCGGCTCGATAATTTCGCCGGAACGCTGTGAACGGGGAACGTTCAGCGTGTAATCCTCCTCCTTAAGGACGAGCCCGGCCTCCTTCATGTCCGCCCAGAGTCGTTTCCGGGCTTCAAACCGATCCAGCCCGGTATAAGGCGCCCCGGAAGCGTTAATCTTCGCTTCGGTATCCAGGATCGTAATACTTTCGAGACCATGCGTCTGGCCGATTTTATAGTCGTTCGGATCGTGCGCCGGCGTAATCTTCAGCGCGCCGGTTCCGAATTCGCGGTCGACATATTCGTCGGCAATCACCGGAATTTCACGCCCGACGATCGGGACGAGGACGCTCCTGCCGACATATTTCTGATAACGGGGGTCCTCGGGATGAACCGCGACCGCCGTGTCGCCCAAAATCGTTTCCGGACGCGTCGTCGCGACCGGAAGATATTCGCCGCTTCCGTCCGCGAGCATGTACTTAAAATAATATAAGAAACCCGGTTCCTCGCTGTATTCAACCTCGAGATCGGAAACCGCCGTCCCCAGCTTCGGCGACCAGTTCACGATCCGCGGCCCGCGGTACATCAGCCCGTCTTCATACAGCCGGATAAACAGCTCCGAAACCGCGCGCGACAGTCCCTCGTCGAGCGTGAACCGTTCGCGCGTCCAGTCGCAGGACGCGCCCAAGCGGCGAACCTGCTCCCCGATCCGCTTCGAATAAAAATCCTTCCATTCCCAAACCTTCTCAACGAACCTTTCACGTCCCAACCCCTGCCGCGTGACGCCCGTCCTACTCAGCTCGCGTTCAACAACCATCTGCGTCGCGATCCCGGCATGATCCGTCCCCGGAACCCAAAGCGTCGGAATCCCTTTCATCCGATGATACCGGATCATCAGGTCCTCCATCGATACGAACATCGCGTGACCGAGATGCAGCTCGCCGGTTACGTTCGCCGGCGGAATCGAAATAACGTAAGGCGGTACCGACGGATCGAAGCCAGCCTTTTTCGGATCGTTCCACGGCTGAAAATAACCGGCGTCGTTCCAGTCGCGATAAAGCTTCTCTTCCGTTTCTTTAAAATCGTAGGTCTTCGGTAATTCCGGACAACTCATAGCTCTATTCTCCCTGACTTAAAATAAAAACTTTCATCCTGACCTGAGGACGAAAGTCGATTCTCTTCCGCGGTACCACCTCAATTCGACGGATCGCTCCGCCGCGCTCTGCGCAGTTCGCTTCCGCTGTAACGGGCCGGCCCGGATCGCTCTACTGGGCCGGATTCTGAACCGTTCTGCGATCGACAGGATCGGGCGACTCACGCCGGTTCGGCTTAAGGAGTTTCAGCGATACGATCTCTCCTATTCTCTGCAAGCGCGAAATCCGGTTTTCCTCCCGAAAATCATCTTAAACTGAATTATACGGTCTCCACCCGCGCGTCGGACCCGTCCCGCGAAAACACCTGACAAACCGCCCGACCGCGTTTACGCCGGCGGCTCTCCCGGCTCCCCCTTCGCAGGACCGTCCGTCTTCTCCGCGGCTTGAGCTTGATCCGGGGCCTGATCCGGCTCCCGATCGCGCCCTTTCGAAAGCAGCGACCGATTCTCGCGGATCGGAACGACCCGAACGAACGAAACGCCGAGCCCAGGCTTAACCATCGGCATGAAAACGAACGTCATTTTCGCGTAAAACGCCAAAGCTTCCGTCAGGACCGTCCGAAGCTTCGGCTCAGGCTCCTGCTGCGCCCGATTAAAAAAGACGTTCCAGGCGCAAAAATACGCCGCGATCGCGCCCACGCCGGCGATCCAGACCCAACTCATACTCATATCCGTACCTCGCTTTCAAGCTCCGTCTGCGCCCATGAATCCGCGTTCTCCCGACGCAGCTCGGCAAAAATTTCTTCGCTGAAACGGTCGCGCCGCCAGGGATAATCGCTCATCAGCGCTTCCAGTTCAAGCCGCGTTTCCGGCGCGGCCGCGATAATCCGTTCCATGACGTCCTTCGGTAAAATCACGTCCGATGGCACGTCGTATTTCAATCCAACGCCCTTCCGCCAGTCGCGCAGCGCCTGCCGTCGGCTCAGAACCGCCGGACTCGGGAGCGTCCGCGCCTCCGGATAAACGAGGTCAGACGGATCGAGCGGCGTTCGAAGCGTTTGAAGAAGCGATTTCGCATGCTTCCGGATCAGGTACTCCCCCACGCCGCGAATCTTCCGAAGCTCCGCGATCGTCCGCGGACGATGAATCGCCAGTTCGGTCAGGACCTCGTTCCGCGCGATCCAATACGTCGGAAGATCCTCCCGCTCCGCGATCCGTTCCCGCCAGGCAGCCAGCGCCTGAAGCCGGATCGCTTCCCGCCTGGTCAGCTCGTTCGGCGTTTTCGCAACGCGCCACCAGGTCGCCTCGGCCGGACGATTCGAACCGCAGCGCGTTTCGCAGAGATGCAGAAAATCTTCCTGCGCCAGATCGCTCAACCCTCGCGCCGAAAGCTCGTCCGCTAAAAGGTCGCGGAGCCGCCGGAGGTGCATCGTGTCCCCCGCAGCATATTCGATCATCTCTTCACTGAGCGGCCGCTTTCCCCAATTCGCTTTCTGATACTTTTTATTCAGCGCGATCCCGAACGCGCTCTCCAGGAGCGAACCCAGCCCGATTTCCTTATAACCTAAAATTCGCGCGGCGATCATCGTGTCGAACACGTTCGTGAATTCGAAACCAAAATCGCGTTTCATTCCGAGAATATCGTACTCGCCGGCATGAAAAATCTTCTCTATCCGTTCCGAAGCGAAAAGGTTCCGAAACGGTTCGAGCGTCTCCAGCCGGACCGGATCCAACAGGACGTTCCGACCGCCGGCGCTGAGCTGAACCAGGCAGACCTTCTCGAAATAAACGAAAAGACTATTCGATTCCGTATCGATCGCGATCGAATCCTGACGCTCCGCCCAGTCGACGATCGCGGGGAGCTCCTCGTCCCGATCGATCAGCTCAACCGAATAACCTTGAAATCGTATTTCCATGTCCCGTATTATACCTATAACCTGTTTTCATCGTTCAATTTCTTTCAGGATTATTCCGGTCCGGCCCTGATCCGCGCGGAGCGTCAGGGCATAAAAACTGCACCTGTTCGTCTGATGAAACGAGTTCAATTTCTCCGCCGCACGTTGATCGCGGCGCTGATTCTCTGCCTGTCTGCCTGCTCGCTGCTGGAAAACGAGGAGAACGCCGCGGTTGAAGCCGAAGCGCTCGCGCTCGTCCGTACGATCCAATCTGAATCCGCCGCCGCGCCGAAGGCTGCGCTTTCCAACCCGACGCCTGACGAAGTCCCGACCGCCGGCACGGTCCAGATCAGCGAGGCTCCGGCTGAAATCCCGACCCGGATTCCGACGCAGCTTCCGACCCGGATGCCAACGGAGATCCCGACGCAGCCTCCCACCCTGATCCCGACCGAAACCGAGAACGAACTCCCGACGCAGCTTCCCGACCCATTCGCGGAAACGGCCCCTGCGAAGACGGACGACTTTCCCCTGTTCGAGGCGCGCGTTATCGATCCGAACGCCTCCGGACAGGACTGGCGCGAGCTTCCGATCGTTCCGACAGAATTATCCGACGCCGCCCGCGAAATCTATGCGTTCGGGCAAACCCATAGCGGCCGCAACCCGCGTTTCTTCTCGAAAATCGGCGATTGTCAATCGTTTCCAGCCGTCTTTCTCGGCGAATATGACCCGCTCTATATTACGACCGAGCTTCAGCAGGAACATCCCGAACTCAGCGACGCGATTTTCTACTTCGAAGGCTACAACGAAACGAGCTACTCGGTCTTCAACGGCATGAGCGCGGCTTCGGCGCTGACGACGACCTGGTCGGATCCGAACGCCTGTCAGGCCGGCGAATCCGCGATTCATTGCGAACTGCGCATTCATAAACCAGCATTCGTCTTCGTTAATATGGGGACGAACTGGAACGTGGGACAGGATACCGAAATCTTCGCCGAATATCTCGAAGAAATCGTCGTCGAAATTATCAGCACCGGCGCAATCCCGATCCTCTCGTCCAAAACCGATAACATCGAAGGCGATTGGTCGCTGAACGAAATCATCGCCCGGACAGCGAAAAAATATGCCGTTCCATTTTTCAACGGCTGGCGAACGATTCAGGAGCTTCCCAACCACGGACTGGACCCCGAACGGAAAAATATTTATATGACGACCGAGGCCTGGAGCTATCGAAGCCTGGGCGCGATGCAGACGCTGAATTTCATCGGGAAAAGCCTCGGAGCGTATTAATGTTGCGGAACGAATCCCCGCCGGTTCTCCGGAAAGGGTTAAAATTAACTGAAAACTAATATATGATGAAAGTCTGAGCGCAGCTGTTCGCGCTTGAGGGGCGCCCATGAACAAATCCTTTTTGATCCTGCTGGTCGTATTCGTCTTGGTTTTCCTGGCTGCGGGCTGTTCCCCTGCGGGACCCGCCGCGGATCCGGGTCCGGAAAAGCCGGCGGAAGAAGCCGCTGTCGTCGAAACGTTTTATAACGCGATCCTGAACCATGACCGCGACGCGATCGCGACGATCGCCTGCGCCGATTGGGAAAAAGAGGGAAAGCGTGAAGTCGACGCGTTCGCCGGAACGACCCCGACGCTCGTCGATTTCGCCTGCCGCGTTACCGAAAAAACGGCGGACGGGAACGGCGCTTCGGTCGCCTGCACCGGGAAGATCGCCGCGTCGTACGGCGCGGAAATCACAGATTTTCCGCTGACCGGCCGCGTTCATTCCGTCGTTCGGGAAAACGGGGAATGGCGGATCTGCGGATTCGAGTAAATCGCTGAAATGCGGGAAAACTGGCTTGCTTTGCTGATAGCCCTATGCGTCATAGGGCTGATTATTTTCTCCGCCGGCGACGCGCCGCTCTGGATTTATCAGGGATTCTAAGCGCATGGAATTGCCGCTGATTTTTGTGCTGATCGCGCTGTTTGTCGGGATACGCCTGATCCGCCGCGAAGAGGCGCGCCGGTTCGCGCTGATCGCGCTCTCGGCGGCTTTTCCGTTTATCTTCCAACCGCTCGTCCCGATCCGGGGCTTCGCGTTCTGGTTCCCGTTCCTGACGCTGACGCTGACGCTGACGCTTTGGGCGATCTTTCGCGAGGCACGTCCGCGACCGGACGGAGAAACGCCCAAAGCTTCCGTGGACGTCCGCGTGTTGCTCCGCCGGGAACGGCGAACGATCGCGGAGCTCGGCGTCATTCTCGCCGTCGTCGTCCTGATCGCCGCCGCGCGCCTCGTCTCGATCGACGGCTGGCTCCTGAACGCGAAACCGCCGCGCATGGATCAGCTCCTCCTGCCGCTCCTGTCAAGCGCGCTGCTGATCGCCGCTGTCGGACGCGCCGCGAAACGGAACCGCGCCGCCGCCTGCGCCGGCTTCATCGCGCTGATCCTGGCGCTCCTGATCGTTCAGAAATTCGCTCCCGCCGGACGGCTGGTCAGCGTCTGGCTGCGGCTTGGCGTCGGTCAGTCCGGCGAAGAAGCGCTCGCTTCCGACCTGCGCTGGTTCGGATATTCGTATATCGCGTTCCGCTTGCTGTCGATCGCGATCGAAGGCCAGGGCGGACGGAAATTCGCCGCCGGTCCGGGAGAATTCCTTTGCTACGTCTGCTTTCCTCCGACGCTTTCCGCAGGTCCGATCGACCGGTTCGACCGCTTCCTGAAAAACCTGAACGCGCCCGACCGATTCAGCGACGGCGATTTCTACGCCGCGACCGAACGGATCACGCTGGGACTGTTGAAAAAATTTATCCTTGCCGACGCGCTGTCGTATCTTTCGCTCTCCGCGCGAAACGCGGAGCAGTTCCAAAGCGGCCCCGCCGCGCTTATCGCGCTCTACGCATACGCCTTCCAGCTCTATTTCGATTTCGCCGGGTACTCGGATATCGCGATCGGAATCGGCCGGATCCTCGGCGTCCGCGTCCCGGAAAATTTCAACGCGCCTTATTTGAAACGGAATATCGCCCTCTTCTGGAACAACTGGCACATGACGCTCACCGGCTGGATCCGCAGCTATTGCTTCAATCCGCTGACACGCGCGCTCCGCAGGCGAAAGCTCCCGCAGAACTGGATCATCGCGATCGGCCAGACGCTGACGATGACGCTGATCGGACTTTGGCATGGCGCGACGGTCAACTACCTGATCTGGGGCCTTTGGAACGCGCTCGGTTTATTTATTCATCAGCTTTACGCCGACGGACCGGGGAAACGCGTCCAAAGCGCGCTCTCTGAGCGTCCCCGTGCCGTCGCCGTCTATAACGCCGCGGCGACCCTCCTGACGTTCCATTTCGTCGCGTTCGGCTGGATCTTTTTCGCGCTCCCAACGACCGATCTCGCGCTGACGTTTATCAGGAGGCTTTTCGGATGAAAAAACTGCTGCGCGTTTTCCTGAAAGCAGCGCTGATCGCCGCAATCCTGATCGCCGTTTTCTCCGCCGTCGGGCCGAAACGGCTGGGCGGATGGTCGCTGTATAACCGCCTCTGGCGCGGGCGAGACCGTTTCCCGTTCGGCGAAAATCCCGCCGCCGCCTATAATTTCAGTCTTTCCAACCTCGACGCGCTCTTCGCCGCGCATGCGCTTTCCGGCGCGCCCGCCAGGCGCCCGAATGAGCTGCGCGTCGTCGTGATCGGCGACTCCTCCGTCTGGGGGACGCTGCTGCGTCCGGAGGAAACCCTCGCCGCGCGTCTCGACGGGAAAACGGTTCAGTCCGCCGGCGGCGAGCTGACGCTCGACGTGTATAACCTCGGATATCCGACGCTTTCGCTGAGCAAGGACGCGCTGATCCTGAACCGGGCGCTGGCGTATGAGCCGGACCTGGTGATCTGGTCGATGACTTTCGAATCGTTTCCAATCGACAAGCAGCTCACAACCGCACTCGTCGCCGACAATCTCGCTGAATTCCGTGCGCTCGCTCAAACGGTCCCGCTTCCTTCGCTCGATACCGAATTCGCGCGAACCGCGGCGCCCGCGTTCTCGCTGAACCGGCTCCGCCGCGAGCTTTTCGACCTGATCCGGCTCCAGCTGTACGGCTTCCTCTGGACCGCGACCGGCGTCGATCAGGACTATCCGGACGACTACCCACGACCGAGAACCGATTTTGACGCCGACGATACGTTCCATGGCGTCAGCGGCGAATATCCGCTGGATCTCCAATCCTGGGACGTTCTCGACGCCGTCGCAGCGCTGGCCGGCGAAACCCCGATCCTGTTCCTGAACGAACCGATGGTCATCAGCAGCGGGAGGAACTCAGAAGTCAGATATAATTTTTATTATTCACGGACCGCATACGACGCATGGCGAAGCCATTGGAATGAAAACTGTATTAAAAAAGGATGGCTCTGCGTCGACGCCTGGGACGCGCTTCCCGTCGACCGCTTCACCAACAGCGCTATTCATTATGACGGAATCGGCGCGAATGAATTAAGTCAGGTTATAATAAAACGGTTACCGGGATTCATCGGTCCGCGCCGAACGTCTGGCCAAGACGCAGGAGCGGCTGCGGATTCTCGCTGAAGCGCCTGAACAACGAAATGAGAACATGGACCATTATCGGTTAACCCTTCAACGGCTTCTAAAGCTAAACGCGGCGATCTTTTCCGTCGTGATGATTTTCGTTATCCGCTCTTTCGCTTTCGCTGAGAATCAATCCGAAGGCGGACATGTCGAATGGCGCGAGTTATCCGTCCTCCCCGCGGGGATCAGCGAAAGCGCGCGGGAAATCCTGAAAAAAGGACTTCTCAGCGGGCATAATCCGCATTCGTTCTCGAAAATCGGCGACTGCTACGCGAGTACGTCCTGGTTTATCGCCGACTTCGACTTAGGGAAGCAGTATTACAATCTCGGTCCGTTCGAGGCCGATTTCGCGCCGGTTATCGAGTATTATCAGGGCTCGTTCGGGACACATTCGTTAGCTGCGCGTCCGGGATTCACCGCCGCGTCGCTCCTGTCCCCGACCTGGATCAACCCGACCTGCGAGGACTACGATAACCCGCTGAACTGCGAACTGGCGGCGCAGAACTCGCTCTTCGCAATCTTCTCAATCGGGACCAACGACGCGTTCAATCCGGACCAGTTCAAGGACAACATGCGCGAAGCGATCGAAACCGCCATCGCGCAGAACCGCCTGCCGGTCCTGATGACCAAAGCGGACGATATCGAGGGGGGGCATCGGATCAACCAGGATATCGCCGATCTCGCGGCCGAGTACGAACTGCCGATCGTTAATTTCTGGGCGGCGGTTCAGGACCTTCCCTTCAAGGGATTACAGCAGGACGGGATTCACCTGACCTTCTATAAGAACGATTTCAGCGACCCGCGCGCCTACGACGCGGGCTGGACCTTCCGGAATATCTCGACGCTTTACATGCTCCAGCTCATCAAAGCGGAAACCGAAGCGCTCCAGCACGAAATCGAAGAAGAAAAACAGCATGAGCCGCAGATCAAGTTAGCTAACGTCGCCGTGGAAGCCGCCGGTTCAGGAACGGTCAGCCTTGCCGGAAACACCCATGACGCGCAGCCGGACGGGCAAAAAGGCGTCGTCATTATTGTCGGCGACGATGACGACGGCGAAAGCCAGATAGCCGCAGATACGCAGCACAACCTGATCGCGATCGTCCGGGGGATCGGCGAATCCTTAGCCGAATCGATTCAGGCCGAAATCAACCTCCTCAAGAAGCTTCCCCGCTCCGAAACGACCGCCGAAGCTTACTATCGATACAACCCGATGACGTTTATTCCTGAAGTCCAGGACCATCCGATCGCGAACATCTCAATTCTGCAATACCTGAAATTGAATCAGGAATCCGTCCTGATTTGTCCGTTTGAAACGAAATAAGGAATATCAGACCGCATGAACTTTCAAGAAACGATCGAGCTCCTCAGCGAGCGAATCCTCAACGATATCCTCGAAACGCCGGAACGAAAACTGTCCCCCGATACGCCGCTGATCAGCAGCGGTCTCATCGACTCGTTTCATCTCGTCGACGTCGCGATGACCGTTGAAGAGCTCTTCGGCGTCCGGATTGAAGATTACGAGCTGAACGCCGATACGTTCGACACGGTCGAACAGCTCGCCGAACTCATCCAGAAACGCCGCGGCTGACGCCGCCCGCTATCCGCAAAGACTGGCCCGATCCGCCGGATCCAGCGAAAAATCGGACCCAGCGTTACAGCTCAAAATCGTCCTCCCTCTCCGGCTCGCCAGAACGCTCATAGCGGATATACGCGTCGACGTCGACGAGACGAAGCGGAATACCATCCGCAAAAGATTCGCTGAAAAACCGAACCGCAGGGAGCATCGGCGGAAAAACCCGATCCTCCGGAATATTTTCAGCGGAGAAAAAGCGGAACCTCCGCCGGCTGCCCTCGACCCGCTCGAGCCGGCCGCGCGTCGACGCAGCCGAAAAAACCGCGTAAACCGGATACACGCGCGCATCGTCGGTCTCGATGTACCGCTGTGACGCGTCCGAAAAAACGCGGATCAGGTATCCCGCCTCGATCAGGACGCCTGTCTGGTCCAGGACCGTCCGCTGAAGGCAATTCATCATGTCTTCTTCGGGCCGGATCGGTCCGCCCGGAAGCCGCCAATAGCCGTCATTCTCTCCCTGCGTCATCAGCAAATTTCCCTGCGGATCGGTCAGATACGCCAGCGTCCAAAACTCAACCATCGGAAACGATCCGACGACACGATGAAAAAAATCCCGATATTGCGCCATGCCCCTCCTTCTTGTGGCCCGTTTACGCGTAAAAATCGCGTAAATCCTGCGAATTCGACGGATGGCGCAGCTTCCGCAGCGCTTTCGATTCGATCTGGCGAATCCGTTCGCGGGTAAAGCCGAGACGTTGACTGACCGCTTCGAGCGTCTCCTCCTTTTTCCCGTTCAATCCAAACCGATATTCCAAAACGGTACGCTCAATATCCGGGAGCGTCTCGATAGCTTTTTGAACCTGCTCGGAGAGGAAGCCGCTGTCCGCGGCGTTCATCGGCCCATCCGATTCGGTATCTTCAATAAAATCGCCGACAAAATCGCTGTCGCCGTCGCCGACCGGATGATCGAGCGAAATCGGTTCCGCCTCAGACTGCATCAGCTGCTGAATTCGATCAACCGCCTCCGTCAGCCGCCGCCGCACGTCCGGCGCCAGCGCCGCCCCGGTTTTCTTTGCAGATTGAATCGCTTCAATATCCTCGTCGGAAATAAATTTCCCGGCGATAACAATATCCTCAATCGTCGGCTGATGCGAAAGCTGCTGCGTGAGTTCTCGCTGCGTCCGGAGAATCTTCCCGACCGCGTCGGCCAGATGCGTGGGGAGACGGATGACGCGCGATTGCTCCGTGATCGCGCGGTTGATCGCCTGCCGGATCCACCAGGTTGCGTAGGTACTGAGACGGAACCCGAGCCGCGGGTCGTACTTGGTAACGGCGCGCATCAAACCGATATTTCCTTCCTGAATCAGGTCCATGAACGACATGCTGCGGCGCTGATAGCGTTTAGCGATACTGACGACCAGGCGCAGGTTCGACCGGATCAGAACCTGTTCCATCGCGTCGCCCTCAGCTTCAACGCGTTTCAGACGCCGGTTAACCTCCGTCGCCTCGGGCTCATGGATCAGCAGCAGCTCAAACGCAGCCTCCGCCGTTTGACCGGCCGCCAGCGAAGCGCTCAGCGCTGCCAACGATGCCGCCGGCAGGCAGCAGAACGACAGGAAAAGATCGAATAACGGCTCCGCGACCCGCTGCCAGCTTTTCGACTGCCATTCGCCGTTATCCAGGTATCCCCGCAGCGCCGCCGTCGTCAGCCGGTCCGGATCAACAATCAACCGGTCCGCCTCGTCGATCAGCGCCAATAGATCCGGCGGCTCCGCCTCCGCCTCGTACCCCGACAACGCGCTCAAAACCTTCCTCCAAAGCTCCGGAAGCGACAGTGCAATCGTCCAGTAAACTTCCGCCGCGATCGACGTCGAATCCGGACTGCCGAGCTTGCTCTCAATTTTAGCCAGATAACCGACCGCGGAGACCACGGTCGCGGCGTAAAATTCCCGTTCCGGACTTAGGAGCCCGGTCACGCCGATTTCTTTAAGATAAAGCTCGACCGGATCGTCTCCAGCGATGACGGCGTCGGAAATCTCCGGAATCTCCGCGTACTCCTCTCCGAGCGCATCGTCCATCTCCCGTTCTCCGGCAGATTCGCCGCCGTCAAAAGGCTCGATCGCGCCCCGCTCCTCAAACTCGTTCGGTTCAAAGCTCATCTTTCTGTTCCCTCCTGCGAATTTTTCCGCTATGCATAGCGCCGCCACAGGAAAAAGCCTACGGCTGGTCCCGAAATTCTTTATCGAATTCCCCGCGGAAGCGCTTCCCAAGCAGCTTATCGATCAGCTTCCGGCGAAAAAACAGGTCACTGAACAACTCCATCAGATACGCCCGCATATCGCCCTCTTCGCCCGTAGCCGACTCGGGAATCAGGTCCAGCTCAGATTGAACCGCCCGTTGATCCTGCGTCGTACGATCCCGGCGCAAAGCGCCCACCAGACGAACCGTCTCGGTCAGCAGCCCGGATCGGTCATACGGATCGATGGCTTCCGAAGACAGGATCCATTGAAAAACCGGGACGCAGTCCTCCGACAGCCGGTCGCCAACGTACCGCACGATATCCGGTTCAAAATCCTGATTCAGTCCTTCGAAATACAGCGCGGCGATCTCTTTATACCTCGCTTCTTCGAAATCCGCCGGCGAAACCGCCTCCAGCCCGACGCTTCGAACGCAGCGATCGATCTTCGACAGCCCCTCCGGCGGCGGGAACCCGCAGAGCGCGTACCAGATCAGCGTAGACTCCTGATTCAGGATCCCTTTTTTCGGGTCAACAATAATGAAATTCCGCGGCGCCCCCGCGGCGCCCGGGTCGCGCGCGTCCTGAACCGGAGAAGATTTCGTTTTCTTCGGCCTCGGCGCGGAAATCAGGAACCGTACGTCAACGTTCAGGAATTCCGCTAACTGCTGCCGGTAGGTTTCGCGCTCGACCGGATTCGCGACCTCCTCTATCAGCGGCAGCACCTCGTCGGCGACTTCCTGCCTGACCTTCGCGTCGGATAAATCTTTTCCCTCCGCCGCGGCTTCCATTCGGAACGTTACAATCGGCTTGGCGCGCGCTAAAATCTCTTCCCATTCGTGGACATCGCGGAGCACAACCTCGTCCGGATCCTGCCCCTCGGGGATCTTCGTCACGCGGATATCGGCCTTCAGCTCGTTCTCCTGCTGAATCAGGTTCGTTTCAGAATTCTCGCCCTTGACCGTCGCGCGGATCACGTCGATCCCTTTGATCGTCGCGCTGTCACCCGCCGCGTCCGCGTCCAGCGCCATTAAGATCCGCTTCGACTGCCGCGTCAGGAGCCGGACCTGATTCGGGGTGAGCGCGGTCCCCATCGGCGCGACTGTATTCGTGAACCCGGCCTGATGCAGGATAATGACATCGAAATAACCCTCGACAATGACCGACTGGTCACGTTCGCGAATCGCCGTCCGCGCCCGGTCATAGCCAAACAGCGTCCTCCCCTTATCGAAAAGAATCGTTTGCGGTGAGTTGAGAAATTTCGGGTTGTCGTTCGGGTCCAGATGCCTCGCGCCAAACCCGATAATCCCGCCCGCAGGCTCGCGAATCGGGATCATCAGCCGGTTCCGGAAACGATCGTAAATCCGTCCGTTTGGAACCGGATCGCCGTTCAGGTCGCGCTGCTCGCTGACCATGCCCCCCTCGATCAGCTCTTCGCGCGAATATCCGAGCGACAGGAGCTGCTGGGTCATGTCATCCCAGCTTCCCAGCGCGTACCCTAATTTCCAGCCTGCGCAGGTCTCCTCCGTAACGCCGCGCCTGCGGACGAACTCGCGTGCCTCTCCGCCCGACGGATGCCGCAGCAGCTGCTCATGATAGATCGCCGCCGCCCGCTCCAGCATCTCCTGAAGGCGGGCGCGTTTTTCCTTTTTTACCCCGCCGTCCCCCTGAAATTTTTCGAGCTTGATCCCGGCCCGCTGCGCCAAGAGCTCGATCGCCTGATGAAAATCGAGGCCGTCGCGCTTCATGATAAAGCTGACGACGTCCCCTCCCTCAGCGCAGGCGCCGAAACAGCGCCACGTCCCCGAATCGGGGAAAACGACAAACGCGGGCGTATGCGTATTCGCATGAAAAGGACAGAATCCGATATACGACTTCCCCGTCCGCCTGAGCTTGACCGTCTCCGAAACGATATCGACAATATTGACGCTGTTTTTAATTTCTTCAACCTGAGACATGCGTTAATTCTACAACATTCCGTCAGCGCCCACCGAAAATCCCGAACCGGGTACAATAGCATCAGCATGAAAACGATATTCCATTCGTCCGCTCCCCCTGCGCAAAAGCGTCCCGGCTGGCAATCCGCCGCGCTGATCGCCGCAATTTTCGCTGTGAGACTCCTTTTCTGGTGGGGCTGGGCCGCGCTCGGCGTCAACGAAACCGCGTCGGAAACGCTCTACCCCGACACGGCCGGGTATATCGCCCCGGCGCGATCGCTCCTGACCGCGGGCGCGTTTCTCAACGCCGAAGGCGCGCCGGAAATCGCCCGGACGCCCGGCTACCCGCTCCTGATCGCCGCCTGCCAGGCGCTTTTTGGGAGCCGCTGGCTGCCCGCGCTGATCATGATCCAGCTGTTCCTGAGCGCGCTCGCCTCCTTCACGTTCATCAAAACGCTCGAAAGCCTCGGCGTTCCGAAAAGGGCCCGGAATATACTTGGGCTGATCGCCGTTTTCAATCTTCATGACGTCTATTTCGCCCTCTTCGTCCTGAGCGACAGCCTCGCGCAGTCGCTCTTCATGAGCTTCCTGTATTTCCTCGTCAGCGCGCTTAAAAACCGGAAACTGCGTGATTTTGTCCTGGCGTTCGCGTCGCTGACGCTCGCGACCTTCGTTCGTCCCGGATCGCTCTTCCTTCCGGTCTTCGTCATCGCAGGGATCCTGATCTTCGAGCTTCGCCGCCGCGCGCCGAGAAAGGCAATCGCTCGAATCCTGATCGCGTTTATCCTGCTCGTTCCCCTCCCCATCGGCGCCTGGGCCATACGGAACCGAACGGCCGCCGGCTACCTCGGCTTCAGCGCAATTTCCGACGCGAACCTCTACTTTTACCATGCCGCCGGAGTCAGCGCAAAGCTCAACGGAACCGATTTCTACACGGCGCAGGAAGCGCTGAAAACCGATCCCGCCTATCTCAAGAACCTTGAAACGATGATCGCGCCCATTGCGCAGCGCCGCGCCGCGCTCCCTATCCTGAGCCGCAGCCTTCCGCTCTATTTCGTGCTGCATGTCCAGGGCGCGGCGTCGACGCTGGTCTATCCGGGAACCTTCGATCTTTTCCGAATCGTTCCGGAGTCGCTCGCGCTGATCGATTCCATGAAAACGGCGTATCTTGAACATGGCCTTTCACCCGCGATCCTGACCGCGCTGATGACCGACCCATTCGGTATCCTGACGCTGATCGACGTGCTGTTCCTGAGCTTCATCGCGATCCTGACGCTCCGTGCGATTCTTCGTGCCTTCCGCTTTCGCGCCGCAGACAGCGCGATTCGGATCGCGCTTCTTGGAATCCTGATGTACAACCTGATCATCAGCGCCGGACCGAACGGCTTCGGAACATATCCGCGTTTCCGGCTCAGCGTCTCGCTGCTGGAACTGCTTTGGATCGGCATCGGAACGCTTATACCGCGTCTATCAACGCGTCCTGGAGCTTCTCCAACGCCGCCGACACCGACACGATCCGGGACAGCTGATCCGATTTCAGCGAAACCTTAGCCTGATCGAATTCCCTGAGCGGATGGACAACGCTCTTCATCCTTCCCGTCAGCCCGGCGACTTCGTCGCGTAAACTCTTTTCCAACGACGCCGTCAGCGCCGTCTCAACCTCCGCTAACCGCCGCTGAAATTCGCGCTGTGATTTACGCTTGTAATATGGAAGAACGGCGAAACCGGCAACCGCGACCCAGACCGCCGCGAAAATCCCCAGCAGGTCCGTCGCGACCGTCGTTGCAACGATCGTCAGCGCCGCGCCGACCCCGACCGCCGAAACCTCGATCGCCAGCGCCGTTTTGACCGCCGTTTGAACGTGACGCATCCCGATCTCCACCGCGACTTCCCGATCGAGCCGATCGCTGAGCGCGTCGATCGCTTCCTGGACCCGTTTCAAAACCGTGCCGCGCTCGGAAAGCGTTTCCGAATCCGCCGCAAACGACGCGCCCGGCTCGTCGCGCCGTGCGATCCGCTCGGAAATCATCGCCGCCACCGTCGATTGCCGCTGATAAATCTCTCCGACGACGTCCGAAGCCAGCCGCTCGATCGCAACCGGTAAATTCTTTAAGACGCGGTCCTGAAACTCGTTCCGGATTTTTTCCTTCCGGACGATCGTCGGAATATTCCGAAGCCTGAAAAGCTCTTCGAAATAGTCGTCCGCGCCGCGGCGAATCTCGTCAAAAATGAAACCAACCTCCCGAAGCGAACGCTGAATTTCCTTTCCGAAATCGCGCTCGTACCCGTCCGCCATCGCTTCGATCGAATCGATCAGCGCCAAATCCTCGCGAAAAATTTCGATCTCCGCCGCGGTCCGCTCCTGAAGCGTCTTCGCGAACCTCTCGCCCAAACGAATCGCCGAATCCATCTTTAACCGAAAGCGCTCCGCGCCGGATAACGTCCCGTTCAGGAACGCCGTCAGCTCGCCGAATCCGCTCTCCGGCGAAAAAGCTTCCCCGCGCAGCGCCGCTTCTTTCGCCATTCGCGCCGAAATCGCGAAAACCGGAAGCGTCAGCCTGAAATCATGATGAACGCGGTCGCGAACGAACGAAACGAGACGGTCGCGATCCGCTTCCTCCGGGAACAGGTCGATCTTATTGATCAGGACAACGATTTTCTTTCCCCAGCCGCGAATCGATTCAAGGAATCGCCGCTCGCTCTCGGAATACGGCCGGTCCGCCGACGTCACGAAGAAAACGAGATCCGCGCGGGGATAAAACCGCTTCGTCAGGATTTCATGATCGGTAAAGACCGAATTCGTCCCCGGCGTATCGACAATACTCATCGTCCGCAGCGGCTCGCTCGGAACGGTGATCAGCTCGCCCCAATCGGCGGCCTGCGTCCGGGAGGGCGTTTCTCCATATCGGATCAGGTGAACCATGGAGGTCGTCGGCGTAATCCCCTCCGCCATCGTCTCCCGCCCCAGCAGCGCGTTGATCATCGTCGATTTTCCAGAATTGAATTCACCGACGACAACGATCAGGAACGGATCGTCGAGCGCGTTAACCGTGTCCTTCAGGACGGTCAGCTCTGCCGCGGGAAGCGACTGAACCGCGCTGATTTCAATCAGATTCGTCAGCTCGCCGCGGACCCGCCGGATGACTTCCTGCCGGGCCCGGGGATCTGATATTGAGCCTGTCTCCAAGGGCAGCTTCGTCATTCTTTTTCCGAATACCGTTCGATCCAGGTCAAAACGACCTCCCCGACCGCCTGTAAACTTGCCTGCGAAACGTTCGACAGGTCATCTCGAACCGTATGCCATTCGGGATCGTCGAAATCGATCAGGTCGACCGCGCGCATCCCGGCTTCGATAAATGGAATATGATCGTCGTAAACCGAAAAACGCGCCCGATTGACAAACTGGTCCTCATAGCCCGCTTCGGCGGCGACCGCCCAAATCTCGTCGCCCAGCTCGGGATCAGAAAATTTTTCGCGGTAAATTCCCAGCTCCGGATCGCCGATCATGTCAAGAATAACGACCGCGTCGGGCTGGATCCCGGTCTTCCGGGCCTGGTCCTTATAGTAACTCGCGACCATCTTCGACCCGATGCACCAGTCGTTATAGGGTTCGATCCCGCCCTGATCCTCCAGGTCGAATAATACCAGCGTCACGCGCGCGCTGACGCTCCGATCGAGCGACTTCGCCAAACCGTAAAGAAGCGCGACGCCGGACGCTCCGTCGTTTCCGCCCGGGACCGGCTCCGTCCGATTCGCCGCGACCGGGTCTTCGTTCGCGTTCAGGCGGGAATCGTAATGCGCCCCCAGTACGATCCAGGGGCGGTCGCCCTCGGCTCCGTCCGGCCGTTCGAGGATCAGGTTAATCGCCGTCTCCCCGTTCCTGACGCCTGAAAGGCGCTGAACCGTCCAGCCGGCCCGGGAAAAAGCTCCTTCGGCCAGGGTCAGAAACGCCGCGTGCGCCTCGCTTCCAGGCGTGCGCGGCCCCAGCGCCAGCTGCTGCGCGGCAAAGTCATACGCCGCCGATCCGTCGAAGTCCGAGGCTGAAACCGCGCCGAACGCGGCGAACAACCAGCATCCGAAAAAGATGCAGATTAAAACCGTTTGTTTCATGTTGTCCTGTCCTTTATAACGCGCCCGCGCAAACGATCAACGATCCGAAACGGACGAAACGTCTCCCTGCCGGCGGCCAGCGCCGTCGAACTATAGAAAAGCCCCGGACGGACGCATTCCGCACCCGGCCGAGGCAAAAACGCGCCTTCAACGCCGCTTACGCCGCGTCATATTCCGGCGTAGCCGAGCGACGGCCGTTCGGCGGCGGGAAAATCGCTTCGAATTCCTCCCGCGTCAGTGATTCCTTCTCGATCAGCGACGCCGCGATCTTATCCAGCTCTTCACGATACTGGGTCAGGATTTCGCGCGCGCGCTCATAAGCCGCCTGAACGATCCGACGGACCTCCTGATCGATGCTTTCGGCGATCGATTCCGAATAGTCCCGCTGTTCCGAAAGCTCGCGTCCAAGAAAGATCATCTCCTCCTTCTTCCCGTACGTAACCGGACCCAACGAATCCGACATACCTAAACGCATGACCATCTTCCGCGCCAGATCGGTGACCCGTTCGAGATCGTTCGACGCTCCCGAAGTAATATCGTTGAACATCAGCTCTTCCGCCATGCGCCCGCCCAAAAGCGAAACCATATCAGCTTCGAGCTCCTTTTTCGACATCAGAACCCGATCCTCAATCGGCAGGTTCATCGTGTACCCGCCGGCGGAACCGCGCCCGATAATCGTAACCTTATGAACCGGGTCGCATTCCGGAATCACATTCATGATGACAGCGTGCCCGGCTTCATGATACGCGATAATCTTCTTTTCATTCTCGCTCAAAATCCGACTCTTCTTCGCAGGGCCCATCATGACCCGCTCGACCGCTTCGCTGATCTCGCCGGTTCCGATTGAAAGCTTATTGCGCCGCGCGGCTAAGATCGCCGCCTCGTTCATCAGGTTTTCCAAATCCGCGCCGACAAAGCCGGGGGTCGAACGCGCGATCGTCGCCAGATCGACGTCGGATTCAAGCGGCTTGCCTTTTGAATGCACCCTGAGGATCGCCTCACGCCCGACAACGTCGGGACGATCGAGAATAACCTGACGGTCGAAACGCCCAGGACGCATCAGCGCCGGATCAAGAATATCCGGGCGGTTCGTCGCCGCGATGATAATAATATTCGTGTCGGTATCGAACCCATCCATCTCAACCAGCATCTGGTTCAGCGTCTGTTCCCGTTCATCATGGCTCCCGCCCAGACCGGAACCGCGCTGACGGCCGACGGCGTCAATCTCGTCAATAAAAATAATACACGGACTGTTCTTTTTCGCCTGATCGAAAAGATCGCGGACGCGGCTCGCCCCGACCCCAACGAACATCTCGACAAATTCAGAACCCGATATCGAGAAGAACGGAACGCCCGCTTCCCCGGCGACCGCCTTCGCCAGCAGCGTTTTACCGGTCCCCGGCGAGCCGACAAGAAGGACGCCTTTCGGAATCCGCGCGCCAAGCGCGATAAATTTCTTCGGTTCTTTCAGGAAATCGACAACCTCGGCCAGCTCCTCTTTCGACTCGTCCACGCCCGCGACGTCGGCGAACGTCACGGTCGGCCGGTCCCCCTCAAGCATCTTCGCCCGGGACTTTCCAAACGCCATCGCCGAATTCCCGCCAGCTTGCGACTGCCGGAAAATAAAGAACATCGCCCCAAAGATAAACAGGATCGGGAGGAAATAACTCAGGAGCGATAAAATCGAAACCCAGCCCGACTTTTCTTTAAAGTTGACGACGATCTTCCGCGCCGATAAATCCTCCGGCTGCACGCCCAGAAGCGACATCTGGCTCAGGAACGAAGCGTATTCCTCGATCACCGTTTTCGCGACCTCCCGGCTTTCCAGCTCAACCTCAACCGTCGTCCCGTTAACGTTAATTTCTTTGACCTTGCCGCTTTTAATCTGATCCGCCAATTCATTGATGGACATATTCTTCGTTGAATTGCGCGGATCGGAAAACGAATACATCAGGAGCGAAATAATCCCGATCAACAACAGTAAATAAACAATATTCGCTTGTCCGCGTTGTTTAAGATTCACGTTTCTCTTCCTCCTGCCCCAAAGCGCGGATTCCGGAACCTGTGAAACCGCCTCCCGAACCCGAACCGGAGCTATTCAATAAGCATATTATATCAATCGACCGCGCGGCGTCGTGTTAAAACCCTGTAAGAAACGCGCCGCGGCGCATGAGGCGGACGATCAATAAAAAAACTTTTCGACCGCAAGGCTCCGGCTGACAGGCCGGCGTCCTCACGCACGAAAAGTCATCTTCTGATTTCAACCGAAACGAACCTTAGACACGCGTAATATATTCACCCGTCGAAGTGTTGACCCGGATCGTATCGCCTTCGCTGACGAAATTCGGAACCATGACGCGGGCCCCGGTTTCGACAGTGACCTGTTTATTGACGCCGGTCGCCGTGTCTCCGCGGACGGCAATATCCGCCTGAACGACGAGAAGATCGACCGACAGCGGCAGTTCATAATCAATAATTTCGTTTTGATAGTACGTCAGCTTGACGTCCGTATTTTCTTTCAGGTACGGCGCGGCATCCTTCATGATCTCAGCGTTGACCTGCGGCTGTTCATAGGTTTCCGTATTCATAAAATGGAAAAAATCGTTGTCCGCATATAAGAACTGAACGTTCTGGAATTCGAGATGAACGTCCTGGACACGATTCCCCGACGTGAACGTGCGTTCGACGTGCGCCCCGGTCCGGAGATTCTTAGCCTTAATACGAATCGTTGCGTTTCCGCGTCCGGCTTTATTATGCTCATAGTCGATAACCTTCAGTAACGCGCCGTCCAATTCAATCGTGACGCCTTTTCGCAGTTCGTTTACATCAATCATACGAGATATTTCCCCAATCGTTTTAAATCACAAAATACTATCGTCAGATTATACCAGCGAATCCATCGGGAAGCTTCGGATCGGCGATGGAACATGTTTCGATCCGGATCTGCAGAGCGGGAGCCTGAAAACGGAACCTGAACCGATACCGGAGGGATCAGGCCGACGGTTCCGATCACGGGTCCCGTCCATGGGTTCCCGGCTGGGCCTGATCCGCCCGGTTCGCTTAGATTTTTACTCCGTCAGGTCAGTCGCCCTGAACCCAACCAGATCGATATCCACCACGCCCTTCGCGTACGACTCCGCCATCGCGCCGACCGTCCCGCTTGCGAACTGCGTATCGACGATCGGAGCAGATTTCGAAATCGTCTGTTCCTTATCGTTGATAAAGACGCGGATTTCGCCGCCTTTGCATTCCAACCCGATTTTATTCCGAACGTTCATTCCCAATTTCAGGTCCGTCGTAAAATACTGGATCATGTCCGGATGGAGCCGAACGTAAGGAACGTGGCCGCTCGCTTTCAGGACCGTATCGTATTTATAAAGCGCGTATGAGCCGGCTAACGGGCCGGAAATATTGACGCGAAGCTCGTACCAGCCCAACTCGTTCCGACGGCAGACGACCCCATAGCTGGCTTCAGTCGACCGGACGTTCTCAAACGTCGCCTCGACCAGGACGTCCTCGGTTAGAGACCCTGTATGCGTCACGAATTCGTAAACCTCAGTAACCGGAAGCTTGAACGAGAGTCGGCTCGGGCCTAAATCAAAATAATCGCCGTTCGGGTTCCCGATCAGCGTCGTTGCCTCCCAGCCGCGATCCCAGAAATCCTTCGCGAACGTTTCGGTATACTCGCCGTTCTCGTCGAAGAACGCGCCCCTCTCCGCTTCAGCGCCGCCGCTCGCCGCCGCGCTGTCCTCAGCGACAATCTCCGGAACCTGCGTTGGGGCGGGGCCCGCGCCTAATCCGCCGTAATGACTCGTCTGAGCCTGAACCGCGCCCGCGCCGACCAGGACCAGCGCGCCGATCACCAGGATTGTCCATAATTTCTCACGTCGCAGCATTTCAATACCTCCAATTATTTTTTTCATGTCAGGAAACCCTTCCCCTCAATTCTACTCAATTAACCGCGAAAAACGGGAGGGAATCAACGCGAATCATTCGTCCGTCAGCGTCATGCTGACCATCCCGAGCGGCGGAATATCCAAATTAACATGATCCATCGGACGGTACCTCGGAAGCGAAACGTCTTTCAGAACCGGCGCCGCCGCGCGTGGCTGGAAAAGCCTCGCGATCCGGAGTCCGCTCCCGCCGCGAAGATTCCGCGCCGCCGTCGGCCGCAGGTCCGGAAGATGCGCGAAATGCACGCGGGCAAAAAGCCGCTTTCCCGGATTCAGGTTCTGAACCAGAAGGTGAACCCGCCGGCGATCGAGCGACCGCGTCGCGCTCATCATGACGTCCGGAACGTCGCCCGCTTCGATCAGTCCGGGAATTCCCTCGCACCGGGCATTCGGGAGCGGCTCATCGCGAACCGACCGCCAGCCAAGCTGCGTTTCCAACCGGTCGGACGCCATCCGCCAGACCAGCGCGCCGATCGCCTCATGAACCCTGCCATCCGCACCCTGCCTCACGACCGCGGGCAGGTCCATCAGCAGCAGGCCGAAACGCGAATTCGCCGCCAACGACGCCAGCGCCGACAGGTAGAAAAATCCGTCCGCCGGACGGTCCCATGTTCGAAGCGGATCGCGCTCGTCCGGCGCGCGGAAATATCGCCAGCCCGTCAGGATCAGCGATTTCGGCTCAGGAATATCGCTGAAAAGCCTGTTCGCGGTGCGAACGAGCCTGCCCGCCCCCATTCCGAAAATCGCCGCGGCGTCCGCGTCTGAAGCGTCCGATTCCCAGCCCGCCGGACCGGGAAACCGCCAGGGAACGCCAACGGCGTCCGCAGCGTCCGCGCAGCTCGCTAAAATTTCCTGGAAACGGCGGAGAGAACGCTCCTGCGCGGCCGCGTCACAGCTGAAAACAATTTTCATCCACGGGAAACGCGCGCGGATACGCTCCGCCGCGGCGACCGCTTTTTCGGGTTCATCCCCGACCTCAAGCTCAAACCAGCCCTGATCAAAATCCCCTGCCGCGGCTCCGCGCTCCAACGATCCAGCGAACGAAGCGATCGCGGCGTCTATTTTCCCGCCAGCCCATTCGCCGTCCGCTTTCAGGTAAGGAGCAGCCCCGACACTGCGGCAGAGATCAAAAAAAAGCGAAAGGACCGCCGCCGGACGCCCCGAACCGATATCGAAGCGAACCGCCGCCGGGTTCAGCTCGCGCAGCGTCTCGGCCAGCCCCTCCGCCAGGCGCATCTCCACCGGATCGTACCAGATGGGCCGGTCCGGCGCAGCGTCAAACGATTCAAGATTGACGCCGAACGAAAGCGGGCTGCCCCCGCGAAGAACTTCGTCCCCGTCGAGGAGCAGGTTGACTTCATATTCCTTGCGGAAGATGTCGAAAAATGATCGCGGCCGTTCCAGCGCGGCTAAGCGATTCGGCGCTGCGGCGGCGCCGATCGATAGAACGCCGAACTCCGCCGTCGTCAGCCGAACAGTCGCGCCAGTCCATTCGCCATTCCCCGGCGGGAGATTGAAACGCACCTGCCCGCCGTTCTCCAGAACGAACGGGAACCCTGCCTCGGGAATGAGCTGCTCCGTCGCGCCTCCGCCCGCAATCGCCGCTCCGGTAATCGTCACGCGATAAAACCGATTGACGACCGTCAGCCCCGTCTCGCCCGCGCCGTTTCCACGTTCCGCGCAGATATCGAAATATTCGTTAAGATTCAAGCTCCGCCCGCTCCGTTCTTCCTTAATAAAAGGCTCCTTGATTTTACCCAAAATCCAGAAAAATCAAAAAGGGACTGCTCCCGCGATCCCAGACCGCAGAGCAATCCCACTCGTCTGATCCAGCGAATGATTCCTGTCCGTCGCCGCGCCGGGAGCTCCGCAAGGCCCGTTCCATGAAGTCGGCTGCGCCTGCGCTGAGCTCCCGTTTTGCAATAAAACCTACGCGATTTCCGTTTCGATCAGCCCAAACGTCCCATCCATTCGCTTATACAGGACATTGATCGCGGACGTATTGCCATTGTAGAAAACGAAGAAATCTTCGTGTCCCAGCAATTTCATCTGCTCCAACGCTTCCACTTCAGTCATCGGAATCAGCGCGAATTTCTTTCGGCGCGCAATCACCGGCGTCTCTTCCAACGGCTCAGGTTCAGCCTGTGGGGCCGCCGGATCGACGAAGACCTTTTCAAGATGCGTCCTGCCGCGCTTCCCCTTGAAACGCTCGATCTGCCGGATCATTTTATCAAACGACTTATCAAACGCGGCGGAAAGTTCGTCCGCGCGCTCCTCGGTACGAAGAATAAACCCTTTTCCACGAATGGTAATTTGAGAAACGTACCGGTCGTTTGCGTTGCGAGCCGTCTTTAAATGCGCTAAGTCAATTCGAACTTCTTCAATGTTGGTCAGGAATTTAGCGAACTTGTCCGTTTTCGACGTGACGTTCGTCTTAATCCGCTCCGAAATTTCCAAATTCTTCCCGTAAAGAACCGTCTTCGTTTCCATCTTATCCTCCTGAAAATAAATTTAGATTAGGCGCGGTTTTCCGTCGCCGCGATCGTTATCCCGAAGACCGAAGCCGCTCCGGCTTCCCTCAGCGCGCGGGAGCATTCGTTCATCGTCGTCCCGGTCGTCAGGACATCGTCGACAACTAAAACCGATTTCCCCTGAATATCGCCCGGCTCGGCCTCAAAGACGCCGGACAGATTCGTTCGCCGCGCCGCTTCGTTTAAGAGCGCCTGATGCGCCGTATCCCGCGTCTTCTGCAATGCGGTCGCCGAATAAGGAATTCCGGTTTTCAGGCTGAACGTCCGCGCGACCCAGGCCGATTGGTTATAGCCCCTCTCCGCCCGCCTTGCCCGGGAAATCGGCGCGGGAAGGACGATATCGACTCGCGTCTTCATCTCTAAGTATACAGAAAAAATCGCATCCGCAAAGAGGAAAGACAGTCCGAGTTTCCGTTCAAATTTAAACGCATGAATCGCCTCGCGGATCAAGCCTGCGTAGACGAACGCTGAACGGACCCGCTCGAACCAGATCGTCTCCAGCCCGGAGCAAAGCGGACAAACCCCCGCCCCCGTCAACGTCTTTCCACATCGGCCGCAGGTCTTCCCAACCGGCCGCTCCGCGCTCCGCAGGCACACCTCGCAAATCTCCGCGCCCGGCGCGCCGCAGCCCATGCAGCACGGCGGAAACAGCCGCCACAGCAGGCGCCAGCCGAACGATACCGCTTGGAACCCGAATGTTTCCGCGGACATGCGCCCCGACGGATCAGACCGGCGCGATCAGGTCCTGGACGAACTTCATGATCGCCGGACCCAATAACGTCAGCAGGACAAAAATCGTGACCCCGACGATAATCAGGATTAAAACGTATTCAACCAATCCCTGTGCGCGTTCTTTGTGCGAAAAAAGATCCATCAGCGCGGTTGCTCCTTTCCGAAAGAAAACGTCCGATCTCAGCCGCCCGCGGCTGTTAACCTTAATTATAGGTTCCTTGCCGCCGAACCGCAACCTTTTCGCGTTCAGCGCTTTTCGTTCAGGGCATCCGGCCCTTTCGTCAAAGTATCGTAAAGCATCCTTGCAGCAGAGATAAGATATATGAATAATTTTATAAGGATAAAAAATATCTGGCTAATAAGTTTTGAACGAAACCGAAAGGAACTTCCCAGCAACTCGATTAGTTTACTCATATCTGTTCCTTATGACCATGCACTCTGTGCATACATTCAATGCTCTGCCGCAATAAGTATATAACTGGCTATAACCTTTCGGGCGCACTGGACGAGTTCGAGGGGGCGCTGAAGGACGGCAAGGTTAGGATCATCGGCGTTCATCAGCTTCTGGCTGCGCATTTCCTGAACGTGACGCTGAAAGAGGGCGGTGAGACACGGAAAAAGAACCCGGTCAAGATCGAGCAGCGGGCGCGGATCGACGGGTTCATGAACGTTATCGACGCGTGGACGGTAAGGCAAAAGTATTATCCGGAGATCGGGGCGCTGATTGAGAATTGATTCACACAGGGCGTGTGCGATCCGGCGCCTTAACAGCCGACACGGATCAGTCTGTATTGCGATCGTTTTCTGGTGGTATCAAAGGTGTAAATAATACGCGAATTAACACCGTTATATTGTCATTTGAGTTGAAATTTCAGCGTTTTTAGCGTATAATGATGGATGTCAATAGTACCGGGCAGAGCCTCTGCGAAAGCACGCGCAACACTGTCCGGTCAGTTTTTTATCGGGTATTGTTCAAGGATAAATCGAAATGCTAAAGCCTTTTCAAACGAACAAAAGATTGATCGAACTGCTTGGTGATCGCGGCATGGTCATTGAAGATAAAAGTTTCGCCGAATTATATTTAACAAAGCGGAACTATTACCGACTGAACGTTTATTTTCACAAGTTCATGCAGAACAATTCGTTTGAGAAGCGCGTTTCGTTTAAGGACATCGTGAAAATTGAAGATTGCGATTCTTCGATTCGTCATATTTTGTTTCGGTATATAGAATATATTGAATTAAGGCTTCGGACACAGATCGGATATTTTATCGCTGAATCTTACGGTGCAGACGCTTTT
>CALIHP010000004.1 GCA_938020565.1 uncultured Anaerolineaceae bacterium | reverse complement strand
CCGGCGTCAGCGTAAACGAACTCGGCAGGATCGTAACCGAATAATCGTCGATCGATCCGAGGTTCGTATCCGTTTCGACGACGTTGTACGTTCCGGGCGTATCCAAATCCAAAATCATTTTCGTTTCATACGCGCCGATTTCATAAACCTTCCGCTGCCCCTTTGTCGTCAGTTCAATCGTGAATTTCCGGTCCGGTTGGTTCACGAACTGATTCATTCCGTCTAACAGGTGATTATCAACACGGATAAAGACAGGGGAAACCTCCGGCGCTTCAATCGGATTCGAGACGACGTTGGTTCCGGAGAGCCGGTACCTGAGGACGCCGGACGCAACCGTCGGATAGGATTTACGGTCTGGCGTCAGGAGCTGAAGAATGTCTTTTGTCGGACGGATTACGTAGGTAAGCGTCTGCCGTTCTCCGGCGGCAAACGGACCCGGCTCCCAGGTAAAATTATCGTTTTTCTTATTGTACGTGAACTTCCCCGAGCTGACGCTGACCGACTCGATCAGTTCGTCCGGGATCTCAAAACCCAGCTCGATTTGCTCCGTGTAGACGATTTCACGCGGACTTCCGAGCGCCCCGGCGGCGATCTGCTGCAGCGTTCCATCGAATTCGGCGAGCGACGTGTTATACGCCGGGCCGATAATCGAAGCGGCGTTCTGATCCGTGTACTCGAGCGCGTTGTCAATGGAAACGATAAAGAGCTCGATCTCCTTTGTCCGGGCAATAATCGATTCCGCGATCAGGCTGTTCGCCGCTTTCGAAGTGACCGCCGGCGCGGTATCCGGATAAACCTGTCCATCATTAATCATCAAATCATAGTTAAATGCGAAATCCGGTACGATCGTATTCGTCACCAGCTCGTTTCCCTGAGTCAAGCTGTACTCCTGCGGATTGGAAATCGCGAAGCTGGCGGTTGGACTGCTGTTGAGGACCAGGATAATATTCCTGCGCTCAGCCGCGCTCCCCTCAAACATCTTCTCGGCCAGGTGCAGCCCCGCCTGCGCGCTCGCCGCAGAGCCCGGCGTCAGAGAGCGAATCGCGGAAAGCAGCGTTTCCATCTCAGACGCTGAAACAAAATCCTGAATCAGCTTCGCATCCTCATCAAAGCTGATCAGTCCGACACGCGCCTCCGCGGTTCCGGACGTCAGGATCGATTCAGCGAGCGCAGCCAGCCCGTCCTTATAAACGGCGAAATCCGATTCCGAAGCGAAGCCGCTGCGATCGGCGACGATCAGCGTGTCGCGGCCGCCCGACCCCGGAGAAGAAGTTATATTCAGCTCGACCGTCCAGTCGTTAATCCGATCCGTGGAAGCCGTAATCGTCTTTTCGGCGTAAACGGCGTCCTGCGCCACGGCGGACGGAACGCCAGAGCCAAAGAACACGATCAGGGTCAGCAGTATCGTGATCAGAGCTGTCGTAGAATGAGAACGTGCGGTACGATAGGCCGCCGGCTGCGAATAAGGTTCGGTCATTTCTGTCTCCTGGGCTATAATCTTCCGCGAATCATGTCCGCGATCACCAACAAATCAAGCACCCTCTAATTTTAAGGGACTTTTGCTATTCATGCGGGAGGAGATTTAAAAACGGTCCGGAATCCTGCGCCTCGACAGCATAAATCAGTTATTGGTACTTGCCGATAAATGGAAGAAAGCGCCCTGTCACGGAAATGGTCTGCTGTCAAAGCAAACAGGACCTGCCGCACCTGGCTGTATCTCCTCTGTCAATTCACAGACAACTTACAATTTCCCGTTTTTCACCGAAAATCGGGGGTCTCCCTCGTTAAACCGCGAATTCTCATGTACACTTAAAGATTGATATGGGAACGGAGGAAAACTTTCGATGGAGATAACGGCAGCGCCAACGGCGACGCCGGTTCCGAATCCAGCGATGATATCGAGCGGAACGGTCGGCCTGACGGTCTTCATTGCGGCAGGCTTAACGGTTCTGTTTTTCTTTTTTCTGAAAATCTTATTCGACCTGAGGAGCTATCGCTATCGTTAATCGGGAGGAGCTTCGGCTGCTGCGGGTCAAAGGATGATGTATGGAGCAATTTTTCAGAGCACTGAAAGACAGGCGGGAGGCTTCCTCTTCCGCCGGATCGGGCGGAGAAACGTTTCTTCTCGTCGGGTTGGGAAATCCCGGACGCGAATATCGCGAAACCCGTCATAATTTCGGTTTCATGGTCGCCGATCGTATCTGCGAACGGGCAGGGACAGCGGCAGACAAAGCTCAGCTGAAAGCGATCACGGCTACCGCGACGATCAACGGCCGGCGCGTCCTGATCGCCAAGCCGCAGACGTTCATGAATCTTTCAGG
>CALIHP010000003.1 GCA_938020565.1 uncultured Anaerolineaceae bacterium | reverse complement strand
CGGAATCGAGATCACGGTCAGGCTGACAAACGACAGGACGCGATCGAGAACCGAATATTTCGTCGCGGCGGAAATAAGCCCGACAAAGATGCCGAGGATCGTCGAGATCGTAATCGTCAGCAGGGCCAGTTTGACCGTGCTCGGGAGCTGTTCCCTGATCTGGCCGAAGACGGGGCGGTTATTGCGGATACTCGTCCCCATATCGCCGCGCAGGAAGCGCTCGACGTATTTCAGGTACTGCACGGGAATCGGGTCGTTGAATCCCAATTCCTCGCGCAGCTGTTCAATTCTTTCGGGCGACGTCGTAAGCCGCCCTGTCATCACTTTAACAGGATCTCCCGGCATCACGTGGATCATCAGGAATGTCAGAACCGACACGCCGATCAGGATCGAGAGAGAGGTCAGGAGCCGTCGCCCTAAGTAATTCCACATCGTTTAATACGTTATTTTCTCCGTTTTTCCTGAATCGTTCCGAGGCCTATTCAGCGGCGAGCGAAACGTTATAGAAGATCGGGTATCCTTCCGCGTCGAACGTAAAGTTTTCGACCGCTGTATCCGCGATGTACAGGCTGCTGTACGCATGGATCGGGATAACGAGCGCGTTTTCCATGATAATCGACTGCGCCTCTTCGTACAGCGCTTTTCGTTCGTCGGCGTCGACGGTCTTCGGCGCGAGCGTCAGGATTTCGTCCAGGCGGTCGCTTCGGAAGCGGCTGTACGCCGAACCGCCTTCGATATTCGACGACAGGAACATGTACGACAGGACGGAAGGATCGCGGCTGAGCCAGCCCATATTCAGGATATTATGCTCCCCGGCTCCGCCCGCGGCGGAAATACCGGCGTCGTCCATCGTCGTCAGGTTCACCTCAAAACCGGCGTCCTGAAGCGCGTAGGCGAGGAGCTCCATGAACTGTTCTTCGTAAGCGGGGAGCGCGGGGTATTCGATCGTCAGCTTCTGCCCGTCCTTTTCACGGACGCCGTCGCCGTTTTCGTCGATCCACCCGGCTTCTTCTAAAATCGATTTCGCTTTTTCAAGATCGAACGGGTAAAGATTGTCCGCGTCGGCGTTATACCCCCAGGTCGTTGGCGTGATAATGCCATGCGCCGCGGGCGTCAGCCCCATCGTTCCGGCTTCCATGATCGCGTCCTGATCGACCGCGTAATTCATCGCTTTCCGAACGTTCAGGTCGTCGGTCGGGAATTTCTCCGTGTTGATCATCTGGTGCGCAGGGACGCCGGGAGCGGCAAACGTAAAGACCTGATAATCTGGATCGTCGATCATCGCCAAGGCGTCGACCGGCGAGGGATCCTGAACGATCTGTGCCTCGCCGGTTTGGAGCGCGATCGCGCGGGTCGCCTGTTCCGGGAGGAAGCGGAAAATAATTTCGTCGAGATATGCCGGTCCGCTATGCGTCATGAATTCAGGCGCAACGTTATATGCCGTGTTTTTTCTGAGCGTGACGCTGTCCTGCTGCGCCCAGGATTCGAAAACGAACGGACCGGTCCCAATATATTCGTTCTCTCCTGCCGTTGGCGCGGGAATCATCAGCCATGCGCGCGAAAGATCCTGCAAAAAAGTCGCGTTGGTTTCGTTGAACCGGACGATAACGGTCGTGTCATCGACAATTTCCGTTCCAGCGTACGTCGTCAGGAGCGCCGGAGACGCCGCGATCGGCGTCAGCCCGTCTTTCGCGCGGTCCAGCGCGGCTTTAACCGCTTCGGCGGTGAACGGCGTTCCGTCGTGAAATCTGACGTCGTCGCGGAGCTTGAGGCTGTATTCGGTCCCGTCGTCGTTCGCCGACCATTCGGTCGCCAGACCCGGATAGAGCTCGCCTTCCGGATCGGAGAAAATAAGCGGATCGTAAATCTGCTGGATCAGGAGCGCTTCGGAAATATAAACCCCGCCGGCGGGGTCGATCGTGAACGGTTCGACGCTTAAGCCGATCGTCAGCGTACCGCCTTCGCTTTCCGCGCCGGCGGAGGCGGAAACGGCGAAAACGGCGAGGATCAAGAGGATAAAAAGGAAGGAAACTTTGCTTTTCATGACGATATTCTCCTAAATTTGACAAAAGGATCCGGACGGGGCGGCAGAGGAATGACGCCACGCAGCGCGGCGTTTTGATTCAATCGTATTAAATGAAAAACGAACGGGACCACCCTGCCGTTAAACTGCACACGCGAGAAATTCCGTTCGTCCGCCGTCGCTTCGGTCGAACCGTTAACCAAAGCTGGACGAAACGGGAATCTCTCGCAGGATACACATACAGCTATTCAAACAAACACAAACTTCATTCCTCATAAAATTAATTATAGGGTATTTTAGTCCGCCTCAACGCGCGCCGCCTCATTTTATTACAGATATTTTTCGCGTGTCAGTTGAGAAAGTAAATACAACAGTTTGTGGCGAGTAGGGTTGCATTTACTCTGACAAAGAAGAAGTTGCAATCAGTCTGACAAAAAGCAGGAAGGAGCATGGCCTCCCCCCGCGCCGTTCTATTGGTATAAGGCGAATCTTGACCCTGTTCCATAATCGATTATAATAGTACAATCGGGTTCTTGGAAAAGCGTTTTTTATTCCGGGTGGCTTTTTTACCGGCGGGATTGGAAAAAAACGCTTCGTTTATGAACTGGAAGTCCGACCTCCCGGTCGGTCCCACGATTTGATCCTGCGGCAGCGCGAATCAATCGGACCGTTTTATATTTCTGGCTTTTTTATGCCAGGTTTTTAGGAGAAAACGTAAATGACGAATGTATCCAGGGATCACTCACCGCTGATCGGGAAACGGATCTGCGTTACCGGCGGAGCTGGTTTTTTAGGTTCGTTCGTCGTGGACCGGCTCAGGGCGCGCGGCGTAGACGAACTCTTCATCCCGGCGCATCGCGATTATGATTTAGTCGATCCGGATGGCGCGAAGCGCTTAATCCGGGACGCTCGCCCGGAAATCATTCTGCATCTCGCCGCCAACGTCGGCGGGATCGGCGCGAACCAGCTTCACGGCGCTGAATTTTTCTATGAAAACCTGATGATGGGCGTTCAGCTGATGCACGAGGCGTACCGGAGCGGCGTCGAAAAGTTCGTCGCTATCGGAACGATTTGCGCATATCCGAAATTTACGCCGATCCCGTTCAAAGAAGACGATCTCTGGAACGGCTATCCGGAGGAAACGAACGCGCCGTACGGCCTCGCGAAAAAGATGCTCCTGGTTCAGGCGCAAGCCTACCGGGAACAGTACGGATTCAACGCAATTTACCTTCTCCCGGTGAACCTGTACGGCCCGCGCGATAATTTCAGCCCAAAATCGTCGCATGTTATTCCGGCGCTGATTCAAAAGTTCTACGAAGCGAAGTTAGCTTCGGCGCCTTCGGTTGAAATCTGGGGCGACGGAACGCCGACGCGCGAATTTATTTACGCCGACGACGCGGCGGAAGGAATCGTCTTAGCGACGGAGCGTTACGATGGCGCCGATCCGGTTAATATCGGATCGGGAATGGAAATTTCGATCCGCGATCTGGCCGCGCTGATCGCGCGCGAAGTCGGGTACGGCGGCGCGTTAACTTACGACGCCGCCAGGCCCAACGGTCAGCCGCGCCGCGCGCTTGACGTCAGCCGCGCCGAAAAAGCGTTCGGCTTCCGCGCGACGACCGATTTCAAAACCGGGCTCAGGGAAACGATCCGCTATTACGTCGAGAACCGCGACATGATTCTGGCGAAAGGCTGATTGATTTTGGAGACGAGGCGCGGTGATATCATTCCGGAAATCACGATTCAGCCAGCGAGCAGCTGGCGGTTGATTGATTTAAGGGAGCTCGGCCGTTTTCGCGAACTGATTTTTTTTCTGAGCTGGCGCGACCTGAAGGTCCGCTATAAGCAGACGCTTTTAGGCGTCGCCTGGGCCGTGATCCAGCCGGTGATGACGATGGTCGTGTTCTCGATTTTCTTTGGAAACCTCGCGTCGGTTCCTTCGGACGGGATCCCGTATCCGCTTTTTTCGCTGGCCGGCCTTCTCCCGTGGCAGCTCTTCGAGAACGCATTCCGGAACGGCAGCAAGTCGCTCGTCAGCAACCGCAACATGATTACCAAAATCTATTTTCCGCGTGTTGTGCTGCCGATGTCGAGCGTGTTGTCGAGCGTCGTCGATTTCCTGGTCGCGCTGCCGATCCTGATCGGAATGATGATTTATTATGGGTATACGCCGAACGGGTATGTTTTGCTGCTTCCGTTTTACCTCCTGCTGACGGTTGTGACCTCGTTTGGCGTCAGTTTATGGTTTTCGGCGCTCGACGTTTTATATCGGGATATCGGATATGTTATCCCGTTTATTTCGCAGCTGTGGATGTACCTGACGCCGATTGCGTATGGCTCGGAGCTGATCCGTGCGCCGAGATGGCGGATGATTTATAATCTGAACCCCATGGTCGGCGTCGTCAACGGATTCCGCCGCGCTTTGCTGGGCACGTATACGCAGCTCCCCTGGCAGAGCCTGCTGTTTTCGTCGCTGATTTCACTCGTGATCCTGATAACCGGCCTGGTATATTTCCGCCGGATGGAACGCGATTTCGCGGATGTCATCTGAACGGAGGAGCCCATGAGCGATCGATATTCCGTTGAGGTCAGCCATATCGGGAAGCGGTATAAAATCGGTTCGATGCCGACGATGTATCGGACGTTCCGGGAAACGCTCGCCGACAGGCTCAAACGCTTCCGCAGGCCGCAGCCGGGCGAAAATCAGGCGGAAACCTTCTGGGCGCTCGACGATATTTCTTTTAAGGTAAAGGAAGGTCAGGCGCTCGGGATTATCGGGCGCAATGGCGCGGGAAAATCGACGCTCCTGAAAATTCTTTCCCGCGTTACCGATCCGACGGTCGGGAGCGCGAAGCTTCATGGCCGCGTCGGCTCGCTTCTTGAAGTCGGAACCGGGTTCCATCCGGAACTGACCGGGCGTGAAAATATCTTCCTCAACGGCGCGATTCTGGGAATGAAAAATCAGGAGATTTCGTCGAAGCTCGACGAGATTATCGCTTTTTCCGAAGTCGAACGGTTTATCGATACGCCGGTCAAGCGGTATTCCAGCGGTATGTACCTGCGGCTGGCGTTCGCGGTCGCGGCGCATCTCGAGCCTGAGGTTCTCGTCGTCGATGAAGTCCTCGCGGTTGGCGACGCCGAGTTTCAGCGTAAATGTTTAGGGAAGATGACCGACGTGGCGAACGCGGGCCGGACCGTCCTTTTCGTTTCGCATAACATGTCGGCGATCCTGCGGCTGACGTCGGAGACGGTCGTTCTCGAAAAGGGCAGGCTGGTGATGCAATCGTCAACGCCGGAAGCGGTCGATTATTACTTGTCGCATGGATTTTCGCAGGGCGGGGAGCGGAGCTGGCGCGCAGAGGAGGTTCCGTCCGACGCCGCGCCGTTCGTTCCCGTTTCTCTGAAAATCCTGAATCCGCAGGGGGTCGTTTCCGATACGGTTCGTTCGACGGAGCCGTTCCAGATCGAATTTACTTACCGGCTGGACGGGGCGATTACCGGGCTGCGCGTCGGGTTCTACCTGATTTCGACGCGCGGCGAATTCGTATTCACTTCGTTCGATTCCGACGACCCGGAAAAATTCGAAACGTTCGGGACGCGGGGGCCGGGAACGTACCGGAGCCGCTGTACGGTTCCGGCGGACCTGCTGAACGACGGGCGTTTCGTCGTCGGCGTGAACGCCAGCTCGTTTCGAATCAAGCGCTATTTTCATGACGAACAGGCGCTGACGTTCAACGTCGACGGGACCGGCGCGCCGGGAAGCCAATGGGCTGAGTCGCGGACCGGACTGATCCGGCCGAAACTGAACTGGGAAATAGAGGTTGAATCATGTCAATAGGATACAAACAGCTTATTACGCGGTTTCTGGGCGAAATTCCGCTTACGGCCGAATTTTATTTTCAGTTTAAGAAAAATAACGAACCGGGAACCCGTTACTCCCTGAAAAATCTGAAAGCCCGGCTGCCGAAGATGCTTTCCGAGATCGAGGCCGGCCGGCGGACGGCGGAAAATCCGAAAAAAATCCTCGTTTTTACCTCGCTTCACTACTGGATCGAGGAAGCGGCGACGCTGGCGCTGTATTTCGCGGCGATGGGTCATGACGTTACGTTCGGTTATCTTCCATACGCGGATTGGCAGAATCCCGTCAATAAGTTCGATGTCCGGAAACAGGACCTGTATACCAGGAGCGTACTCGAATCGGCGCAGAAGTACATGAAGCTGCATTCGTTCATGCCGTCGTTCCCGAGCTATAAGGCTTTTCCGGAGGAGATCAGCGCGATCGCCGACGAAGTCGCAACCTACGACACGCAGTATACCCTTCAGGTTGAGGATTTCGACAAGGACAACGCGCTCTACAAAATGCGCCGCGAGCGGAACGAAACGTTCGCGAAGCTGCTGTACAGCTGGATTCAGTCGAACCACCCGGATCAGGTCATCGTTCCGAACGGGACGATCCAGGAAATGGGCGTTGCGTACCGTGTTGCGAAATGGCTCGGGACGCCGGTTACTACGTATGAATTCGGGGAACAGCGTAAGCGGATCTGGATCGCGCAGAACCGCGAAGTCATGCGTCAGGAAACGGACGATTTATGGGCCGTTCGGAAGGACGCGCTCGCGACCGACGGCGATTTAGAGAAAGTTCGTTCGATGTTCAGCGCACGGCAGAAAGCCGATCTCTGGGGAAATTTTTCGCGTCGCTGGCAGGGGTCCGATCGTGTCGGACAGGAGAAAATCCGCGAGGCGTTGGGGCTGGACGATCGTCCGGTCGTCTTTCTGGCGACGAACGTCCTGGGGGATTCGCTGACGCTGGGAAGGCAGACGTTTTCTCGCAATATGGCGGAATGGATCGAACGGACGATCCAGTATTTTCTCGAACGAACCGACGCGCAGCTCGTCATCCGCGTTCATCCGGGCGAGCAGTTTACCCACGGAACGTCGATGGTCGACGTCGTTGAAGCTTTGAGCCCGAATCTCCCGCCGCATATCCACCTGATCACGCCGGCCGATAAGACCAATTCCTATGATCTCGTCGATATCGCGACCGTTGGGCTGGTTTATACGACGACGATGGGACTGGAAATGGCGATGAGCGGGGTCCCGGTCGTCGTCGCCGGTCAGACGCATTACCGGAACCGTGGATTTACTTACGATCCGAACAGTTGGGTCACGTATTATAAAATGGTCAGCTCGGTTCTCGACGATCCGGAAAAAGCCGCCCTTACCGAGGAACAGGTCTACCTGGCCTGGGCTTACGCTTATTCGTTCTTCTTCGAGTACCCGCGCCCCTTCCCGTGGCATCTCGTCCGCATGTGGGACGATTACGATAAACGCCCGTTCGCGTCCGTCCTGAGCGACGAGGGGCAGGCGGAATACGGCGCGTCGTTCAATTACCTGCTCGGCGAGCCGATGGATTGGGCAAAGATTTTAACGCTCGAATCCGGGAAAGCGGCGTAACGCGATGGAATCGAAAGAAAACGTCCGCGCTTTTTACGATCGGATCGGCTGGCGGCTCGAATCTGACGGCTTTTATCAGAACGCGCGTTATGAGGACCTGCGCCCAGTCTCGGCGGACTATATCCATGCCTGTCATTTGCGAATTACGCCGTATTTCAAGGCCGGCGGGAGGATCCTGATGGATTTGGGCTGCGGTCCGATCCAGTATCCCGAGTACCTGACGTATTCCGAAAAGTTTAAATATCGGCTCTGCTGCGATATATCGCTGACGGCGCTTCTCGAAGCGCGGAAGCGAATCGGCGATCACGGGCTTTTTGTCGTCGGCGACGCTGCGAATCTGCCGTTTGCGCCGGAGACGGTTGACGGGGTCGTCTCGCTGCATACGCTGCATCATCTGGAGCTTCCCGATCAGCGTAAGGCCTGGGGCGAGATTTATCGCGTCCTGAAGCCCGGCGGGATTGCCGCCGTCGTCAACGGCTGGACGGAGTCGGAGATGATGAAACGGTGGCTTCCGTTCGTCCGCGCGGCGGAACGGGCCGGCGGCTGGATCGCCAGGCTTCGCGGAAGGGCGGCTCCGGAAGAGACGAAGAACGATCCGGGCGCGAAAGCGTCGCGGACAGCGAAGCCCGCGTCGGAAGCGACCGGGACTTTCGTTCAGAAGCTGAACGCCGGCTGGATCCGGAGCGAATTGCCGAAAGTCGCGCCGGACGCGAAAATTTCGATCCGTTGCTGGCGGTCGGTCTCGGTTCGCTGGCTTCGGGCGCTGATTCATGCGCCTTATGGGAAGGCGGCGCTGCGCCGGTTATTCCGGATCGAAAGCGAAGCGCCGGAGGCATACGGGGAAGCGGGCCAGTACCCGTTGATCCTCCTCGAAAAACCCTGACGCGGGCGGGGTATTCCGATTATAATATCTGAAAAAAATTGAGCGGATCGGCGCGTTTTGACCGCTCAGGTATCTTAAAAACACGAATTACGGGGAACCGGCGGAAGGACGCGCCCCGACGGAGGTCGATTCATGGAATGGAACAATAAAGTCGTCTTAGTGACAGGAGGAACCGGTTCTTTCGGGAAGAAATTTATCGATATCATGCTTCGCGAGTATCATCCGGCGAAGATCATTGTCCTGAGCCGCGACGAGCTGAAGCAGTATGAGATGCAGATTTCCGGGAAGAATCATGAGAGCCTGCGCTATTTTATCGGCGATATCCGTGATTTGGAGCGGCTTCGCCGGGCGTTCCAGGGCGTCGATATCGTCGTTCATGCCGCCGCGCTGAAACAGGTTCCGGCCTGCGAATATAATCCGTTCGAGGCCGTTAAGACGAATATTCTCGGGACGCAGAACGTCATCGACGCCGCGCTCGACGCCAGCGTCAAAAAGGTTTTCGCGCTGAGTACCGATAAGGCGGTCAACCCGGTCAACCTTTACGGCGCGACGAAGGCCGCCGCCGAGAAATTGGTTGTTCAGAGCAACGCCTATTCCGGCGGACGGGAAACGCGCCTGAGCTGCGTCCGCTATGGGAACGTCGTCGGGAGCCGCGGTTCGGTCGTTCCGATCTTCCTGAGGCAGCGGGGCAACGGCAAGCTGACCGTGACCGACGAGCGCATGACGCGGTTCTGGATTTCGCTTGAGGATGGCGTTCGTTTCGTTATCCGCTGCATCGAGCAAATGCGCGGCGGGGAGGTATTCGTTCCGAAGATCCCGAGCATGGCGGTTAAGGATCTGGCGATGGCGATCTCGCCGGATGCTGAAATTGTCTACACGGGTATTCGCCCGGGCGAAAAGCTGCATGAAGTCCTGATTTCCGACGACGAAGCGCGGAATACGATCGAAATGGACGACATGTTCGTCGTCCAGCCTTCCGGCGTGACCTGGTTCGGGCGCGAATGGGAAAAAGTCGGGAAACCCTGTCCCGACGGGTACCGGTATTCAAGCGACAACAATCAAGCCTGGCTGGATATCCCCGGGATTCGTAAAATGGTCGCCCAGGTTGAGGCGGAGATATCAGGAGGCGGCGATTGAGCGGACCGAAGAAAAAAATATTGGTGACCGGCGCGTCCGGTCTCCTGGGATTGAATTTTGCGCTGCATAGCTGCGAAGCGTACGAAATTGTCGGGGTTGTTAACCGGAACTTGCTGCAGGAGCTGCCCTTTGCTATTGTTCAAAGGGATTTTTTTGTTCCGGGCACGGCGGCGGCGCTGGTAGACGAGATCCGACCCGACGCAATTCTGAATTGCGCGGCGATGGCAAATATTGATTCCTGTGAACAGAATCCTGAGGATGCGCGCTGGATAAATGGGATGGTTCCCGGATTTTTCGCGGAGGCGGCGGGAAAACGGTCGATCCCGATCGTACATATTTCGACCGACGCGGTTTTCGACGGTCAGGCTTCAGGCCCGAATGGGTATTCTGAAACGGATCCGGTCCGTCCGATCAATTCATACGCGGAAAGTAAAGCGCTCGGCGAACGGAACGTCCTCAGCGCGAATCCCGACGCGATCGTTGCGCGGGTTAACTTTTTCGGCTGGTCGATAAGCGGCCGCCGGAGCCTGAGTGAGTTTTTTTATACGAACCTGAAGGACGGGCGCGTTGTCTCCGGTTTTAAGGACGTCCTTTTCAGCCCGCTCTACGTTCGCGATCTGTCGCGGATTTTAGTCCGGCTCCTGGAATCGTCCGAGCGCGGCGTTTTTCATGTTTTTGGAGCGAGAGCGCTGAGTAAATATGATTTTGGAGTTGAAATTGCGAAGGCCTTCGGCTTCAATCCGGAAAATGTCCGCCCGACGAGCTGGCGCGACAGCGGTCTGGCCGCGGTGCGGTCGCCGAACCTTGCGATGAATATTGATCGGCTGACGAAATTTTTAGATGGGAACGTTCCGGACCCGATCGCCGGCGTCGCCGGGTTCCGCGACGATTTTAAGGCTGGATTTCCGATGAAACTCTGGGAGTACCGATGGAATTGAAATTTGGAGAACGGACCGTCGGGGCGGCGAGTCCGGTTTATTTTATTGCCGATATCGCCGCGAATCATGACGGTGATTTGAATCGGGCGAAAGCCCTTGTCCGGCTGGCGAAGGAGGCAGGAGCGGACGCCGCCAAGTTCCAGAATTTTAAAGCTGAAAAGATCGTTTCAGACTATGGCTTCCGGAATATGGGCGGGCGGCAGTCGCATCAGGCGAGCTGGCGCAAGTCGGTTTTCGAAACGTATCGGGACGTTTCCGTCCCGGACGCCTGGTCGAGCGAGCTGCAGGAGGAATGTGACAAGGTTGGGATTCTGTACTGTTCGGCGGCGTACGATTTCGAGTCGATCGATTATCTCGACCGCTATATTCCGATTTATAAAATCGGCTCCGGCGATATCGACTGGCTCGAAGCGCTTGAACGGGTCGCGAAGAAGGGAAAGCCGGTCCTCCTCGCGACCGGCGCGTCAACGCTCGAAGACGTTACCCGCGCGGTTGAAACGATTACCGCGATTAATCCACGGCTGGTTCTGATGCAGTGCAACACGAATTACACGGCGTCGCTCGAAAATTTTGATCATATTCATCTGAACGTGCTGAAGGATTATGCGCGGCGCTGGCCGGACCTGATCCTCGGGCTCTCGGATCATACGCCGGGACACGCGACCGTCCTCGGCGCGGTCGCGCTCGGGGCGCGCGTAATTGAGAAGCATTTTACAGACGATAATACCCGCGAAGGCCCGGATCATAAGTTCGCGATGAACCCGCGGACCTGGGAGGAGATGGTCGTTAATACGCGGCGGCTGGAACGGGCGTTAGGCTCGGAAATAAAGCGGATCAACCCGAACGAATCGGAAACGCAGGTGATCCAGCGGCGCTGCGTTCGCGCTGCGCGGGACCTGAACGCCGGCGAGACGATCACCCGCGAAATGCTGGACGTGCTGCGTCCCGCGACTCCCGGCGCGGTCAAACCGAACGAAATCAAAGCGTTAATCGGGCTGAAACTGAAAACGGATCTCCCGTTCGGGAAAGAGATCCGCTATTCGGATTTAACTGGCGGGCCGGCCCCCGAGTCGACGGAACCGGGCGCATGAAGGTTTTATATTTTACCCGCGATTATACGCCGCACGACGTGCGTTTTCTTAACGCGATCGCCGCTCTGGGGCACGAGGGTTATTTTTTACGGTTATGCGACGAGAAACGCGGGCTGGACGGGCGCGGGCTTCCCAGCGGGATTCGCGCCGTGGACTGGCGCTGGGGGACGTCGATCGTTTCACCCGCCGATTATCCGCGCGTCGCGGAGGACCTGAAAGCGGTTGCGGCGGAGCTTCGGCCTGACGTTCTGCATAGCGGCCCGCTTCCAGACGTTTCGTATATTGCTGCGCTGGCGGAACTGCGGCCGCATGTCGCGATGTCCTGGGGCTTTGATCTGAATCATGATATTTACGTCGACCCGGCGCAGCGCGACCGCGCTGTTTTTGCGTTGGAAAACGCGGACTGGTTCTTGGGCGATTGCTACACGGAGTTGGAAAGCGCGGTGGCACTGGGCTATCCGGAGGATCGGGCGACGATCTTTCCCTGGGGAATCGATCCGAAACGGTTCTCGCCGGGACCGAGCGCGGTCCGCGGCGGGATCGCGCCGCCGGAGGATTTTTTGATGCTGAGCCTGCGATCGCTCGAACCGAACTATCGCGTCGATACAACGATCCGCGCGTTCCTGAAGGCGGGGGCGGAGGACGCGACGATTCATCTGATGATTCTCGCGGACGGGTCGGAGCGCCCGGCGCTGAAAGCGCTGGCGGAGACCGCTCCGGCGGACGTCCGGCGCCGGATCCATTGGCTTGGACGGAAACCGTACGACGAACTCGTCGATTATTACCGCGCCGCCGATTTGTACCTAAGCTCGTCGATTACCGACGGATCGTCGGTTTCGCTGCTGGAGGCGATGGGCTGCGGGCTGCCGGTTCTGGTTTCGGATATACCGGGGAATCTGGAATGGGTCGACGACGGGAAAAGCGGTTTCCTTTTTCCGACCGGCGACAGCGACGCGATGGCGGAGCGCATGCTCTTTTTGTCGCGGCGGCGGACGACGCTGCGTCCGATCGGCGCCTCGGCGCGGCTGCGGATTGAGAGCGAGGCGGACTGGAGCCGGAATATTCGGAAGATTACCGACGCGTACGCGAGCGCGATCCGGCATGCTGCGGGGCTGTCCGAGGGAAACGCTGGCTGAAGACGGCGTCAGGACGAATCATGGAAAACAGCGAGGATAAGCGGATTTAAAATGAAAACTACGCTGATTATTCAGGCGCGTATGGGATCGAGCCGGCTCCCCGGGAAGGTCCTGGAAGAGATCGCGGGACGGCCGATGCTGGATTGGGCGGTTCAGCGCGGAAAACGGGCGCGGCTGATCGACGAGCTGATAGTCGCTACGACGACGGACGCGGCGGATGAGCCGATTGTCGATTGGGCGCGTGCAAATCAGGTCAGATTTTACCGCGGTTCGGTATACGATGTTCTGGATCGGTTTTATCATGCGGCGCTGGAATCCGGCGCGGATCGGATTGTGCGCGTGACCGGCGATTGTCCGCTGATCGATCCGGATCTGATCGATGCGCTGATCCGCTTTTACGAGGAAGAGAACGCGGATTTTGCCGCGAACCGCCTGCCGCCCCCCTGGCGGCGGACGTATCCGATCGGGCTGGACGAGGAAATCGTTTCGATGGCGTGGCTGACGCGGGCGTTTCGGGAAGCGGAGGCGCTGTATGAACGGGAGCATGTGATGCCCTGGTTTTATGATACCGAGGGAAGATGCAGGGTGCGCATTATGGATCATGACCCCGACTGTGGCCATCATCGCTGGACGGTCGACACGCCGGAGGATCTGGCGATGATGCGGGCGCTGTTCCGCCTGATCCCCGATCCAATGACGATCGGTTGGCTCGACGTTTTGAAGCTCGCCGAGGCGCATCCTGAAATTGAGAAGCTGAACCGCCTGACGAAGGCGAAAAACGTCGACGCGGTCGACGAACGGAGCCGGAAAAACGTATGAGCGAGATGACGATTTTTATTTCTCCGAAGGGGTTTGACCGGACGCATATCGCGCTGATCCAGACGAACGCGATCCGATCCTGGAAAGCGTTGGGCCGCGACGTCGATATCGTCCTGATCGGCGACGATCCGGGCGTGGGCGAGGCGGCGGACAGGCTGGGCGTCCGCTATGTCGGGGAGGTCAGGCGCAACGAATCGGGGACGCCGCTCCTGAGCGATATTTTCGATATCGCGCGGCGAACGTCGGACGCGCCGCTTCTGGCTTACGTGAACGCCGATATTATCCTTTTCCCTGAATTCGTCGACGTCGCGAAGCGGGTCGCCGAACGTGAGGAAAAATTCCTGCTTGTGGGTCAGCGATGGGACCTTGACCAGCGCGAGCCGATCGAGTTTTCCGAGGGATGGGAAGCGCGGCTGAAGGAAGAGATCCGGACGCGCGCCCGGCGTCATCCGATCGGTGGGAGCGATTATTTTATCTACCCGCGCGCCTGTTTCGAGCGCATTCCTGATTTTGCGATCGGGCGTTCCGGTTGGGATAACTGGATGTTTTACGAGGCGCGGCGGAGCGGTTGGAAATTGATTAACTGCTCCGAGACGATCGATATTATTCATCAGGACCACGACTATGGTCATCTTCCCAACGGCCAGTCGCATTACCGCCTTCCGGAATCGGAAAAAAACGTTGAGATTGGCGGCGGAAAACGCACGATTTTCTCGTTGAACGACTGCGATTATGTCCTGACGAACGGGTGTGTTCCTGTACCGTTTCCGTTCAGCTGGCAAAAGCTCTTTCGCGAGATCGAAATTTTTCCGTTGATTCGGCTGAATTCAAGAGCGCTCGGGAACGTTTTTTTCGCGGTTTTCCATCCGATCAAAGCGTATCGGGAGCTGCGGCTGAAAATCGGCCGCGCGCTTCGGTCTGGAAAGGAACGGAAATAAAGATGCGTCTCGGGCAGAATCCGGCGAAGTTCGTCAAAACCGTCGCGCATCCGGCGCGGGTCACGGTCGCGGTCCTGAACTATATCCCGTTCGTGAGCGGTTATTATGAGCAGCTGCCGAAGGTTCTGGACGCGTGCCTGCGGTCGATTCGCGAGGGCGCGGCGGACGTCGACTATGACCTGATGGTCTTCGATAACGGGAGCTGTCCCGAGGTGGTCGCGTACCTGACGGAGGAGCGGAACGCGGGCAGGATTCAGTATTTGATCCTGTCGGAAAAGAATCTCGGGAAAGGCGGCGCCTGGAACGTTATTTTCAGCGCCGCGCCGGGGGAAATTATCGCGTACACGGATAACGACGCGCTGTTTTCGGCGGGATGGCTTCGGGAGTCGCTCCGGCTCTTAGAAGGGTTCCCGAACGTTGGAATGGTTACCGCACGGCCGTTCCGAACCAACCCGTCGTATTACGATCGGACGGAAGTCTGGGCGCGGGAGACGGAGGGCGCGGCGCTTGAATCGGGCGATTTTATCGCGTATTCGACGTTCCGCGAATTCGACCTGAGCCTGGGTCAGTCGGAGGACGAAATCCGGGCGCATTACGAGCGTTCGACCGACCAGAAGCTTACGTATAACGGGCTGACTGCGCTCGCCGGGGCGTCGCACTGGCAATTCACAGCGTATAAATCGGTCCTGCGCGAGTTCCTGCCGTTCGAGATGTCGCGGCCGATGGGACAGGTTAAGCAGCTGGACCAGCGCATGAACGAGGCGGGATATTTACGCCTGATGCCGCTCGAACCGTATGCGATGAACCTGAGCAATACGCTGTCGGCGCGCGAGAAGTCTCCCGCGCCGGAGCGCAAAACGCCGTTCCGGTGGAAGGAATGGACGCCGGTCAGGAAATTGCTTCTGGCGGTCTACAACCGGATTTTCAAATTGTATTACGGGCAGGATTGAGTCCTGGCAGGGGAGGTTTTTTGACGAAATGACGACGATTAACACACCGCGATCAGGCCCGGGGACGTCCCGACCGCCGCAGCGGACGGTTTTTATTTGCGCCGATCATGGACTGGCGATCGTATACTTCCTGCAAACGGACGTCGTGCGGACGATTTCAGACAGAGGATTTCGCGTCGTTATTTTAACGGACGACGGCGTTGTGGACAAGATACGCGAAAAATTTGAAGACGAGAATTTGTTCTTCGAAGGCCTGCGGCTTGATCAGGCGAAAGCGTATAGCCATAACAAGGATCATCGAATTCAATACTGGAACCATTTTATCCGCTGGATGGGCGGGTCCGACCGGGTCAATACGAACGCGATCGACAGTCACATGCGCCAGATGGCGTTCGAGACGTCGCGCGGGGGGAAACTGATCCTGCCGTCGGTCCGTGCGAAAGTGGCGCTGATGCGGAAATGGGGCTGGCTGCGGAAGCGGCATGTCCGGCAGCAGATGAAATATACGCCGGCGATCTATGGCGATCTGTTCGACCGATACGAGCCGTCTCTGGTGATCGCGGGCACGGCTGGCTGGCGGTTGGATCGCTACCTGCTTCGGGAGGCGGCGGCGCGTGGAATTGAAACCGCGTATGCCGTGATCGGCTGGGATAACCCTTCTTCGTACCGGCTCCCCGGCGCTCCGGTTCAATGGGCCAACGCCTGGTCCGAGATTCAGAAGACCGAACTGACCGATGGGGCGGATTGGCTCCCGGAGCGGGTCAACGTCGGCGGGATCCCGACGTATGACGGTTATTTCCGGAAGGAATGGCTGATGAGCCGCGAGGAATATTTCGCGCTGCATGGGCTGGACTTGCGGCGGAAACTGATTTCGTTCGCCTGCTCGTTCGTGAGCTTTTCGCCGAATTATCAGGATATTGAAGCGCTGGTCCGGCTGGTCAGCGATGGATCGCTGAGCGAACCGACGCAGCTGCTGATCCGGCTGCATCCGAATCATTTTATTCCCGGATCGCTTTTCGAAAAAGAAGCGAACCGGATTCGCGCGCTGATCGCCGATAATCCGCTGGTTCATCTCGTTGAGCCGGTTGCGCTGGGCGGGGATTTGGGTTTCTATTCCGGCGAGGACATGCCGGAGAAGGCGTCGATGATGGCCTGGTCGGATGTCTTCTGCACGGTGTATTCGACGATGATCGTTGAAACCGCGATTCATCGCCGGCCGATCATCGCCGTCTGTATCGACGCGCCGAACGGCTGGGACACGCCGGGAAAGTTTGATTTGAAGCTGTCGGAAATTGGCGAATGGCCGACGCATGAACGATTCCGTGCCGCGAGAGCCGGCCGCGTCGCATCCAGCGAAGCGGAGCTGCGCGAGGCGCTGAATTTATATCTGTCGGATCCGGAGACCGACGCGGCGGAGCGGGACGCGTTCGTTAAAGCGGAATGCGCTTTTACGGACGGAACGTCGGGCTGGCGCGTGGGGTCGTATTTTGCGGATCGCGCTGAAGCGGCGACGACGCATTCCCGCCCGATTTATCAGTTCGACCCGATCGACGCGGACGCGTCGTAAAGTTTTTGAGCGGGCGCCGGAATGTGAAGCGATTTGTCGGAATCGCCGCGGCTGAAGGATTGGCGGCAGTTTTTGCGTTGTTCTGGCTCGGCGGCGGGCGCGTGACTGCGCTTCGGGTCCTGTTCGCGGCGCTTGTCGTCGGAGTCGGAGCGTCGGCGGTCCCTGCGGCCCTGCGCCTGCGGCGGGTTCCGGCGGACTGGCTCGTCCGCGCGCAGGGCGCGGCGCTGCTCCTGATCGGGGCGGCGGCCGCGTCGGCATTTTATTATGATCATCCCGGTTTGGATCGCGCGGCTGCTTACTTACGGGCGGCTTTTCCCGTTTTGCTTTTCATGGCGTTGATCCTGGTTCAGTCCGTGATCTGGATCGCGAGGCAGGATGGTCGGGCGCTTCGATCGATCTGGGCCGGGGGGCGGAACGTCTGGCTGCGCTGGATCGCGCTTTCCGCGCTGGCGATCGTGATCGCGGCGTACTTCCCGCTCCGGCGGAATTATTACCCGTCGCATGATTTTTCGATTTTCGCGTATATTGGCGAACGGATCCGATCGGGTGGCTTGCCCTATGTCGACGCATGGGACCATAAACCGCCGCTGATCTTTTATCTGAACGCGTTGGGGCTGACGCTCGCGGGCGGAAATCTGATGGGTATCTGGCTGTTGGAAGCGGTATTCCTGACGGGCGCGTTGCTGATGCTGTTTCGGTTGATCCGCGGGGCGTACGGCGACTGGATCGCCGTGGGGGCGATCTTCTTTGGCACGCTGCACCTGGCTCGTCTTCTTGATTTTGGAAATTATACGGAAGAATTTGCGCTGCTGTTCCAGTCTGCGGCGCTCGTGTTAGCGGTTGACCCCGGGCGACGCTCGAAAGCCGGACTTTGGTTTGCGTCCGGTTTGCTGATGGGGCTGGCGTTCTCTTTAAAGCAGTCGTTGATCGGGGCGTGGCTGGGGATCGGGCTGACCGTCGTTTTCGAAATTGGATTGGATGAGGCTTCCTGCATCCCAGATCGGCTTAAACGGATCGCGAAGGTCGGAGCGTGTCTCCTGGCCGGATTTATCTGCGTAAATCTGTTTTGGATCGTTTATTTCGCCGCGCAGGGCGCGCTGCACGATTACCTGTATGGCAGCTATACGTATAATTTTATTTACACCGCGCGCAGCGGCGAGCCGCGTTGGGCGACCGGATGGACGACGCTGACTTTTTTGCCGGCGTTGTCGCCGTTCTTTGGCTTCGGCTTGATCGGATGGTTCGCTGCGCTGATGAAAATCGTTCGATCGGTACGCCGTGGAGAAATCAACCGCTGTATCCGGGAAGAGTGGTTGACTGTGTGGGCCGCCGCAGCGCTGCCGTTCGAGGTCGTTTTAGCCGGACTGTCGGGGATGAATTATCAGCATTATTTTATCCCGATGGTCCCCGCTTATCTCGTTCTGAGCGCGGCGTTGATGATGGATATCTGGCGTTGGAGCTCCGGGCGTTTCCTCCTTTCAGCGCGCCGTCTGGCGATCGGAACCGGGTTCTTCCTTCTTCTGATGAGCTTGCCGGTTTTCCCGATTCTCGGCGAAAATTACGCGTCGCGGAACCCGTCGGCGATGACGAAAACGGGCGATTTCCTGCGAGAAAATACGGATGTTGAGGATAAGGTCCTGATCTGGGGCGGGAGCGCCGCTCCGTACCTGCTGAGCGGGCGAAGGGCGCCGTCGCGCTATTTTATCGTGAAATCGCTGTACGATTTTTCGGCGCGGATGGGAACGGGACGATGGGAGACGTTCCTGACAGAGGTGCGCGCCGATCCACCGAAGTGGATCGTTTTCATCCCGGACCAGCGAATGGCGCGGGTCCCGTTTAATGAAGAAGGGTTCTGCGCCGCGGATTTAGCGACGGTTCCGGGCGAAGCGCTCGCGTTTCCGTTCCTTTGCGAGCGGTACCGGTTCCGGGAAATCCTGAATCCGGGGATGAACGACGCGTACGGGGTTTTTGAGCGCGTGGATCAGGAATGAGTATACAGCTGAATGTCGCCTTCATGCGCGTCGGCTAAGGCGGTTAGCCGCTCGCGCGTCATCGTCGCCGTCAGGCAGCCGAGCGCGGTCACCGCGTTTCCTCCAAGGATATTCGCGTATGTAATCGCGCGATAAAGTGGAGCGTCGCTCAGAATTCCGTAAATCAGTCCGGCGAGAAAGGCGTCCCCCGCGCCGGTCGCGTCGACGCAGGGCCCCTGATCGATCGGCGGGGCGAGGAACGTTTTCCCATCCGCCCGAAAAAGGCATCCTTTCCGGCTCAGCGTCAGGATCGGACAGGCGAACGTCTCCGAAAGATGCGCCAGCGCTTTTTCCGGATCGTCCGTTCCGGCGATCTGGGCGGCCTCTTTCTCGTTGGGCGTGAAGATATCGGCGAGTTTCAGGTATTCGGCGTATTTTCGGAAGCCGAGGTCTTCTTCCCATCCGATATCGAAGACGAATCGTGTTCCTTCCTGCCTGAGTTTTCGGTACAGCTCCAGATAACCTGGCTGCATGGCGACAAGCTTCGCTCCCCTCAGGGCAGTGTACGCCCGGTCCAGCTCGGCGTCGCTGGCTTCATGACGGTTCCCACCGTCGAGACCGGTATAGGAGACGAAGGTTCGGTCGGCGGGCGTCAGGATTGCGGCGGAAATATTGACCGGAATCGCGCTTCCTTCGTATAGATTCGTGACGGACGGCGCGCCCATGCGTTCCAGCTCGCGCAGCGCAAAAGCGGAAAAAGAATCGCCGCCGAAATAACTCGCGATACGGGTTGCGATGCCCAGGCGCTGCAGGTGAATCAGCGTGGCGATCGGGCCTCCTCCGAGCTCCATTGCGAATCCTTCAGCGTAGCGTTCTTCTCCCTCGTTCGGAAGCGAGGAAACCCGATCAAAAAGCAAATCGACATTGGTTCGCGCTACGGCGGCGACGAAATCTTCCATCATTTCTCACTTTCAAGCCGGAGAGCCTCCGGCGTTCAGGTTATTCTTCGAGAAAACGTTCGTATTTTTCCCAGAAGCGGTCGACGAGCCGCGAGGCCAGGCTGTAGGACGCGATGAGCGGATGAAGCTGAAGGGCGTCGCGGGCGAGCGCGCGATCGCGGTTCAGGATCGCTGACGCGGCACAGCGTTCATACAGCTTCATCCGGCGTATCAGCTCTTCCGCGACCGGATGGAGCGGTTCGATCAGGCGGTCGGGTCGGACCGTTCCGTCCGGATCGATCGTGCAGCTCAATTCGGCGACGTCGTCCGCTTCGAGAAACGGGATCGCGTCGCGGTTTCGGACAGATAAGATCATTCGCCCCGGTTTTCCTGTCTGGCGGATTCGCAGATATCGCAGCGCGACGCCCGCGTATCCGCCGTCTTCCGCGGCGTTTAAGTCTAACCGATATTCCTGATTTCGTTTCTTTCCCGTTTCCGCCGCCATGTACGCGTTTTCGCGCTGTCCGTAGTACGTTTCAAAAATCGCGAGCCGCTCTTCGATCGACTGCGCGGCGCTTTCCTGGAACGCGGCGGTCATTGCGCGGTTGATTTCCATGATCTGGCGTCCGCGCGTTGTTCCCGCCCGCCGGATATTCGCGACTGCCTGTTCCCGGTAGTAATAGTAGTAGAGGTACTCGTTGAACAGTGCCCCATACGGCTGGACCAGCGCGGGTTCGAAAAATTTCATGTCGGTTTCGCGGTACAATCGCGGGTCGTGAAGGAGCCGCTGCGTCCGATCTTCACCCTGGATCCTTACCGAACGGAACCAGGAAAGATGATTCAAGCCGAAGCATTCCGCGTCGACCGCAACGGACGGAACATTTTCCATTTTTGCGATCTGACCGAACAGCGACGTCGGCGCGTCGCAGATCCCGAGCGCGGATTCATAGCCGCGATCCTGGAGCGCCTGCGTGACCAGCCCGGCCGGATTGGTAAAGTTAAAAATCGGCGCGCCCTTTTTGGCTACCCGCCGCGTCAGCTCGCAGTAGCGGACCAGCGCCGGAATCGAACGCATCGCGAACGCAAACCCGCAGGCTCCGGTCGTTTCCTGCGGAAGGAGGTCGAGCTCTTCAACGATTTTCTCGTCTTCAACGCGCAGCTCGTCCCCGCCGGCGCGGATCGTCGTGATGACGGCGTCGGCGTCGGTAAGCGCCTTATTTGCGTCTTCCGTCAGCTCAATCCGCAGCGACGGTTCCAGAAAGTTCGCGGTATCCCGCGCCAGCCCTCCGTAGATTTTCAGCTTTGTCGGATCGGTATCCATCAGGACAAGCCGGTCGATTCCCAAAGCTTCGGCCTGACTCGCGACAGATTTCGCGAGAAAAAGACTGCGGACGCCTCCTCCGCCGATGATCGTCAGTTTCATCTTAAGCTTCTCTCCTTTCGGGTTCGCGGAGCGCGGCCAGCATTGCGCCGTATTCGTCCAGTTCGGCGCGGACCTCCGGACGGAGCCCGCCTTTCTTCAGCCGATTCATCTCTTCTGATAAGTCGTCGACGTTCATCTTTCGCGGCGGACCGGGAAGGAGGTCGCGGAAATTTCCGAGGTACAGCCTCCTCAGCGTTTCCTCGCTCAGGTTCAGCCCATGGCAGCTCTCTTCGAAAGAGACGAACCGATCGTCGGTTTCAAGAACGCGGCGCAGGTTCTCGATCGTTACGCGCCAGTGGTCCGAGGTCGTATCGGTTCCGAAGAAAATACGCGATTTGTATTTGTCGAAAAAAGCGATCCAGTCGTCCCTGCGGCCGGCGAACCCCTCGAACATTTCCCACCCGGGCGTAATATCGTAGCGGATATTCGGGTAGGTTTCGAAAATCCTGACCGTTTTTTCGAGGTCGTCGGCGGTGAAGAAAAAGTGAGCGAAGATGAGCTTGAGCGCCGGATGTTTCTCCGCGATCCGGAGCGCTTCGCCTTCGATTTCTTCCTTCGTCGGATACAGCCCGTTTCCATAGAAGACCCGATCGCCCATCGCTTTCGCCCATTCGGGCATTCGCTCCCAATCCCAGAACTCTGTCGGATCGTTGACATGATACACAACCGGCAGACCGACCTCTTCAAGATAACTGAACATCGGGTCATAAGCGGGGTCGTCGAGCGGGGCGTTATTTTTTCGGCGAATTCCCGGCTTCCCGTCCATCATTTTGATCCCGTCGAAGCCGAGCGCATAGAACCGGCGCGCCTGGTCGAGGAAGTCGGCGGCGCTCGGAAGCCCCGTTTCCGGATAGTAAAAGCCGGCGAAAGCGGTTCCGCGTCCGGCGGATTTCAGCTTGATCCAGGCCGACAGGAAATTATTCGCCGTGAAACGCGCGCCGAGAGACGTCGCGCTCAGGATATTAAAAGCGGCGTATGGCAGTTCGTCCGCCATGTCCAGAACGTCCTGCGCCTGGGCTGGCGAAAATGCGTGAATATGTAAATCTGCGATCGGGTAACGGAAAAACATGTTTTTTCATCCTTTCGATACGATACCGCCAATTAATATGTGAAAAGGTTTTCCTGTCAAGGGGAACCGCAGTTTTTTTCGAAAATCATGATGAAAACGGGATTAAAGTCATCGATTTTCGATTCGCTCGGAATCCGTCTTGACAGGAAAAGGTTTTCCTCTATAATTCACACCACAATATACGAAATGATCTGGTTCGGAAGTGAAAATGGCAGCGATTGATATTCGATTTATTGCATTAAAAGCAGGCGTTTCCCCGGCGACCGTGTCGCGCGTCATGAACGGAACAAAAAAGGTCAGTCCTGAGCTGGCGGCGCGCGTCCTCGAAACGGTCGATCGCTATCAGTATTCGCCGAACCTCAACGCGCGCAGTCTCGTTCATCATCGAACGAAGCTGATCGGTATCGTTACGCCGAACGTTTCCAGTTCGTTTCATGCGGCGCTGATTTCCGAGATTGAGAAGGCTTTGGAGTTGGCCGGATACGCCGTCATCGTTTCGAATTTTTCGGGCGACCCGGATCAGGAGTTCAGAACGTTTCGGATGATGCGCGAGCGGGTGACGGACGGCGTGATCCTGCTTCATGAAAATACTGAGGCGGAGTTCATGCCGATCCGGCAGTCCTTCCACGCGCCGATTGTCCTGGCGAGCGTTCAGACGGAGTCTGACACGGAGTATTCGGTTTCGATCGACGACGAGCGGGCGGCTTATGACGCGGCGCGTGTCATCCTCGAGAACGGTCATCGTCGGATCGCGGGGGTTTTCAGCGCATCGTATTCGGCCGGAACGCTTCGAAAGCGCGGTTTTCGTCGGGCGCTATCCGAAGCGGGGCTCGGTCCTGTTCTTGAAATCACGGCGAGCTGCACGTTGGCGGGGGGGATTGAAGCGGCGGAGACGATCGGGCGAAGCGCTTCGGCGCCTACGGCGGTTTTCTTCATGTCTGACGAGGCAGCGATCGGAGCGATCCGAAAGTTTCGCGATCTCGGGATTCGGGTTCCTGATGATTTATCGATCGTGAGCTTTGACGATATTCCGTATTCCGATTTCGTAACGCCGCGCCTGACAACGGTCCGCCAACCCATTCAGCGGATCGGAAGCGCCGCCGCGGAGCTTCTCCTTCGGCGGATTCAGGGGGAAGAGGGAATGGAACGCAAGGTTTACCTGCCGCATTCGCTCACGATCCGAGAAAGCTGCGTCCGGGCGGCGTAAGCGGCGAGGCGCCGGGGATAGAAACGACGGCCGTCGCGGGAGCGGGCCGACGGAAAATAAAAAGGAGATAATAGAATATGAAAAATTGCATGAAAATGGTTTATGGGCTGGTCTTATTAGCGGCGATCGCTTCGCTGGCGTTTGGCGCGGGCGCGGTAAACGCGGCGGACCCGGTCAGGATTTCGTTTATGATCTGGGACGAGGTTCAGCGTCCTGTTTTTGACGAGATCGTCGCGGAATTCATGGAAGCCAATCCGGAGATCGATGTCGAAATTCAGCTGACCCCCTGGAGCCAATATTGGACGAAGCTGGACGCGGCGGCGGGCGCGGGAGAAGCGCCGGACGTTTTCTGGATGAATACGTTTATGACGAAGTACACGGACGCGGGCATCCTTGAGCCGTTGGATCCATATATCGACGCGGCGGGATTGAATCGCGCGGCCTGGCTGGATACGACGATGAACGCCTATGCCGACGAGGGCGTTCAGTACGCGATGCCGAAGGGAATGGATACGGTTGTCGTCGCTTTCAATCGGAATATTTTTGAAAAATATAGCGTCGACGTTCCCGCTGAGGGTTGGAGCTGGGCGGAATTCGTCGCGAAGGGGGCCGAGCTCCGCGACGCGATCGCCGCGAACGGCGGGGATGAGTACGCGTTGGTCATGGAGATCGATTCGGCGCAGCCGTCGTATATTCAGCTTCTTTCACAGGATGGCCTCAGGATTTTCGACGAGAGCGAAAAAGGAACCGATCTTGACGCGCCGGAAGCGGTCGCCGCGTTCGCGGATATCGTTTCCCTGATCGATGAGAAAATTATGCCTGATTTCAAGGTCCTCTCGGATACCAAAGCGACCGACCTCTTCCTTTCGGAAAAAGCCGGGATGGTTTACGTCGGTTCCTGGAAATCGTCGGTTTTGGACGAGGCTTCGTTCGCGAGCGAAATCGGGTTGGTCAAGATGCCGCTGCGGACGATCGACACCTGCGCAATCGGCGGGCTGGGGTACTCGATGAGCGCGTTTTCCGAAAATAAAGACGCCGCATGGAAGCTGATCGAGTTCCTGAGCGGGGAGGAATCGAACCGGATTCAGGCGGAAGCCCGGATCGAAATTCCGGCGTATCTCGCGGCTCAGGAAGCGTACCTTCCCGCGTTCAAGCATATCGACGGCTCGGTCTTTATTGAGCAGGGCGTCTCCTCGGTCCGGTTCCCCAGCCATCGTCCGTTGGCGACGACGATTTCGATCATGGGCGATTACGCGGCGAAGATTTTCTCGAAGGAGATGACCCCCGGGGAAGGCGTCGCGGAGATGGCGGAAGCGATTATCGAGGCTGTCGCCGAATATCGCGCCGACATGTAACCGTTTGAGCGTGAAGGGGAAGGCGTTCGTCGGGCGTCTTCCCCTTGTCTTTTTCGCCGCTTTCCGTTTTCGGGCGGAAGAGGATAGGATCGGGAGAACCGAGCTTGAAAGGAGTCCTGAGATGTTTTTTATGCGGAAGCGATCCGAGATGAAGCGGAAGGAAATCCTGACGGGGTACCTGATGATCAGTCCGCTCCTGATCGGGTTGGGCGTATTTTTCGTGTTTTCTTTTTTCGTTAATATCTATTATTCGATGACGAATAAGAAAACGTTCGGGGCGATTCGCTTTACCGGATTCCGGAATTTCGAAAAGCTATTCGGTTCGGAAAAATTCTGGAGCGCGCTTTCGAATACCTTTAAGTACGTCCTGATCTGCGTTCCGCTCGTGATCATTATTTCGCTGCTTTTAGCGGTGCTGCTGAACCGGAACGTTCGCGGGACGGGCGTTTACCGGACTCTGATTTTTCTTCCCGCGGTGACGATGCCCGCCGCGATCGGGCTGATCTGGAAATGGATTTTCAATTATGAATTCGGGATCCTGAACGCCGGGATCGGGGCGTTCGGCGGCGAGCGGATCGCCTGGCTGTCGGATAAGAATTTCGTTCTTTGGGCGATTTCGGCGGTCCTGATCTGGGCGGACGTCAGTTTGCGCATGATCGTTTTCTTAGCAGGGCTTCAGGCGATTCCGAAATCGCTTTACGAGGCGGCGGAGATCGACGGCGCGGACGAAACGACGCGCTTTTTCCGGATCACGATTCCGCTTTTATCGCCGACGATTTTCTTTGCGGCTTTGATGGAGATGATCGGCGTGTTCCAGATTTTCGATTTTATCTATTTGATGATCTCTCCGAACAGCGCCGGTCTTCCGGCAGCGCGCTCGCTCGTATCATATTTTTACGACGAGGCGTTTATCCGTGGGAATCACGGCTACGGTTCGGCGATTACAGTCGTTCTTTTCCTGATTATCCTGATCGTCACCGGGCTGCAGCTGGCCTTGCAGAAAAAATGGGTTTATCAGGAAGCGTAGCGGGAGGAGGTCGCTGGCAATGAAAACGACGACGAATCCGGCTGTGGACCAGCCGGCGGGAACGGCAGGGAGGCGAAGGTCCGATATCGCGGTTCATGCGGTCTTATCATTCGCCGTCCTGATTTCGGTTACGCCGTTTATCTGGATGATCCTGACGGCGTTTAAAAATTATGAGGAAAGTATTCGGATCCCGATTTCGTTCCTTCCGGCGCGATGGGATTTCGCTAATTTTCAGGTAATCCTGTCGAAGTTCCCGTTCGGCCGCTTTTACCTGAATACCTTTACAGTCATGATTTTTGTTATTCTTGGCGAGCTGGCGATTTCGTCGATGGCGGCGTACGCGTTCGCGCGCCTCGATTTTCCGTTCAAGAACGGGATTTTCGTGTTCTGTCTGAGCTTGATGATGGTCCCCGGGCAGATTTTTATCATTCCCCAGTATGATCTGATGGTTAAAGTGGGGCTGACGAACACGATCGCAGCGTTGATCCTTCCGCGAATCTTCAGCGTTTTTTCGACGTTTCTCCTGCGGCAGTTTTTCCTCGGACTTCCGCGCGATCTGGACGACGCGGCGAAGATCGACGGATGCAGCTTTTTTGGGATTTATTTCCGGATTTTATTGCCGCTGATCCGTCCGGCGCTGGTTTCGGTCGCGATCCTGTCGGGGCTGACGGTTTGGAAGGACCTGCTCTGGCCGCTGATTGTGAACAGCTCGATGGAAAAGTATACGTTGTCGGCGGGGCTGGCGCTGCTGATCGGGGAGCATACGACCCACTTCCCGCAGGTCATGGCCGGGAGCCTGATGGCGGTGACGCCGATGATTGTCGCGTTTTTTATCCTGCAGCGGCAGTTCGTCGAGGGGATCGCGAACTCAGGGATCAAGGGATAAATATAAATTATATATTATAGAGAAAGCGATCGAAAAAGATCGCCTTCTCTATATTTACTCAGTAAACAGGGTTATCCTTTCAGCCCCCCGCGGGCGACGCCATTCACGATATTTTTCCGCGTCACGAGGAACAGCAGGATCATCGGCAGGACGACGATCGTCGAGGCCGCCATCATGATTTCGTTCCGCGCGCCGCCTTCGGTTACGAACGTGTATAACCCGAACGGGAGCGTCCGGACGTTTTTCGAATTCGTCGCCAGCATCGGCCACATGAACGAGTTCCAGCTGGCGATCGTATTCAGCAGGATGATCGTAAACAGGGACGGGCGGGCGATCGGGACCATGACGCGCCAGAGGAACCGCCAGTTCGAGCAGCCGTCGACACGGGCCGCCTGATACAGCGAATCGGGGATCGAGTCGAAAAAGTTCTTTAAAATATACGTATAGAAAATACTCGACGTGAACGGGATTATCAGCGCGACCAGCCGGTTATGCAAGCCCAGCTGCACAATCGTTCGGTAATTCGTAATCACGACCATTTCAAACGGGACCATCATCATCGCCAGCAGCCAGCTGAAAACGCGGACCCGGCCGACGAAACGCAGCCTCGAAAAGGCGAACGCCGCCAGGATCGTCGTCATCGTGCAGAGGGTTACGCTCGATACGGCGGCGAGGACCGAGTTCAGGAAGTAGCGGCCGAACGGCGCGGTTTCGAGCGCGAAGCGATAATTCCTGAGCGTAATTTCGGTTGGAATGAGCTGCGGCGGGAAGGTATTGATCCCTTCGGAGGTCTTGAGCGATCCGCTGATCATCCAGTAAAACGGGAAAACCATCAGCATTGCGCCGAGGATCAGGAAGAGATAAAGGAGAACCGTCGACAGTTTCAATTTTTTCATGGTTATTCTTTTCCCTGGATGCGGCTGTTCCATTTTCGGATCAGGAACTGGATCCGGGTAAAAATCAGGATCAGCAGGAATAACACGACGGCGGCGGCCGCGGCGCGCCCGTATTTCGGCGGCGTGAGCCCGCGGAACTGATAATAAATATAATAAACGAGCGTGTACAGGTTATGGCCGATTCCCGGTCCGGAGAAGAGCGGGAAAAGTTCGTTGAAGACTTTGAACGCGCTGATCGTGTTGATAATGATGACGAGCCAGATCGTCGGCGACAGGAGGGGGACGGTAATCCGGAAGAAAATCTGGATCGGGGACGCGCCGTCGACCTTCGCCGCCGTATAATAGCGCGGATCGATATTCTGCAGCCCTGACAGGAGCAGGATGATCGTAAACGGGAGCATGCTCCAGATTCCGTAGATACAGAGCGCCCAGAAATTCGCTTTCGGATTCTGGAGCCAGTTGACGCCCGGAATTCCCGCCAGCCCGAGGAGAAAGTTGATAATCCCGCTGCGATAGTTAAACATGTATTTCCAGGTCAGTCCGACCGCCGTCACCGAGGTAATCATCGGCAGGAAATACAGCGTCTGAAACGTCCCGTTGAAATGGATATTCTGGTTCAGCAGGGACGCGAAGATCAACGAAAGCGAAACGGCGATCGGGATGACGACGAGGACGTATTGAAACGTGATCCGGATCGCCTGAAGAAAGTAGGGATCGTTAAGAATAAACGCAAAGTTGGCGAAGCCGAAGCCGGAATACGCGCCGGTCAGATGCTTATAGTTTTCCTTGACCGACAGGAGGAAAACGTTGACGATCGGGTACAACGTAAAAATACAGACGCCGACCGCGAACGGAAGGAGATAAAGGAACGGCTCGATTTTCTTTTTCCAGGAACCGTTCTTTAAGGAGTTTTCGCTGGAGCTCATCGTTATACCAGCCTGTCGCCGCTTTGGGCATCGAAAACGAAGACGCCGCGCGGTTTCAGCGTCAGCCGGATCGTTTCGCCGGCTCGGATCGTTTCGTCGCTGTCAATAAAGGCGCGGACGTCGAAATCGCCGACGCGAACGTTCGCGAGCGTATCTTTCCCGGTCACGGAAAGCGCGACGACGCTGCCTTCGATGAAATTGGCGGGGCCGTTCGTCCCAGCGTCGACGGGCGGCGCCGGATCGAAGCTCTCCGCGCGAATGGACAGGTGAACCTCCCGTCCGTCGGCGATTTTTTCCGCGCCGGGAACGGAGATCGGCCGATCGGCTCCGCGAACCGCGATTTTTCCGCCGTGGACGACGCCGGCAAGCTTATTGATGACCGGATTGCCGAGGAAGTCGGCGGTGAATTCGTTCGCCGGGTTCTGGTAAATTTCGAGGGGTCCGGCGATCTGCTGTAAATATCCGTTTCTCATCAGGATAATCTGGTCCGAAATGCTCATCGCCTCCTCCTGATCATGAGTCACAAAGATCGTCGTGACGCGGGTCTCCTGCTGAATCCGGCGAATCTCCTCGCGCATCTCGATCCTCAGCCGCGCGTCCAGGTTACTCAGCGGTTCGTCGAGAAGAAGGAGCTGCGGATTTTTGACGAGCGCGCGGGCGATCGCGACGCGCTGCTGCTGGCCGCCGGAAAGCTGAGCCGGGCGTCGTTTCAGCAGGCTATCCACGTAAACCATTTCAGCTAATTCGGTCGCCCGGCGAATCCGTTCGGATTTCCTGACGCCCTGAATCTCCAGCGGGAAGCAAATATTTTCCAGAACGTTCATATGCGGATAGAGGGAATAGTTTTGGAAAACGAGTCCGATCCCGCGTTTTTCCGGCTCTAATTCGGTCACGTCGCGGTCGTCGAAAAAGATTCTTCCGGACGTGACCGGGATGATCCCGGAGAGCATGTTTAAAATCGTCGACTTTCCGCAGCCGGAAGGCCCGAGCAGGCAAAGCAGCTGTCCGGAAGGGAGCTGCGCTGAGAAGTCGTTTACGGCGATCGTTTCGTCGAATTTTCTGGTGATATGATCGAGGGTAATCTTCATTTTGCCGAGGTTCGTCCCTTTCTACGATTCGGATAAAAGCTCCTTCAGCGCGCGTCCTTCGGCGTCGCGGAGTTCGATTCCGGTCAGCGCGGCGAGCGTCGGACCGACGTTAATAATCGAAGTCCGTTCGATCGTTACGCCGGACCTGATTCCGGCGCCGGCGGCGAAGAGCGTCGTCGTTTCGTCCCGCTCGGGAAGGTAGCCATGGCTGGCGACGGAGTAATAGCGTCCGGGCTTCAGGTAGGGGGTGAACAGGTCGACGCCGGCAAGCGTCGCGTCAAACGCGGTCGGTTCCTCGCCTTCAACGACGAAGTCGAGCGGCCCGGTCAGTCCGTAGTTCTTTTCCGCTTCCTCCTTCGTCAGGACGACGCCGATCGGGTTTTCCGGGTCGTCCTTCAGCGCCAGAAGGAACCGGTATACCTTTTCCCGGAGCGCCGCGTCGGACGGATCTTTCAGCTGGATCCAGCCGGACATCGAGGCGGAATGGCAATAGGCCTGATAATCGATCAGGCGGTTCCCGGCGTCGGTCCGCAGGAAGCCATGATCGCGGAGGAGCAGGTTCATGTTGACCGTGCGGCGAATATCGGCCTGCCCATGGTCGCCGAGGATCACGAACGCCGTCTGATCGAATTCGCCGTGACGGCGAACCGCTTCGACGATCACGGCGAATTCCTCGTCGTGTTTTCTGAGCTGCGCTTTGACGAAATCGTTATCGATTCCGTTCTGATGCCGAATCGTATCCAGATCGCACATCTTAATGAACATCAGGTCCGGCTGGCCGAAATCGCGAAGAATATCCGGCGCCAGCGCCATCGTGAACAGGTCGAGGTTCCGCTCCCTTCCTTTTAAATAGCGGCTGTATTTCCAGTAATACGCGTCCAGGAGGCACTGCGACGCGTTCCCGGCGAGGAACTGGTACGGGTCGTCGCCCTGATAGGAAATCGGCACGATCATCGGCATATTGAAATCGATATCCGCCTTTCCGGTTACGGGCCAGCTCAGCGCGCAGCTCGTTTTCCCGGCGCGACGGGCGGCGTCAAAAATCGTATCTCCCTGGATATCCGAGCGCTGGTTGTACCAGGGAGCGCGCGGATTTTCGACGGCGACTTTCTCGTTGTGCGGGATGCCGTGCCCTTTGGCGGTGTTGCCGGTGATCACGGCGACATGGCAGGGGTACGTCAGGCTCGGATAGATGGGTTCGAGATGCCGGACGTACGAACCGCGGTTCAGGATCGCGCCCATGTTCGGGAGCGTTCGGATCTGCTCGAGGTCCAGCGTGCAAAGCGCGTCGAGCATGAAGACGACAAGTTTAATCGGTTTCATCATCTGGGGGCTTGAGCGTTTGACAGGAAGAGGGCTTTCGGCCCCCTTCCTGTCAAGAACAGCATGTAAATTATTCCTGCATCGCGGCGTTCGAGGTCGCTTCGGCGGCGGAAACCGCGTCCGCAGCGCTCATCTGGTCGGTCGCGACTTTCTCGATCAGCGCTTTCAGCTCGTCGCGGACCGTGTTCGCGCCGGTGAAGCTCGGAAGAGCGTAGGCGTACGGCGCCTGCTCGCTGAGCGCGGTCAGCGCGATATTCCCGGAGACGAACGCCTTAAAGGAATCGAGCTCCGCGGTATCGTTATACGGCGTAAAGGCGACGACGGCTTCCGCCCAGCGTCCCGCGTTTTCGGGATTCGTAAAGTACTCGACGAATTTCACAGCGGCTCTTTCGGTCTCTTCGTCGCTGGCGAAAACGAGGGCGGAGCGGGTCCAGGCCGGAGCCCAGTTCGTCCCCCCGGCGGTCTGCGGAAGCGGCGCTGCGGCGAGCTCATCGTCGCCGAGGTTGAGGTACGGAAGTCCGGCGGAGGAACCGGCGTAGGCGGCGAGCTGTCTGGCGCTCATGTCGTTCGAGAAATAGTTCCCGGTCGTCGGAGCTAAACCGAAGTAGCCTTCCCTGACGCCCTTCGCGTACCAGTCGACGCTGGCGACGAATTCAGGCGTATTGAACAGGACGGTTTTCTTTTCGAGGTCGACGTATTTGCCGCCGCCCTGGAGAAGGAACGCCTGCATCCCGTCGGTCAGCGAGTCGAAAGCGAACCCGGGAATTTTATATTCGGCGTAGATCGCTTTCGCGGCTTCTTCGACCTCGTCCCAGGTTTTCGGTGCGGAAAACCCGACCTTATCGAACATCGTCTTATTATAGAAGAGGATCGGCCCGGTCGACTGGACCGCGACGGCGTAGAGACCGCCGTCCTCAAAGCCGGTTGATTCGGCGTAAATCCCTTCGGAAACACGGGCTTTATAATCGGATTCCATGTATTTCGACTGGTCAACGATCAGCCCGTCCGGGATATAGTCGGCGGCGGTTGAGGCGTAGTTGAAAATGATATCCGGTCCGGTCCCGGTCGAAACGGCTTCGTAAACCTTCGCAAGGAACCCGTCGTACGGCTGCGATTCGGCGATGACCTTGATCCCCGGGTTGGCCTCGTTGAATTCGGCGATGATTTCCTGAAGGATAGCCTCCTGTCCTTCGGTGAACGTGTGCCACCAGGTGACTTCGACGTCGGCGGCGAGGACTGCGCTGATACTCAGGAGCGCAACGGCAATAACGATGAATACTGCGATACTCTTCTTCATGGTTTTCTCCTTGGTCAATTTATGCGAGGGGTTCCCCGCATTTCCACGATTTAAAAGATATTCAGGCTGTCAATCGCGCGAAAGCTTTCCGGTAAGTCTGGCTCGTAAGTAATTTTATCACTGATAAAGTTCACGAATGCAATCTCGGAAAAGAATCTTTCGGAATTCGTTTTCCGGTCAACGTTGAAACGTCGGTTTCTCAATTATTCAATCCTTTTCATCTTGACGACGCTTTCCAACTGGATTACACTGTTATCAGCCAACGGCGCCGCGCTTCGCCGTTGCCCTGGGGAGAATCGGGATGTGCAAGGTATAAGGTATTGCATATTAAAAAGGAGAAAATTATGAGGAAACGGCTGATAAATTTTGTGGCTTTGCTTGTCGTTCTGTGTTGTATCGTGTCGCCTATGGGCGTCGTAAACGTACATGCGGGGAATTGTTATCGAGAAGAATGCGAAGGGCTGAACCCTGAGACAATGGGGTGTTCTGGGTATACAGGATTGGTAGTTTATGTTGCCTATGGAGGAGTGGTCGAAACGCGGAAATCAGGAGATTGTGAAACCAAATGGGCAAGGACAAAAAATAGATCGGGTCTCAATCGTTTTGCAGGTGCTACTGTTAGATATGGCGGAGATAAATATATTTATCATTATAGTGTAAGCTCTCCGGCGCCGATTTCACATAATGATACGGTTTATACAGCAATGACGGCACCATTTGGTAAGGTTGTTGTTAGTTGTGGTTTACTAAATCCATACTCACCGGTTGGAATTCCTATATCTTTGAATATTGATGTATGGTGCACAAAAGCAAATTAGATTTTATTATTATATTTTAGGGGTTAGTATGTTTAGAAATTTTGTAGTTAGATCATATATTTCTATGTGCATAGTATTATATGTAATTTTTTTTGTTACTATAGCGGTTTTAGCTGAGGATCTTCCGACTGCATTCATTGATCCCATGCTTGATCCGGGTTATCCGAAGCCGGGGGATAAATCGCTCGTTGAGCAGACGGTTAATGGGATTACCGTCCGGATTATAAATCTTAAAAAAGGGATCGAAGAAACGTCGTCTTCCGACGAAAGGAAAGGTGAGATTGTATCCGTAAAAAAACAAGTTGTGACAGTAGATTTTTGCTTTACAACGCCAGATTCTGGCGAATGGATGCTTTATGGCGAGGGTGATATCCTCCAATTTAAGAATGGAAAGTCAAATGGCTGGTACGGTTCTGTGAATTGGTGGGACGAAAAGATCGCGGATGGGAAAAATATGGGTGAAAAGTGTGGGAGATACCATTTCGCTTTTGATCTGGATGTAAAGATTGAGCCTCCATTAATATTAACGTTTCAAGATATAAATTCAACGCCGCGCGAGTGGCTGACGCCATGCGAAGAGCTCATGAAGCGGGTGGAAACGAATCCGCGTGCGCAGGAAGCAGGGCTGAAGATTGGCTGCGAAAACGTTCCGAACGCGCGCGAGGATTTTACGATCTCCGTGCACGACGCGACGCCGGTCTTGGCTGGTTACGACCGATCCAGGCTGACGAAGCAGGAAGCGCACGCGCTGATGCTGGAGATTCAGGACGCGACCGTTTATGGGCCATGGATTTTCAAGATCACGCCGACGAATTAAGCGGCGAATCGAGCGTGGCCCGGAGACGGCGGATCAGGCTGAATCCGGGCCATGCGGAAAGACAGGCGGAAAGGCGGGAGAATGAGGAGTCGAAAATTTTACGGGATGCTGCCGTTCGTTGTCAGCTTCCTGTTTGTGTTCGTGGCGGCCGTGACGGCGCAAAGCGGCGATGACCTGGACCCATCGACCGATTCGCCGGATGCCGCGGTTAGCCGGGAATGGCTGATGTCGACGTCCAGCGAATCTGATCTTGATTTGACGCTGGCGAATCCTGGCGATAAAGCCTTGGTTGAGCAGACGGTTAATGGGTACACAGTTCGAATTATTAACGTCAAACGGTCGATTGAAAGAAAGTTCGGGTATTCCGAGAACGGGGCAACAGACGTTCAGGCTATATCGGTGGATGTCTGCTATTCGATGCCGGATATAGGCGAATGGCATCTTGAAATTTTGCCACTTATGCCGACAAGCGATTTCAGTGTGCCGCGCGGATGGGAGGGGAGATACAACTATTGGAATGAAAAAAAAGCAGATGGAAAGGAAACTGGCGAAAAATGCGCCCGCTACACATATGCTTTTGCTTTGGAAACGAAGATCGAATTCCCGATTACGATTGAAATCAGCAAATTATGGATGATCCCTTACGGTGGATATGATGCATGCTGGGAGATGAGGGAGCGGTTTGAAACGAATCCGCGCGCGCGGGAAGCGGGCCTGAAGATTGGCTGCGAAAATATTCCGACGGGGGTTCCGGATGGCATGGAGCCTCTTGCGATTGCGTCCGTTCACTTGGATGGTTATGACGAATCCAGGCTGACGAAGCAGGAAGCGCACAGATTAATGCTGGAGATTGAATCAGGCGTAATATACGGTCCATGGATTTTTGAGCTGGACCCGGAGTGGGAATAGCGGCCCGCCCGCGTCAATCCTTAAAAATCCGATCGTAGACGACCGGGGCGTAGGTTTTTAAATCTTCGGCGTCGAGCGCGTTCTTTCGGCAGATCGCCGCGTAGAAATCGGCCGAGGGGCGTTTTTCGCGTTTCCCGGTCGCGAGGTCGAGCCGCCAGAGGCCGAACCGCTGCGTCCAGCCGCGTTCCCATTCGAAATTATCGACGAGCGACCAATGATAATAGCCGGTAACCGGAATTCCGGCGGAAATCGCGCGCCAGAGCTGGTAAATCTGGTCCCCGATATATTCGCGGCGGAACGAATCCTCGTCGTTCTCGACGCCGTTTTCCGTGACGACGACGGGCTTTCCGTACGACCCGGCCCAGCGGAGCGCGTTCGCGAAAGAGTCCGGCTCGTTCGCGAGGAATCCGGTGTCGCTGAGCGAGGCCCCCGGCGGGAAGCTCATCGCCAGATTCAGGTCCGTCGAGAACCGGACCTGCTTGCCCGTGTAATAATTGAGCCCGAGGAAATCGAAAGCGTTCCGGGCGGCGGCGGAACGAATTCGCAGCGGGCCATAAGAAAAGCTTCCTTTCGCGAGGACGTCGATAAACGAACGGTTGAAAACGCGGTCGAAAAACGCCGTCGTCCAGCGATCCAGGAGCGCGGGCGTCTTACTCATGAAGTCCATATGGTTGATCGCGATCGAGACGGCGGCTTCCGGCTGGCGCTCGTGGATCGCCCGGTAGGCGGCCGCGTGTGCCTCGATCATGATTCTCAGGACGGACGCCGCTTCTTTCAGCGCAAAAGCTTTTCCCGGCGGGAACGCGCCGGTGAGATAGCCGTTATAGATATAGACGTTCGGTTCGTTGATCGTGATCCATTCGTCCGTTAATTCTTTCAGCGCCGGGACGATTTTTTCGACGTAGCGGCGGAAGAGCGCCGGCGCCGCCGGGTTGAGCCAGCCGCCCTGTTCTGTAAACCAGAGCGGATCGGTGAAATGATGCAGCGTGACCATGGGCCGCAGTCCCCGCTCGATCATCTCGCGCATGATTCCGCGGTAGAAATCGATCGCGCTTTCGTCCCAGCTGTCCGGGGTTGGCTGGATACGGGCCCATTCGATTGAAAACCGATGCGCGTTCTGGCCGCTTTCGGCCGCTCGGGTCAGGTCCTCGCGCCAGCGTCCGCCGCCCCACCAGTCGCAACCGGGGTTGCTCAGCCCGTTTTCGAGAATCCGCCCGGGCTGCTTTTCCCAGGCGGTCCAGTTATTATCCGGATGACCGCCTTCGACCTGATGTGACGAGGTGGCCGTTCCCCAGGTAAATTTCTGAGGGAAGAGGAATTTTGCGCTGATCATGATCTGGTCTCCTTTTCAACTTCATTTCCGAATCAGTATTCCGTGATATACCGGTCGAGGACGCTCCGGAGCTCGGAGGGCGTCTCCGCTGTCCATTCGATACTCTCCGCCGTCGTCAATATGCAGCGCGAATGCGTTGTATCCGTTTCGCTCAGCAGGCATTCCGTTTCCGCCTCGGTCCATTCCCCGGACGCGAGATCGATCGCGATCCGGACCCGGAGCGTCGCGTCGAGACGGCTCTCGGCGGCTTCCGGGAGGAGCGACTGCGAAAACGTGAAACAGGTTAAATCCTGATCCGCGTCGTTTTCGCAGGCTTCGGCTTTTTCGAATTTTACCGGCGCCCCGATCAGCGACAGGAATTCTTTCCCGTAGACAAACGGGGCCGCGTAACCGGAGCTGATCCCGTTCGACGTTTCGATCCGGTACCCGTTCGGAAGCGAAATTCGAAAATCGGCGTTCGTCCAGGTCCCGTTTACCAGCTTCCCGTCGAAATCCTTTTGCAGCGAGACGGTTTCGACGACGTTTCCCGCTTCGTCGATCCGTTCGTAGGTTTCGGTTCGGTAAGCGAACGGGTTCCGGCCGTAAAGCGCGCGGTTGATTAGTTTCGGATGCCCTGGGTCCGGAATGGCGTTGACGGTTGTCGATTTCTGAACGATCCAGCCCGGTTCTCCGCGCAGCGCGTACCCGCGGTTCAGCAGCGCATGAACCGCGTCGGTCAGCCGCGGATCGGCGGCGGCTTCGTCGTTCAGTCCGCTGAAGTCATAGCTGAGCGGCGTCAGCGGGGCGGGTTTTCGATTAGATTTCGCGTAGCGGCGCGGCGTCCAACTGATCCGCATCGGCTGATTCACGCGGTATTCGAACGAGCGGACGTAGAGGATCATGTCGCCGATGAGCGACGACGCGATCGGAACGTCGCAGGCGAATTTTTCGGTCGTCGGTTCCACGCCGCAGTCTCCCGCCAGCGTCGATCCGGACGGATCGGCGCTGAAGAAAATCTGGCTGACGGCTTCGGGCGTGTCGATCCAGAGTCGGACGTACGCGTGACGATGATCCGCGTCGGTCGGGCGCGAGGCGAAGACCTTGTAAGCGGTGATTTTCGCTTTAAATTCGCCGAGCGGAAGCGCGAGATCGAGCGAAGCCCATTCGCCGATTTCCGGCGCCGTGGCCCAGACGACCGGTTCCGGATCGTCGATAACGCGGGTCAGGTAAAAGGTATCCAGCCCGATCGTCAGCGGCCCTTCGACGCCGTTGGCGTTGAAATAATAGCTGTTGCGGAGGTAGGTCCGGTTGTCGTCGGATAGATTAAAGCCGTAGCCGGCGTCGCGCCTGAGAATAACGTTGCGTCCATCGGCCGCGGTCATCGTTACCCAGCCGATCCCTGAAAGCGATTCGCCGGGACGGTCGACGGCGATCCCCGGCTGGAACATGGAGGTCGCCGGAGCCTCGGCGGTATTCATCAGGCTGAACGTAATCCCGTTTTCGCTGACGCGGAGCGGGTTTTCGATCGCGGTCCGCTGCTTATGATCCCCCGGAAGGAGAAGGAGCGGGAATGACGCGCCTTCGGCTAACGGCTCGGTATCGAAAGGCAGCTGATTGAAATTCAGGATCAGAAAATCGGCTTTTTCATCGGTCAGGAATTCGGACAGTCCGCCGAGGATCAGGTCGTCGTCGGTAACCGTCAGCGAGTAACGCGACGCCGACGATGGGGTCAGCCATTCTCCCGACGGCAGCCCCAATTCCATGACCGGCAGGTAGCTTCCGGTCATCCGTCGCGGATCGGTAATCTTGACCGCCCATGCCGGCGAAATCCCATGGGCGAAGAAGCGGACCCGAACGCGATCGGCTTCGACGATTACGTCGGCGATTTCGAGGGTTGCGGTCATGTTTTCGCTGGTCTTGAGCTCCGCGGAAAGCGGATCGCCCAGCGAATAGAGCGCTTCGTTCGGTCCGATCAGCGTTACGTCTTCGGCGAAAGCCGGACGGAGCTTCAGGAAAAAGCCCATGAGGAAAATGAAGAAGGCAGCGAAGGCGCGCGATCGGCGTCGTGAAGCGATCAGCGGCGAGCGTCGGCAGCGGTTCATGCGTTTCGATAGATCTCCGGGTTCAGCAGGTTCGGCGAGTTTGTTACGGCGGGACGGCGGAGGAAATTCTGGAAAACGGCGATGATCGCCTCGGCCATCGCCTGACGCGTTTCGAACGTGTTTGAACCGACGTGCGGCGTGAGGATCAGGTTCTTCAGCTCGATAAACGGGGCTGGAATCGTTGGCTCGTTTGGAAAAACGTCGAGCGCGGCGGAGGCGAGCTTCCCGGTCTGAAGCGCTTCGACGAGCGCGTCCGGATTGACGATTGCGCCGCGCGCCGTGTTGATCAGGATTGCCTCGGGTTTCATTTTTTCGAACGCGGCGCGGTTAAAGATACCGCGCGACACGGCGTTGAGCGGCGAATGGATCGAGAGGACGTCGGAACGGCGGAGAAGCTCGTCGAATGAAACGTATTCCGCTTCATCGACGCTCCCGACGGGAAGTGGCCTGCGATTATGATAAATGACGTTCATCCCAAAAGCGCGTCCGAACGCGGAGAGACGGCGACCGATCCGTCCCATGCCGAAGATGCCCAGCGTGCGTCCGGCGAGGTTGTGGCCTTTGCCGCGGCCCATGTCAAAGAGCGGCGCAGCGTTCGTTTCCGTGCGAAGCTCCCGGTCATGTTCCACAATACGGCGCGAAGCGGCGAGGATGAGCGCGAACGCATGTTCCGCGGTTGAGTCGGTTACGGTTTCGGGAATATTCACGACCGCAACGTTCCGCGCGCTGGCGGCCGGAATATCGACGTTATCGGTTCCGGCGCCGTTGGCGACGATAATTTCCAGCTTCGGAGCGGCGGCGATCCGTTCCGCGCTGACCCGGAACGTCGATAAAATTCCGGACACCTCGGGGATCAGCTCGTCAATTTCAGCGTCGCTGAACGAACGGTACGGTTCGGCGGGACGGAAAACCTTGAATTCGTTTTCCAGAACGGCGAAATCCTGACCGGGAACGTTAACCGGGATCAGGATTTTTTTTCGTTGTACGCTTCCCTGTGTCACGCGTCGGCTCCTTTTTCCGGAGTCAACCGGATCGAACCGTCGCGAAGACGGACCGCGGACAGGGCAAAATCAAAGCGGTCGAGCTCTGAAGCGATATCAAGGTCGCCTGCCGGCAGGTCGCGGGAGGCCGGGTCGCTGAAACGCAGACCGTTCTTCGAGGCGCGAATACGCTCGGCGAGTGCCTCCGGATCGGGGAGCGGGAGGCCGAGGATAAGGTCGCGGATGACCTCGGCGCAGGCGACGTCTTCGTCTCCGCGCCCGTCTGCCGTGATTCCGGTTGCGATAAAATGAACCTCGCGCGGATCGAGCGCGCGGACGCGTTCGGCGGTCGCTGACGCAGTGACGAGCGCCGCGGCGAACAGGATCTCAGCGTTCTCTGCACGGATCAGCCCCTGCGTTCCGGCGGTTGTTCGTTGGATCAGCGTTTTTCCGCGGATGTCGCTGTCGCGCAGCCGCAGCGGCGAATTATTCAGGTCGAATTCAGGGATCGCATAGCCGTCGACTTCGCCCATGACGAGAACGTTGGTAAGCTCCCGTTTCAGCGCCAGCGCGTCTTCGATCGTCCCGACGCAGCGGATCTCCTTTGCGCCGAGGGCGGTTGCGACTGCGGCCGTTGTAAAAGCGCGGAGCACGTCGATGACGACGGCGACGCCCCGTGCTTCGCGGGCGGTTTCGAGACTGTGGATTTTAAATTGAATCGGAGCCATCCGGGTTCTTTCCGTTCCTTTCCGCCGGTGAAGCTGAACCCCGGCGTTATCGAAATTATAATAAGAAAAATCAGGCGCGCGCCGGATCAGGCCCGGTTCGGATTAAGCTGAAATTTTTATGGAACGCTTCTTCTGTAAAATAGATTGAGGAAATGACTTTGGACGGTTCCTTGCGGGATAACGATTTTCGAAGAAGATGGGAACGCGTTGTCGAAGACGAGCTCCGGATCCCGGAGGATCGTCGGCTCCGGCTCGTCGCGCTGGGCGATACGCATCTCAATTTCGGGGAACGCATTCCGGCGGAGGCGGCCGCGGCGATCGCGGCGGCTGAGCCGGACGCGCTGCTGCATACCGGCGATATTGCCTGGCTCCCGGGACTCGCGCCGCTGGCGGAAATCGCGCCGATATACCCCGTGCGCGGGAACCGCGATATCCTGGATTGGCGAAAGCTGCCGGCGATGCGCCGGTTCCGGATTGGCCGGCGGTCACTCCTGCTGTTCCATGGGTACGGGTCGTCGCTTGCGGATTATCTCAGGATGCGGCGCATGGCGGCGCGGCGGAGCCTTGCGCTCCGGACGATGAATCTCGGTTTTCCGTCCGAAGCGGCGTCCGACGACTTCCTGGTCTACGGCCATACCCATCTGGCGCGGGTGGAGGCGGTCGCTGGCCGCGTTATCGTGAATCCGGGCGCGTTGACGGAAAAGGCGAACGTTTACGGGCGTGGCGATCCGAAATTCGCCGTGATCGAGCTTGGCGCGGACGGCGCCGGGACGGTCGAAATCCGCGCCAGATCCGCTGATTGGCATGTTACTTGCATCTTACCTTTTACTGACTGAGACTGATTTGGAGGGTGGGACGCATGAACGGCGGTTGGATATTCGGTTTTTTTATCGGGGTGTTGGGTATCATCGCGCATTTCACCTATATTCCGATGGCGTCGGAGTATAACTATTGGCTTTTGCTGATCGGGTTTTTCCTGGTTTGTTTGAATTCGAGATTTTACCGGTATTGACGATTTCTTCGCCGGCGTCTTCCTCCTTAGGCTCCGGGCTTGAAAACGCGCGCTGTTCTTTAAGAACGACGCGCGTTTTTATTTGGGCGGAGCGCCGCGCTCGGCGATTTTCGCGAAGCTGATACTGACGAAGAAGAGAACGACGAGCGGCGCCATCAGCAGCAGCATATTCACCGGATCGACGGTCGGCGTGATCAGCATGGCTAAGACGGCGATGACGACGATCGCGATCCGCCAGTTCCTGAGTAGGAGCGCGGAGGACAGGACGCGCGCTTTTGCCAGGAGAAAGACGGCGACGGGAAGCTCGAATACAATCCCAATCCAGAACAGCAGCGCCGTTGTAAACGAAAAGTACGGGCCGGTTTGAAGCCGCGTCTCAATCCCCATGAAGCCGGTCAGGAACGGGATCGCGGTCGGCAGCAGCGCGAAAAACGCGAACAGGACGCCCCCGACGAAAAACAGCGCTGAGGAAGGAAGGAGGAAGCGCAGGAAGCGCCGTTCGTTTTCTTTTAGTCCGGGAAGGATAAACGCGACGATCTCGTACAATATCACCGGGCTCGCGAGGAGCGCGCCGCCGAGAAGCGCGACGCTGAAGGACGCGGTGAAGTTTTCGGTGACTTCGAGCGATTGGAGCGATCCGAGCCCGCCGATCGGGCGGGCCAGCAGCTCCATCAACGGTCCGGCGAAGATAAACCCGACGATCGAGGCGGTGAAAAACGCCAGCGCGCTGAGGATAACGCGGCGGCGAAGCTCGCGCAGGTGCGGCCTGAACGCGGCGAAAAGCGAATCGTCTGCTTCCGAAGGCCGCTTCAAAGTTCCGGCTCCTGTTTCTCAGGATGGAGCGTCGGGTCGGACGTTCGGAGCGGATCCGAGGCGCAGCCCTCAAACGAAACGATTTCTTTCTCGATTTCTTCGAGCTGAACCTCGCGCATGACCCTCTGCGGCGCGGCGCGGAAGGCCTGAACAAGAGCGGCGATTTCGCGATACGTTTCCGAACGGGTAACGGCGCGGACGATTCGCGCGGCTTTCTTCGCCTCGTCCTGAAGACGGTCCGGGCCGAAAATTACGAGGAGAATAACCCCGAGGAGGAGGAGCTCCGGGATTCCGACGTTCAGGATATTCATTCGTGAAGGATGTCCTTGCCCTGGAGGTTATTCTTTGGGCTCGTCCGGATCGGGCCCGCCGGCGGGCGTGTCGTTCGGTTTTTCGTTGAGCCCTTCCCGGAAAGCTGCGATGCTGCGTCCCAATTCGCGGGTTACTTTCGCGATCCGCGACGGACCGAAAAGGATCAGGATGATGATTAAAATGAGGAGGATTTCGAGAATTCCTCCGGTTCTTCCGAAAACCATGAAGCGTCTCCTGTTTGTTCGAGAGGAACCAACGGCGAACCTTATTACTCGTCCGAATCGGCGCGCCGCGCGGCTAAATAAACCCGCTGTCAGGCTTCCCCGCGGATTCCTCTGCGTATGGTTAAAATTATACCGTTGTTCGGCGCCCGTCCGTTCGGATTGGGATTGAGCGGGCCTGCGCTTCTCGATCTTGTCACGTTTTTACCGGCGCCGCCGTCGTTTTGACCCGAATTCGACTAAACTATTTTTCATGAAAACGATTGAACGAAATGGAGAAGGAATGTTGATGCGCTTCCGCCTGATTGGGCGGTTCCGCTTCATGTTCTAATCTGTCGTTCTGCTTCGAATCATGAGAAGATTTGCATGAGGCTCTTGGAAAATAGGAAAGGGCCTCTTTTTTATGGGTCGATATTCTCGGCGCCGTGATCGTAAAGAATCGTTTACCGATTTTGCGGCTGGTAAATGAAATAAGGATAACGATGATTCAAATTCGGCAGCTCAGTAAAATTTTCAAAAATGGTGGCGAAGATCTCGTCGTCTTAGATCATGTGGATCTCGTGATCGAGCGGCGGGATATTTTCGGGATTATCGGAATGAGCGGGGCGGGAAAGTCAACGCTGATCCGTTGCATCAACCTGTTGGAGGAGCCGACGAGCGGCGAGATTATCGTTGACGGCCGCTGCGTCTTTCGCGAAATCGAGGGCGAAAAACCGGTTCGGCTGACGGGAAAAGCGCTGCTTGAGTTCCGGCGGCGGATCGGGATGATCTTCCAGAGCCCGAACTTGCTGATGCAGCGCAGCGTCGAGCGGAACATCGCGTTTCCGCTGGAGATCGCCGGCGTTGAGCGGATCAGGATTCAATCGCGTGTGGAAGAGCTGATGAGTCTGGTTGGCCTGAGCGAGAAGGCGCGGAATTTCCCCTCCCAGCTTTCCGGCGGCCAGCGGCAGCGGGTTTCGATCGCGCGCGCGATGGCGACGATGCCGGATGTGCTGCTCTGCGACGAGGCGACGTCCGCCCTCGATACGCTGATTACCAATCAGATTCTGGATTTGCTTTGGGATATTAATCAGGAGTTCCACACGACGATTGTCATGATTACGCATGAGATGGAGATCGTCAAACGGATTTGCAACAAGGTCGCGGTGATCGACCAGTCGCAGATCGTGGATAAGGGCGAGATTGGACAGGTGCTGCTGAATTCGAGCGTTGAAATTACGCGCCGTCTTTTGGACGGAAATCGCAGCGCACGGGGGAACTATGGAATTTTTTAGTTGGTTCGGTTCGTCGGTCGCGTCGGTCTGGACGTGGATCTTGGGGACGGCGATTGGCCTGGGAACAGCGGTTGTCGAATTTCGCGGAGAACTCCTCCTGGCGACATGGCAGACGTTGTACGTAACGCTGGCGACGGCGCTGGTATCCTACCTGATCGGGATTCCGCTGGGGATTCTTGTCGTCGTGACCGCGCCGCGTTCAATTCGCCCGAATCCGCCGGTTTATCAGTTTCTCAGTTCCGTGATCAATATCGGGCGTTCGGTTCCGTTTATTATCCTTCTGGTTGCGATTTTACCGCTGACGCGTCTGATTGTCGGGACGTCGATTGGTCCGAACGCGATGATCGTGCCGTTGAGCGTATCGGCGATCCCGTTCGTCGCGCGCATGATCGAGCAGTCGATCGTTGAGGTCGAAGGCGGCCTGATCGAAATGGGTCAGGCGATGGGGGCCACTTCCGCCCAGATTATTTTCAAAATTCTCCTTCCGGAAAGTCTCCCGTCGGTCGTTCGCGGCGTCTCGATAACGATTATCAGCCTGATCAACTATTATGCGATGGCTGGGGCGGTTGGCGGCGGCGGGCTGGGCGATCTGGCGATCCGGTATGGCTATTACCGACGGCAGCCGGATATCATGTGGGTGACGATTATTCTGCTGGTCCTGATCGTTGAGATTTTCCAGCGGCTCGGCGGCGCGGTGGCGGCGAAGCTCGACCGGCGCATGGCGCAGTAGGTTTTCATCTGCCGTCTGAGGCTGAGCTGACTCTTAGAACGATTTCGCAGGTAAATTCCGGGCGGTCGCCCGGTTTACAAAACCAAACTTTATGATGAGGTGAAAGAAATGAAGAGAATGTTATTTGTGTTCGTTGCGCTGTTGGCGCTGGTCATGGCCGGATGCAGCGCTGAACCGGCCGCGACTCCGACTGTTGAGGCGGACAAAGCCGCAGCAGAGATTGCTGAAGCGATTGTTTCCGTTTCGGACGACGCGACCGCCGCTCTCGCCGAGGCCGCCGGGATTTCCGTAGAAGACGCGCAGGCGACGGTCGCCGCCGCTTCGGAAGCCGTGATGGCCGCCGCCCAGGCCAGCTCGGAGGATGTGATTGCGACGGTTGCCGCGGCTTCGGGAATTTCCGCGAAAGACGCGGAAGCGACGGTTGTCGCCGCTTCGGAAGCGATGATGGCCGCGGTCAGCATGACCGCAGGCGAAGCCCCGTTCTCGAAGGAAAATCCGGTTACGATTAAAGTGGGCGCGTCGCCGGTCCCGCATGCCGCCATGCTCGAAGCGATCAAAGACGATCTGGCTGAGATGGGGGTCGTTGTCGAGATTGTTGAGTTTACCGACTATGTTCTTCCGAATATGTCGCTCGAGGACGGTTCGATCGACGCGAACTTCTTCCAGCATCAGCCTTACCTCGACGACTTTAACGCGTCGGAAAGCAAAAAGGATTCCAGCTGGACGACGCTCGTTCCGCTCGTCGCGGTACATTTCGAGCCGATGGGCCTGTATAAAGGAAAGACGGCGTCGATCGACGACTTAGCCGACGGCGCGACGATCGCGGTTCCGAACGATCCGACGAACGAAGCGCGCGCGCTGCTGTTGCTGGAGGCGAACGGGCTGATCAAGATCGCTGAAGGAAAGGGGCTGGAAGCGACCGCGAAGGATATCGTTGACAACCCGAAGAAAATCAAAATCCAGGAAATTGAAGCGGCTCAGGTTGCGTTATCGCTTCAGGACGTCGATCTCGCGGTGATTAACGGCAACTACGCGCTTGAGGCTGGACTGACGACCGACGACGCGATCGCGCAGGAAGCGAAGGATTCGGAAGCCGCCGTGAAGTACGCGAACGTCGTCGCCGTCCGTGACGGCGAGCAGGCGCTTCCGCAGTTTATCGCGCTCGCTCAGGCGCTGACCTCCGACGCGATGAAGACGTTCCTTGAGGAAACGTATAAGGGCTCGGTCGCTCCGGCGTTCTAAGCTAAGACGACACGATTAAACGAAGAACTCTCTCGAAAATCAGAGAGAGTTCTTCGTTTTCTAAGCCGGGTAAAACGCAGTGTAAATCGCGCGGATCGCGGTTTCGAAATCAGCTTCCTCGATTCCGATGATAATATTCAATTCGCTGGACCCCTGATTGAGCATGCGGATATTGACTTTAGCGTTGGCGAGGGCGGTAAAAATCCTGGCGGAAATCCCCTTTTTACGCATCATGCCGTGCCCGACGACGGCGATCAGCGCCAGGTCGTTTTCATAAGAGATCGAGTCTGGATGAACCGCGGATTCGATTCCGTTCAGGACTTCGTCGCGATGCGCGTTGAATTCGGCGGCGTTGATGATAATCGAAAGCGTGTCGATTCCGGAAGGCATATGCTCAAACGAAACGTTCGCGTCTTCCAAAACGCTCAGACACTTGCGCCCGAAACCAATCTCCTGATTCATCATGTTCTTTTCAATATAAATCGTCGCGAAGCCTTTCCGGCCCGCGATCCCAGTAATCGGAGCGTCGGCCGTGTCGGCGGGGCTTTCGGCGACGATTATCGTCCCGGGTTCGTCCGGCGCGTTGGTGTTGCGGACGTTGATCGGGATCCCGGCTTCGCGGACCGGGAAAACCGCGTCCTCATGCAGCACGGTAGCGCCCATGTACGATAACTCGCGCAGCTCCTTGAACGAGATGACGCGGATTGTCCGTGGGTTCGGGACGATTCTCGGGTCGGCGGATTTCATCCCGGATACGTCGGTCCAGTTTTCGTAAACTTTCGCGCGGACGGCCTTCGCGACGAGCGATCCGGTTACGTCCGATCCGCCGCGGGAAAAGGTCTGAACGGTTCCGTCCGGGCGCGCGCCGTAGAAACCGGGGATGACGGCGAAGGTCAGCCCCGCGAGCGCATCCCGCAGTCGGACGTCAGTTTTTTCGGCGTCCAAACGGCCGTTTTCGCGAAAGACGACGGCGCGCGCGGGATCGACGAACGGATAACCGAGGTACGCGGCGAGAATCTTTGAATTGAGGTATTCGCCGCGACTGGCCATGAAGTCGCGTTCCCGCGCGGTCCGGAGCCGGTTTTCGATCTCGGCGTAATCCGCGCTGAGCGACAGCTCAAGCCGAAGCTCACGCACGATATCGTCGAATCGGGTCCTGATCTTCGCGAGCGTTGTTGAGAAATCTTTTCCGTCAGCCGCCTCGTCGTAGGCCTGATAGAGCAGGTCGGTGACTTTACTATCTTCGGGGAACCGCTTCCCGGGCGCGGAAGCGACAACATAACAGCTTTCCGTATGACGGCGGATAATCGCCGCCGCTTTTTGAATCTGTTCGGCGGAAGCCAGCGAACTCCCGCCGAACTTTATCACAATCTTTTCCATAAACAGATCCTTCGGCGTCATTAAAATGCAACGGGAATTATAGTATGAACGTCGCTCTGTTTTTGGTTCTGATCGCTTTTTTCGTGCTATTGGGTGACGAAGCGGTTTCTTTGTGTAACCGTTCCCGGCAGGTGCGCTTAGAGGAGCGTTTCCCTGAGCTCCTCGTCGGATATCGCGGACAGCTCGCGCGGGGCGACGTCGAACACCGTTCGGCAGCCCCGTTCGCCGCGCTCGCGCATGCGCACGGCGGCTCGGGCGTAGGCGGTCAGGATCGCGCCGGTAAATTCAGGGTTCGACGCCATATCGACATGATATTCGATCAGGTACGGATGGTCCCGGTTGGGACCGGTTCGACCGGTCCGGATCACGGAACCGCCATGCGGCATGCCGCGATGGTCCCGGTCGAGCTCCTCCTGCGTCACGAAGGTGACGGTCGTATCGTAGCCGGCGAAATACCCGGGCATCGACTTCACAGTTCGTTCGATTTCGTTTCGGTCCGCTCCGTCTTCCGCGACAATGAAGCAGGCTCGGACGTGCTTTTCGCGGGTCGAAAGAACCGGATTTTCGAAGCTGCGGACGCGGGCGAGCGCGCTTTCACGTGGGATCGTATATTGACGGGCGTCGCGGACTCCGGGGACGCGGCGGAGCGCGTCGCTATGTCCCTGGCTGACGCCTTTTCCCCAGAACGTATAATCGCTTCCGTTGGGGAAAACGGCGCTCGCGAAGAGGCGATTCAGCGAAAATATTCCCGGATCCCAGCCGACAGCGATCAGCGCTAACGTACCTCCCCGACGCGCGGCGGCGTCGACTTTTGCGAAATGATCCGGAATGAGCGCGTGATGATCGTAGCTGTCGACGACGGTAAAGTCGGCGGCGAGCGCCGGCGTCATCTCAGGCAAATCGGTCGCGCTCCCGGCGCAGACGATTATGACGTCGATCGAAGTTTTCATCGGCTTCGCCTGATCCAGGCTCAGGACCGGGACGTTCGGCGTCCGGGCTGCGACTTCGGCGGGACTGCGGCGCGTGAAGATGGCGGCGAGCGTCATGTCCGGCGCGGCAGATACCGCGGCTTCAACGCCTTTCCCAAGATTTCCATACCCAGCGATGGCGACCTGGATTCGCCTTGTCATCCTTCCCGTCCTTTCGGTTCATCAAAAATATCCTGCATTGTGAGATATCCGGGCCCACGGCGCACGAGGATTTCGGCCGCCGTAATAGCGCCTTCGGCGAAGAGCGCGCGATCGTGCGCTTCATGTTTCAGCGTGATCGTCTGCGTATCGGTCGAGATCAGGACCTCATGCGTTCCGACGATATTTCCGCGGCGGACGGCGGAAATCGTTACGTCTTCCGGCTTTCGCTTTGACGCTCCGCTTCGTCCGGTCAGGATTTTCGCAGCGGGACGAACCGCCTGGACGGCGCGGGCGAGCGTTAAAGCCGTTCCGCTGGGCGCGTCGGCTTTGCGGTTATGATGCGTTTCGACGATTTCGACGTCCGCTTCCGGGAAAAGGGCGACGGTCCGTTGGATCAGCTCCGTAAGGAGGACGATCGCGATCGACGTGTTGGCGCTATGGAGGACGGGAATCCGCGTACTGGCGTCGCGGATCTGGGCTGCCTGGTCCGCGCTATGGCCCGTCGTCGCGATCAGGAGCGGCAGTTTCCGTTCCGTCGCGAACGCGAGGAGATCCGGGAGCGCGTCGGGCGTGGAAAAATCGATGATTACGTCCGCTTCGCCGTGGAAATCGGATAATTTCGCGTAGACGTTTTGAGCGGCCGCATTCCGGTCGACGGCAGCGGCGAGCTCCGCGCCATGATACCCCGATTCGATCAGGCGGAGAATTTCCCGGCCCATCCGCCCGCAGGCGCCGTTGAGAACGATTTTCATACGGCTAATCCTTCCGCGCGCATCAGCGCGATCAATTTTTCATAATTCGCCGGTTCCATTGGCGTCAGCGGGGGGCGGACCATATTGTCACAGAGTCCCATCGCGGCGACGGCAGCTTTTACCGGAATCGGGTTCACTTCGCAGAACAGCGCGTTAATCAGCGGGATCAGGTCTCCCTGAAGCTCGGCGGCGGCGCGGAAATCGCCGTTCCAGAACAGCGTACAGATATCGCGCGTCCGTTTCGGGAGGATGTTTGATAAGACGGAGATGCACCCCCGCCCGCCCATCGAGAGGATTGGGACTACCTGATCGTCGTTTCCGGAATAGATATCCATCTTCCCGCGGACGAGGCGCGAGGTCTCCACGATTTTGGCGATATTGGAATTGGCTTCTTTAATCGCGCGGAGGTTCGGATGGTCCGCCATTGCGGCGTACGTCGAGGGTTCGATATTGACGCCGGTCCGCGACGGGACGTTGTAAACGATAATCGGCTTGCTGCTGGCGTTGGCGACGTCGGTATAATATTTGACGAGCCCTTTTTGCGTCGCCTTGTTGTAGTAGGGAGTGACGACGAGGCAGGCGTCGGCGCCGGCTTCGCAGGCGAAGCGGGTCAGATCGACGGCGTAATCAGTATGATTTGAACCGGTTCCGGCGATAATCGGGACGCGGCGGTTCGCGCGCTTGACGGCGAATTCGATCGCGGCGCGATGTTCCTCGTCCGTGAGCGTCGAGCTTTCGCCCGTCGTTCCGCAGATGACGAGCGCGTCGATCCCAGCGTCGATCTGCCAATCGATCAGCGTGCCGAATTGTTCAAAATTGATCCCCGCGTCCGTAAGCGGAGTGACCAGAGCGGTCGCGATACCTTCAAAAATCGGTTGGTTCATGAGTTAGCCTCCAAAGCATGATGATCAGCGTTCGGTGGGCTTCGTTAGCGATCGGGTTAAACAAAAGCAGTTGACCTTTGCTGCGGATCAACTGTGTATCGTTTTATCGGTGATCGGTAAATCAGGATATTCCGGAACCCGGTTAACGATAGCGCTCCGCATTGCTGCGACAGTCGGACGTCTCTTATTCCGTCCGCCCAGAAAACGCGATCCCGCGTAAAAAACGCGTTTCCTTCGGCGCCGATTCCTTTCTCCGAATCCTGATTCGCGGATCGTAGCGAATCCGGGTACTCATCCTGCGGCGCGCCTCTACCTTTTTCTATCTTACCATGTTTTTTCGGATCTGCGGCGATGAAATCCGGGAATTTGAGAGGTGGGACGTGGTATTGAAAGCCGGGGCGTTTTCGAGTGGAAGCGGTTATTTCAGTGTAAAATTCGGAATTGAAATAAAAAAGAAGGAGTTATCATGGCTGAATTTGATATTCGGAACGAATCGCTTGCCGAGGGTGGGCGTCGTCGGATCGAATGGGCTGAACGCGAAATGCCCGTTTTGCGACTGATTAAGGAGAGGTTTGCGAAGGAGAAGCCGCTGAAGGGGTACCGGATGTCGGCCTGCCTGCACGTGACCGCGGAGACAGCGAATTTAATGAAAACGCTTCAGGCGGGCGGAGCGGACGTCGTTTTAGTCGCGTCGAATCCGCTTTCGACGCAGGACGACGTCGCGGCGTCGCTCGTTATCAACGAAGAGATTCCGGTATTCGCGATCAAGGGCGAGGATAACGCGACGTATTATCAGCATCTCGAAGCTGCGCTGGCGCACAGGCCGCAGATTACGATGGATGATGGGGCGGATCTCGTTTCCACGCTGCATAAAGCGCATCGTGAGCTGCTTCCGAATATTTTAGGCGGGACGGAGGAGACGACGACGGGCGTGATCCGGCTGCGCGCGATGGCCGCTGACAAGATGCTCGAGTTTCCCGTGATCGCCGTGAATGATGCGATGACGAAGCATTTCTTCGATAATCGTTATGGGACTGGTCAGTCGACGCTCGACGGAATTATCCGGGCGACGAATATCCTGCTGGCCGGGAAGACGTTTGTCTGCGCCGGGTATGGCTGGTGCGGCCGCGGTCTGGCGCAAAAGGCGCGCGGGGTAGGCGCGAACGTGATCGTGACGGAAGTGGACACGCTGAAAGCGCTGGAAGCGGTTATGGATGGGTTCCGGGTCATGCCGATGGCTGAGGCGGCGAAGGTCGGGGATATTTTCTGCACGGTGACCGGAGATATTAACGTGATTGACCGGCACCATTTTGAAGTCATGAAGGATGGGGCGATCGTCGCGAACTCAGGTCATTTCAATTGCGAATTGAATATTCCGGCGCTGGAGAAGATGGCGTCCGGGAAACGGCTCGTTCGTCCGTTTGTTGAGGAATATACGCTGTCCGATGGACGGAAGATTCATGTTCTTGGGGAAGGGCGCCTGATTAATCTGGCGTCGGCCGAAGGGCACCCGGCTTCTGTAATGGACATGTCGTTCGCGAATCAGGCGCTGGCGGCTGAGTACATGATTCAGCATCATGCGGATCTGGCGAAAAAGGTGTATTCCGTTCCGGAGGATATCGACCGGGAGATTGCGGCGCTGAAGCTGAAGGCGATGGGAATCGATTGCGACGTGCTGACCGAGGAACAGGTGCATTACCTGAATTCGTGGGAAGAGGGAACGTAGGATCGAGCGTGTCTGAGGAAGGGGCTGTCCTGATGATTCGGGACGGCTCTTTTTTTTGTGGGACAAGGAGGAAAAGGATAGTTACGAAGCCTTCTTTGATGAGTATGTTGAATTTATGCGGAAATATAAGGAATCGGATAACTCGATCCTGATGCTCGCGGATTACACGTCGTTTCTTACGAAATATACGCAAGCAATGAGCGATCTCGAAAAAATGAAAACGGATGATCTGAGCGTGGAGGAGTTCGCTTATTACACGGAAGTGATGCTTCGGATCAATCAGAAATTATTGACGGTGGCATATTAGAGTATTCAGCAAACTCGATCTCTATTTATGAAAATGGAGCCCTGATTTTCAAAAGGGGCTCCATTAAGTCTGCTGAATCTTTTTTGAATGGATCAATCAGATTGTATTTCTCTGAGGCAAGAACGATCGCGCCCTTATTTACAGGTAGAGGAGTCGTTTTCCGTAGTGCGACATCCAGCGGCGGTTCGATTCCTGATAATCGTTACTGTCCAGGTTTGCGCTTCGGAAAATCGGCGGCGTAAATCCGCGGTTCAGCATGATTTGCGCGGCTTCGACGATAACGGCGTTCAGCAGCGCTGCTCCGACGACGGTACTCGTTGCGCCTACGGTTTCTCCGATCGGTTCCAGCGTTACACAGGCGTCGCCGTTCTCGCCACAGTTGTCGATCAGGATATCCGCTGTGTCGATTAATTTTATCCCGTCGGGGGTTTTCGCCGCAGCCGCCCGGCACTGCGCAACATTCGTCAACGCAATAATCTTCAGTCCCTTTTTTCGTGCGATTTGGGCCATCTCGACTGGGACGATATTCCTTCCGGAATTAGAGTGAATTATCATTACCGCATCAGATTCCAGCTCGTACGCTTCAATGATTTTTTTTGCATATCCGGGAATGCGTTCCATTTCTGTCCCGAGCGTCATCGGTCGCATCGTTGGCGTTAGGCCCGGCGGAAAAATCGGAACCATTGGAACAAGTCCGCCAGCACGATAGATCATTTCCTGACTTAGAATTCCGGCATGCCCTGCCCCGAACAGGTAGATCAGCCGGTCTGACTGAACCGTATCAGCGATGAGTTCCGCGGCTTGGAGAAGGGTTGTTCCCTGCGACTCGAACGCTCTCGTTAAAATCGGCAGCATTTTTTCATAGTATTTCAGCATGATAAATTCTCTTGTAAGTTTGGCTGTATGAAAAACGCGACATGGAAATAAGTTTTTTACATGCTGTGCTTGTCCTTATTTCCATGTCGTCGAGAAAGCTCAGGAGACTAATAAATCTTTCGACGGATTTCGCAATATCCGTCGTAGACTTTGGCGTTATGGTCCGGGGTCTGAGCGACGTTTGGCGAAACGAAGGTCGGAACGTGAATTCCGCGGGCGGCGAGGTTCGCGGCGGTTTGGGCGACGAGCGCCATCGAAATCGTCAGGCAGGTAACCGTTGACGAAGCTGCGACTGGCTCTTCCCATCCGTCGATCTGGATGATACTGTCTTCCGGCGGAGCGCCGTTATCAATTACGATGTCAGCAACGTCAGCTAATTTCTTTCCGGAGGAATGACGGGCGGCGTTCATTTCATAATTCTGCATCGACGTAATTACGACGACGGTTGAGCCATGCGATTTGGCGATCATCGCGGCTTCGATTGCCGCTGCGTTTAATCCGCCATGCGAAATGATAATGAATGTATCTTCAGGTGTAATCGTGTAGTATTTCAGGACGTTCTCCAGGTACCCTTCCTGGCGTTCGATCCAGAGTAACTCAGGCGTTCCTCCGGGGCCGATAACGTTCGACCACATTAAGGGCGTATTGTGAATTGGCTGAAGGCCTAAGAATGAACCGTAACGTGGAAAGACATCGAGCGCCGGGATGCAGGAATGTCCCGACCCGAAATAGTAAACGACACGTCCGGCGGCGATTGAGTTTGCCATAGCCTCTGCGGCTTCTAAAATAGCGGGCATGCTTTTCTCGCCTAACGCGTGCAATTGTGCTTCAATCTTTTCAAAATATAAGGGTGCTGACATGTTACCTCCAAAAATAAAGTGATGAGGCGAGGCCTCAGTTGATGATCATTCTTTCTGGGATTGAAAGAATGGTTTATCCTTTGACTGATCCCGCTGTTAATCCTTGAACGAGATACCGCTGGAGTAAAAGCGCGATCAGGATAGGCGGAATGCTGCCGATGACGCCGCCAGTTGCAAGAAGTCCGTAATCCGACGAGCCAAATGTGGACGCGAATTCAGTGATTGTGACGGTAATCGTTTTTGTCTGGTTCTGGGTCAGCGTCATCGCCATGAAAAACTCATTCCAAGAGTTCAGGAACGTATAAGCGGTGATCGTCATCAGCGCCGGGCCGGAGATCGGAAGAATGACGTTGATAAAGGAACGCAGCCGCGAACATCCGTCGATCATCGCAGCTTCTTCAATCTCTTTCGGAAGCGTCAGGAAGTATCCATACATGATCCAGATGACCGTCGGCAGCATCAAGCCGCAGTAAGGCAGGATCAGGCCCTGGATCGAATCGATCATTTTCAGCCGCTGCAGGAGTAAGTTGAGCGGAATAATGATAACGACCGCAGGGAGCATCTGTATACTGAGAATCGCCATCATGATTCCGCGGCTTTTCGGGATATACAGCTTTGCGAGCGCATACGCCGCCATGCATCCCGCTGCCATGCATACGGCGGTCGTTCCTAAAGATACGAGAAAGCTGTTCGTGAGGCCGCGCGTAAACTTGGCTGCGGATGAATTCGCGGAAAAACCGGACGTGAACCCTTTGAGGATTTCCAGGTAGCGATGAAACGTCGGCTGCTGTGGAAACCAGTGCGGTGGTTTCATCGCTAATTCAGCCTGAAAGGAAATACTCGATACGATCATCCAATAGAAAGGCGCTAAGACGACGAGGACGATTAACGCGATCGCGAGCCAAAAGAAAATTTTGGAAAGGATTGCTCCGGGGGATTTTTTCTTTTTTGTGAAGGGCCTTGTTGATACTGTCATGCTTCTCCATGGATCAACGCGCGCTGGTAAAAGACCGTCAGGATGATCATCACGATCGTCATCAGCCAAACGGCGGCTGAGCCTCGTCCCAAATTCATCGAGACAAACGCTTTTTGATACGTGTAATAGCCGATAACGTTGGTCGCGTCAGCCGGTCCGCCTGATGTCAACGTATAAATCAGGTCAAAACTTTTTATTGCCCAGATCGTTCGCAGCGTCAGCGCGACGAAAAAAGTCGGCTTGATCATTGGCAGCGTAATTCGGATGAGTGATTGGAACGAGGACGCGCCGTCGACTCTGGCTGCTTCGTAGAGATCCTGCGGAATGGTTTGCAGCGCTGCTAAGATAATCAACATAATGAACGGCGTTTCTTTCCAGGTCTCCGCCAGGATTACCCAAGTCATCGCCCAATTCTGATCCCCCAGCCAAACGATATATTGATCGATTATGCCTGCCTTTGAGAGCAGTCCATTCAACGCGCCGTAGGAGGGATTCAGTATCCAAAGCCAGATCAGTCCGTTCGCTACTCCGGGGACCGCCCATGGAACGAGCATGAGCGCCTGGACGAAATTTTTGCCCGGGAATCTTCGGTTCAACAGCAGCGCGATTGCCAGGGCAAAGAATAAAACAAGCGCTACGGATAGGATTGTAAAAATCGCGGTGGATCGGACGCTTCGCCAGAATTTCTGGTCGGTTAAGACGAATTGATAATTTCTCAACCAGACGTATGGCGTTCCTTTTTCCGGTTTCATCAGATTAAAATAGCGCAGACTGATATCGAACGATTTGATCAGGGGATATATCGCAATGATCAGGACAATTAAAATCGTCGGCAGCATTAATCCAAGCGATAGAAAAAAGTTGTCGCGTCTTGCTGGAGAAGAAAACAGGTTCCTTCTTTTATCATTTTGCATAAGGCAAAGTCGTCTTTCAGTTTTTGGCTGGCGGACGCAGGAGTCTTCCTGACGTCCGCCATGCGTGAATCGATTTATTCAGCTTCGGCGATTATTTTTTCCGTTTCCGCCTTCAGCCATTCAATTGCGTCTTCTGCGCTTTTGCTTTCTTTCAGGACATCCTGAATAGCGGTAGCGGCGGCCTGACGCCAGGCGTCGAACCATTCCAGCTTCGGTGCGAAATCGCCATGATCCAGCTGGGCGCTCAAAACGTCGTAGCCTTTCCAGGCAGCGCTGATATCGGCGTCAGTAAATAACGATACACGGGTCGGCAGGTTCCCGCCCTCGATAGCGTGATCCTTCTGCGCTTCTTCGCTGGTGATAAACTGGATGAACGCCTTCGCCGCGTCTTTATTATCGGAAGCGGTCAGAACGCCAAACGCTCCGCCGTACAGGTAAGTTCCGAATTCACCCGGAAGCAGGGCGATTTCCGCGTTCTCGTAAACGGACGACAGCTCTGGGTTTCGAGTCGCCTGCGTTGCCGACCACGTTGAATTGATCATGAAGGCGGTCGCGCCAGTTCCGAATTCGATCAATGCGTCGTAGTCGCTCATGGCGATTCCTGCCGGATTGAAGTACCCTTCCTTCACGCCGGTTTCGTACATTTTCGTTGCGTTCAGAACGGCTTCTTCATGGTCGAAAAGAATTATTCCTTCTTCATCAAAGAATTTTGCACCGAACGAATATCCGACGGAACCCCAGTTATAGTAGAAGTTGCCTGGATATTTCGCCGATGGCGTAAAGCAATATTCGACAGCACCGACTTCTTTAATCTTTGCGCAGGCTTCGAGCACTGCGTCCCATGACGTTAAGCTTCCCGGATCGACGGCTGCGGCTTCTAAAATTGCCTTGTTGTAGACGAAATGCGATGCGCCGGAATACCAGGGGATACCGAGCAGATTCCCATCGCGATCGCTGTAGAATTTGACTAATGCTTCCAGCCATGCGCCTGGATCGTCGGAGATCATATCGGTAATCGGTTCGAACCAACCCCCGGCCATCAATTTCGTCGCATCGGCGGACGGGATAAAAACAACGTCGTATCCGCCCCCGCCGCTCGCCAGCGTCGTCAACGTTTTTGCCGTGATCTCGTCCCAGCTGACGAAGTCAACGGTGACCTTGACGCCGGTTTCAGCTTCGAAGAGGGGAACGTATTTCTCGAAAACGCCGCCTTCGTCGGGGCGGACGAGAACGCTGATTTCCCCGCTGATATCCTGCGCAGACGCACTGACAAATGAAGCGCATACCAGCAGTAAAACGAACCAAAACAAAATACTCTTTTTCATGATTTTCTCCTTTTTTCTTCATTTCGGGAAACACCGTCCAATCGTAGGATGATCCCGTATGCGGCTCCTAAAAGGCCGGCGTCTGTTCCTAAGCTGGAAGTCACGATATCAGCGGTTCTGGCTGATATCGGCTGTGCGCTTTTCTTCGCCGACGCTGTAATTCGATTCAGCAGGAAATCGCAGGCTTGTCCAACGGTCCCGCCTAAAATAATTCTTTCCGGGTTCAGCGTTGAAATAATATTTGCCAGTCCAATTCCGATCCGGTCGGCAGCCTGGTTAAGAATTTCGGCTGCGGTTCGATTACCGGCTTTAGCTAAATCGAAAATCGTTTTTGTGGTTATTTCTCCGTATTTGACGTGAATTTGGGAAAGTTCCCGCTCGGAAAAGCGACCTTGGGCGGACGCAGCGATTCCTACCCCGGAACAGCAGCTTTCCCAAAAGCCGTTCGTTTCGTTTCGTTCGGGGAATTCTCCCGGAGAAAGCGATAAAACCTGCCAGCCAACAGCGCCGGCGAGCCGATTTGCACCGCGAATAAGCCGCCCGTCAGCAATGAATCCAGCTCCGATTCCTGTTCCGATAATGACATCAGCAACGTTTTGGAAACCCTGCCCCGCCCCTTTCCAGAATTCTCCGAGAACTGCCGTATGTCCGTCGTATTCCAGCGCGGTTGGAACAGCCAGTTTCTCTTGAAGGTAGCCCTTCAGGTCCACGTTGGTCCATCCGGTAATATTCGGCGCGTTGAGGACAAAATCCGTTTCAGGTTCTAACGCTGCTGGGATTCCGACCCCGACCCCTGCGATGTCCTTCGTGTAAAGGCCGGCGTTTTTCAGAATCTGATCGATGAGGCTGGCGATTTGCTGGAAACCGTTCCCCGGGCCGGTTTGCGGCGTGGGAATTTGAGTTTTATGAAAAATCTCGCCGTTCCGCGAAATCAACGCGCCCGCGATTTTGGTTCCGCCGATATCGATCCCGAGTACAGGTTTATTTCCATTTTGTGACATTTTTATCCCCGTGATACTTTCTGCCGTCCCATGTACAGCGATACTTCTTCAGCGTTGTATACCGTATGGACGACTTCGACCAGTTCAAACGAATCCGTATAGGTGATACCATGGACGACGAGGACCGGTGAACCGACCGGAAGTTCCAGCAGTGCGGATTCTTTTTCATCTGCGATCCGCGCATGCACTTTCGCATCGGTCCAGGCAGGATGAATTTGATATTTTTCACGGAGAATTTTGAATAGAGACTGGGATAGGTCCTCGTTTTCCAATCCGGGAACCGAATCTGCTGGCAGCGTTGTCGCTTGAAGCGCCCAAGGCACGCCTTCAACGAACCGAAGCCGTTTGATTTGGACGACTTCACGCGGCTCGCGCAGCCCCATCTCGATCATGACGGCATGCGTTGCGATTGTCTTTTTATTCTCTAATACGCTTGTCAAGGTCGCAAAGCCGCGATCGGTCATGTCCTCCGTAAAACTGGAGAATCCACGCACGCCTTTCATTTGCGGTTCTGCGATGTATGTGCCGCGTCCCTGCTCCCGATAAACGATTCCATGATCTAAGAGCTCATCCATTGCCAAGCGGACCGTCATTCGGGAAATATTTAGTTCTTTCGCGAGATCCAGCTCGGATGGAATCCGATCGCCGCTCTTTAGCTCGCCTTTGTTGATACAGGCGGTAATCTGCTGTGCTAACTGTAAGTAGAGCGGCTTGTAACTGTTGCGGTCTAATCGATTAGGGATGGGTAATTTTGCTGTTTGCATGATGTTATAACAATATAATCTCATTTTGCAAAAAAGCAAGGGGAATTCGCCCTGTTTGGGCTGTCTGATGACAGTGTCACAGCGTAAATATGATTTTTGTCACAAGGATATGATCCGATGAATTATTGCTTTGTCTTACGGCGCACCGGTTCTTTTCAGTACCGCCCCGATCAGCGAACCGTCGACACGAATTTCATACCACGGCTCAAAGCCGGAAAAGTCGGCCGGATCGAGCGTCTTTTCATCCCGGCTGAACAGGATATAGTCGGTATCATCGTTGATTTCGTAGGACAGGTCCATTCGGACGCGGTCCACGTCGTCCAGATTCCCCCGGTTGATCGAGCCGGTTTGCGTGTAGAGATGATTGACCTGAATCCAGGGCGATGGGTCGTTTTCAGCGATCGCTTCCAGGAGCTGGCGCGTTGCGATTCCCCAGTAGTCCCCGGAAAACGCTTCCGCGTTCGGACGCGCGGGTGGGGCGAAATAGGCGAACTGATAGGGGTGGTTTCGCGCGATCCAGACGCCGCTCTCGCCAATCATCGCGATCAGGCACGCCGCAGCGAGACCCGCCATTCCGGCGCGGACGTTCGGACTCGGAACCGCGCGCAGCTTGCTGATAGAGCGGTTGACGGCGAAGGCGGCGAAATATACGATTGTAGGATATACGAAATAACAGTGCCGCCAGGTATTATAAATCGTGACATGGCGCAGCACGATATATAAAAGCGGGACGGCGCCGATCGTCAGCGCGAGCAGGTCGCTTCGCTGCGACGGGCGCGGTTCGGACGTCTTCCGCCGGCGGAACGTTTCGAAAAAAAAGAGGATCAGCCCCGCAGCGGATAAAATCAGGTACCCTGTCGGCGTCGTCAGCGCGATCCATACGGCGACGTACCTTCGGGACAGCGACGCGTCGATCAGCTTTCCGAAAAAAAGGTTCCCCTGCGCGCTGTGGTTCGGGTGGGCGGCGCTAAAACGAAACGTCTCGATCAGCGTTGGCAGCGGCGATTCCCAGAGGTTCGGCGTAATTGCAATCAGGAAAATCAGAAAGAGGATCCCGATCAGGAGGACCTGCGTCAGGGCGTCCCGAGGCTTTTCTTTTGATTGGAGCGCGCTGATAAAATAAATCGCAATCGCGATGGGCAGGTAGGCCAGACCGTTCAGGCGCGTATTGACGGTCAGCGCCAGGACGGCGGCGGTCAGCAACGCGGAACGAACCGTTTTCCGCTGGATCCAGCGATCGACCGTGCAGAGCGAAAAAATTGTCCAAGCGGTAAACAGGATATCCTTATTATTATAGAAAGCCTCGGCGAAGAAGCGCGGCGTCAGGACAAGGATCAGCCAACCGATCAGCGCGGTCAGCGGGTCGCCAAAGCGTCTTCGGATCAGCGCGTAAAAGAAGATCGTCGCCGCGTACCAGTTCAAAAACGTATAAAAATGACGCATGCGATAGAAGTCGCGGGCGGGCATCGTAAAATTTCCCATCGCCTCGATCAGGACGAGCGGCTGGTGCAGCGCGGTTCCGTAATATCGGTCCCGGTATTCTTTCAGGTCAGGCAGGTACGCGAGGAACGTCGTCCAGCGATCCGGAACTGGCAGCCGCAGCCGCTCGATCGTGTATCGGAAATTGACAAGCGACGTCTGCCGTTCGATTCCCTCGTCCGGACCGCAGCCGTAATCGTCGAAAATCCCGCAGCCAAGAACGAAATAGACGGCCATGAGCGCGATCGTCAGGGCGTACAGCGGCTTTTCGCGGCGGCTTATTTTCATGTCAAAAATTATACAGGAAATTCTGCCGATGAAATTTCGGCGCGCCGCGCGGCGTTCCTCATGGTATGATTCCTGTATCCTGACGCATAGGAGGCGCTGAACATGGAAAGACTCGAACAAAAAAAGATCATCCTGCCGTTTATCATCAGCTCCTTTCTTCTGATCATTGCCGCTTGGGCGTTCCTGGTCTGGGAGGATACGCGGATCCAGCCTTTCGACGTCGCTTCCGTTCCGATAGCCTCCACGGCGGAGAAGTATGAATTCGCGTTGGAGACGGTCGAATCGGCGGCTATGATTCGAATTAAAGGCTGGATCATAGAACGTCATCATGAAACGCTGCCGGTCGAGATCGACGTCGTCCTGAGAGAGGAGGAGACCGGAAAAGGGTTCCTCCTGCCGACGGTGGTAACCTTCCGCGATGACGTGACGGCGGAGATGGACGACGGAACGAACTATGACTGGGCCGGGTTCGAGGTCCTGATTCCGGCTCGCGCTCCGATCGACCTGGCGAAGCGTTCGTATACGATCCTGTTACGCGTAAAAATTCAGGGAAAGGAACGCCTGATTGATACGGAAACGGCGTTGGAAAGGGATCAGCGATGAAAGCGAGAATTCAGCGTTGGCTTTTGGATGATCGGCTGATTTTTATTGCGGTCAGTTTGGCATTCGCGGTTATCATGTATTTCGCACGGCTGGGCGGCGACGATCTCGTCAATATCTACCTGACGAGAGGCGTACCGGCCGCCGAAATCTGGAACAGGGCCTGGGAGATGTACTTTACCTGGGCGTCGCGTGTCCTGATCAATTTTGTGATGTACTACCTGACCGGGCGGAATCAGGTTTTTTTCGCTCTTTTCATGGGTCTTTCGATGTATGTCCTGTTGTCCGCGCTGTCGCGGCTTTTCGTCGAGGGGGACCGCAGGTCGGGAAATCTGATCGTTGCCGGGATGGCCATGCTGTATCCGCTGACCGAGCTTGGCTCGGCCGGCTGGATCGCGACGATGACGACGTACCTGAGCCCGATCGCGTTTGGCATGATGTCGCTCGTTCCGATCCGGCGCTGGCTGGATGGTGAATCGGTCCGTTGGTACGAGCTGACCGCGTATGGCGCATGCCTGATTTATGGCGCGAACAATGAACAGATGATGGTCGTGATCCTGTTCGCTTACACGAGTTTCCTGGTCTATACGATCGTTCGCCGCCGCCTCGTCGCCGCGAGCGTCGTTTTCTGGCTCCTGAGCGTGGGAAGTCTCGTTTTCGTTTTCGCGTCGCCGGGAAATCATAATCGGACTTTTTTAGAAACACGGTGGCTGCCGTTCTTTGGGAAGCTGAGCGTTTTTGATAAAGTCGAGATCGGGCTTTCGATGACGTTGCAGTGGCTGATCGTCGAGAATCATCTCCTGGTTGTCTTTCTCTGCGCAGGGATGACTTACCTGATCTGGAAAAAGTTCCGAAGTCTGGCTTATTCGCTGATTCCGTTCGTGCCTTTCGCGATCGTCAGCGCGTTCCACCGGCAGTTTTCTAACCTGACGGAACGTCTGGTCCCGTTCGGGAACGTGATTGCCGCGCCGATCAGCCGATATGGACTGATATCGGAGACGACGCGGTACTCGATGAATGCTTTTGTCAAGTTTTTTGTTTTTGGATTGTTCCTGGCGCTGTTCATTCTGTCATATTATTTGGTCATGAACCGACGGCGGGATCTGGCTGTGATGGGCGTGCTCCTGGCGGCGGGGTTTTCGACGCGCCTCGTCATTGGCTTTTCGCCGTCTGTATTCCAGTCGGGGTATCGCGCCTGCTCGGTCCTGGCGTTCTGCCTGATCTCTGCGGCGTTGGCCGGGATCTTCTCGGCGTTTCGGGAAGGATTGATCGGCGAGAAGGAACGGCGGGTCCTGAACAGGGCGATGCCGGTCTTCGCTTTTTTGTCGATGGCGAAGTTCGCGTATGATGTCGCCAGGATTTTTAAATAACGATAGTTGAGGAGAATTGATGAAACGGATTGCAATCATAATCATGCTTGGCTTACTGTTGACGGCCGTTGTTATTCTGCTGCCTGCCTGTAACGTTCCGGACCACGCGGGCGAAGAACCGGAAGCCACCGAAACGCCGCTGCCGGCTCCAGCCGCGGAGGTTATCCGGGCTGACGACGAGGGGCCTCAGGACGCAGCGACTCAGACGCCGGAGACTGGCGCTGCCGCGGACGTTCCTGAGACGCCGGACTCTGGCCCGGCGGGCGGAGACGGCGTTGCGGATAGCGGCGATCCTGAATCCGTATTCCCTCGCGAAATGGCGCTGCGGGCGGCGGTCGTTGCGATGACGAACGGCGTGGCGACCGACGTTTTCAAGGATGACGGATCGACGTTTAATCTATCGAATTTTCATTCATACAGCGACCTGTCGGGTTTTCACCTGTTGGTCGTCGACGAGGGGAGCTGGTCGGCGAAGGACGAGCGGACCTGGCGGGTAGAGGGTCTGAAATGCTCGATGTCCGAGGGGGACAAGTTCTTAAAAGCGTCGATGGACGTTACGTTTGACGGAGCAAATTACGTCGTTCTGAACGTTGAGCGGACGATCGCGAAGGAAGCGGATCTGGATTCGGGCGATCCGGCGAAGGCGCCGGTCGAGACGCTGCGATTTTCCAGTGAGAATCCGTTCCTGATGGTGACGCCGCGGCTGATTGAAATGGGGCGTTAACCGGACGAGCCGGGCGTAGAAAGAAAGCGGCGGGGGAAAAAGTAAAACTTCCCCCGCCTCGTTGGTTCCGTGAAAACGGGTTCTATTTTTCTAGATAGAACCCGTTCGCGGAGAAGTATCGAACCTCTCCGTTTTCGTCGATTTCAAACGACAGCGATTCCAGCCAGAGGACGTCCCCGTTCGGGAGCGGGACCTGATTCGTTTCCAGCTGTCTGGATTCCGCGCTGCGAACGGTCGCGTATGTCGCGTAGATTTCGCTGAAATCGATCGTCAGGAATGGCGTCGGCCGGCGCTCCGGATCCTTCGCTGCGCTGTCCGGCAGGTAGCAGGCGATCGCGTTCAGGTCGACCGTTTCATTATACTCTGAGTTACAGTAGATATTGGGCCGGATCGCGGAGAAACCGATCACGTCGATTTTTTCGTTATTTTCGCCCCAAAAATTGTAATAGCTCCTGTCTTCGGACCTCGCGAGCGGGAGCGATTCGATTTTATCGAGGATCTTCGCGTCAATCGTTTCCATGGCCTCCATGCCGCCGGGCACGGATTTCAGGTAGTTGTAAGCGCCGGCGACGCGATACAAATCGCTTTCGTCGAACGTGTCCGGGTTGGTGGCGTAAGCGTTCAACTCAGCCAACTGTCGATTGAACGGCAGGTCGCGGGAGTTAATCCCGGGAACAACGTAGGCGAGCGCAGCGAGGACGACGGCGGCGGTCAGGACGCCTTCCGTCTTTCGTCCATGAAAAAAGTACAGCGTGAAATAGACGATCTCCAGCGCGATCAGCGCGCAGCCGAGATAACGCGTCGTTGTCAGCCCGAATTCGGAAATACGCAGCCAGATCGAATACCCCTGAAGCGCGATAAACGGTATAAACAGCAGCGGCAGCAGGTCGACCAGCTTACCCGTGCGGTCGTCATGATCCATCGCGCGGTTCATCGTCCAGATCGGAGCGCCTATACAGAACAGGCTGCTCAGGATGGGGAAGATTTCGTTGGATGGGATGATCTGCGTGATCAGGATTTTGGCGATATATCCGTAGATAATCATGAAAGCGAGCGCCAGGACCGGGAGCAGGACATATTTCCCGATCGTGATAAAGAATTTTCCCGGCGCCTGATCCAGGTTTTCGATCGCGTAGAAAACGCCGATCGAGAACGACGACAGGGCGCAGAAAATCCAGACGCGCGGGATCAGTTCATAGCTCCCCGAAAGAAAAAGAGTCTCGAAAATTCCGGTCACGAGCAGGACGCCAAGCGAAAAACAGCCGAGGACGATCGCGGCGGCGAAGCCATGGCCGTAGATTTTTTTGGCGAATTCGTCGATCGAAATATGTGCCTGGCTCAGGATCGCCCGAACCGCGAGGCAGAGGCAAAGAACGACGTAAAACGTCCGGATGCGTTCGACGGTTTCGCGGGCGGCCTCGTCAAGCTTCATCGGATTGATTTCGGGATGTGTCAGGGCGAAAAAGGCGGCGATCGCTGCCGCGAGCGCGATCATCCCGATTTTTACACCATTCTTTCGGATCGCCGACGCCTCAATCAGGAATAAACCAAACGTCAGCATCATCAGGAACGGCGTTATGACGTGATCGATCGGCTTGAATCCGTTCGCGCGCCCGAAAAAGTCCGTCGCGAATGCGGTCAGGATAATGAATAAAGCTAACGCGGCCTGCGTCATCGGGAAACGGCGGAAGGATTTTCGGATCGACGCTCCGCTTGCGCTGAGGATGGAACTGATGGAATTCATGCGTATTGCCTCCTGTTCTTATTACGAAAGACGTTTTTCGTTTTCGCAAGGTTTCAATTATTGTACGGCAAATAGGCCCTGCCGTTCGGCGAAGCCCGCGATCTGGGAGTTATTGAGAGCTTTCGACGGATTTTGATGGAGGCTGAACTATAATTAATCTATAATCGAGGCCGGACGGTTCCGGCGCAATTCGCAGGATTTATCGGAGGTGGACAAATGATGGAAACGACGGATTCATCCTTGAAAAACGTAATCCGCGCGTATGAGGCGTATGACGAAGATAAGCGTCTGGAAGCGGATAACGTGCGCCGGTTGGAGTTTATGACGACGCTGGTCTACATGAATAAATACCTGAAAGAGGGCGATAAGGTCCTGGACGTTGCGGCGGGCGGCGGCGCATACGCGCTGTATTACGCGGCGCGCGGGCTGGAAGTTACCGCGCTCGATATTACGCCGTCCTACGTCGAGATTATCCGGCGGAAAGCCAGGGAACAGAATCTTTCGATCGAGTCGTTTCAGAATGACGCCCGCGATTTAAGTATGTTTGCGGACGAGACGTTCGACACAGTATTCTGCATGGGGCCAATTTATCATTTAGTCGAAGCTGCTGACCGGCGCAGGGCGCTGGCGGAATCGCTGCGCGTATTGAAGCGCGGCGGGATGCTTTATGTTGCGTATATTAATAAATTTTTTACCTTCGCGCATCTGGCGACGCAGAATAAGCAATTTCTACAGGAAAAGTGGTACCAGACGATTATCGAGCAGGGGGCGATGAAGTCCGACGATCCGGATTGTTTCTGGACGGACGCCTGGTTCTCGAAGCCGAGCGAAATGGAAGCGATGCTTTCGGAGTTTCCGGTGCGCGTCTGTCATCATCTCGCTCAGGACGGGACGGCGCGCATGCTGGCCGAACGGATCAACGACCTGAAACCGGCGTATTTTAACCGCTGGGCCGATTATCATATCCGAACCTGCGAAGAACCGTCGATTTTAGGCAGCTCCAATCATGGGTTGATCATCGCAAGAAAGCATGATTGGTAGGCGGCGGGCCGTACCAGCGAAATCGCGGCGAACGCAGCGGCGGGCATATTTGGAAGACGTATCGGGAAGAAGGGACGCGTTCCCTTCTTCCTTATTTCCCTCAGGCTCAGGGCGTTTTCTTTTATGAATTCCGATCCATCAGGCGCATGAACGCAGGAATATCGTCGGAGCCTTCACGGCGGCGGAATTCGGCCGGTTCTTTTTCCTTTTTCGGCGCGCTCCCGTTTTTCGAGGCGGTCGGCTGGCGATCCGGCACCGACGCCGGTTTTACTCTGGCGAAGGGCGGAAACTGCGGCGTTTCATCGCTCCCTTCCAGCTCGTCGGGGAACCCGGTCGCGACGACGGTAATCCGGACTTCGTCTTTCAGGCCCGGATCGAGGACAGCGCCCATGATAAAGTTCGCGTTCGGGTCGGCGGTCGCGCGGACGATCGACGCCGCTTCTTCGAGTTCGTACGGCGTAAAATCTTCGCCGACGGTAATATTGAACAGGATCCGCGTCGCTCCGTCGATATTTTTATCGATCAGGCGGTTCGTAATCGCCGCTTCCGCCGCCTTCGCCGCGCGGTTCTCGCCGATCCCGACCCCAATCGCCATCAGCGCCGAGCCGCCGTTCGACATAATTGTCTTCACGTCGGCGAAGTCGAGGTTGATAATCCCCTGGAGCGTAATCAGTTCGGAAATTCCCTGAACCCCCTGGCGCAGGATATCGTCGATCATGCGGAACGCCTTGATCATCGGCGTATTCTTGTCGACGACTTCGTAAAGGCGCTGGTTCGGGACGACGATCAGCGTATCGACCTCTTTTTTCAGCGTCCGGATCCCGGTCAGCGCTGCGTTCGCCCGCGGAAGTCCCTCGTAGTCGAACGGACGCGTCACGACGCCGATCGTCAACGCTTCGATTTCACGGCAGATCGAGGCGATGACGGGCGCGGCGCCGGTTCCGGTTCCGCCGCCCATTCCGGCCGTGATAAAGACCATATCGGCCTCTTTCAGCGCCGTTCGCAGCTCCTCGCGCGATTCTTCCGCGGCGAGACGTCCGACTTCCGGATTCGCCCCCGCGCCGAGACCGCGCGTGGCTTTTTCGCCGATCCGGACGCGCTGGTCCGCTTTGGAGGCGATGAGCGCCTGCGCGTCTGTATTGACCGCGATAAATTCAACCCCCTGCATGCCGCTCTCAATCATGCGATTGATCGCGTTGCAGCCCGCGCCGCCAACGCCGACGACTTTGATATTAGCGGAGCTTTCGCCTAAGTTCTGATACGTGTTTTCCATTTTTCACCATTCCCTTACTTGTCATCCATACCATTGCAGTAGTATTTCTGTTGACCAAGGCGTTCAAAGTGATACGCCAAATTGTACATGATTTACAGATTTTTCAGTCCTGTCTCGGAGCTGGATCAGGGTATTAATTTATTGATTCTGTTCATTATCAGCTCCTATGGGAATAACATCCGAATAAATCGCCTGACCTTGGACAAGGCTTCGCCGGGATCCGCTTTCCTGGATTGCGGATCTTCTATGACTTCGGTTTTCATCCGCCAATACAGCAGGCCCACAGACGCTGAAAAGGCGGGGCTATCTAATTGATCGATCATGCCGGTCAGGTTTTCCGGTTTCGCGACGCGGACGGGGAGTCCGAGAACGTTCGAGGCGACGCGTTCGATCCCGGGAAGCAGCGCACAGCCGCCCGTCAGGACCATTCCGGCGGGGAGGATATGATCGATGCCGGAGCGTTTGATATCCTGACGGATAAGCTGGAAGATTTCTTCGACGCGAACGGAGATAACCGAGGCCAGCTCTTTTCGGGAATATTTCGCCGATTCCTCCTGCCCGAAGGAGCGGGCGTAGAAAAATTCCTCGTCGTCGATAAGCTCCGGAAGCGCGGACCCATGAATTTTTTTGACTTCTTCCGCCTGATTGTATGAAAGATGGAAGATCTGGGCGATATCGTTGGTGATATGCGCGCCGCCGATCGGGAGCGAATTGGTATGCCAGACGTCGTTATTGAAATAAATCGCGAGATCGGCGGTTCCCGCGCCCAGGTCGCAGACGAAAACGCCGCTCTGCTTTTCGATATCGCTCAGGACGACCTCTCCGGCGGCTAACGAACTCAGTACGAACGAGTTGACCTCGATCTCGTTGGCGAGGATGCATTGCTTCAGGTTCTCGACGGTCGCGGTCGCGCCGGTGATAATATGCGCTTCGACGTCGAGCCGCCGTCCGTACATGCCGAGCGGGCTGCGGATGCCTTCGATACCGTCGACGCTGTACGTCCGCTGCATCGTATGCAGAATCGTGCGGTTATTGGGGATCGGAACCGCTTTGACCGAGTCGATAACGCGGCGAATCTCGTATTCATCGATACAGCCGCCGACGATCGAGACGGTCGCTTTATTGTTAATTGCGTTGATATGCGACCCTGCGATCGAAATAATCGCGTCGGAAATCTGGAACCCGGAAGTGCGTTCGGCTTTTCGGATCGATTTGGAGATCGCGGCGGTCGCCTGCTGAATATCGTAAACCATGCCCTTGCGGACGCCCTGCGAGGGTTCGATCCCGACGCCCAGGATTTTGACCGCGTTTTCGCTCTCGACCTGAGCGATCAGCGTGCAGATTTTCGAGGTGCCGATGTCAATTGTTGCTAAATGTAATTTTTCCATCTTTCTAATCCGCGAATCGATAATAAGGTGCGTTGATAAACTCAAGACTGAGCATTTCCGGTTCGATTTCGTTCGCTTTGAAATACCGGTCCAATCCGTTCGCCATCGCCATTTTCTCGTTCAGGCCCGAATCGTTGACGCCGATCCAGAGCATGTAGCCTTTGCCGCTGTCCCAGCCATAGCCGTTATCATACGTGAAATTCAGCCGTGATTCGGCGGGCTTGACGGCGAAGATTCGTCGGGCCGAATCGACGATCTCCTTCCGGAATTTTTTCGGGACCGTACGGTCGTTCCGATTCATCGCGCCGGGGAAGCTATTGGCGTAGACGATAATTTCCGGGCTGGCGGAAAGGTTCTCGTTAAAGACGAACCCTTCTTCGTCGATCCAGAAGCGGCTTCCCCCGAAGTTCCATTCGACTGCGGCGACCCGCTGCTCAAAGTAGACGTCAAGACGGTTCGGAAGCGCGGCATGCACGCTGATCGCGCGGTTTTCCGGGTAGCGGCGGAAGATATTCCGTTCGATAACCTCAGGATCAACCGTCCCGATCGCCTGGTTTTTCATGCCGGTGTAGTAGATCAGTTCCTCCGGATTGACGTTCTCGTGGCCGTATATTTGAACCGAGGCGACGCGAAAATCGGGAAGACGCAGGTACAGTCCAAGCGCGAGCGCGAAGAGAGCGGCGCTGATCAGCGACAGGATCCGCGCGGACGTCCGTCCGGATTTGGTTTTCCTCGACGGGATCCGTTCCGAATTCGTTTTCAGCCGTTCGCTTTCGATTCGATTGTTTTCCGGGATGGCGCTGATTCGATCCAGCCGGTCCCGATTGTTGGAGCCGAATCCGAAGTTCATGCGTTCTCCTTTCTTTCGTAAATCTCGATCTCGGTTTGCAGCGTGATCCCGAAGCTCGCCTGAACCGCCGTGCGGACGCGCTCAACGAGACGGCGGAAATCGGCGGCGGTCGCGCCCGGGTTCGTAACGAAGATATTACCGTGGAAGTCGCTGACGGCCGCTCCTCCTTCCGCCGCGTTCCTCAGTCCGCATTCCGTAATCAGCCGTCCGGCGTAATCCCCGTTCGGGTTCCGGAAGACCGAGCCGAGCGATCCCTGGTTCCTGAAGTTGAATTTTTCGCGCTTTTCCCAGATTTCAGCGGCGCGCGCTTCGATTGCGTCCGGGTCCCCGGACGCGAGCTCGAATTCGGCCGCGAGGATCGTCCCGCGCAGCTCGCCGGACTTGAAGCCGCTCGCCCGATAAACGAACGGGATCTCGTCCCTTCGGAGGTTGATAACGCGTCCGTCCTCGCTCAGGATAGTTACCGTTTGCAGCGTCTCATTGATTTCGCTCCCGTACGCGCCGGCGTTTCCGTAAACCGCGCCGCCGACCGAGCCGGGAATCCGCGTCGCCCATTCCAACCCTGTCAGGCCGAAATCGATCGCCGCGCGAACGAGCGAATTCAGCGGAACGCCGGAGGCGGCGCGGATCCGGGCACGGCCGTTCCCGATTTCGATAAGCCGGATTGCGGAAGAACGATTAACGATGATTCGTCCGGCGAAACCGTCGTCGCTGAAAAGGATATTCGATAAGCCGCCGACGACCTTGAATGTCGGCGCAGCTTGCCGTGCCGCGCGGACGGCGGCGATCAGTTCGGCTTCGCTTTCCACGATCAGCGTTTCTTTCGCCGGTCCGCCGACGCGCAGGTTCGAGATGATCGCGATCGGCGCGTTCTTTTCGATCCGTGCGTCGAGCTCGGACGGATTAGCCGGCCGGGCCTCGCGGGCGATCGCGTCTAAGGCGGCTGGGCCGATCCGGTTCGCGTCCCCGGCGGAGAGCGTCAGGACGACGTCGCCGGGCCTCAGCCCTATCGTCAGCAGCTCGACGGCGCGTTCGTTCGTCTCCGCGAAGATCGCGTCCGGACGTACGGCGCGGATCGCTTTTTTCAGCGCCGCGTTCGAGAACCCGTTTTCGTTTTCCCGGGCGGCGTAAATCGGCGTTATGAGGAGCTTATCGGCGTCTCCGAACGCTCGGCGGAAGGCGTCGAGGAGCTGCCGCGTTCGCGAGAAGGTGTGCGGCTGCCAGAGCGCCCAGATTCGCCGTTCCGGCCAGGCGTTTTTCGCCGCGGAAAGCGCAGCGCGGATTTCGGTTGGATGATGCGCATAGTCGTCGATGACCCGGACCCCGTCCTGATCGGCGATCGTTTCGAAACGGCGCGCGCTTCCGGCGAATTCGGAAAGCGCTTCGGCGGCCGCGTTCAGCGCTTCGGTTTCGTTTGGCAGGATCGCGGATTCCATGATGGCGGCGAGCGCGGCGGCGGCGTTTGCGGCGTTATGCAGTCCCGGAACGGCGAGCCGGATCGCGGCGCTGCGTCCGGAAGCGCGCGCGGTCAGCGTAAAACGGTAAGCGCCGTTTTCGGCGACTTCGGCGTTTTCGATCCGGTAATCGTCGTTGGCGCCGAAACCGTAGCTTCGGACGGAAACGTTTGCGCCGGAGTCTTCGACGAGCTGGCGTTGGATCGGATCGCCGCTGAAAATCAGGACGCGTGCGCCGGCTTTGCAGCAGGCGATGAAGTCGCGGAACGCCTGATAATAAACGGCTTCGGTCGGGAAGCAGTCCGGATGATCCGGTTCGATCAGCGTTAATACGGCCGTTGACGGACACAATCCAAGGAACATCCGGTCATATTCGTCGGCTTCGATAACGAACGTTTCCGACGCTCCGGCGGCGGCGTTCGTCCCTAAATTTTTCGGCATCGAACCGATAATAAAGCCGGGACGGACGTTCGCGCGCGTCAGGATCCAGGCGATCATCGAGGCCGTCGTTGTTTTACCGTGCGTTCCCGCGACCGCGATAAGGTTTCGCCCGTCTAAAAGCCGGGTCAGGAACTCGGACCGTTTCAGCGTCGGGATCCCCGCCGCGCGCGCGGCGATCAGTTCGGGGTTATCCGGATGGACGGCGGAGGAGTAAAGAACGAGACCGGCGCCGGCAACGTTTTCGGCCGAATGCCCGATTTGAACCGGAATCCCCAGCGAACGCAGCCGTTCGGCCATCGCGGATTCGGCCTGATCCGAACCGCGGACGTTCGCGCCTCTCTCGCGCAGAACGACAGCGATCGCGGACATGCCGGTTCCCCCGATGCCGATGATATGAATGGGTGCGTTGAATCCGTTTCGCATTTTCCGTTTCCGTTATTTCTTTCTCTTTTTATTCGTTTTACCGCCGGCTTCGAGGAGAATCCCGGCGATCGCGCCCGCGGCGTCCGGTTTCGCGAGCGAGCGCATTGCGGCGCTCATGCGTTCGCGTTCTTCGGCGTCGGTTAAGACGGCAAGTACGTTCGGGAGCAATCCGTCCGTCAGCTCTTCGTCGCGAAGGAGCCGGGCGGCGCCTTTACTGACGAGGTACTCCGCGTTGATCCGCTGATAGCGCCAGGCATGCGGATATGGGACGAGGATCGCCGGGACGGCGAAAAGCGGGAATTCCCCGATCGTCGACGCCCCGGCCCGTGAGACGATCAGGTCGGCTGCTCTGAACGCGGCGCCGATCGTTTCATGCAGGTACGGATAAGCGTGATAGCGGCCGCGGATCGTTTCCGGGAGCGTTTCGAGTTTCGTTTGCGCGTCGCCCCAGTTCGCCTCTCCGGTCGCGTGCAGGACCTGCGCATGTTCGCAGAGCTGCGGCAGGATTTTCCAGAGGGCAATATTAATGGAGGCCGCGCCTTTCGAGCCGCCAAAGAAGAAGACCGTCGGGAGCTCTGGATCCAGCCCGAACTTGGCGAGCGCGTCTTCGCGGCGGATTGCGGTCAGCCCCGGTCTCGTCGGGTAACCGGTGACAGTGACCTTCGCGCGTTTCGGAAGATAGCGGCGACTTTCTTCGGCGACGACGGTTATCCGGTCGGCGACTTTACTCAGCGCGCTCAGCGCGACGGCCGGCTCGATATCGGGGATGAAGATAACTTTTCGCCGGAAAAGTCCGGCCAGCGCGACCGGAAAGCCGACGTACCCGCCGGTAAAGAAAAGGACGTCCGGGTTAAAGTCACGGACAATCGCCAGCGATTCGAAGAATCCATGGAACAGGCGCAGCAGGTTCCCCGGAAGCTTTTTCAGTCCGACGCCATGCAGTCCGGCCGCGGCGATGCCCCTGAACGGGACGCCTTCGCGCTCGACGAGCCGTTTTTCGATACCATCGGCGCCGCCGACCCAGAGGATCTCGTCGACGTTCTCTTTACTTTTTTGTTCTTGGAGAACGGCCAAGGCTGGATACACGCCACCCCCGGTCCCCCCCGCGCAGATTAACCATCGCATCGGGTACGGTCTTTCCTTTCTCAAGATTGTAGATCGCGGTCTGCCGCGAGATATTCAGCAGAATGCCGATACTTCCGAGCGTTACGACCATGTTCGTTCCGCCATAGCTGATTAACGGGAGCGCGTTTCCGGCGAATGGAAATATATTCAGCAGGACGCCGATATTCAGGAGCGCTTCGAACGTGATCCAAAGCGTTATCCCGGCGGCGAGAAGCTTTCCGAAAGCGTCCGGAGCGCTGATCGAGATTCGGAACCCGCGCCAGAGGATCGTCAGGTACAATCCTAAGACGATGATTCCGCCGGTGACGCCGGTTTCCTCGATAATCACGACATAGATACTATCGGTCCAGGGAACGGGCAGCCCTGTCATTTTCCCGATCCCTTTTCCGACGCCGGTCCCGAACCAGCCGCCGTTGATAATCGATTTCAGAACGCGCTGAATATGATACGAGGCTTCTTCGGGGTTCAGGAAACCGGAAATATATTCGTCGGTTCGGACGCGGACTTTATCGAAGAGGAAGTACGCGATGATCGTCAGGAAGAACGCGACGAGAAGAATCGTAATAACCCAGTTGATCTGCCCGCCGGCGAGCATGTAGATCATCGCGGAAAGCGCGAGAATCGTAATCGCGGCGCTGAAGTCCGGCTGGACCATGACAAGCATGGCGCAGATTGTCGGGATAATAAACGGTTCGAGCGAGCGGAGGCCGCCGGTCCTGACGAGCTCGGCGCGTTTCGTATACAGCGCGGCCAGATAGATAATAATCGCGATTTTAGCGATTTCGGACGGTTGAACCGAGCCGCCGAAAAAGGTTCGCGTAACGCCGGCCGCAGCGGGGATCAGCAGCAGGATCAACAGCGAAACCATCGTCCCGATCAGGAGATACGGCGAGAGCGGCTGGAGCCAGCGGTAGGGAATCAGGAAGCCCATGATCAGCGCGGCGGCGATGCCCAGAAAGAGCCAGACGGCCTGCTTGCTGACCATGTAAGCGGCGTTATCGAACGCCTGAATCGAGAATGACCAGCTCGCGGAGTAAACGAAGACCAGCCCGATCATGACCAGCATAAAAACGACGATGATCAACGGGACGTCGATCAGGAGCCGCGTCGAAACGCGGATTTTCTTCTGATTCAGGAATTGGAGATTTGCGATCTGACCCATGCGCGGAATTCATTCCCCCTTTCTTCGAAGTCTTTATATGCGTCGTAGCTCGTTCCTCCGGGCGAGAGGAGGACGAGATCGCCGGCTTCGCCCAGCTCCTTCGCGATTTCGAGCGCATCGAGCATCGTCGCGGCCCGGCGGACGACGAAGCGCGGGTTCCGGGCCGGGCTGGATTCGAGCGCCTGCGCGATCATCGGGCCGGCCTCCCCGAAGCAGACGGCGGCTTTGGCCCTGCGGTTGAGCTCGTCGGCGAGCTTTCCCCAGGGAAGCTTTTTATCGCGCCCGCCGAGCAGGAGGATCATCGGATCGCTGAACGCGTTCAAAGCGGCGAGCGTCCGTTCCGGCGCGGTTGCGATCGAGTCGTTGATGTAGCGGACGCCATGAAGCTTCCCGACCGTTTCGAGCCGGTGCGGGACGCCGCTGAAGCCGCGGATTCCGCCTTGGATCGACAACGGGTCGAAGCCGGCGCTGAGCGCGATCGCGGCGGCGGCCATGACGTTGGAGAGGTTATGCCGCCCGGGAAGGCTGATTTCAATTCTTTTCAGGAGGTTCTTCCGCTTCCCGTTGATCGTCGCGAAAATGAAGCTGTCGTCGATTCCTACCGCGATCGTTTCGTTTCCGAACGGTGGCTCGAATCCGAACGTCGCTGATTTTCCCCGAACCGCGGTTCGGAGCGCGGCGCTGTTCATGTCGTCGCGGCTCAGGACCGCCCAGTCGGATTCAGACTGGAAATTCAGGATATTCCGTTTCGCGCGGATATATTCTTCCATCGTGCCATGGCGGTCGAGATGGTTCGGCGTGATATTCAGCACGGCGGCGATATGCGGACTGATCGTCACGAGCTCAAGCTGGAACGACGATAATTCAAGAATGACGCAGTCGTCCGGCCCGATTTCGTCGATTCTCGCGATCAGCGGCGTTCCGATATTCCCCCCGACGAAAACGGAGGTTCGCGAATGGCGCCGCTGCCGGTCGGATTCGGCGATTCGTCCGACGAGCGTCGTCGTCGTCGTTTTCCCGGCTGAGCCGGTCAGTCCGATAATCGGGGCCGGAGACTCCTGAAAAAAGATTTCGGTATCGTTGAGCAGCGGGATCCCGCGGTTAACCGCTTCGGTGAGAAAAGGCTGTCGGAGGTCGGCGCCGCCGCTGACGCAGATGAAATCCGCCCCGTCCAGCAGCGAGAGCGGGTGGCCTCCCGTGACCCAGCGAACCGGCAGCCCTCTCAGGGCTTCGATTGCCGCGGTGCATTTCTCTGTGGACGCCTGATCGGTTATCGTAACGTTTGCATGGCGGGAAATCAGGAAGCGCGCGGCGGCCTGGCCCTGGCGGCCTGCGCCGACGATCACGACGTTTCTCTCGTCCCAATGCGTTGATTTGATTTCCACTGTGTTTTCCATGCGGTTTCCTTAAAATTATTTTATTTTCGATCGTCAGGCCATTGAAATCGCGACCCCGAACAGGACGGCGAGAATACTGATCAGCCAGAAGCGCTGGACGATTTGAACCTCGGACCAGCCTAATTTGTTGAAATGATGATGCAGCGGGGCCATCAGGAAAAATCGGTTCCCGCCGGAAAACTTGAAATAGACGATTTGGATAATATCCGAAAGCGTCTCCGCCATCGGGATAATCGTAATCAGCGGCAGCACGAGCAGGTGGCCCGTGATCAGCGCGATTACGGCGAGCGTCGCGCCAAGCGAAAGCGAACCGCAGTCTCCCATGAACAGCTGCGCCGGATGAACGTTGTACCAGAGGAACGCGAGGATCGCACCGACAATAATGAAGCAGAACCCGCCGATATGAGGCTGCCCCACCATCAGGGCGATAATTCCGTAGCCGGCGAACGCGGTAGCGGAGATCATCCCTGCCAGCCCGTCCATCCCATCGGTCAGGTTGATCGCGTTGGACTCTCCAACGATAATAAACGCGGCGAGCGGGATAAAGAAATACCCGAGCTCGATCGGTTCCGGGTTCCCGGGCCAATAAAAGTAGGAGATTCCCAACCCGTATTTAATCGCCCAGGCGATCGCGAGCGCGAAGATAACCTGAAGGATAAATTTATCGCGCGCGCGGAATCCTTTCCCTTCGCGCCGTTTATCCATTCCGATCCAGTCGTCGATTCCGCCGAGAATACCGAAAATCACGAGCGTGACCATCGGGGTAACGAACGTCTGGCCGATAATATCGACGCCGAAAAGGGATACGGCGTTCAGCATGATCGTGACGAGGAGCGTCGGAACGATGAACATGACGCCGCCCATCGTCGGCGTCCCGCCCTTATCGAATTGCTCCTGCGGTCCTTCGGCGCGGACGACTTTCCCGAGACGGAAGCGTTTCAGGAAAAGAATAAACGGTTCTCCCCAGATAACCGTCATCAGGAAACCGAGAATAGATAGCGTAATCGTTGAGGATGTGTTGTTCATTGTTGCTCAGCTCTCCATGATAGCGATAATCTGTTCCATCTGCAGGGAGCGCGATCCCTTGACGAGAACGGTTTCGCCTTCCGCAAATTTGCGCAGTTCGACGTATTCGATCGTCTCGGCGACGGTCGCGAACCATTTTATGTTCTCAGGTTTCATTCCGGCGTTGACGGCGGCGAAAACCATTTCTTTGGCTTTTCCGCCGACGGCGATGAGCTCGTCGCAGCTTTGCGCGGCGCGCTGGCCGACCGCTCGATGACCTTGGGTTTCGTACTGCCCCAGCTCGCGCATGTCGCCGAGGATCGCGATTTTTTTCGCGTTCGTCCGCTTCTCGCTATGGATCTCGTCGAGCAGGTCGAGGGCGGCGATAACGGAATCGGGCGACGCGTTGTAGGTATCGTCGATGATCATCGCGCCCTCGCGGCTCATCATGACCGACATTCGCAGCTGCGACTGACCGTTATCGAGGCCGCGGAAGATCTCCTCCCAGGACATTTTCAGCGCGCGTCCGACGGCGATCGCCCGGAGCGCGGTATGGACCGAGTGCCTTCCGATCAGCGGGACGCGGATCTGGAACGTTTCCGGGCCGGAATGGAGCCGGAAACGGATTCCATCCAGGCCAAAGCTTTCGATTTCGTCCGCCCAGAGATCGGCGCGGTCATCGAGTCCGTAGGTGAGAACCGCCGCCTTCGTCACGTCGCGCATCGGCAGAACGTACGGATCGTCATAGTTGAGGATCGCGACGCCATCCGCCGGAAGCTCGGCGACGAGTTCGCTTTTCCCCCTGGCGATATTTTCGATCGAACCGGCCCGCTCGGCGTGAACCGTTCCAACGTTGGTCAGAACGCCGATCTGCGGCCTGGCAATATCGCAGAGGAGTTTAATTTCGCCGGGAACGTAGAAGCCCATTTCGAGAACAGCGATCTCGTGACCTTTCCCGGCGCGGAGGAGCGTCAGCGGCAGCCCGATTTCGTTGTTGAGGTTGCCGCTGTTTTTCAGCGTCATGAACGAGCGGGACGCAACTTCGCAGATCAGTTCCTTCGTCGTCGATTTTCCGACCGTCCCGGTAATTCCGATGACGGTCAGACTGAGCTGACTGCGATGCCAGGCGGCGATTTTCTGGAGCGCGAGGAGCGGATCCTCAACGAGAATGCAGAAGGGCGCTTCCGGAACCTGATCTTCCGGTACAGCGGAGCCGGTCCGCAGGTCGAGCGTGCGCGTTCCGTCGATCGGACGGCTGACGAGCGCGGCGAGCGCGCCTTTGCGGAACGCTTCCGTGACGTATGAATGCCCGTCGGTTTTTTCGCCGGTCAGCGCGACGAAAAGCGTTCCGTTGATCAGCTGGCGGCTGTCGATAACCGCTTCGCTGAAAAGAAGACTTCTCCCCGATCGAACGGGGCCGCCGAGCGCGGCGATTATTTCGTTAAGTGAAAACATTTTTACTCCTCCTTTCCTTTAATTATATTTAGTCATGGGTTCGGTTCGCCGCTCCAGGCTAAGAGCGCGAAGTCGTTCGCGTATTGGCGGTCGTACGGGATCCGCAGGTACGGCAGGATTTCGTTCATCAGATCGGCGAATAACGGCGCGGCGACTTCCGACCCCCAGATATTTCCCACCGGTTCCTGGAGCCAGGTGTAAGCGACGAACTGCGGATCTTCCGACGGGCCCCAGCCGACGAACGAGGCGTTGGTCAGTCTGCTGACGTAGCCCTGCCCTTCGATCGCGATCTCGCCGGTCCCGGTCTTTCCGGCAATATGCATTCCGGGAATCATCGCGGTTTCGGCTTCGCCTTCGATCGAATTGGTCAGGATTTCCGTGACTTTTCGCGCGGTTGCGGCGCTGATCGGGTTCCCGACGATTTCCGGCTCGACGATTTCGGTATGGTCTTCATATTCGATTGCCTTGACGATATGCGGCTGCATCATGATCCCGTCGTTGGCGATAGCGCTGATCGCTTTGACCATCTGGATCGGCGTTGTCATCAGCCCCTGCCCGAAGGAATGATTCGGGAGGGACAGGTTCGTCCAGCCGGTATCGCCCGGCTCGACGTACGGATAATATTCCTCGTCCGCCAGCTCGATTCCGGTCGGGCGGTCAAGATGAAATGCGCGAAGATATTCGTAGAATTTATCTTTCCCGACTTCGGTCGCGATCCAGGACATGCACGTATTGAGCGAATGTGCCATGCAGTCGGTAATCGACTGCGGACCGGAGGCGATCCGGTTCCAGTTGTAAATCGTCTGGCCGTCGACGACGAACGTACCGACGTCGTTGTAAACGTCTGTCGGCTGAATCGTTCCGGAATCCAGCCCGATCGCCAGGGTGAATACTTTGAAAACCGATCCGACCTCGTACGGCTGCATGACGGCGGGGTTATAGCGGTTTTCCCGGGTGAAGACGTTCGCGGTTTCTGAATAATTATTCAGGTTGATCCGCGGCCAGGTTGCCATTGCCTGGACCTCGCCGGTTTTGGGATCGATAATGACGATTGTCCCGGATTTGGCTTTCTGATTCGTAACGGCGGCTTCGATCTGCGATTCTGCGATCGATTGGATCTTGCGGTCGATGGTCAGGTGAATTGCGGCGTTGGCCGGCAGGTACGGCAGGACTTCCGGAATATTCGGATCGAGCGCGAATTTTTTATGGATCGTCTCGGCCGAGAGAATTTCGTCGTAATAGCTCTCGATCCCGTACGCCGCTCCTGCCGACGGGTTCAGGAACGGGAAGAAACCGATAATATTCGCAGCGAGGGAACCGTTCGGATAGTAACGGTATACGTTCGGAAGATAGCTGACCGCGTCGAGATTCTCCTGGAACCCGGATTTTGATTTAAGGGAGGTCGTTTTCTTCTCGGCTAAAAACGCTTTGCGCTGGTCGATCTGGTCGATTTGCTGCCGCGAGGCGAAATTTTTTATCGGAACCGAGACCGCGCGTTTTTCGACGTAAGGAATTTCGGCGTATTTCCGGATTGTCTCTTCGTCCATGTCGAGAATCGGAGCGAGGTATTCGGCGATAAAATCGCCATGCCCGTTCGATAAGTTCAGATCCAGCAGGATCGTATAGGCGACTGTGTTGCCCGCGAGGAGATAGCCGGAACGGTCGTAGATATTGCCGCGTTCCGTGTTGACCGAAAGCGTCGTGTACTCGGTTTCTTCGCGGATCTTTTCGGTCAGCGTCAGAACGTTCGCGTTCGTCTGAATCGTCAGCAGGTGGAAAATCATGAAGACAACCAACCCGGCGACGGCGATATTAAAGAAACGGAAGCGCTTTTCGAAATCCTTCATGGCAGCCTCCAGGCGTTATTCGGCGATTCGAGGAGCCGCTCCCGAAGATAGGTTTGCAGGCTGATCGTGTATTCCGGGCGCAGGAGCGAAACCGGCGGAGTAGACGGCGTGAACCGGTTCGCGCGGAGCAGCTCCGCGTTCGGATCGTATCCGTCGAGCGGGAGATAGACGAACTGTGAATCGTCGTAAAAATCGATATCGGCGTAGCCGGATTGCTCCGCGCGCCGGCGCATGGATTCGAACGAGGTCAGCGCGCCCCTTCTCGTCTGGTATTCCGCGATCTGGCGCATCAGCGTATTCCGGTCGGCGTGGGCCTGTTGAATCTTGAGCCGGACTTCGGAGAGCCGCGCCGAATAATTCAGGTAGACCAGCGCGATCACGAAGAGAATAATTAATCCTGCCCCGACGCGGATCAGCGTTTGCATCTGCTTCTTCCAGGGCGGCGTTCGGTAAGCCTGCTGCCGGTTCATTCGCCCTCCCTCGGGAGCTTTTCGGCGACGCGGAGCTTCGCGCTCCGGCTCCGGACGTTTTCGGAAAGTTCGCTTTTCCCGGGCTGGAGCGTTCCGGTACGGACGCGTTTTAATGACGCGCGATGACCGCAGCTGCAAACCAGCTGCTTCGGGGGACAGAGGCAGTCCGCGCTTTCACGACGGAAATAGTTTTTTACGATCCGGTCTTCGAGCGAATGAAACGTCAATACGACGAATCGTCCGCCGGGCTTCAGGAGGCCGGCGATCCGTGGAAGCGCGCGTTCGACAGTCTCGAGTTCGCCGTTGACCGCGATCCGGAGCGCCTGAAAGACGGTGGTCGCCGGATGATGGCCGCTTTTGGGATTGCGGGGTAAAACGCGCGCGACGCATTCCGCTAACTGCGTTGTCGTAACGAAGGCGGACGTTTTCCGTTCGCGGACGATCTCGGCGGCGATTCGGCGCGAGGCCCGTTCTTCGCCGTATTTCCAGAATATTTCGCTGAGTTCTTCCTCACTGGCGGACGCGATCAGCTCGGCGGCGCTGCTTCTTCCGCCGTCGGGATCGAAGCGCATGTCGAGCGGTCCGTCTTTCAGGAACGAAAAACCGCGCTCCGCGTTGTCGAGCTGCATCGATGAAACGCCTAAATCGAGAAGGGCGCCGTCGAGGCTTTCCGGTTCGAGGTAATCCGCTGCGCTGGCGTAGGATGCATGATAGATTTTCAACCGTCCGGCGAATGGGGCGAGGCGTTCGCTGGCGATCGCGATCGCGTTCGGGTCGAGCTCGAAAGCGGCGACGGTTCCGTTCGGAGCCGTTTGCTGAAGAATCGCTTGAGTATGGCCGCCGGCGCCGAGCGTTCCGTCGAGGCAGCGCGAAGCTCCGCTCAGCGATAGCGCGCTGAGGACTTCGGGGAGCATGACGGAATAGTGCGGCGCGGAGGTTATCATAGCGATCCTTTCTTTAATATAGTTTCTCGTTACGCGGGACGACGATCGAAAAGCTGCGCAAATTGCGCGGTCGTTTCTTCGTCGTCGAAGGTTTCGGTTTCCGCTTTTTCCCAGGCTTCCGTCGTCCAGATTTCAATATATTCGTCTGATCCGGCAAAAACGATCTTGTCGCCGTCTCCGAATTGAAATTCGTCGCGGAGAAAATTGGGGATCAGGAAGCGGCCGTTGGCGTCGAATTCGATGAGCTCCGCTTTGTTAAAGATTCGCCGGCGATATTTCCGCGCGATTGGATCGGCGAGCGGAAACTTGCTGAGTTCGTTCGCGATCCGCTCAAAGTATTCGATGGGGTAGATGACGAGGTTCTTATCGATCCCAACGGTAATATAAGCGCCGCGCGCTAATTCCGCCCGGTAACGAGCGGGAAGCGACGTGCGCCCTTTTTTATCGATGGTATGTTCGTAAAATCCAGTGAACATTTGTTCGGTAACCTCGTTTTAAACAGATCAAGCCGGACTCCGGCTTCCTCGATTACGGCTGGAGGGGGATTTCCGGGAAATCGCCGCCCTCTTTGGCACATCATGGGAATTCATCCCACTTTCCCCATATTATACAGTTTTGGCAGGGTAATTGCAAATTGAAAGTTGGAATTCAGGGAGGCCTCCGCGTCCGTTTGGCTTGCGCGGTGGATATTGTTTTCCTTGTAGACGGCGGATTATGTCTTATTCTTAAAATTTCGTCGTCCGTTTTTGCTTTGGACCCGCGATTCAGGCCGGAACAGGAGAAGAGCCGGAGGCCGGTTTTCGCAGAGAGGAAGCCAGGGTTTGCCCTGCCGTTTGAAAAATAAGCGGCCCCAGACGCGGCGCAGTTCGCGGAATTCCGCGCAAAGGCGTCATGTTTTTTGCGTTGTCGCGGGGAATATGTTAAAATTAGGGTTGTTGAAGATTGGATTTCAACCCAAGATTTGGCATTCGTGGAAGTGGGGGCGGCCCCGCTTCTGTTTTTATTCGTCGTTAGGTTGATTTGGGAGATTTTGTTGGAATGAAGACTGATTTTTTTCTGGCGTTCAACGAGATGGTTGAAGAAAAACAGCTTTCGCGTGAAGTTGTTACCAAAGCGTTGGAATCGGCGATGGTATCGGCGTATCGGAAAGCGGTTACCGCTTCCGCGGCGCAGCACGTCGAGGCGGTCTTGAATCTCGAAGAGGGCAAGTTTCAGATCTACGCAGAAAAAGAAGTCGTAGATTCCGTCGTCGACGATCGGACCGAGGTATCGCTGGAGACGGCGCGTCAATTTAAACCTGACGCTGAATATGGGGATCTCGTGATCGTCGAAAGCACGCCGGAGGATTTCGGGCGTATCGCGGCGCAGACCGCGCGCCAGGTCATCCAGCAGCGGCTTCGCGATGCGGAGCGCGCCGAGCAGATTGGCTACTATGAAAAGAAGGTCGGCGAGATCGTTTCCGGGGTCGTTCAATCGATCAATCGGGACGGATACACGATCGGGCTGGATAAGAAAGCCGAGGGAACGCTGCTGAAAAAGGACGTTATCCGCGACGAAGAACGGTCGATTCAGCTTCATAAGCACATCCGCGCGATTATTACCGAAGTCAAGGATTCTCCGCGCGGTCCGCTGATTCTCCTGTCGCGCGTCGATCGGAAGTTCCTTTACCGGCTTCTCGAAATCGACGTCCCGGAAATTTTTCATGGAATCGTCGAGGTTCGTTCGATCGCGCGCGAACCGGGAGCCCGCGCTAAAATCGCGGTTTCCGCGACGCAGGCCGGGATCGATCCGGTCGGCGCCTGCGTCGGAATGCAGGGAAAGCGCATCCAGCCGATTGTTAAGGAGCTCTGCGGCGAGAAAATCGACGTGATCGAATGGAACCCGGATCCGGCGCTGTTTATCGCGAAAGCGATTTCTCCGGCGAAGGTGATCGGGGTCTACCTGAGCGGCGGACGGAACACGACCGTCGTCGTTCCGGATGACCAGCTGTCGCTGGCGATCGGGAAAGACGGCCAGAACGCCCGGCTGGCGGCGAAATTGACAAATTGGCGGATCGATATCAAGAGCGTCAGCGAGGCCGCAGCCGATATCTTAGCCGCTTACGACGCGCAGGAGGATTATACGATCCCCAATCCGGAACAGGATCAGCGCGTCGTCATGCTGCGCTGGGATTCATATTTCGTCGAGGGAAAAGAGACGCCGGACGAAATCCGCGCAATTCTTCAGAAGAAATCCGACGGGCATCCGCTGACATTTGAAGAGGATGAAAAGCTGAACCGCTTTGTCGATCGCGTCGAGAAGGCGAAAACGGCGGGCTTCAACGAAAGTACGGTCCGCGAGACGGTGCGGAAGCTGTACCAGTCCGGGAAGCCGTCCGACGAGCTGATGGCGCTGCCGGTCAGCGAGGTCGGGTTGCCGAACTTTGTCGTCTCGGTTCTACGGTACAATGGGTTCAAGACGGTCGAGGATTTATATAAGAGCGTCAAGGCCGATCCGGAAGAAATTTTCAAGCTTCAGGGTACGACGCCGAGCGTCATGGACGACATTGCGTCGCTGGTCCGTCTCGTCGAGGATCGGCGGAGCGCGGAAGCCAACCCGGCTCCGGCGCAGGAAGACGCGCCCGAACCGGAGACTCCGGCGGCGGATTTGGAACGCGAGGCTGATGAGCTGACCGCGGCCGCGGAAAGCGGAAGCGGCGAGGCGGTCGAGGCTATAGCTGCGGAAACGACGGTTCCGGGTCCCGCGGCCGAAAGCGCGGCGGAGAGCGATTCGGACGAGGACGTTTCGTTCGACGATCTGTTCAAGCTGATCCCGGTTACGTCCGAGATCGATTATTCGGAAGACTTCGGCGACGCGTCCGGCGATTCGGACCGTAAAAAGAAAAAGAAGGGCCGGAAGAAGAATACCGAGATCGAGTACGACCCAGACAGCGATTCAACCGTTGTCCGCAAGAAGCATCGCCGCGGGGACGAGGACTGGGGCTGGTAGACGATGGGCGCGAAAAAGGGTCCCCGTCCGAAACATGTCCCGCAGCGAACCTGCGTCGGATGCCGCGAGGTGCTGGCAAAAAGGGGTCTGATCCGGATCGTCCGGACTGAAACCGGCGTCCAGCTGGATAAGACCGGTAAATTAGCGGGACGCGGCGCGTATTTGCATGATAAACGGAGTTGTTGGGAAAAGGCGATTCAACGTGGTTCGTTGGCGCGGAATTTGAAGATCGAGCTGACCGAAACGGATCGGGCTAATTTGATAAAATGGATGGGGGAGCTTCCGGCGGAAGCCGGATCGGCCGAGGTTTAAAGAATCGCCTAAAAATTAGGGAAAAGACACGGAAAGAGAGAGAAAACCTATGACAAAAGAATTAAAGAAAATTAAGATCCCTTACAGTATCTCGGTTCGTGATTTGGCTTCCTTGCTTCAGGCGAACAGTATTCAGGTGATGAAGATCCTGATGATGAACGGCGTGATGGCGAATATCAATCAGACGATTGATTTCGATACGGCGGCGATTGTTGCTAACGATTTGGGCTTTGAGGCGGTTCCGCCGACGGTCGAAGCGGAAACGAAAGAAGAAAACGTCGGAGATATCCCGCTCTGGCGTCAGTTGATCAACCGGGAGGACCCGAAATCCCTGATCCAGCGGCCGCCGGTCGTGACGATCCTGGGGCATGTCGACCATGGTAAGACGTCGCTCCTGGACGCAATCCGGCATACCGACGTCGCGGTCGGCGAAGCGGGCGGAATTACGCAGCATATCGGCGCGTATCAGATCGAAGCGAAAAAAAAGCTGATCACGTTTTTGGATACTCCGGGTCACGCCGCGTTCAGCGCGATGCGCGCGCGCGGAGCGCAGGGCGCTGACATTGTCATTCTGGTCGTTGCGGCGAACGACGGCGTCATGCCGCAGACGAAGGAAGCGATTGCGCATGCGAAGGCGGCGCAGGTCCCGATCATCGTCGCGCTGAATAAGATCGACCGTTCGGACGCGAATCCGGACCTGGTCAAGAAGCAGCTTTCCGAGCAGGGACTGGTCCCGGACGAATGGGACGGGGATACGCTCGTCGTTCCGGTTTCCGCGAAACAGAAACAGGGGATCGACGATCTTCTGGAAGCGATTCTGGTGACGGCGGAGGACATGAATATTTTCGCCAACCCGAAAGGAAAGGTTTTCGGGACGGTTATTGAAGCGTCCGTCGATCCGAAGAAGGGCGTCATGGCGACGCTCCTGGTCCAGAACGGAACGTTAAAAATGGGCGACGTCGTTCTCGCGGGACGATCGATGGGCCGGATCAAGGCCATGTTCGATTATCGCGGGAAAAAGCTTCAGAAAGCCGGCCCGTCGACTCCGGTTCAGATCATGGGCCTGACGGAAGTTCCGGCCGCCGGCGACGTTTTCCAGACGTACGCTTCGGAGAAGGAAGCCCGCGCCGTGATCGCGCAGGCGAAAGCCGACGCTGCGCTGACGGCGAATCAGCCGAAAGCGACGCTGGAAGAGCTGTTTGCCCGGTTCCGCGCCGGTGAGGCGAAGGAGCTCTGTCTCGTTATTAAGACGGACGTCCATGGTTCGCTCGAGCCGATTGTCAGTTCTCTTGAAGAGCTGAATAAAGAAGGCGAGATTAAGATCAACATTCTGCATTCGGAAGCCGGAAATATCAGTGAGAACGATATTATGCTGGCCGCCGCCTCGCATGGGATCGTTCTGGGTTTTAACGTTCAGGCAGACCCGGCGACTCGGAAGCGCGCGGAAACCGAAGGCGTTTCGGTCCGAATTTATAACGTTATTTACCGCCTGATGGAAGATGTTGAAAAGGCGGTTAAAGGAATGCTTGAGCCGGAATTTATCGAGACGATGGTCGGGCGGGCGGAGGTCCTGATGACGTTCAATATTTCGAAGGTCGGGACGATCGCCGGTTCACGTGTCAAGGAAGGCGAGATGCGCCGCGGTACGAAGGCGCACGTTATCCGCGAGGGCGAGAAGGTTTTTACCGGCGAAATTACGTCGCTTCGGCACGAGAAGGACGACGTTAAAGAAGTTAAGAGCGGGTTGGACTGTGGGATTGGGTTAAAAGGCTTTGAGGATTTTAAGCCGGGCGACCTGATCGAGGCGTTTACGCTGAACCGGTTCGGTTCCTGATTGCCCGCGTAGGTTGAAAGGAGGGCTGGATGCCTTCAGCTATCAGAATACGGAAGATTGAGGATCGGATCCGCGACGAGCTGGCGGAGATGTTCCTGTACGAAATTGAAGATCCGCGCCTGTCCGGCGTGATGGTGACCGACGTTAAGGTGGATCGTGAGTTGGAATATGCGTCGATCTACGTTTCGGCGGTTGAAGGGATCGAACGGAGCGGCGAGGTTATCGAGGCGTTGACTTCCGCGGCGGGGTATATTCGGCGCGGCCTGGCGCAGTCGGTCGAGCTGCGCCAGTTTCCGAGGCTGCGCTTCTATTGGGATCCGACGCCGGAAAACGCGGCGCGAATGGAAGAACTGTTCCATGCGCTTGAACGTGAGCGGATTGAAAAACGTCTCGACGGCGGGACTGACGCCGGGTCGCCGGACGATGGGACCGATAGTGGGAACGGGCAGCGCCTTTTCCCTGAATCCGACTAACGGTTCCATATGAAAAGAACGAATACAAGATCGCCCGGTGAGAAGTCAGCGCCGGGCGATCTGTCTGTTAATCGCGCCGTGGATAAACGCGGCGCAGCGTATACCTGTTGATAAAAGGAGAACCGACGAAAATGTACGATCAGAGAATTCTGGATCAGATTCGTGAGAAAATCGAAGCTGCTGAGAGGATTGCGATTTTTTCGCATATACGTCCCGACGGAGATGCGTTGGGATCGCTTTTTGGATTGGGACGCGCGCTTTTAAACGCTGGAAAATCGGTTCAGTTGATTTCCAGCGACCCGCTTCCGAAGGAGGGCTGGCTGGCGGATTCGGGATGCGATTTGCCGGACCGCGTCCGGCGCGCTCCTGAAGAGGCGTTTGATTTGTCGATTTGCGTGGATATCAGTTCGCGCGACCGCTGCGGTACGTTTTTTGACGAACGTCCGGAGATGACGCCGGATATTGTTATTGATCATCATTATTCCAATCCAGGCTTTGGCGTGTTGAACTATGTTGACGCGGAAGCGGCGTCGAATTGTGAGATTCTGGCGGAAATCATGCCGGTCCTTGGACTGGAGATCGACGAAATCAGCGCGAATTTCCTCCTTTCCGGGGTGTTGACCGATACGCAGGGCTTCAGCACGTCGAACGTTTCGGCGAAGACGCTCCGGCTGGCGTCGGAGCTCGTCGATCGGGGCGGAAAGCTTTATGAGATTTTTGCCGACGTAATCAAGGCTCATTCTCTTGAAGCGAACGCGCTTTGGGAAGCTGCGCTGCGGAATACGGTCGTCGAGCTTCCGCTGATCTGGAGTACAATCCGGCATTCGGAACGTGTCGCGGCGAAATACCCGGATGGGGACGACGCGAACGTTGTGAACCGGCTGCTGTCCTCGAACGGGGTAAAGGTTGCGATCGTTTTCATGGAATCTGAGGACGGCGAACGGACGAAGGTCTCCTGGCGGGCGAAGCCCGGATATAACGTCGCCAGCGTCGCGAGTTCGTTCGGCGGCGGGGGTCATATCGCCGCTGCCGGGGCGGATATTGCCGGACGGCTGGCGGATGTATGCGAGGCGGTCGTCGCGGCGACGAAGCTGATGATCTCGCGCGCAGCTCGTTCGGCGTGATCCGCGGTTTTTCAGCATAATGCATGGTAAACTATGCTCTGGAGCCGAGGGGACTGTTTCCTGACGATCCGGCGCCGGTTAAGACGGCGCGAGATAGGACGTAAAATTGAACGAAGAGAGTAAGAAATATAAGAATACGATTTCCGGCGTTCTGGTCGTCGATAAGCCGCCGGGAATGACTTCGCATGACGTTGTGCAGATCGTTCGGCGCGGAACGGGGATCCGCCGAATCGGTCATATTGGAACGCTGGATCCCCGCGCGTCCGGCGTTCTGGTCTTGCTGGTCGGCCCGGCGGTCCGCCTTAGCGAGTACCTGATTACCGATCGAAAGCGCTATGAGGCGCAGTTTACTTTCGGCGCGGTCTCGAATACGTATGACGCGGACGGAGAGGTTATCAAGACAGGCGGCACGCCGGAGCTGGACGAAGAACGCGTTTCAGCGGAGATGAAGAAATTTACCGGTGAAATTGTCCAGCGTCCGCCGAGTTATTCCGCGCTGAAAATCGGTGGGAAAAAGGCATACGAGCGTGCACGCGCCGGCGAAATTTTCGAGATTCCGGAGCGGCGCGTTACGATTTACGCTTTCGACCTGGTCGAATTTAATCCGCCGGATATTTCTGTCGAGGTCGACTGCTCATCGGGGACGTATATCCGATCGTTAGCGCATGAACTCGGGGCGGCGTTGGGCTGCGGCGCGTATTTGAGCGAGCTTCGGCGTACGAAAAGCGGTCGTTTTTCGCTTCGTCAGGCGGCGACGCTGGACGAGCTGAAGACTGCGTTCGAGAATGGGGACTGGTACCAGTACCTGATCCCGGCGATCGACTCGCTGGCGGATTTTACGGAAATTCAGCTTGACCTTGAGATGGAGCGAGATATCCGATGCGGGAAGGCGATTCAGGCCGAAGCCGGGACCAACGTTGATCCGGCGTTCGCGAAAGCGGTCTCGCTTCAGGGCGAACTGGTCGCTGTTCTGCAATATGACGCTGAGGCGGCGCTCTGGAAGCCGAAAAAGGTGCTTATTTCGTAAGGGCGCTGTGGCCCATGCGGGCCTGAAAAGCTGAACGCATGTTACTGACTTCCGATCTTGATTCGATTCGGTTTGACGCTTCGGTCGCGGCGATCGGCGCTTACGACGGTTTTCATGTCGGGCACCGTTCGATTCTGGTCCCGATGATTGCGGATGCGCGAAAGCGGAAGCTTCCGGCCGTCCTCGTGACGTTTTCGCCGCTTCCGGCGGTTTTTTTCGGTCGTCTCCCGGTCAATAGTCGTCTCCTGCTTCCGGAAGAGGGGGCTGAACTCGCGGCTGCGCTGGGTCTGGACGCGATGATCTCCGTTCCGTTCGACCGTTCGCTCGCGGATCAGTCCGCGGATGCGTTCCTGCGCCGGTTAGCGGGCGCGGTTGGGATGAAAGAGCTTCGCGTCGGTGAAGGCTTTTCGCTGGGAAAAAATCGCGAGGGCAGGGATCGGGTTTTAGCCGACCTCGCCGGGCGGTATGGGTTTGATTTAATCGTGCATCCGCGCCTCCGACTCCCGGACGGCGAAATTTCGTCGACGCGCATCCGTGATTTTCTTCGGGTCGGGGACGTATCGAACGCGAAGCGGCTCCTCGGCTATCCTTTTTTTATCCGGAATACGATCCGGCATGGCGCCAGGCTCGGAACGAAGATCGGTATTCCGACGCTGAACCTGCGCTTTCCGGAGGAGAAGATCGTTTTAGCGAATGGGGTCTACGTTACGCGGACCGAGCTGAACGGCGAGTGGTATGATTCGGTGACGGCGATTGGCGTGCGTCCGACGTTTTACGATAAGAGCGATCTGACGATCGAGTCATATTTGCTGGATGCGTCGGTCGACGGGTACGGGAAAACGGGGCGGATTAATTTCCATGCGTTTATTCGTCCGGAGATGAAGTTTGAGAATAGCGACGCTCTGGTTCGGCAGGTGAGGTCAGATATTGATTTCGCGCGGAGCTATTTGGCGACGCTGCCGCTGGACGCGGATTTCCCGTCGACGGCGAACGATTTTCCGTACCAGGTCAGATAATCGGCCAGATACGTTCCCCAGTAAGACAGCGAGTGGTCCCCTGGCTGAACGAGCGATCGGTAGGGGATTTTTTCGTTTTCGAGCTGTTTTTCGAAGACCTGGCTTCCGGGGCCGTAGGGGTCTTTTTCGCCGATATCGAGGGAGACGTTAAAGGAATCGCCGTTTTCGCTGGCTTCTTCGGCGAGGTAATGGAACTCGAGGTCGTAAAAGGGGGAGCCTGGAAGTGAATGCAATCCGACGGTCCGGAACATGTCCGGGTGGCGAAAGACGATATCCGCGGCCCAGTAAGCGCCGCGGGAGATGCCGCCGAGCGCGCGGAGATTTCGGCTTCCGCCGACGTTGAAGTTGGTTTCAACCCAGGGAAGAATATCGTCCAGAATAAAAAGATCGAATTCGGATATGTTAAGGGATATAAGGTTGTTCGATTCGAGGACTGTCAGGATCATATATGGCTGGTAGTTTACGGATTTTGCGTAGTTACTGTATGCGGCGTTGAGCCCGAGCTGGTCCCAGGTTTGCAGCGACATATCATGTCCGTGCAGCAGGATCAGGAGTGGATATGGGTCCTCGCGGTCGGGATCGTAGCAGGGCGGAACGTAGACGGCGAACGCGCCGCGTCGGGAAGCGCCCGGCGTTTCCATGCGAAATTCGATCCGCTGCCCGGAGGCTCCAGCCGCACAGCCGTCTGCGGCGTGCGGGCGGAGGATGCAGGCCATCAGGATGAGAAGTGCGGATCGAAAAAGGGTCTTTCGCATGTCTGGAAATTATACCCGATCCTGGAAACGGCAAAGCTATGCGATAAACCGGATGCATACCGGTGAACCGGCTTCGATTCGGTTTTGAAGATCGAGAGCTCCATCGGGTCGGATGCGAAAGACGGCAATATAGTCGCTATCCTGATTCCCTACGAGGACGTAGTTCCCGAGTGGATCGATCGCGAAATTTCTTGGAGTCCGTCCGCCGCAAGGCGTCCGATTGGCATATTCTAATTTTCCATCATTTCTGATATTGAAGCAGGCAATACTGTCGTGTCCGCGGTTTGATGCATAAAGTTTTGTTTCATCTGGCGTGAGGTGCAAATCGGAGCAGATATTTTCTCCGGCGTAATCCGGCGGCAATGTGCTTTGCCGATCCTGAAGAATCAATCGATCGCCGATATTTGCGAAGTGCATGATCTCTGAACTAAGCTCGTTAATCAGGTAAAAATGTTTCCCGTTTTTACTGAATTCTCCGAAACGGGGTCCGCTTCCTTGTGGAAGATGGATCGTTCCGGGCGGAAAAGGCTTTACGGTTTTTCCTGAATATTCATATGCGACCAGTTGATCGATTCCCAGATCGGGTATATAGAAGATTTCAGAATTCGGTACAAAAATGCAGCTGTGCGCGTGGGGCTCTTTTTGCCGAATTGGATGAACGCTGCTTCCTTCATGACTGAATATCTGAGGCTGGTTCTCTGAAATATTGCCTTGTTTATCTAACGGGAACAGGCTGATCGAACCGCTATGAAAGTTTGAAGCGACGAGGAAACCGAGATTTGGGGCGATTTCGACGTGGCAGGGATCTTTTCCGCCTGTATTCCAGCTGGCAGATAGCGTTAAGTTAAAACAGGAATCATAGGTAATTTCCGTGATCCCGCCCCCCCATCGGCCCAGGTACTTTTTCATCTCGTTTACAGCGAAGATCTTCTTTTTCGCTTCGTAAACGCAGAAGAAAGAAGGGTTAGGTGTGGAAATTTCGTTAATGAGTTTTCCATCTCCGTTTTCAAATTCATAGATTGAAATGCCTTTCCCTTTTCCATTAAAGATCTCTCCGGTGCCAAAAAGGATTGGTTCTGTATATGATCCCAAACAAAAGTATTGTTTCATGGGCGCACTTATTCCTCGGGTTCTATTTCTAAGTTCCTTAATATTTTTACGGCTTCGATAATAAAGCGGTTCCTTCTTATAATCGCGCTTTCGATATTTCTTTCGTTCCAGTTATAAAAGCCTTTCCCGCTTTGAACGCCAAGATTCCCATTGTCGATCATTTCTTTCAAGTAGGGATTTCCTTCCTTCTCTGCGCAGATATTTGGCAGGACTGCGTCCTGAACCCGCAGTCCGAGATCTAATCCGATTGCATCAAGATGCGTCAGCGGACCCCAAACTGGAAACCGCATTGCCATTCCGCAGCTGATCGCTTTGTCGACGTCTTCCGCTGACGCGAGTCCGGAAGCGACGATATCGACGGCTTCCCGGATGATTGCCTGAAAAATTCTATTCGCGAGCTGCCCCGGGCAATCCTTCCGAACTAAAATAGGTTCTTTTTGCCATTTTTTCAGTTCACTCATAACCTTGACGGCGATTGTGTCCCCGGTTTTTTCTCCCATGACAACCTCTACCAGCGGAACAAGATGCGCTGGGAGCCAAAAATGCGTTGTGATTGTCCGCTCTGGATGGGCACATTTCTGACTGATTTCAGTGATCCTGAGGCCGCTGGTGTTACTGCAGATCGGGATATCAGGTGGAACGATTTTATCTATCTGCTGGAAGATGTCCTGTTTCAGCGCTAAGTTTTCGTTTATGGCTTCGATGACAAAAAAAGCCTCCTTACAGCTTTTTTCTATCGAGAGGCTGGTTTTAATCAGAGAAAGGGCTCTTTCGGAATCATCTTTTGAGTTCAACTCGTTTTGTTTTCGGAGACGAATACTGCTTATTGCCTTTTCCAGTCCGCTTTTGAGCTGGGCTTCGCTTGTATCGATGAGAATTGTTCCTCGGCCGCTCAGCGCGCTCATCGCGGCGATTCCGCTTCCCATCATCCCTGCTCCAATAATTATGACCTTATCGCGCATATGTCCTCTTTCATAGCTGTAAATTTGTAGAATTATCAAGATTGTGAAGCTGTTTTGCTTTTTTCTGTGTCATCAACTGAAGAGCAGGATGCGAGATGAAATTCGTTAAAAACGGGATTTCATCTCGCATAATCGTAAGCCTTAAGGATTGATAACAACTTTAATCGAGCCGTCTTTTTTATTTTCGAAAATATCAACCGCCTTTGCGTAGTCTTCGAGCGGAAACTTATGCGTAATCAGTTTGTCGCCCTGAATTACTCCGGAAGCCAGGTATCGGAGAACCTGTTCAGAGACGTTTGGATTCGCTTTGGAGCCGATAATTCGAATTTCGTTGAAATTGACCAGATTGATGGGGATCGTGGCCTGATCGGTATGATAGGTGGCGATGATGGCGACCGATCCCGTTTTCCTGACCATTTGGCAAGCCTTCATCGGCGAGTCGCTTGCCCCTGAGCATTCCATAATTTCATCCGCGCCGACGCCGTTCGTCAATTCTAAAACCTTTTTTACCGGATCTTCTTTTTCGAAATCAATACAAAAATCCGCACCGAGCTCACGAGCTTTATCTAATTTATTCCCTCTTCCCACCATGATCACTCGATCTGCGCCCATCGCTTTGCATTCCATCATCGCACATAGTCCGATTGCGCCTGGACCGATAATGACGCAGCATCCGCCAGGCGTGACGCCTGCGAGCTGGACGCCATGGAGCGCGACGCCGGCGCAGTCGCACATTGAAGCGGTATCATAGCTGACGTTGTCAGGGATTTTGTGCAGTGATTTAGTTTTATAAACGTTGTATTCTGCGTTTGCGCCCTGCCAGTTAAAACCGTAATGCCGGTGCCCCAGGTCGACGGGGCTGTTCAGCCCATCCTTTCCGTAGTTCAGGCAAACGGTATAATGACCCTGCTTACAATTTTCACATTGTCCACAGCCTGCATGCGCTTCGCCAGCGACCCGATCTCCCGGCTGGAACCCGGCGACGCCCTCCCCGATGGCAACAACTTGTCCAGCCCATTCATGCCCCATGATAAAAGGGAAGCTTGGCGGCCAGTTCGCAAATTTATATCCGCCATGAATTAATTTTGGATCCGATCCGCAGATCGCAACCGATTTAATTCGGCAAAGGACTTCCCCAGGCCCGGGTTGCGGAACCGGGACTTCTCTTAACTCCAGCTTATCGTAAGCGACAAGCTCCATGGCTTTCATTTTGTCGGGTATTTCAAACGTTGGCATCATACTTTTCCTTTCAGTTAATAAGTCAATTTTTTGATCGTTTAGATTCTTTTAAGCCGCGTTTCTCAGGGCTTTCCGGTTATCTAAAATTACTGCGATGATGATAATTAATCCTTTAACGACGTATTGAAGGTCCGGGCTCACACCGACGTAAATCAGCCCATAGGTGATAATCTGGAAGATGATAACGCCGATGACGACGCCAGGAAGCGTCCCGATTCCGCCTTTCATCGAGATTCCGCCAACGACGCACGCTGCGATTGCGTCCATTGCATAGTCGGCTCCCATTGTGCTGTTCGCGGAGCCGGTTCGTCCCGCCTCTAAAACGCCTCCGAAGGCGTATAAAATTCCAGCGATCAGATAGACGATGATGATCGTTTTTCTGACGTTTACACCGCAGACTTTTGCGGCTTCTTTGTTTCCGCCGATTGCGAACATGTTTTTTCCTAACGCGGTTTTATTCCAGATAATCCAGACGACCAGAACAACAGCCAGCGCGTAAAACATCAGGTAGCTCAGGCTAAGATTGCCAATCCTGACCGTTCCCTGACAGAATCGGGAGAAGAACGAATCAAATCCGGCTAATGGACTTGAATTGCATACCGTATTGAAGTACTGAAGGCAGATACCGTATGAAATCAGCTGAATCCCGAGCGAAGCGATAAATGGCGCGACGCCCCAGTGGGCTACGATGTATCCATGAATTCCCGAGATAATCGCGAGCAGGACCATCACAATCGCGAGCGGAATGATCATGGGAAGGGCTGGGACGGATTCGAGGCTGAATACGCGCTGTGAATAGTTCGCCGCCTGCAACAACGACGCGGCGATTACAGCCGCCAGACCGACTTGCCGTCCCAGCGACAGGTCCGTACCCCCGAGGACAATAACTCCCGCAACGCCGCAGGCGTAGATAATTTTTGTAGCTGATTGTGTTAAGATGGTCGTAAAGTTACTGACTTTTACGAATGTTGGCTCGACGATTATGATAATCAGTACGAGAATTCCAATGATAAAGTACAGAGCGTTATCGAAAAGGAAATCGAAAACTTTTGCGGCTTTCTGATTCATTGGCTCATGCTCCTTCTAAACGTATTTCGTCGCATCTCTTAAAATATTTTCCTGTGTCGCCTTTTCAGGACAAACCCGTAAGTCATATTCTCCGGCAAGATATCCGCTGCTCAGTACCAGAATCCGGTCGCATATTCCGATCAGTTCCGCCATTTCGGATGAGCAGACGATGATGCCCTTTCCTTCTTCGGCGAGCTTGAAAATAAGTTGGTAGATCTCGTATTTTGCGCCGACGTCGATTCCCCGTGTAGGATCGTCCATCAGGAATATGTCCGGGTTGCGGAGGAGCCACCTGCCGATGATGACCTTTTGCTGGTTCCCGCCTGAGAGGAATCTGATCTTGGTATTCAAGCTTGATGTTTTTGTATGCATGACGTTGATCATGCGTTCTGTGTCGCTCCGGATATAGTTTGACGTCAGCCATCCGAACCGATTTCGATACGAATCAATATTTGAGATGATTGTATTGAAAGCGACGCTCAGGTCTGGAAAAATGCCGTTGAACCGGCGTTCCTCGGTGCAAAGCGCAAATCCGTTTTGGATCGCAGCTTGCGGCGAATCTGTCTTGACACTGTTTCCTCTTAATTTAATTTCTCCGCTATCTCGATTCCGAAGACTGAAAATTGTTTCTAAAAGTTCGGTTCTTCCGGCGCCTAATAATCCCGCGATCCCGAGAATCTCGCCTTCTTTCAACGTAAACGAAATATCATGGATGCGGTGTTTTCTGTCGTTGAGGTTCTTTACTTCCAATATATTGGCGCCGATCTGATTCGCTTTCAAAGGGAACCGATTCGTCATTTCGCGTCCGACCATTCTTCGAATGACGATATCAACGTTGATGTCCGCCGCTGGATCTGTGCTGACGACTTCGCCGTCGCGCATGATTGTAATATCGTCCGCGATCCGGAAGATCTCCTCCATTTTATGGGAAATGTAAATAATTCCTTTCCCTTGTTTTTTTAATTGTGTGATAATTTCCAATAGAATTTCAACTTCTTTTTCGTTCAGGGAGGACGTCGGCTCGTCTAAGGTAATAATGTCGCAGCGATAAGAGATTGCTTTTGCGATATCGACCATTTGCCTTTTTGAAACTGTCAAACCCGTCAGCTTTTGTTTGGGATCGATTTCGATATCACCGCATAAGGCCCGCAGCATCTTTTTTGTTTCCCTGTACATTGCCGCTGAATCGATTAATCCGAACTTTTGCGGATAGCGGCCCAACCAGACGTTTTCCATGACGTTCATATCTGGAACCTGCTCGAGTTCCTGGTGGACCATGGATATTCCGTTGATTAGCGCGTCATGCGGCGTTTGGAAATTTACTTCTTCGCCGCGGAGCAGGATCCGTCCACTGTCGCGCTTATAAATTCCGAAAAGGCATTTCATCAAGGTGGATTTTCCAGCGCCATTTTCGCCTAAAAGAGCGTGAACCGTTCCGGGCCGTACGCGGAAATCAACGTTCTTCAGCGCTTTTACGCCGGAAAACTCTTTTGAAATCTCCAGCATTTCAAGCAGGTATTTTTCAGTTGTCTGCTGATTCATAGCCATCCTCTGTTTCAGGAATGATCGACTTTTGCTGATGAAAATTGAATGAACTGAAACCGAATCTGTCAGGAAGATCTGATTTTGAAAGCTTTTTCTCCTTAACGGCAGTGTTGCTGTTGGAGGCGTCCTGAGAAAACTATGGGGCGATTGTTAAACGGATCGATAATCCTCTTTCTCTGGGCTCTGGGCGAAGGCAAAGGGCTTTCCGGGTCCCTGACCCTTATCGTGCGAAGCGGCAAAAGACTCAGGGACCCAGTGTAGATTACATCGTGAAGCTGAAATCTTCTTTTGCAATATCGATATTTTCGATTCGAATCGCAACATCGTCGATTCGAACATCTTTCCCAAACTCACCCCAATGATAGGTTGTATTCAGCAACGGATCGTTTTGCGCGTGAAGATTTACAGTCATATCGATAATCGTTTTTGCCTCCCGGTACGGGGACGTCAGGACGGTACCCGCCATGTAGCCTTGTTCGATAAGTTCCCATACATCGGGAATTCCATTGATTCCGTATACTTCAGGTCCATTGCCTGCGTCAAATGCCCCGGCAGTTTTAAGAGATTCAACCGCGCCCATCGCCATCGTATCGTTATTACAGAGAACGGCTTCAATCTGATCCCCGAATTTTACGTTCCAAACATCCATGACGTCTTTGCCTTTGTCGGATGACCAGTTTCCGTCCTGAATATCGAGCTCGATATTCTTCATCGTTCCGTCCTCGTTCCATTTGGCCATGAGGTCATGGATTGCGTTGGTTCGATAGATTGCGTTTTGCTGTGCGACGTTGCCCTGCAAAAGAACATATTGCAGAATCCCGTCGCCATTTTTGTCCATCGTTTCTTTATTTAATTTCCAGTCTTCATAGACCATTTCAGCCTGGACTTTTCCTGGGTCAGACCAGTCTAAGCCGACGTAATATGCAGCTTCATATTCTTCTAAAACTCCGCCGACTAAATCGGGCGCGCGATCTGCAAAAATAACCGGAATCTGGTTCGCTTTAGCTAAATTGTTGATAATCGTTCCAGCTCCTGAGTCGACGAGATTGACGACGATAACGTCATATTGACCTTTGGCAAGCGCCGTTGTAATTGCGTCGGTTTGTGTTGATTGGTCGCTTTTTCCGTCAAATGACTCGACGATAACGTTATGCTGCTTCCCGTAGGACTCCATACCTTTTCGAATGTAAGTTGTGAAGGTGTTGGAATTTTCGAACATGAAAAACGCGGCGCGAATCGGATCGTCCGCTGTTTCCGGTTGAACCGCGCTTTCCGTTCCGGCTGAGGCAGGCTCCGTAGCGGCCGGCTGTGACTGGCAAGCTGCGCTGATGAATAAAATGAAAGCTACGAATAAAAACGGCAAAAATTTTTTCTTCATCTTGTTACTCCTTTTGAATGTTTACTTTTAGTTATTTTTCTACATAATTTTTCATTCGATTAATAACCAATTCCAGATGCCGATCCATGAAAAAAGCAGCTTCGTCGGGTTTATGATTACAGATACATTGGAAAATCATCCTATGATAAAACATACTGTCAATATCCTCGCCCTGGGCGGAAATAAAATTTTGGAACTCAGGAAGCAGCATTATTCGAATAATGTCCATCATCTTCATGAACATTTTGTTGTGGGATGCTTTTGCGATAGCAGAATGAAATTCTGCGTTTGCTGATGCGAAATGCTGAATTTCCTGAAGGCTCTTCTGGCAGTTTTCCAGCATAGCGGATATTTCATCCAGGTCTTCGTTCGTCGCGTTTTGCGCGGCGAGGCGGGCCGCTTCGACTTCGATCCCTTTTCGGAAATGCATGATTTCCAATAAGTCAGGATTGTGGGTCAGTAAAGCGGGTACAAAGAAATTTAAATAAACCTCACTGTCGACTTGTTTTACATAGGTTCCTCCTCCTTGCGTAGTGGTTGTCAGTCCTAAAGCGTCTAATTTGTTTAACGCGGCACGAAGTGTATTCCTGCTGACTTCGTAGGTTTCGCAAAGGTTTTTTTCAGAAGGAAGCCTGTCGCCAGGTTTGAATTGCTTCTGGATAATCATGTCCATTAATTTCTGGTAAGTCTGCTCAACTAAGATTGCCGCCATGGCTCCACCTATATTCAGAAAAGATAGGACAACTTTTTATTTAGAGAAATTTGTCCCATCTATTTTTTAGTATATCAGCCTGCTTTGATAATGTCAATAGGCAATTCTGTGGGATATTCCTTTGAAAAAATGTGATTTGGCAATGCCGATGACTGCAGTTTGGAGATTTGAATGCTAAAATGTAGAATAACATTTGTAGTATAATTCTGAAAAACAGGTTACGGAGAGCTGAAATGGTGAAGCATATTGTTTTTTGGAAAATTCGTGGGGAGGGTGAGGAACGCGAACGTTGTATCGCTGAATTCAGGAGAAAGACTTTATCTCTTCAAACGGTAATTCCTCAGATCAAAAGCGCCGTTATCGGCGCGAATATTTGTGCTGATAACGGGTATCATGTGTGTATTGATTCAATTTTTGCGTCGCGTGAAGATTTAGAGCTCTACATCGATCATCCGGAGCATCTTAAAGTGCGTAAATTCATGGATGAAAATACGTATGATAAGACTGTGTTTGATTACGAATTTTAGCGGAACAGCCCAATCGGGATGTCCGCGGCAGAATCCGGGAATCGACAAAAAAAAGAGGCCTGCGCCTCTTTTTTATATCCAGTATCGGAAGGTTTACTTTTCGATTTTCGACATGTTGCGGATGCACTTCGTGCATAGCGTCTTCCGGATTTTCACGCCATCGACGAATAAGGTCACTCGCTGCAAATTGGGATAAAACGGACGGTTGGTCGCTCGCTGCGAGAAACTTCGGTTATGCCCGAACGTTGTCGTTTTTCCGCAAATTTCACATTTCGCCATTTCAGTATTTCCTTTCGTTCTAAGTTTTCCCCGGTATCTCGCGCGGCGGCGTTTCCCAACGCTGCCCCTCACGACAACCTCATGATCGATTCATCATGTCGTTTGGTTTTCAGTCAAACCGAGAATTATTTTACCATAAGTTGTCGCGCGCCGCGGGAATTGGTGAATCCGGGTCTGCGTTTCAATTTTCCGTAGTCAAGGGAAAAGAGGATAGAAGAAAAGAAAGT
>CALIHP010000002.1 GCA_938020565.1 uncultured Anaerolineaceae bacterium | reverse complement strand
ACTTTCTTTTCTTCTATCCTCTTTTCCCTTGACTACGGAAAATTGAAACGCAGACTAACGGTCAGGTCCGATTTGACGAATCAGGCGCTTCCGCATATAATTCTATACTCAGGGTGCGGAAAGACCGTCCCTCAGCTTCATCCCGAACGTGAGGGGAGGTGAGAACAGATGACAAGCGTAGTTTTACGACAGAATGAATCGCAGGATCAATTGCTGAAACGTTTCCGCAAGAAGGTCGTCAAGAGCGGGATTTTAAGCACCGTGCGCCGCAAGCGATGGTACGTGTCCAAGAGCGAAACGGATCGCGTCGAACGCAGTAAAACGCTCCGGCGTCTCAAGCGCCGCTCCGTCCCCAGCAAGGAATAATCCAAAGCTGAGCGAAGGAATCAACAGAAAACAGGAAGGTTATGGCGAAAGAAGAAGACAAGATTACCGTTGACGGTACAATTATTGAAGCGCTGCCCGGAACGCAGTTCCGCGTCCGGCTGGAGAATGGACATGAAGTCCTGGCTTACCTGTCCGGTCGAATGCGCAAGTTTTACATCCGTATCCTCCTCGGCGATCAGGTACGCGTCGAAATGTCGCCGTACGATTTAACCCGCGGTCGGATCGTCTTCCGCCAGCGTAAACAAAGCGAACCGGCGCCGAGCGAATAGACCGCCTTCCTGCCGATTTGCCGCTTTGACCCGTTCTTCCCGAGCGGGTCTTTTATTCCGCGCTCCGTCGTGTATAATTTTAGAAGCCTTACAGCGGAAGCTTTTTGGGAGGATGGATGGAAATTACTTGGTATGGGCATTCCTGTTTCCGGATTACGGAAAGAGGAATGGGGACGGTTGTCTGCGATCCATATGACGCGTCGGTAACGGGGTTCGAACCGCTGAAACTCAAAGCGGATATCATTACCTCGTCCGTCGATTCGCCGAATCACCGTCATATCGCGGCGGTCCGCGGCGCGAAAGCCGACCCGTTCGTGATTACCGGCCCCGGCGAATATGAAGTCAATCAGATTTTTATCGACGGCTATCAGGACCACGCCCGTCAGCAGCATGGGAACACCGTTTTCATGATCGAGATGAACGGGATTTTTGTCGCACATCTCGGCAAGCTGGACTATCTCCCGACCATGTCGGAAATCGAATCCTTCGGCACGGCGCATATCATGCTCGTTCCGATCGGCGGGAACGGATCGCTCAACGCGCAGCAGGCCGTCGAGCTGGTCAGCATGATCAAACCCAATATCGTTATCCCCATGGCGTACAGCGATCCGCTCTGCAGGCTGGAGCTCGATCCGCTCGGAAAATTCCTGAAAGAAATGGGGATTTCGCAGACGGAAGACGTCATGAACAGCTTCAAAGCGACGAACCCCGCCAACCTCCCCGAGGAAACCAAGGTCATTATCCTGAATCATCCGCTTTCTTCGGCGAATGACGATGAATCGGACGATCCGGACGCGAACGAAAACGCCGCGGGAGATTAGAAGATGAAACTGAAGCTGATCATGACCTGGAATATCCTCCCGAACCATGAGCAGGAATACTTCGATTTTCTGGTCCGGAAATTCGTCCCGAATATGAACCGGCTGGGATTTGAACTGAACGACGCCTGGGCGACCGTCTACGGCGACAGGCCGCAGGTTATGGTCACGGCGCTCCTGCCCGGAGAGGCCGAAGCCGAAGAGCGGATGAATTCCAGAGAATGGCATGATCTCCTGGAAAAGCTTCAGGAATACGTTCTCGACTTCGAGGATAAGCTCGTCCCCGCGCGGAACGAATTCCAGCTGTAGCTCATGGCGCTCGACACGGACCCGCTGAGCGCGAAACTTCTCGCGTGGTTCGGCCTGAATCGGCGCGGCCTTCCCTGGCGGGAGGAGCGGACGCCGTACCGCGTCTGGATCTCGGAGATCATGCTCCAGCAGACGCGCGTCGATACCGTTATCGCTTATTATCAGAAATGGCTCAAAGCTTTTCCGACGATCGCGGACCTGGCCGCCGCAGCGGAACAGGACGTTCTGAAACTCTGGGAAGGGCTCGGCTACTATTCGCGCGCCCGCTCGCTCCATCGCGCCGCGCGGATCATCGTTCGCGACTATGGCGGCGAACTTCCGTCCGATCCGGACGCCCTGGCGAAGCTTCCCGGAATCGGGCCGTATACCGTCGGCTCGATCTCCGCGATCGCGTTCGGGAACCCGGTTCCAGCGATCGACGGGAACGTCCGCCGCGTCTATTCCCGCCTTTTTGATTTATCCGCGCCGCTGCGATCGAAAACGTCGGAAGCTGAATTAAAACGAATCAGCGAACGCTTCCTGACCGATCCGAACGTCAGCGCGGCGCCGGGCGATTTCCTCGAAGCGCTGATGGATCTTGGCGCGACGATCTGCGCTCCGGCCGCGCCGCGCTGTCCGATCTGCCCGCTGCGGGATGACTGCCTGGCGGCCGCGCGCGGAACCGTCCGCGAACGTCCGGTCGTCGAAAAGAAAGCGCCAACGCCGACGCTGACCGTGACCGCCGCCGTCATTGCCGATGGGAACGGACGGCTCCTTCTGACGCGCCGCCCGAAAAATGGCCTCCTCGGCGGACTCTGGGAATTTCCCGGCGGAAAAGTTGAAGCGGGCGAAAGTCTGGAAGATTGTATCCGCAGGGAGATTCGCGAAGAGCTCGGCGTCGATTTCAGTCCGCGACGCCCTTTCGGCGTGTACCGGCATGCCTATACACATTTCAAAATCATCCTGCACGCGTTCGTCGGAACGATTCCCGCGAACGTCGAAGCAGAACCGCTGAGCGCCGACGCGCTGGCCTGGGCCGAGCCGTCGGAACTGAACGCGTATCCAATGGGGAAGGTTGACCGCGCGATTGCGCGGAACTGGCTCGACGAAAAATCGCTGCCGCTGATCGGCCTTCCGAATCCAGCTGAATAACCGAGAAAAACCGGCGGATCGCCGGACGGAGAGGAGCTTGCATGAACGATTACTCACACCTGAACCCAGCGCAATACGAAGCCGTCACCGCGCCGCCCGGACCCGTTCTCGTCTTAGCCGGGCCAGGATCGGGAAAGACCCGCGTCCTGACGCAGCGGGTCGCTTACCTGATCCGCGACCTGAATATCCGGGCGTATCATATCCTCGCCGTCACCTTTACCAACAAAGCCGCCGACGAAATGCGCAGCCGTGTCGAAGATATCCTCGGCGAAAACGTCAGCGGTTCGCTCTGGATCGGCACGTTTCATTCGATCTGCGGACGGATCCTGCGCCGCGAAGCCGAGTTTCTCCCGGTCAGCAGCAACTTCGTCATCATGGACGCCGACGATCAGCTGACGCTGATCAAGCGGATCCTGAAGGAATTAAATATCGACGATAAGCTCTACAGGCCGCAGTCAGTCCATAACGAAATCTCCAACGCCAAGAACAGCCTCCTTTTCGCGAAGGACATGCCGCGCGGCGATTACCGCAGCGAGATCGTCGCCCGCGTCTACGAAAAATATCAGGAAGCGCTCCGTCTCAGCAACGCCGTCGACTTCGACGACATGCTCCTGTATACGCACCGGCTCTTGCAGGATCATCCTGACGTCTGCGAACGGTACGGGAAACGCTTTGAGCAGATTCTCGTCGACGAATTTCAGGACACCAACGCCGCCCAGTACCAGCTCCTCCGCAAGCTCGCGTCGGTTAACCGCTCCCTTTTCGCCGTCGGCGACGAAGACCAGTCGATCTACCGCTGGCGCGGCGCCGATTACAGGAATATCCTGCAATTCGAGAAGGATTTCAACGGATGCAAAAAGATTCTCCTCGAACAGAACTACCGCTCGACCCAAAATATTCTCAACGCCGCCCGCGCCGTTATCGACAACAACGCCAACCGCACGCCAAAAGCGCTTTTCAGCGACCGCGGCGACGGCGATAAAATCCGTTTCTATGAGGCGGAGGACGACCGAATGGAGGCGCGGTACGTCGTCGATACGATTTCGGCCATGATCGCGAATCGGACCGCTTCGGGAAAAGACTTCGCCGTCCTTTACCGTGCGAATAATCAATCGCGGCTCCTTGAAGACGCCTTCCTGCATCGCGGTCTTCAATATCGGATCGTCGGCGCACAGCGGTTCTACGGACGCCGCGAAATCAAGGACCTGATCGCGTACCTGCGGCTCGTCTACAATCCGGACGACGAAATCAGCCTGACGCGCGTTATCAACGTACCGGCCCGCGGGATCGGCGGAAAAACGCTTCAGAACCTGCGCATGGCCGCGTTTGAAGCCGGCCAGAGCGTCGGAAAAGTCCTGCTGGACCTTGGGAAAAACGGCCCGGAATCGCCGTACTGGCCCGATATCGGGCGCGGAGCGCTTTCCGTCGCCGACTTCGGAGCGCTCCTGGTCCGCTGGACCGGGAAACTCCGAGGCGATCCCTCGATCGTCGCCCTCCTGGATCAGGTCGTCTTTGACGTCGGTTATCGAAGCTACCTGACCGAGGATCCGGACGAAACGGACCGATGGGAAAACGTCGAGGAACTTCGGCAGATGGCGTTCGAATACGAGGACCGCGGGATCTCGGAATTTCTTCAGAATTTAGCCCTCGTCGCCGATCAGGATACAATCGTCGATAACAGCGACCTGCCGACGCTGATGACGCTGCACGCGGTTAAAGGACTCGAATTCAACCGGGTTTTCATCGTCGGACTGGACGACGGGACCCTTCCGCATGTCCGAAGCCTCGACGACCCGGAAGAAATGGCCGAGGAGCGCCGCCTCTTTTACGTCGGGATGACCCGCGCGCGAAACGAGCTGACGCTCGTGCGGTCGGAACGACGAATGAATTTCGGGTCGATCGAAACGACGCTTCCGTCGCGCTTCCTGAATTCGATCCCCGAAAACCTGATTCAGGTTATCGAAAACCCTTCCGCCGGATCGATCGGCGCAGGCTTTTCAGCCGGACGGCGGAGCGGCGAAAACCCGCGCTGGGAATCGAAACCGACCTGGGTCTCGAAGATCAGGATCAAGGATTCTCCGCGCTCCTGCGCGTCTTCCGGGAAATCGGCCGAATCGATTTTCGCGAGCTCGTCCGCGATTTCGACGGGCGGAAAAAAGCCTGCCGCCGCCGCGGGGCTCCCTGCGCAGAAGTTCAAAGCGAACGACCCGGTCGCGCATCCGCTCTGGGGAACGGGCCTCGTTCTTGAAAGCCTGATCGAAGATGGGGAAGAGGTCGTCCGAGTCCGGTTCGAAAAAGGCGGCGAAAAGAAATTAATCGTGTCGCTCTCGAAGCTGAAGAAACGCTGACGCGCTTTGACAGCGAACGGTTTTGACAGTGAGAAAAAAAACATTACAATTAACTATTAAGGTTCAGCCGTCATATGATCGTCACGTTTCTATTTGATGCATCCGTACAGACTGATATTCGAAAAAAATTGAAATAGACGGCCAGGCAGTGTGCATCATTGAAATTGTGGACTGTCACTGAGAACAAGGGAGGCAGCAAGATGATTTTCAGTACGACCTGTATAGCGACGCCTCCGGACGCAACGCTCGAAGAACTCTTCGAAGACCATGGAATTTCGGAATTCGATTTCACCGAAACCCTCGGGATCACGTTCGACAAGATGCGGAACCTGATCGCCGGAACGCTGAGGATCGGCGAAGATTCAGCGAACCGGCTCGAAAAGAATACCGGCCCTTCGGCGAGCTTCTGGCTGAAGACTGAAGCGGGGTACCGGGAAAAGCTCCGCCTGATCCAGGAGGAAAGGCTCGCTGAAAAACGAAAGGAAGCTCAGTCCGCCGTTCCGGCGCTGTAAAGCCGAATGAAAACCGTTTCCATCGTCGCCCCCGTCTATAACGAAGAACCGGTCCTGACCGCGTTTTATCAATCGCTCAGCGCCGTTCTTTCCCCGCTTCCGTACCGAACCGAAATCATTTTCGTCAACGACGGCTCAAGCGACGGGAGCGAAGAACGGCTGAACCGGATCGCCGAAAGCGACCGCCGCGTCCGCGCGCTTCATCTCAGCCGCAACTTCGGCCATCAGGCCGCGCTTTGCGCCGGGCTCGACGCCGCGTCCGGCGACTACGTCGTCACGCTCGACAGCGACGGACAGCACCCGCCCAGGCTCATTCCCGAAATGATCGCGCTGGCGGAATCCGGCTACGACGTCGTCCAGACCCAGCGCCTCGCCGACCCGTCTCTCAGCTATTTCAAGCGCAAAACCTCGGCGCTCTTCTACCAGGCGTTAAACCGGCTGGCCGACACGCCGTCGGTGCCCGGCGGCGCCGATTTCCGCCTCCTGTCGCGGCGGGCGCTCGACGCGCTCCGTTCGCTTCCCGAATTCCATCGTTACCTGCGCGGAATGGTCAGCTGGATCGGCTTCAGGAGCGTTATCCTCCCGTTCACGCCGGAAAAACGGATCGCCGGCGCGTCGAAATACTCGTTCCGGAAAATGCTCCGGCTCGGTTCGGACGCGATCTTTTCGTTTTCGCTCGTACCGCTGTATATCGGGTTATCCGCCGGCGGGCTTTTCCTGATCCTGGCGATCGCCGAAGTCGTTTACGTCCTCTCCATCTGGCTCAGCGGCAATACCGGTACGCTGGCGCCCGGCTGGAGCTCGCTGATGTTCATGCTCCTGATCGTCGCCGCCATTCTCATGTTCATTCTGGGCTTCATCGGCGTCTACATCGGGTACATTTTCCAGGAAGTCAAGCACCGCCCGGTCTATATCGTCCGAGAAACCTTCGCAAAAGACAACGCATCCGCATCAACCTCAGGAAAGGAACCAACGCCATGAAATTTTTAGTCACCGGCGGCGCCGGCTACATCGGATCCACCGTCATTTCCGCTCTCAGCGACGCGGGGCATACCGGGATTATCCTCGATTCGCTCGTCACCGGACGGCGCGAATTCACGGAAGGCCGGATTTTCTATCAGGGCGATATTACGGACCGCGCCGTCCTGACGCAGATTTTCCGCGATCATCCCGATATTCACGCCGTGCTGCACTGCGCCGCGCTGATCGTCGTTCCCGATTCGGTCTCCAGCCCGTACGAGTATTACCGCGAAAACGTCGCCAAGTCGAACGAGATGTTCCATATTCTGCATGAACTCGGCTGCAAACGGATCGTCTTCAGCTCGTCGGCGTCGGTCTACGGCGACGTCAGGCTCAAACCCGGCGAAAAACCGGACTTCGTCGTCACGGAAAACAGCTACCTCAACCCGTCCTCTCCGTACGCGCGGACGAAATTCATCATGGAAATGGTCCTGAAGGATACCTGCGAAGCGTACGGAATGAAAGGGATCGCGCTCCGCTATTTCAATCCCATCGGCGCCGATCCGAAATACCGAAGCGGTATCCACGTCAAAGAACCGTCGCATGTCATCGGAAAGCTCGTCGATACCGCGCTGGGAAAAATCGACCATTTCACCATCACCGGCGTCAACTGGCCAACGCGCGACGGCTCCGGCATCCGCGATTATATCTATATCTGGGACCTGGCTCAGGCGCACGTTAAGGCGCTGACCGAATTTGATCAGGCGTTCGAGCGCAACGGCGATCCGGACTGCCGCTATCTCGTCATCAATATTGGCGGTGGAAACGGGACGACGGTCAAAGAACTCGTCGACGCCTTCCAGCGCGTTTACGGAAAAAAGATCAAAATCGAGACCGCCGAGCCCCGGCCCGGCGACGTCGCCGGCGCGTACGCGAACGCCGACCGCGCCGCGAAGCTCCTCGGCTGGAAAGCGCAGTACCCAATCGACGAAGGCATCCGCACTGCGATCGAATGGGGGGAAAAACGGCTGAAGCTCCTGAGCTGGGAGTAGCGAAAAAAAGCGAAAAAGTAAGAGCGGCGGAATTTTTTTATATCTCCATGACCCGCGCGCAGAGCCGTTCCGCTTCGCGCCGGTCATGCGTCGAAAAGATCAGCGTCCTTTCCCGCGTCTCGTCCGAAATCACGCCGCAAACCGTCCGCGCCGTCGCTTCGTCCAGCCCCTTTAACGGCTCGTCCATCAGGACGACGTCCGCCTCCGCCGCCAACGCGCGCGCGATCGCGACGCGCCGCTGCTGACCGCCCGAAAGCGCGTCGACCCGTTTCCGCGCCAGCTCCCGATCCAGCCCCATCCGCGCCAGCAGCGACCAGGACCGACGCGCCGCCTCAGCCCGCCCGTCCGTGACGAGCAGGACGTTATCCACCGCGCTCATCCCGCGCAGCAGCCGGTTTTCCTGAAAAACGGCGACAACCCGAACGCCGCCGATCCCCGCGATCGTCCCGGAATCCGGACGGATCAGCCCGAGGATCAGGCGAAAAATCGTCGTCTTCCCCGCGCCGCTCCGCCCCATCAGGCATGTCGTCTCGCCGAACGGGAATTCAGCCGAATAACGGTCCAGGACGAGCTCCGGACCGAACCGCTTCGTAACCTCACGAAACGTAATCCCGGCGCTCATCCGTCCTCCGAAATCGGCGACGCCTTCGTCAGCCATCGCTCCGCCCGCGCCAGCGCCGCCAGGCTGATCCGTTCGAACAGGTAGCTGAGCAGGATCACCACCGCCGTCCAGGCGAAAAGCTCGCCCGTACTCAGGTAAATCTTCGCCAGATACAGCTTCTCGCCAATACTGTTCGACGGAATCCCGATGACCTCCGCCGCCACCCCGCTCTTCCAGCAGAAGCCCAGCCCCGCGCTGACCGCGGCGCGGAAGTAGGGAAAAACCGTCGGGAGCAGGATATACCGCAGCCGTTTTCCAAACGGAAGCCGGAAAACCGTCGCCATCTCGCGCAGCTTCGGATCGAGCGACCGGATCCCGGCGAGCGTATTCAGATAAACGATCGGAACGACCGAAATAAACGAAACGATCACGGATAAATTCCGCGATCCGACCCAAAGCAGGATCAGGATCGTCACGCTCGCGATCGGCGTCGACCGGATCAGGTGAAGCGGGGGATCGAGAAGCGCCGCTAGCCAGCTCGACCGGCTGGCCAGAAAAGCGAAGAAGACGCCGAATACCAGCGCCCCAGCGAACCCAGTAACGATCCGCGCGGAACTGGACGCGATCGCCAGCCTGAAAGCCGGATCCATCGGCAACGCCGCCAGCGTCGCAGCCGTCCGGCTCGGCGACGCCAGAATCAACGAATTATCATACCAACGCGCGGCGAGCTCCCAGACGAGAATCCAGAAGCACGCCGCGCCAAAACGCACGAAAAAAGACTTATTTCGCGGCCGGGAGATAATAGAAATCCTCAGCCGGAAGCTTTCCGCCGACCGTCTTCGGGTCAAATTCGAACAAGAGCTCAAAATATGATTCCGCCAGCGTCTTCATCTTTTCTCCATCGATGAAGACAATGTTGCAGGCGGGGAGCGCCTTCTCGGCAATCGCGGCCTTCGGGACGATCGAATATTCTTCAATCAGCTTCGCCGCTTCCCCCGCGTTTTCCTGAACGAACTGAACCGAGGCGGCGTAATCGGCCATGAACGCCGCGACTTTCTCAGCTTTCTTTTTGACGACGTCCGCGCGAATCGCGACGCAGCCGGTAATCAGGTCTTTCCCATCGCTGACCGCGTTCCATTCTTTCGTCATGTCGAGGGCGACGCGAATCTTATCGTTCTGCATCGCGGCGGCGGTCACGAACGGCTGGGGCAGCATCGCGATCGCCGCGTCTCCCGCGTTTTTCATCAGCGCCGCGACTTCGGTCGCTTCACTTTTGAATTCAATCGTGACGTCCTTGTCAGGGTCAATACCGTTTTTCGTCAGGACCGTCCGCAGGACGACTTCGGGCGTCGCGCCTTTCCCCGTCGCAAAAATCGTTTTGCCTTTCAGGTCGGCAACCGATTGGACGCTGTCGCCCGTTTCGACAACGTACAGGACGCCGAGCGTGTTGATCGCTGCCAGCCGGATTTTGCCTTCAGTTTTGTTATACAGAACCGATGCCAGGTTGCAGGGAATCGCGGTCGCGTCGAGCGACTGAGTCGAGAGTTCGGCGACGACTTCGTCCGGCGATCCGAAAATCTGGAACGTGTAATTCGCTTCGCCAGTCTCAGCTTTATGCATTAAATCGACCAGCCCCATTGCCGTCGGACCGTTCAACGCCCCCACGTTCAGCGCTTCTTTATCGCCGATCGCAAAGACGCTCGTCAGACTTGTCAGGATCAGCACAGCCGCCAACAGCGCCGCAGCCGCTGATTTTCGATTAAATAAATGATGGACCATGTTTACCTTCTTTCAATCAGGTTTGAATTTACCTGATTCTAATGCACTTTCGAGTTAGCGGCAATAAATCAGGACGAAATTCTGCGGTCCTCGCCCATCATCGTGGAAACTTCCCAGAATCAGATCGCGCCTTCCATTCGCTTAATAAACGAAAGCAGCTTACCTAAATTGACCCGAACCGTGATAGAATTCACCGTGGTTCGTTAGTCTGAACTAATTCAAGGCCATTAACTACTTTAGAGGAACAACTACATGGATATATACAGGAAATTATTTCACTATGTGCCCGAAAAAAAGGGGTACGCGTATCTCGCGGTCGTCCTGACGGCGGCCTCGACCGTCTTCCAATTTGGATCTTTCTGGTATTTGTATCGATTTCTATCCTCCCTCCTGATCCATGGCAACGTAAACCAGGGGAACGCCGCGGCGTTCGCGATTCTCTGGATGCTTCTGGCGTACGGAATTCTGTACTTTCTCGGCGTCATGTCGACGCATATCGTCGCGTTCCGGCTTGAAACGAATTTACGGAAACGCGGAATTGAGAACCTTCTCCGCGCCTCGTTCTCGTTTTTTGATCGGAATGAATCCGGCCGCGTCCGAAAAATGCTCGACGATAACACGGAGCAGACGCACATGATCGTCGCTCATCTCATTCCCGACCTGACCAACGCGCTGTTAGCCCCGCTGATCATTGCAGTCGTCATGTTCATCGTCGACTGGCGGCTGGGCGTCCTGTTCGTCGTCATGATGATCGTCAGCCTCGGTCTGCTTTTCCTGACCGCGGGTGATACGGAATTCATGCGCAAGTACAGCGCCGGGCTGGAAAAAATGAGCGGCGAAGCGGTCGAATATATCCGCGGGATGCCGGTTGTTAAAATTTTCGGCGGAACGCTGAAATCGTTTAAAGCGTTTTACGACACGATTATCTCCTATGGAAATATCGCCTACGCATACACGCTCAGCTGCCGCTGGCCCTTCGTTCTTTTCCAGGCCGTCGTCGGGACGAGCGTCGTTTTCGCGATTCCGATCGCCTTTTTCGATCTCTCGAAAGGCGTCCCGGGAAGCGAAACGCTCGCCAAGGTCGTTTTTTACGCGATTTTCTCCGGCCTGCTGTATAACAGCTTCACGCGGATCATGTACGTCATCATGTACGTCACGCAGGCGAGCGACGTTGTCGACAAGATCGAAAACCTGATCGGTGAGATGAGCTCCGAAGAAGTCGTTTTCGGAACGACGCCCGCTTTCGCCGGAACCGATATCGAATTCGCGAACGTTTCGTTCAAGTATGACAACGAGTTCGTTCTGGAAAACCTGAGCTTTAAGCTTCCGGCCGGGAAAACCTACGCCCTCGTCGGAAGCTCCGGAGGCGGGAAATCGACGATCGCGAAGCTGATTTCCGGTTTCTATAAGCTCGACGGCGGCGAAATCCGGATCGGCGGCGTTCCCCTGACGGATTACACGCAGGAGGCCGTCATGCGCCATATCGCGTTCGTCTTCCAGAATACGAAACTGTTCAAAACGACAATCTACGAAAACGTCCGGATCGGACGTCCGGACGCGACCCGGGAAGAGATCATGAACGCGCTGTCGCTGGCGCAATGCGACGAGATTATCGCGAAATTCCCGGAACGCGAAAATACGCTGATCGGGAGCAAGGGGATTTATCTCTCCGGCGGCGAAATCCAGCGCATCGCAATCGCCCGCGCGATCCTGAAAAACGCCGACCTGATTATCCTCGACGAGGCGTCGGCGGCCGCGGACCCGGAGAACGAATACGAAATTCAGCAGGCCTTCGCGAACCTGATGAACGGTAAAACGGTGATCATGATCGCCCATCGGCTCAGCGCGATTCAGAACGTCGACGAAATCATCGTCGTCAAAGACGGGAAAATCGCCGAACGCGGAACGAACGACGAGCTCCTCCGCCGCGACGGAGAATACAGGAAACTCATCCAGCTTTATAACCAGGCGAACGTCTGGGCGGTATCGTAAAAGAGGAGATGCGGCAATGATCCAATACCTTAAATCCAAATTTCAGTTAACCGACGCCGGCGCGGCCGGAATCTTCCGCGCGACCCTGACGAGCGCTTTAGTCGCCGTGATGAATATGCTGCCGATGATCGTGATCATGCTCTTCGCGCAGGGGATCCTCGAAGGCGGACTCGCGACGCTTCCGACGTTCCTGATCCTGATCGCGGCGGCGCTGGTCATACTGACAATCGTTTTCTTTATCAACTATAACGACACGTACACCGTCGTTTACATGGAGGCCAAGCAGCTCCGAATCGCGATCGCGGAAAAGCTGAAGGAGCTCCCGCTTTCATACTTCTCGAAACATGACACCTCCGACCTGGCGCAGTCGATTCTGAAAGATGTCGCGGATATCGAGCATGCGCTCAGTCACGCCGTCCCCAAGTTTTACGGAAATTCAGCCGCGTTTATTGTTATTTCCGTGATGATGCTGTTCTGGAACGTTCCGCTCGCGCTTTGTATTATCCTTCCGACGATTCTGAGCTTTGTCCTGATCTGGGCGGCGCGTTCGGTTCAGGAAAGGGAAAACCGGAAATATTACCTGAAGCTCCGGGAAAACGCCGAAAAATTCCAGCAGGCGATCGAACTCCAGCAGGAAATCAAAAGCTACAGCATGGAAGAAGCGGTCTGGGAAGACGTTTCCGCCTCGATCGACGAGTCAGAAAAGATTCATATCCGTTCGGAAATAACGATGGCCGTACCGGTTCAGTTCGCCGGTTTCCTGACGCGCTTCATGCTCGGCCTGACGGTCCTGGTTGGATCGTACCTGTTCGCCAACGGCGACATTTCGATCCTGTACCTGATCGGGTACATCCTCGCCGCGGGCCGCGTTGCGGAAGCGGTCATCGATATCCAGATGAATATCGCCGAAATGGTCTATATCGACTCGCGCGTACAAACGATCCGGGCGATCAACGAGACGAAAATCCAGAAAGGCAGCCCCGCCGAGCTCAGAAATTACGCGATCGAATTCACCGGCGTGACCTTCGGCTACAACGATAACCGCGTCCTGAACGGCGTCAGCTTTACCGCGCCCGCCGGAAAGGTAACCGCGCTCGTCGGCCCGTCCGGCGGCGGAAAGACGACGGTATTGCGGCTGGCTTCGCGGCTCTTCGATTACGACAGCGGAGAAATCCGGATCGACGGAAAAGACATAAAAACCGTCGCGACCGAAGACCTTTTCAAACATATTTCGATCGTTTTCCAGGACGTCACGCTTTTTAACAATACCGTTCTGGAAAACATCCGCATCGGACGTCCCGACGCCAGCGACGAAGAAGTCAAAGAAGCGGCGCACCTGGCGAACTGCGACGAGTTTGTTTTGAAGCTCCCGAACGGGTACGAGACGATGATCGGGGAGAACGGCGGAAAGCTTTCCGGCGGCGAACGCCAGCGGCTTTCGATCGCGCGCGCGATCCTGAAAAACGCGCCGATTATCCTCCTCGACGAAATCAGCGCCTCGCTCGATATCGAGAACGAAAAGAAGATTCAGGATTCGCTGAACGAGCTGATCAAAGGGAAGACCGTCCTGATCATCTCGCACCGCATGAAATCGATCGAAAACGCCGATAGGATCGTCGTCCTGAAAGACGGCCTCGTCGAAGCCGCAGGGAACCATCAGGAGCTCCTCGACCGCTCTACAACCTACCGCGAGATGATCGATAAGTCGCGGCTGACCGACGCGTTTACGTATTAATCCGCGTTCCCGCCTTGGAGGAAAGAACGGACGCCGGCTGAACCGCCGACGCCCGTTCTTCTTTATATACTCAATCCAACGGAAAATCGATCCGCCGGTCCGGCGGATAATCCGCCCTGAATCGCTAAAACCTGAATCCGGACAGCATTTTAACAACCGCCGGGTCGGAATGATCGATGATCTCGCTGCGCCCAAGGTCCTTTCGAGAGATTTTTTCCATCTCGTCGGGCGAAAGTTCAAAATCCCAGATCGCGAAATTCTCCGTCATTCTTTCAACGTGCGTCGACTTCGGGAGAATCGACACTCCGCGCTGAACGTTCCAGCGCAGCGCCACCTGCGCGGCCGTCTTGCCATACGGCTTGCCAATCGCGGTCAGCTCCGGATCGCTGAAAATCCCATGGCGTCCCTCCGCCAACGGACCCCAGGCCTGCGGAACGATCTTCAGCGAACGCATCGTCTCCAACGCGGCCGGCTGCGCAAAGAACGGATGCAGCTCGACCTGATTCACCGCCGGGACAACGTCGACGTTTTCACAGAAATTAACCAGAACCGCCGGATAGAAATTGGAAACGCCGATCGCCCTCGTCAAGCCTTCGCGGTACGCTCTCGTAATTCCCCGGTAAGCCGCGAAATAGTCGCCGAGCGGCTGATGAAGCAGGACGAGATCGACATACGCCAGCCCCAGCCTTTCAAGCGAGGTTTTGACCGCTTCGTACGCCGCCGCCTCGGTCTTCATGTCCTGAACCCAGACCTTGGTCGTAATGAACAGGTCTTCGCGCCTCACGACGCCCGCCGCTTCCGCCCGCCGGACCGCTTTCCCGAGCGCCGCTTCGTTCCGATACGCCGCCGCAGTGTCCAGCAGGCGATAACCAACCTGAAGCGCGTCATAGACGACACGCTCGCATTCCCCGGCGTCAGGAATCTGGAAAACGCCGAACCCTTCCAACGGCATCCTCGCGCCGGTATTTAACGCTGCATATTGCATGATTTCAACCTCCTGTATTGAAGTGTACTTTTGATTATACCGGAATCATTCCCGGATTTTCCCCATCCGCGTCGAGCTGAAAAACAGGATTAATTTGTGCCGCAGGCCCCTCCTTGCTATTTGAATTGCCTTTCCCAGAAAGCGACCGCACGATCGATCCATCCCTCGGCGATCGTCCCTCTCCCCAACCCGAAACCATGCGGCATTCCTTCAAAAATCTCAATCTCCGCGTCAGTCCCATTCGCACGAATCGCGTCGATCCGCGTTTTCATCGTCCGAAAAGAGGAAATCCCGTCGCTCGTCCCGACGCAGGCATACGTCGGCGGCTCGGTTCCCGTAACTTCGGTTAATCCGGTATATTGGAGAACGACCGCGGCGGGACGCGGATAAACGCCCGCGCCGAACCGCTCCGTTCCATGCGCGCCAACCCAGGCCGCCATGCGTCCGCCGGCGCTCCCGCCCCAAAGCGAATAATCTTTCGTATCGACGTCGAGCTCAGCCGCATGATCGAAAATAAAACGGATCGCACGGGAGAGGTCTTCGCTTGCCGTCCGCGCTCCCGGACGATAGATCAGCGCAAAGGCGTTATAGCCTTTCCGGGACAACGCTAAGGCTTGAGGGAAGCTGTCATGCATCGCGCCGACGTAAGCAAATCCGCCGCCGGCGTTGAGAACCGCGAATTTCGCCCCGGGAATCCCCCGGAAGAAAAACAGCCCGGTATCGGTTTTCGCCGGATCGGCGGCTTTTTCTTCCGCGCTGTAAAGATCATAAAAAACCGTTTCCCCTGCTAAAATCCGTTTTTTAAGTGAATTCACAATATCGACCGTTTCTTCGGGCATGATCCCGCTGTACCAGGTCAGTCGAAGATCGCCCAAAGTTTCGCCGCTGAAATAAGATTCGTCAACCGGAAAGAGAAGCCGTCCGAATGAGCCGAATACCGGATCCGAAATAACGTCGACGATCAGGGAATCAGCCGTGTAATCCGCGTCGCTGACCTTATCGCGGCCCTGTCCTCCGCTCCCGGCGAAAACAATTCCGATTCCGGCAAAAACCGTCAGAATCATCGCGCAGGCACAGGACGGCAACCACAAGCTCCCTTTCATTGCGCGCCCCATGAAAGTTAATACCCTAAGTCAGCGAGCCATTCCTTTACAGCCCGAGCCGAATCCTCCCGGTCAATATCAACGCCCCGAAGCGCTAAGCCGTCGAGAACCGTCGCCTCCGGTTCCAACTTCTGAATCAGCTTATAAGTTCCGCTGTCGCGGCTTCCGTGATGCGTATTGAACGGAATAAGCGTAACGTCCTTAAAATCGTAGGTGTCAAAAAACGTCAGAATGATCTGTGGAACCGTGTACCACCAAATCGGATAGCCGATAAAAACGGCTTCATACTTCGTCGGGTCAACGTCCAGCGCCTCAAACGAAGGACGCAGGTCCTGATTCTGTTCCTTTTTTGCGTAATCGGCTAAGGCGTTATACTCAGTCGGGTATGCGACGACGGGCGTCAGCTCGACCATATCGCCGCCGATAATCTCATGAATATACGCGGCCATCTTTTCGGTATTTCCGCTCGCCGAAAAATAGACGATCAGCGTTTTCGCCCGATCCTCCGCTGGTTCAGCGGTGGCGCCGACCTTTACCGCGCTCTGCGCAATGGCCACGCCTGCGATTGATACGAACGCCAATACTGCAATAACAACTGCCAACCAAATCGAATCAGTTTTTTTCATTTTTCTCCTCGTTTCTTAAAGAATTCATGCTAATTGGAATTGCCATCCCGTTCCGGGGTGATCATCCAGGATGATGTACCTGATTCCGGCGCCAATCCCATAACGGAAGACCCGGTTTCTCTGCCGTCCGGATCCGTCTCATCCCGCGAGCCGCGCCAGAAAAACCGCAGCCCGTTATACGTGTACTCATTTGCCGCCTGGTAAGTATGAGCGTAGCCTTCCTTTTCCCGAAAAGAAAGATTCCCGTCCCGTTCGTTATCCGCGAATTGAAAGATATCGCCGGCGTATCGTATCCATCGGGAATCGATTCCAGTTCCGCGGGAATGAATCCATTTTCATACGCAGCCGTCCCGGCCTCCGCTCCATAAACGCGGTCGGTTTGAAATAAGAATAACAGCGCACAGCCCGCGGCAAGCGCCGTTCCCAAAACGCCATAAAAAAATCTCGTCATCATTCACCGTCTCCTGACCGATAAGCCTCGATCAGCAACCGAAGCGGTCCCTCGCAGTATGCCCTCATCGCCTCGAGCGGGTCGAGTTCCCCATCCGTTATCGCCCAGCAGAAAACCATTCCATAATACGCCGCAATCACCCCATCCGCCAAAGCTTTCACTGGCGTTTCGTTCGATAATTCGCCCCGAACGACAGCTTCCCGTAAAAACCTGAAGATAATTTCCCGATCATAAGTTAATTTTTTAACCCCGTCCCGATCGGCAGGATCGACAACGCTCCGGGCCCACTGCTGGCTGACCCTGATCCCGGTTTCTCGAATATATGACATCGAATCCAGCAGAAACATGGAAATTCGTCCATAAGCGCCCTGATATCGCTCCAGCGCCCGATCATAAATCGCGTCAAAATTGGTATAAGCGATTTCCGAAAAAATATCTTCTTTCCGTTGAAAATAACTGTAAAAAGACCCTTTGGCAACCCCGGCCTCATCCGTTATATCCGCAACATTAACCGCATCGAAACCTCTTTCCTTTATTAGCCGATCCGCCGCCGCTATGATTCGCGCGCGCGTCTGCTGCGCTTTGATCTGCCTGTTCGTCAAATTTCCTCCGTTCATGGTCATGACAACAATTATAAGCGATTTCTGACCGCGGGTCATTGACTTAAGGTCATTTTAATAAAAAAGCAGGTCCGCGTCCCAGTCCACCGATAACCCCGCCCTTCCGAAAATCCATCCGGACGAATCAGGCGATTTTCCATCCCAACACGATTTTTATCGAAAAAAAAGGTAAAATAAACCCGATCATTAAAGAATTGTCATGTCGGAGGGCATATGATTCAAATCCGCAAAATCGATACCGGGAACCGTAAAGACGTCAGCGCGTTTATCCAATTCCAATTCGACCTGTATAAGAACGACCCGAACTGGGTCCCGCCGTTTCGAAACGACGTCGCGATGATGATGAACCGGAAGAAGCATCCGTTTTACGAATACGGCGAGGCGGATTTTTTCCTCGCTTACCGCGCGGGACGGATCGTCGGACGGATCGCCGCGCTGATCAATCCGCATTTCAACGACTACCAGAAGAAAAAAGTCCTGAGCTTCTGCCTCTTCGACGCGATTTACGATCCGGACGTTACCGCCGCGCTCTTTGACGCGGCGATCGGCTGGGGGCGGGAGCGCGGGATGAACGAGATGATCGGGCCGAAAGGGTTCTCGCTTTTCGACGGCTACGGCGTTCTCGTAGACGGCTTCAACCTGCGCCAGTCGATGAACATGTCCTCCTATAACTTCCCGTATTATCAGACGCTCCTTGAAGGCATCGGCCTCGCAAAGGTCACCGACTTTATCTCGGTCGAATTCAATACATCGACCGTCGTCGTCCCCGAAAAAGTCACGCGCGCCGTCGATCTCGTTCGACAACGCGGCGAAATCAAGGTTTTCACGTTCAAAAACCGGAAAGACATCCTCGCCCGCGCGAAAGAGATTGGCCAGCTGTACGAAAAGGCGTTTACGAATAACTGGGAGTATTTTCCGCTGACCGAACGCGACCTGAACTTTCTGATCGATAACGTGATCAACTTCGTCGATCCCAACCTCGTCAAGTTCATCGTCAACGACAAAGACGAGCTGATCGGGTTCATCCTCGGTTTCCCGGATATCTCCGCCGCCATGCAGCGGCATAACGGCAGCCTCCTGAACCCGCTCCTGATTCTTGATATTCTCCGGGAAATAAAAAAGACCGATCGAATTATCGTCAACGGGCTCGGGATCCTATCCGAATACCGGATCAAAGGCGGCGACGCGCTCCTCTTCGACGGGGTCCATGAAATTATCCGCGATAATCCGCGTTTCCTGACCGGCGAAGGGGCGCAGATGTCCGAGACCGCGAAAGAAGTCCAGCGTGAAATGAACGGGCTGGGAATGAAACGCTCCAAGGTTCATCGCGTCTATCGGAAAGCGATCTGACCGGGGCCGACCGGATAAACCTGACCCTGCCGATATGATTCTCGAACCGCCGAAACGGACCTACGGGCTTTCGCCCTCGGTCGTATCCGTCGTTATTCTTCTGACCATCGTTTTCGCCGCCGTGAACGTCTTCCTCGTCAGCAGGACCGATTACGGGGCGAGTTTTTACGCGAACTGGCTCGCAGGGCGCGTTCTCTTCGCGCAGGGCCAGAACCCCTACAGCGCCGGGATATTCGAAAATATCGTGCTGCGGCATACGCATGACGTCCGCGTATCGGGGTTCACGCTGCCGCTGTACGCGACGCTCCCGACGCTTCCGCTCTCGTTTATCGGGAATTATGATGCCGCGCTGGTAATCTGGATGACTGTCTGCGAAGCGGCGCTCGTCCTGATCGCGATTCGAACGATCGCCGCGCTCCGGCTTCGATCAGGATGGCTTTCGCCCGCGGTCGTCGGCTCGTTCGTTCTCTTCACGTATTACGGCGCCTTCGCCGCCATGGACGGAGATATCGGGATCCTTTCCGTTCTGGCGCTCCTCGTCGCCGTCAACGCCGTCCGGGAAAACGAACTTGAATTTGCGGGGATCATGTTAGCGTTCGCAACGATGAAATACAGCCTGACGCTCCTCCCCATCCTCTGGATCCTGATCTGGACGCTCGCGAACCGGCGCGGCGCGGTTGCCGCCTGGTTTATGATGGTCCTCGGGTTGCTGATCCTGATTTCGTTCCTGTTCATGCCGAATTGGCCGACCGAGTTTTTGCGCGCGATTATCTACTACTATAAATACCTGAATCCAATGTACTTTGCGCTCTTTATTGAAGTCTGGCAGCCGGAAATCGGCGGACGGATCGCCTGGGCGGTTTCCGGCGTCATCGCGCTGCTGATGATCCTCGAATGGGCGCTGAACGCGAAACAGGACGAACGCGCTTTCGAATGGGTCCTGGCGATGACGCTCAGCGCCGGATTCCTCGTCGGGATCCCCAATATCGGAAAAAATCTTTACCTGCTCTGGATCCCGTTCCTGTACGCGATGGATAAAGCGATGCAGCGCTGGCAGCGGTTCGGGACCGCGATATCGCTGGCGCTCAGCGCCGCGTTTCTCCTGATCCCCTGGCTTGTCAGCCTTTTCTATACCGGGTTCGCCGAACCGGTCTCCGCGCTGAACCTGATCTTCCCGTTCATCGCACTGATCCTGCTGTACTGGAACCGCTGGTGGACGATTCAGCGGATTATCGAACCTTATTAATGAGAATTTCACCGATGAAGCACGGCGATACCCCACCCCGTCAGATCAGCGTCATATCCGGCGGACGCGGCGCTGGGAAAACGACCTTCTGCCGCGGCGAGATCGAACGCTGGCGGAAAGACGGGTTCCGCTGCGAAGGGGAATAAAAAACGTTTTCCCGGAAATATAGCCCAACGACGAAGCTGAGACGAACCCCTATCAGCGTAAGAGAGAAAGGAAATACGAATGCCGGAAATAAGTAAATACACCGAAGAAACCTTCGAAACGATCAAACGCTTCACCTCAGACGGAATCGAGTACTGGTACGCCCGTGAACTTCAAACCATCCTTGAATATACGGAATGGCGAAATTTCATGAAAATAATCCGTAAAGCGATGACAGCCTGTGAAATCAGCGGAAATCCTGCGAAGAACCATTTTGTTGACGTCGACAAAATGGTTGATATCGGGTCCGGCGCATCCCGCAAGATTGACGATATCATGCTTTCACGCTATGCCTGTTACCTGATTGTTCAGAACGGCGATCCGCGAAAAGAAATCATCGCCGTCGGGCAAACCTATTTTGCCGTAAAAACCCGCCAACAGGAATTAATAGACAACTACGATCAGCTCGACGAAGACCAAAAAAGGCTGTCTATTCGCGCTGAAATGAAAAAGCATAATAAATCTCTCGCGGAAGCCGCCCACCAGGCCGGAATAAACTCTGCTCGCGACTACGCCATCTTTCAGAATAAAGGCTATCAGGGCCTATACGGCGGTCTTAGCGCAAAGCAGATCAAATCGCGAAAAAAGCTGACCGAAAAAGAGGACATCTTAGATCATATGGGGTCAACTGAACTCGCCGCCAACCTCTTCCGCGCAACCCAAACCGACGAGAAACTTCGCCGTGATCATGTCAAGGATCCTCAGATCGCAAATGAAACCCATTACAACGTCGGGAAAAAAGTACGTCAGACCATAAAAGACCTGGGTGGAACGATGCCGGAGAACCTGCCGACCCCGGATAAAAGCGTTAAACAACTCGAACAGGAACAGAAAAAGCTCCTGCAAACAAAACGCAATCATAAAAACGGAAACTGATTAAAACCTTATTCCTGAAAACAAACCCGATAAAGAGAAGTAATGAAAACAGTCATTTATCCCCATTCTCATTCATTTCATCGAATCAGCGTCATATCCGGCGGACGCGGCGCTGGGAAAACGACCTTCTGCCGCGGCGAGATCGAACGCTGGCGGAAAGACGGGTTCCGCTGCGCCGGAGTCCTTCAGCCGGGACGCTTTAACGAGACCGGCGTAAAAACCGGCTTCAGTCTCGTCGACGTCGCGACCGGCGCGGAGAAATTCGCCGGCAGCGACGACCCCGGGATCGATCTCGGAACGCGGCTGGGGAAATGGACAATTGACGACGGCGTTTTCCGCTGGGCAAACGAGTCGCTCGCCTCGATTCAGGAAGCCGGCCTGATCGTCGTCGACGAGCTCGGGCCACTCGAATTCCGGCGTCACGAAGGATTGACCGCCGCGTTTGACCTCCTTCGCGAGGCGGACTATCGCCTCGCGCTCGTCGTTATCCGGCCAGAAAATATCGCCGATTTCAGTGCGCTGGGGTTCCGCTTCGACCTCTTCGCGCTGCCCGATCCTCCCGCGCGCCGAACCTCCTGAAAATCGAGGTACAATTCAAATATGGAACCAACTCCTCAGCTCTCCTCTCCGGCCTCAGGTGAGCGCGCGAGCTTCCGCGCGGCGCTGAAAATCGCGCTGCGCTTCCTGACGCGGATCCCGGTCCGCGTTTCCGCCGAAGAAGACACCTTCGCCAACCGGCGGCTCTCGACCGTCCTCTACCCGCTCGCCGGCGGGATCATCGGCATTCTCCTGATCCTGACACGCCTGTTCTTTTCCGAAACCGTACAGTACGACAATAACGGCGTATTCGAGCTGATCGTCTGGGTTGCGCTGACCGGCGCGCTGCATTTAGACGGGCTCATGGACGTTTTCGACGGCTTCTTCTACGCCGGAACGGCGGAACGCCGCCTGGAAATCATGAAAGACGTTCATCACGGGACGTACGCGCTGGCCGGAACGATCCTCTTTTTCCTGATGAAAGCGCAATTGATCCCGATCTTCTTCACCCCGGTCCTCTTCTTCGCGCCGGTTTACGCGCGCTGGGCCGCGCTGAAGATCGTCCGGGACGAACCGGTCGTCAACCCGAACGGCATGGCGGCACAGCTGAAAAAAGAGCTGCATCCCAAAGCGGTCGCTTACGGCGCGATCCTGCCGTTGCTGACGCTCGCCGGGGTCGCGGTTTTGTCGCTGCGATACAATTCGATCATCATGTACCGCGGTTTCAATTTTCATCAGAAACGGAGCTCGCTGATCGGGTTGCTCGAAATCATCCTGATGATCTTCCGGCTGTTCGTTCTCTGGAAACTGCCCGGCTGGCTCGGGAAAATCGCACGAAAAACGATCGGCGGGATCAACGGCGACGTCTTAGGCGCGGCAATCGAGATTTCCGAACTGATCGTCCTCTTCTTATTCACGCTTCATCCGCCGGTCTTTCTCATGACAGATTCGTTCTCGTTCATTTATCATCTTTAGCCCATGAGCCTGAAAAATTTTCCAGCGCTGCCGTTTCGGCTGGGGACGACCTCCTACATCATTCCCGCCGATATCCTCCCCAACGTCCGTTACCTCGCCGACAAGGTCGACGATATCGAGCTCGTTCTCTTCGAAGCCGACGATTATTCGAACCTGCCTTCGGAGGCGCTCGTCAAGGAGCTTCGCCGGATCGCCGCGGACCATGCGCTTTCCTGGACGGTTCACCTGCCGCTGGACCTGAAATTCACCGCCGGCGGCGAACGCGCAGACATCTCGATTGAAAAAGCGCTGAAAGTGATCGGCTGTACTGAGAAGCTCGATCCAATCGCCTACGTCGCCCATCTCGATACGCACCAGATCGGCATGGCGGAGGAAAATGAACTCGCCGAAATGGAGCGGAACTGCCTGAATGCATTGGAACGGCTGACCGGCGCGCTTCCCGACCGGAGCCGGCTGGCGATCGAAAACCTCGAATCGTACCCCGCCGAACGGAACGACGGAATCGTCCGCCGATTCGGCGCGTCTTACTGCGTTGATCTGGGCCATCTCTGGCTCCAGGGACGCGATCCGGTTCCCTACCTGCGCCCGCGGCTCGGTCGAACGAAGGTTATCCACCTGCATGGGATCGCCGAACGCGATCACTGCAGCTTAACGTCCTTCAGCGATAATCGAGTAGAATTAATTCTGAAAGAACTCGTCCTGAATTCCTACGCCGGCGTTGTAACGTTGGAAATATTCAACGAGAACGATTTCCGATCGTCTATGAAGTTGCTGAGGGAGAAATTATGAGCGATCATGCATCCGAATTATTCGCAAATCTGCATTTCGTCTTCGGCGGCGCGCGCAGCGGAAAAAGCCATTATTCAGAAGAGCTCGTAAAATCCGCTGGCGAACGCGTCCTTTACGTCGCGACGGCGCAGGCAGCGGACGATGAAATGCGCCGGAGGATCGAGGCGCATCAGGCCCGCCGTCCCAGCAACTGGGACACGCTCGAAGCCTATTCCCGAACGTTCGATAAGCTCAGGCAGCGCCTTTCCAACGACGGACCATATCAGGGCGTCATTATCGACTGCGTTTCCGTTTGGGCGTCCAATATCGTGATCACGCTCCCGGAAATCGCTTCGGAAGAATACGCGTATTCCGTTCTCTCTCCGGAGCTGGATAAGCTCTTCGCGATCATCAGAGAAAACCCGAAAACGACCTTCGTCCTGGTATCGAACGAAGTCGGACTGGGGATTATCCCGGCGTACCCGTTGGGCCGTCTTTACCGCGATACCCTCGGCCGGATCAACCAGCGTATCGTCCGTCACGCGGCGACCGCCTGCTTCATGATCGCCGGCGTCCCGCTCCGGATTAAGGGCTGATGGGAAAAACTATCCTGCGCGATAATACTTCTGATATTTGCTGTTCGGTTTTTCCGGAATCGTCATGCGCAGTCGCCCGCTCGCCAGAAGCGGTTTTAAAAAACGCCGCGTAAAATACGTCAGGTTCCTGTATCCGAGATGATCCGATATCTCGCGCTTTGTCCTCGCCACGGAGCAGAAGTCAAGAATCGATTCGCCCAGATTGCCCGCCGCGCGATCCTGGGCAGCGCCTTGATCATTCATGTGATCACGCTGTGACCAGGATGAATGATTGACATTTTTCAGCATCACGGAAAATGACGTATCCGAAGAGCGGAACCGCGGTTTCAGCGCATCCGTGTACCCCGGTAATTTCGCCGTCTCCAATAGAATTTTCCGGATTCCGCTGCCCCTGCGCTCCATGAACTTCATGCGATGGAATAAATCGGCGATAACCGGGTTCCGACGAACCGATTCAATTTCCTCCAACCGGTATTTCTGGATCGGCTTTCCCCGGTACATCCCGCCGGGAGAGATGATTTCCAATCGGTCGTCGTACATGTCAATATGAATTTCACTTCCAGGGACAAGATAGTCGCGGTGAATCAGCGCGTTAACCAACGCTTCGGTCACGGCTCGATCCGAATAGTCCGGCTTATCAACGCGGTAAAAGGCCTTCTTTTCGAAACGAACCTTCGAATTATTCCGAATAAACTCGCTCCCGCTTTGGAGAAGATAAATTAAGTTCCCCTCATACTCCTTATCGTCAAGCGCGTCGTCAAAAATCGAGCCCTTATCCAGTCCATTCCAGCGCGTACAAAATATACGAGAGTTGTAAACGAGATGCTGATCCGCGAGCAGCTTCCCCGCGTTGGTCAGGCAGCCGTTCCGATCCGCCAATCCGAACGAAACAAAATCCGTCGGCTCAAATTTCAGCCCGGTCCGTTCCAGATACGTCGCGGTTAACAAAGTAAAACTGTAATCCGCGATTCGCGAATCGGTCGCGAGCGAATCGAAAGATCGGTTCGTCCCTTTAAGAATGAGCTCGTTTACAACATAATCCGGCGCGGCGACGCTTTCATTTCCAATTCGGATAAACGCTTCCAAAATCCCGTCGGCCCTGTAATAATAAGGCGTTGAGCGACCGGCGGCGACTTCGACGGCTAAGACGCTCTTTCCCTCTTTCATAATCGGCGTCAGAACAAAGCCCGGAACCGGCGTAATCCACGCCTGAATTAAACGACTGATCGCCTCTGCGTCGGACTGCGGATCGGTAAGCCCGATCCAGTCGCGATCGTCTCCAATTCCAAAAAAAATCGTCCCGCCGATCCCGTTCGCGAACGCACTGACGGTTTTCAGCCAGCTTTTTGGCTTTTTCGTTTCCAACGCGCTTTTGAATTCGGATTCGGTAGCTTCCGAGAGGGCCATTTCAAACGAACCTTTTCGCATGTCAACTGAATTCCTCAAATTTATATCATGCTGAATCGTCCGGAGCGGTTCCGGCGCTTCAGATGAATCAATTATAGCGGTGATTCAGCCCCGAATCAAAAGCGGCGAGCCCCGAGGGCGGTTACCCATATTCCAAGCCTGAAAAAATTTTGTTTCATTTTCATCGACTCCTTAAGCCGTATTCTACGATGAAAGAGACGACCGTTTGGTTTAGAAACGGTATAACCGCGATATCCTGCGCTACTGACCGGCGCCAAGCATGCGTCGGAACTGTTCCCGCAGGAATTTCTCATGCGGGATCGCGAAATTCCCGCTGACCGTCTCGCCCGCTTTGACGGTTCCGGCGACGACCGCGCCTAAACTGATCCGCGCGCCGTCGCCGACCCTGACCTCCGACGAAATCGTCGCGTTCGGTCCGATCCAGACGCCGTCGCCAATCCGCGCCGAGCCGCCGATCACCGCCCCGGAAGCGATCAGCGCGCGCGATCCAATCGATACGCCATGCGCGACATGCGTCAGGCTCTCGATCTTCGTTTCCGAGCCGATGACCGTCTCGTGCCAGGGGAAAAGCGACCGCGACACGCTGCAATTGTACTGAATCTCAACGTCCGCGCCGATCGTCAGCCAGCCGCAGTGCGCCGCCGGCAGGATCCCGTCCGCGCCGATCCGAATAAACTCGAGTCCGGTACCGCCTAAAACGCTCCCGCTCCGAACGATCGTCCCCGCGCCGATCCGGGTATTTTCTTTAACCGAAACGAACGCCTCGATCCGGACGTTTTCCCCAATCTCAATATTCCGGGCGCCGACCTCCGCCAACGGCGAAATCGAAGCCGACGGCGCGATCCGCGTTTCGAACCCGGGACGCAGGTACGCGTCGGGGAAATCTGCTGCCAGGCGGTTATGCAGCTCGAAAAAGTCGCGGCGCAGCTCCGGAACGACCGCAACGCCCAGCGTCGTGTCCCGAAGCGCCGGCGCGCCGGCTAACGCAGCCGGAACCATGACCGCGGCAACATCCGCGTTCGCCAGCGCGATCCGTAAAAACTTTTCGTTCCCTGCGAACGTCAGAATCGGCAGTCCTGCCGCCGCCCCGCAAAGCCCCAATGACGAGAACGATCCGTCGCGAACGATCGACCAACCGTCCCGCCTGATTTCCGTCAGCCGCATCTGATGTCCTTTCCGTCCGGGCCGCCAGGCTCACGATCCGGAACCAGCTCCTCAATCAGTCCCCATTCGATCCCAAGCTCGCGCGCCTCCGCGAAAATCCGCTTCAGGAACGAAAACGCCCCCTCCCGCTCGGACGGATTGACGAACGCGGCCAGCCGTGTGAAATCGCGATGAACCGGACGCGAGGACCTGTACCGCTCCATCGTCTCCGTATTCAGGAACAGGTGAATCGGATGAAAATTAAACACCTTCAGCCCCTTCGGATCGAGGCGCAAATGCGCCTCTGGCGACGGCTTCGCCGCGTCGAAGCAATACGCGTCGTCTTCGTAAAAATAGGGGATCCGCGTCAGCCCGCTGTAATGCGCGAAGGGTTGGAGCGAAATTCCCGAGCTGAACGGGATAAACAGGTTCGAATCAGCTTTGCAGCGCTGCGCCGCGAACTCGTCCAGAATAATTCCCGCGTCGACGAGGCCATGCGAGCGGGCAACGATCGCCTCGGGAACGAGCCGTTTCAGCGCGGCGACCGTTTCATGATAATCGCCGCGGTCCGGCTTCGCGTTCAGGAGCGGGTAAAAATTCGGATGGATCCCCAGGCGGATCCGCGGATTCGCGCGCATCCGCGCCAGCAGCGGCGTATCATGCGTCACAAAGATCGTCGCCGGGACTGCGTTCGCCTCGAACCAATCCAACGCAAACGCCAGGACCTCGTCCGACGCCCAGTCGGTATCCATCGTAAGATAAGCGCGCCGCTTCATTTTCACTCGCCCAGCCCCGAAAGCTCCTTCGCCGGAACGAAGACTTCGTCCAGCCCGCGCAGGATAACGCCTTCTTCGTACGGGAAGCCCGGCTCGATCGTCTCGCCGAGCAGGTGTTTCCGGATCATGACGTCCGGCTCGTTGTACCCGACGATCGCGCGGAACGACGACGTTCCCGAATAGCGCGGATTAATCTCAAAAATAACCGCCTTACCGTCGACGAAACGCAGTTGAATATTGATCGCCGAACGCGCGCCTAAAGCCAGCGCGATCGCTTCGCACTGCGCCGTGACGTCAGGGTAGCGCCCAATCGCGCCCTGCGTAATCCCGCTGCTGATAACCAGCAGCTCGTCGCTGAAGCGGCTCTTTATCTTCATCCGGCAGCTCAGCGCCGACAGGATATTCTTTTTAACCGCGATCGAGTTGATCAACGCCCCGTCCATTCCGCAGAGGACGCCGACCGTATATTCGCAGTCCGCATTCCCGACGTACCGCTGCACGATAAACTCCGGATACGCACGCAGCATCCATTCGCCGAAAAGGCGAAGCTCGTCCGCGCTCTGCGCGATGAACGTATTCGCCGACCCGCCGCCGCCGATCGACGGCTTCAGGACGACTGGGAACGCCCGGACCCGCGCCAGGTCCTCGACGCCGCGGACCGGTACCGTTTCCGGATATGAAAAGCCGTTTCCCGCCAGAAAAGCCATCGTCTTCGACTTATCCATACAGGTCTCGATCACAGATTGGGGATTCATCGGCAAAAAAACGCCCGCCGCCCGAATCTCGTCCTGAACCGCGGCGACCCGTTTCAGCTCCGGCTCCGAACCGGTAAACAGCGCGTCGATCCGTTTCTCCCGGCAGACGCGCATCAGCGCGTCCAGATATTCCGGCGCAGTCGCCGGCGGCAGGATCACGCGCTCGTCCGTCAGGAAAAGCCCCTTCGACAGCGGCGTTATATCCGCTCCGATAATCCGATAATTCGTCCGCGCCAGCCGGAGCGCTTTGACCAGCTGTTCCCCGTTCCCGCCGCCGCCGACGCCCGTCACCATCACGCGAATTTCGTCGCGATTCATTCCACCCCTCCGTCTCCGGTCCCTCGCCGGACGCATGCCCAGACCGACGGATGAACCGCCGGCTTCTCCGGGAACGTCTCGGCCAAATCCAGCTTCAGCCGCTCGATCGCCGCCGTCCGCGTTCGGGTATCGAGCGTCGCCCAACTCGGCGCATTCCCGATATCGCGCGGAAGGCCGGCCGAGCCGGCGTTGACGATCGTCGTATACATGCCGCGGTGAAGCCAGGGCCGATGCGTCTGGCCAATGAACAGGAAATCGATCCCCTTCCGGTCCCAGGCGTCGTCCGCCGAATCCTCGTACCCATATCCGCAGAGCGGATTCTCCGGCGTTCCATGCGTCATCATAACGGTCAGTCCGTCCAGCTCGACTGTCAGTTCCGGCTTCCTGGAGAGAAAAAGCGCGCGTTCCTCTTCGCTCAGCGTCGCGCGGACCTCGCTCAGGCGGTAAACCTCGTCTTTCTTCGGATCGATCGGAAGGATCCCGACCGCCATCGCGTCATGATTCCCCAACAGGCAAACCGCCCCGAGCGCTTCAACCCCGCGCAGCGCTTCACGCCATGCCGGGAAATAGCCGACCGCGTCGCCGAGGAAAAAATAACCGTCGTACGCCCGCGACCGCCAGACTTCGGTCAACGCGTCCAGGTAAGCCGCGTTGCCATGCACATCCGAAAAAACGCACCACTTCATTTCACTAAGCTCTTCTCCGGAATCACCCGCTTTTATTCAGGCGCGGCGTCTTTCCGGCATCAGCCCGCAAGCGATTCAAGCGATTAAAGATACTTCCCGCGATACCAGTCGAGCGTTTCTTCCAATCCGCGCTCAAAGCCAACCGCCGGCTCAAACCCGATCAGCTCCTTCGCCAGCGCCGCCGACGCACAGAGGCGGGAAACGTCGGCCGGACGCGCCGGACGGTACTCGATTCCGCCGTCATAGCCAAAATACCCGGCGATCAGCTCGACGAGCCGTTTCATCGAAATTTCCTTTCCCGATCCTAAATTGATGATCCGTCCGCGCGTTGCCTCGCTTTCATACGCCATGACGAACGCCCGCGCCGTGTCCTTAACGAAAATAAAATCGCGCGTCTGCTCGCCCGTGCCTTCGAGAACCGGTTTCTCCCCGGTCAGGATCCGCCGCGCCGTCAGCGGAATAATCGCCGCCAGCGCCTGATCGTTCTGACGCGGGCCATAATTATTAAACGGACGGACGATCGCGACGTCCAGACCGTATACCTTATAGAACGCCTGGATCATCAGGTCCGCAGCCGCCTTCCCAGCCGCGTATGGCGTCGTCGGATCGAGCGGATGCGCCTCGTCCATCGGCGAATACCGCGCCGTCCCGTACGCTTCCGACGAAGACGAATGAATCAGCGTCCGATACGCCCCATCCCGCAGCAGCCTGAGCAGCGTTTCAGCGATATCGACGTTGACCTGATACGCCGTATATGGATTAAAAAACGAATAATTCAGCGCGATCGTCGCCAGATTGAAAACGACATCGATTCCCTCCGTATCGATCACGGCGCGCATCGTCCCCAAATCGCGCGCGTCGTCGCGATACGCCTTGAAATTCGCGTAATTCGCCTGCGCCTGCGCGTTGTTCTCCGTCTTTCCAAGGAAGTAATTATCAACGATGACGACCTTCCCCGCCCCACGTTCAAGAAGCGCGTCGGCTAAATGCGACCCGATAAACCCCGCGCCCCCGGTGATCAGGATATTTTTTCCCACTACGCTCGCCATTTTATAACGCCTCCTTCCCCGCCCGGATCAGTTCCTCAATCACAAAGTCCTGATCCGCCTCTGTCAGCTCAACATACAGCGGCAGCGCAATCGACAGCCGGTCGCATTCATACGCACCGGGAAGATCCGGCGCGTCGGGCCCGCGGCGGTCGCGGTACACGCCCAGCGTATGCGTCGCGTGCGTCCCCTGACGCGTCGCGATACCGTTCGTCTCAAGAAATTCCATGACGCAGTTCCGGAACGCGTTCCCCGCCTCGACCGTCTTCATCTCCAAAGCCGCCAGATTCACGCGGCAGCAATACGTCTGGTACACGTGCGTATACCCATCCGGGACGAACGGCGGAATCAGCCATGGAACGCTCCCCGGGATCAGCCGGTCGTACCGGGCCGCGATCCGCCGCCGCGCTTCCGTAATCAGGTCGATCTTCTCCATCTGCGCGATTCCGACCGCCGCCTGCAGGTCGGTCATTCGATAGTTATAACCAAGCTCGTTGAACTCCGGAAGGAGATACCCCTTTGCGAGATGCCGCTGCGTCTCCGAAAGAGAAGCCGCGTGCGAGCGGAGGCGGCGAAGCTTTCCGGCGAGCTCTTCAGAATCGGTCAGGATCATTCCGCCTTCGCCGGTGGTAATCGACTTGCGCGGATGAAAACTCAGCGCCGACGGGTTCCCGAACCCGCCCTCGTGCGTTCCCGAAATCATCGCGCCCAACGCGCAGGCGCTGTCCTCAACGACCTTCATCCCGTACCGCGCCGCGATCCGGTTCACCGCCGGAATATCGGCGCAGAGGCCGAACAGGTTAACCGGAACGATTCCCGCTAAACGGTTCCCGCTCCTCCGGTTCCGGAACCCGTCGTCCGCTTCCCGATAATTCGTTTCCAGGAACGATTCGAGCCATGGGACCGAAAGATTAAACGTCGCCGGATCGACGTCGACGAGAACGACTGCCGCGCCGGTATACGCAACCGAATTCGGCGTCGCGACGAAGGTAAACGACGGAACGAGAACGTCGTCGCCCGCCCCAAACCCCATCGCGGCCATCAAAAGATGCAGCGCGGTCGTACAGCTCGTCGCTGCAATCCCATAAGCCACGCCTTCATGAGCCGCGACCTGTTTTTCAAACGCCGCGACGCGCGGCCCCTGCGCGACCCAGCCGCTTTCCAGCGTTTCAGCGACGAGCGCGGCCTCGCGCTCGGTAAAATATGGTTTCATGATCGGAATCTGCCGCATGATCTATCCTCTCTATGACGCCCGCGTCGCGTCCAGCTTCCGCCGCGCTTCGTCTAAAATCCTCGCGATTTTGACGCCCTGCGCCGCGTTCGCGATCGATTCGCGCCCCACCCCGACGCACTCGGCAAAATGCTCGATACTGTTGCGGAGCGCGTCCTGCTGCGCGACGTAAGGGATCGTGATATCGCCGGTCCGCGCTTTGTACTCGTACGCGCCGTATTCCTCGCCGGTCTCGACGATCCCCTGATCGTAAATCGTCAGCTTATCGACCGTTTTCATGTCGTCAAATATGACCATCTTCTTTTCGCATCCAAAAATCGTCCGCCGCTCCTTGATCGGCGAAATCCAGCTCGATTTCACATGCGCCAGGAACGTCGGATATTTCAACGTCAGATAGGTCAGCGTCTCCTGCTTTCCATAATGCGTCTCGCCGATCGCTTCGACATGATACGGGATTTCGCCGCCGGAAATGAAATCGATCACTGCCAGGTCATGAACCGCCAGATCGAGCATCGCGTTCACGTCCTTCCGGATCGGCCCCAGGTTCATCCGTGAAACGTCGACATAAATCAGCTTCCCCAACTCGCCCGAATCATAAAGGTCCTTAATCCGACGAATAATCGGATGAAAGAGCATCAAATGATCGATATGCAGGACGCGTCCGGTTTTCAGCGCCAATTCGGCGAGAATCTCCGCTTTTTCGGCGTTTTCCGCAATCGGCTTCTCGATAAAAAGATGTTTTCCCGCGTTCAGGATCGCTTTCGCCATCTCGAACGACGGTTCCGTCTGAATCGCGAGCGAAACCGCCTCGACCGCCGGATCGTCTAAAACCGCGCGCGCGTCCGTTCCGATCCGAGGAACCGACGGATACGCCTTCCGCGCCGCTTCGACCCGCTCCGGCCGCGCGTCGACAATCGCGCAAAGCTCCGTTTTCCCCGACGCCGCCAGGTTGCGGACAACGTTCGTCCCCCAGTAGCCATACCCAACATGCGCTATTTTCAGCATTTTCCCTCTTCACGACGTAAATCTTCTATAGAATCTATCAAATATGGCGGCCGTTTCCGCGAAGCGTCGAGCGTTCGCCAGAGATACTCGGCGATAATCCCGAGCGAAATATTCGTCAGCCCGAACCCGATCATCAGGATCGACAGCAGCGACGTCCAGCCGAGCGTGACCTCGGCGATACCGCTGATTTTAACGATAACGACGTACAGCGCGATCAACCCGCCGATCAGCGCGAAAAGGAAGCCCAGAACCGAAACCATCCGAATCGGAAAGTACGAAAACGCGACGAACGAATCGATCATCAGCTTCAGCTTCTTTCCAAACGACCATTTCGAAACGCCGCGCTTCCGTTCCAGATAATCGACGTTGAGAACCGCCTGCCGGTACCCCATGCTGAGGCACTGCAGCACGACGCTCGAATTCGATTCCGGGTTCAGCAGGAGCTGTTCCCTGACCTTTCGCCCGACAAAGATCGTATTGACGCCCTTCTCCGGATAACCCGCGATCGCGTACCGTCGGATCAGCTTCGAATACAGCCGCGAGAACGTTTCTTCAGACGCCGAAACCCGGACCGAACGCTTTTGAACGCAGACGAGGTCGAAGCCCTCGCGAATTTTTTCGTAACCGAGGCGGATAATTTCGAGCGGCTCCTGTAAATCCGCGCCAAGCCAGACGCAATTCGGCGCCTTCGCCACGCTGAATCCGGCGCGAACGGCCGGATGCGACCCGAAATTCCGCGACAGCCTGACCAGCTGCGCGCTGAAATTCCGAAATGGAATCGAGCTCAGGAGCGCGTCCGACCCGTCCGTCGACCCGTCGTCGACGAAGACGACCTCGATCGGAACCGGGAGCGTCGGCGCGAACGCTTCGATCGCCGCGACCAGCTCTGGAATATTTTCAGCTTCATTGAGAAAAGGAATAATGACCGAAATTTCCGGATTCGTCATGCAGGGAATCTCTTTCTGATTCAGAAATTACGGATCTGAGACCCGTGATCCAACGTTATCTTATCCTCTGCATTTTATCATAAAAGCCGGTCCCCTTCGCGCGGAACCGACGGAATCGGAATAGGGGGGAGGAGCCAAACAACACATTCCTCATTCCGGCATCTTTAACGATCATGATTTATCGCGAAAATGGCTCTTATACCCATGGCATAGATTCGATTGCTTTTAATTGATCCCGCCGCATTGATACAACATCCGTCACATGAACAATACCATGATCTTCATCAACCCAATAGTACACATAATACTGTTTGACGATCATCTGCCGGAGTCCATTCGTGCGCCAGGGTTCATCCGGGATCAGAGAAAATCGGCCGGGCATTCTCCTGAGAGAATAAATATCCTCTGAAACGTTATTCAGAAAAGAAATCGCCGCTTCAGAATTCATCAATTCCTTTGCCATATATTTTGCGATCTTCCGAATCGATTTTTCAGCAAACTCAGTAACCCAAACATCATATGTTTTCATTTTCAGGAAGGGCCAAATCTTTTCGAATACGAGCAAATACTTCTTTTGCCGGAGCGGACAAACCCTCTTTCGCCTGACGGTAACCCTCCTCCATCCGGGCGTTGAACTCCTCATCGCTCATTTCATCACGAGAAAGCGGCCGTTGGACCGATACGCCCGGACGGAACGGGAGCCCACGCTGAAGAATGACCTGCCGGTAAAACATGTTGATCGCCGTTGATGCGGGGATCCCGATCTGACTGAAAATCGCCTCCGCACGTTCCTTGATCTCCGGTTCAACCCGGGCGATGACGTTTGCACTTTTTGTCGCCATACTGCACCTCTCTTTCTGCTGTCATTATACCATTTGTATAACGAACTGAGATACAAAAGAAACTATCTGCCGCAGAATCCCGGAGCGACAAGGGACGAATCTGACTGCGAATTTGCAATATAATTTGTCATCCAATTGAAGTCTTCCGCTCATGTCGATCCTCTTCCAGCAATAATAACGGCCTTTATACTTAATAAACTCCCCTTCATTGATTTCATAACTGCTTAGAGCAGGGTTTTCACTGAGAATATGGCTCAGCCGCGACTTTTCAAGCAATCCTTTCCGTGTCACGCAAAAACCGCCTGTGCTTTTGCTGCCTGAAAGAAGAATAACCCTGCCCTCTTTAGCGATCGCATATTCTTCAACCGCTTGGGCAGGAAGTAAAACAACCCTGTCGGAACGGATCAGGGAGATCCCGAAAATAAATTTTCCTCCTTTGTTCATCAGAAAACTAAAAATATAAGCAAAATACATAATATTTTACCTTAAATTTCATCTTGGAATTCAAAATTCGCACGCAAAAATTCAAAACAGCATGAGAAAGGTATTGCTTTTTTACAACAGCCAATTATAATTTCTGCACGCATACCGCAAATATTGCGTGCAGAAAGTTGGCGCCATTTGGACAAGCACGATATCATCAACAGAGCCTTTAACGCAGGCGAAGAAATTCTAAAGACCTCCGATCTGGTTGCCGCCGGACTGAAAGAGCATGACGTTTATTCTCTTTGTAAACAGGGATATATCGAGCGCGTCAGGTACGGATACTACAAACTGTCAAATCAGGACGAACCAAAGGAAGAGTATCTTCTCTCTTGGCTGCTCAACCGGGGCATCGTCTGTATGGAATCGGCGCTGTTTTATTACGGTTACAGTGATTTCGTACCACGTGAATGGACCATTGCAGTCTCTCGCTCTTTTTCCAGAACAGTGAAAGAGATACGAAAAAAAGTGCCGGTAAAGGCCTATTACATTCAGAATAATCTGTACCGCCTGGGAGAAACAATCGGCACATTTAACGGCGTAACGCTTCCTGTGTATGACCGTGAACGCACGGTCTGTGATTGCTTCAAATACCGTACCAAGCTGGATAACGAGATTTTTAATAAAGCGGTTAACGCCTATGCTGCTGATCCGCAGAAAAATCTCGCTAATCTTTCAAAATACGCAAAATATATGAAGGTCTATCGAAAGCTGATAAACGTCATGGAGGTGCTGCTCAATGGCTGATATGGCTGCGTCCGTGCTTGCACGGCTGAAAAACAAAGCAAAGGAAAGCGGCAGAAGCGATCAGCTTTGCTTGCAGCTCTTTTGTCAGGAGGAGTTTCTGCGGCGTTTGGAAAAATCAAAATATGCAGAAAACCTCATCCTGAAAGGTGGCCTGTTCATCTACGCCCTTACGGATTTTGACAGTCGCGTTACCATTGATGTCGATTTTCTGCTCAGAAAACTTCCCAACACGCCCGAAGAGATCAAATCGATGCTGAAAGAAATCATCGCAGCCGACACCGGTAATGATTTCATTTCCTTTGAGATCAAGGGTGTAGCTCCTATCGCGGCAGCAAAGAAATACGCTGGTATCGGCGCTTCCCTTGTGGCAAGGATCAAAAACACGAAAACCCCTTTCGGTATTGATTTCGGTGTCGGCGACGTCATCGTCCCGAAGCAGGAAAAACGGAAGATTCCGACGCAGCTTGACAATTTTGAAGCCCCGACGGTCAACACCTATTCGCTGGAAACAACCGTTGCCGAAAAGCTCGACGCTATCCTTTCTCTGATGGAGTTCTCAAGCCGGATGAAGGATTATTACGACATATATTACCTCGCAGCCAAGTTCGATTTCGACGGAGCAACGCTGACGGAGGCGCTGAAAAGAACCTTTGAAAACCGCGGGCATCGGTTCACGGCAGAGCAGTTCGAGCAGGTCATGACCTTCGGCAGCGACAACGCTATGCAGAGGAAATGGGATGCATTCCGCCGCAAGATGGGTACAAAGACTGAAGACTATGATCCGGTACTGAGGAGGATAAAAGAGTTTTTGGCCGGGCCATACAATGCGGTTATGGAACAAGCTGCTTTCGATATGAATTGGTCTGCTGAAAAACAAATCTGGAAATAAAAACCGCTAAAAAAGCTGCAATAAATCCGACTTGAAAGAAACAATATTCTGGCGAAGGCTGCATATAAAACCGAGAATCAAATTCGTGACGGAGCGAAGATCACCCTGATTTTTGATAAAACGGGGTCAAAAATACAGTCCAGGATCTTGCTGATCCAGATCGTATAACGGAATAAACCCTGAATAGCGCTGAGATTTCTCGATCAGAGGCCCCTTTGCCCCCATCGTAAACGCGATATCGCTGCTTCGAATCGACAGCAGCCGCATTCCCGGCTTAAGATGAAGGAATCCCAATATTTCGTCATCCAATTGAAGTCTTCCGCTCGTGTCGATCCTCTTCCAGCAATAATAACGGCCTTTATACTTAATAAACTCCCCTTCATTGATTTCATAACTGCTTAGAGCAGGGTTTTCACTGAGAATATGGCTCAGCCGCGACTTTTCAAGCAATCCTTTCCGTGTCACGCAAAAACCGCCTGTGCTTTTGCTGCCTGAAAGAAGAATAACCCTGCCCTCTTTAGCGATCGCATATTCTTCAACCGCCTGCGCCGGCAGTAAAACCGCCCCGTCAGAATGGATCAGGGAAATCCCGAAAATAAATTTTCCGCCTTTGTTCATCTGCGGCATTTGCTGCCTCCATCTACGTCTGATTCAAAAAGGGCCAGCGCGTTAACCGATGAATCGGAAATTCACTGTTTCCCGTCCGATTCCACATTTTTCGCAGTCAACTCAGAATCCGATTGTCCAGTAAAAAATTAATCAACCCGACACTGACGATTCCGGTTTCATCGATCCTCGGCTTCATGTAATCGCGGACGACGATGATCTTCTTAAAAGAATCGCCGATCCGGTTCAATGCCGCTTTTTCCTGCGCCATTTTTTCAGAATCCGGAATCTCGTAAGCGGATTGGATATAGTACCGCTCGCTCCCCCGATTCACGACAAAATCGATCTCATGCGTTTTCCGAACCGTCAGCCCATCGACATTCTTTGAATAAGATTCGACCAACCCGACGTCAACGCTGAACCCACGGCATCGCAATTCATTAAAAATAATATTCTCCATCAGGTGGTTTTCTTCAACCTGACGGAAATTCAGCCGGGCGTTCCGTAATCCAACGTCTTCAAAATAAACTTTATATGGCGTTTCGATATAACGCTTTCCTTTTACGTCATACCGCAGCGCTTTCGAAACGATAAACGCGTCCTCCAGACAGGAAATATAACGATCGATCGCGCTCCTCGAAAAAGCTGAATTCTTCACCGACCGAAACGTTTTCTCAAGCTTCGACGGATTGGTCAACGACCCGACCCCAGACGCAAGAACGTCCAACAATTCATCAAGATTCTCCGCGCCTCTTAATCGATTCCGATCGATCATGTCCCGCTTGTAAACCGTATCGAACAGGTCGGCAAGATAGGCTTCCTTACTCTCTTTCGAACGGTAAGTCAGAACCTGTGGGAGTCCGCCATAGATAAAATAATCGTCCCATGCCTCCTCCCGATCCGCGTACGCCGTTGCGAATTCAGCGAAACGGAGCGGATGCAGCCGAACGACGTCGCCCCGCCCCCTGAATTCAGTGACGATATCCGAAGATAAAAATCTGGAATTACTTCCGGTTACGTAGACGTCGACATTCTGAAGCTGCAAAAAACCGTTCAGCACCTCGACAAAATCGGTCATCAGCTGAACTTCGTCGATAATAATATAGTGCGTTTGAGAATCTTTTATCCGTTCCGTCACGTAAGCATAGCTGAACTCCGGATCGCGGTACTTCCGATTCGCAACGCCTTCGAGCGAAAGGCGAATGATATGCGCGTCGTCAACCCGCTCGGTTCGAAGATGCTCAATAAATAGATTATTCAAAAGGAACGACTTCCCGCAGCGCCTGATCCCGGTCACGATTTTAATCAGACCGTTACCTTTCCTTTCGATCAATTTTTCCAGATAGAGATCGCGCCTGATGATCATTGAGGCTCCTTTTTCTGTGTGCCGCCACATTTTTAAGAATTATACAGCGTAAGCCGCACCGCCGGAGATCCTGACGGCAGCTGAATCAGAAAAACTGCATGACCACGGGCCTGACCTCGGTCCAAAATTCGAAGATCCAGCGCGCCCGCCGCCCTTCTCGACGGTCCATGCACTGTCGCGGGATAACCAGTCCGTCGCTTCGGAACAGCCGTATAATTCAGGACTATGGCAACATGATCGTATCGTCGATTCAACGATCCCGGGCAAGTTATTCATGCGGCGGACATGATCCTTTCAAAGCGGATCGCCGAAAAGCCCTCAACGCTTACGAATTGGCCAGAAGCTTGCAATGGACGCACGGAAAACGGAGTAAGTCGAATGAACCCGAAAAATATCGCAGCGGACGAAACTTATAACCGGCTAACCGCATTGACCAAAGATAAAAATCATTGGAATGAAGCGATTCTCTTTGTCGGAGAACGGCTGACCGATTCCTCGGACAGGATCAGAGAAAAATCCATCTGGCTCATCGGAGAAATGGGACTGAAATATCCGAAAAAAGCGGAGCCATATATCAGCATTTTAGCGAACTATTTAAAAAACGAGAACCCGAAAATTCGGGAACGAGCCGCGGGAGCCTTAGGACGGATCGGACGCGCTGACGACAAACTCATAGAGCCTTATTTGGACGATCTGTTCGCTTTAGCGCGGGACCCGGTCCCGGCTGTCAGAATGAACTTCATCTGGGCCTACGAAAATATTGCGACCAACGCTCCTCACCGATTCGAAAATAAAATGGGGATTTTCCTCGCTTTGCTTGAGGACGCTTCCGACAGGGTTCGGATCGAAGCGCCGGAAATTTTCCGGGTCATCGGAAAAAGGAAGCCGAACTACGTCAAGCCGTATCTTCCAAGGCTCGAACGGCTTGCGAACGAAGATCCTCATAAGGTTGTCCGGATTCATGCGGCGGGGGCGATCCGCGCAACCGTATTTCAGCCCGGCCAAACACTGGAATAAAAAGCCGCCAAATACTGGAACGAAAATCAGCCATTTACTGGAATAAAAAAGCGCCAAACACTGGAATTCCACTATAATTCAGCGTATCAGAGAAAGGCGGGCATCATGCCAAAAAATTACATACCGAGAATAACGGATAAAATCCTTGAGGAACGCCTGAGCTTCAAGAGCGCGGTTCTGATCGAAGGCCCAAAGTGGTGCGGAAAGACGACAACGGCAAAACAGATCTCAAAAAGCGTTTTAGCGATGGATCAGCCGGATTTAGCCAGACAATACCGGGAAATGGCAGAGTTGAATCCAACGCTGCTATTGCAAGGCGAAGTCCCGCGGCTCATCGACGAATGGCAATTAGCGCCGAATCTCTGGAACGCTGTCAGGTATGAGGTCGACCAAAGAGATGAATTCGGGCAATTCATTCTAACCGGGTCCGCCACCCCGGTGGAATTAAATCCATCCACGCATACCGGAACCGGAAGAATCTCAAAATTGTACATGCGGCCCATGAGCCTGTTCGAATCCGGAGAATCCACAGGGTCCGTCTCGCTGCGTGACCTCTTCGACGGAAAGATCATCTCCGCAACAGATCATCACACCTTAGAAGAAATCGCTTTTTCAATCTGCAGAGGCGGCTGGCCAAAATCGATCGGACTGCCAGAGAAAAGCGCCCTGTTCCAGGCGATCGACTATTTCGAGTCGATTCTATCGAACGACATCAGCAGAGCCGACAACATTCGAAAAGATAAAGAGAAAGCAAGACGGCTATTCAAATCCTATGCCAGGAATATTTCAACACAAGCCTCGCTCGAAACGATTCGACAGGACATGTTAGCGAATCAGATGGATACTTTCGACAGCGCAACTCTGTATTCTTATATTGACGCGCTGAAAAAGATATTCGTTATCGAAGACACACCTGCCTGGAACCCAAAACTGCGATCCAAAACGGCCATCCGAACAACCGACACACGATACTTTACCGACCCCTCGATCGCGGCGGCAGCGTCAGGAATCGGGCCGCAGGATTTATTAAACGATTTGAATACAATGGGATTATTTTTTGAAAATCTCTGTATCCGGGACCTGAGAATTTACGCGGAACCCTTAGACGGCTCAATTTATCATTACCGAGATAAAAACGATCTGGAGTGCGACGCTGTCCTTCATCTGCGGAACGGCTCGTATGCCTTAATTGAAATCAAATTAGGCGGCGACACGCTGATCAACGGAGGCGCAGACAATCTCAAAAAACTCGCATCCAAAATCAATACGGATCGAATGAAAGAACCGTCCTTCCTGATGGTGCTCTGCGCGAAAGCCCCTTTCGCTTACAGGAGAGAAGACGGCGTTTGGATTGTGCCGATTTGTTGCCTAAAGCCCTGAACACGGGGGGTACGAGAAGCGCCCAGCATCAACACTGATAGATCTGGGACAACGGAAATAAAAAGACACGCTTCTGTTCATAGAGCAGGTACAATTCTTTAAGTGGGCGACTCTTTACCCATCGCGCCCATAAGAAGGAAAACCGCATGACCACGATCCTGACCTCGATCCAAAATCCGAAAATCCAGCGCGTCCGCCGGCTGAGAGCACAGAAAAAAGCGCGCGACGAAGAAGGAAAATTCATGATTGAAGGCGTCCGCCTCGTCGAAGAAGCCCTTCGTCAGAACGCGCTTCTCGAAACGATCTTTTACGCCGAACCAGCGTCCGAGCGCATCCATGCGCTCCTCGACGACGCGCGCGCCGTTGGAGTCGAAACGATCGAAACCGCGCCGGCGCTGATCGACGCGATTTCCGATACGCGAAACGCGCAGCCGCTCCTCGCCATCGCGCAAAAACGGGACCTCCCGATCCCGAACGAGCCAACGTTTATCCTGATTCTTGACGAGATTCATGATCCCGGGAATCTGGGGACAATCCTGCGAACCGCGGCGGCGGCCGGGGTTGACTGCGTCCTGCTTTCGCCGGGCTGCGCGGATCCGAGCGCACCGAAAGTCGTCCGCTCCGCAATGGGGGCTCATTTTTCGATTCCGATTTACGAACTGAACTGGGACGAGATTCGAACCTTTTTCAGCAGCCGTCCCGAGATCGCAATCTGCGCCGCGGCGGTCGAAGACAGCGAAAACTTCTGGCTTTCAGACTATACAAAACCGGTCGCACTGATCATTGGTTCCGAAGCGCAGGGAATCGGCCCGGACGCCGCGGCGCTGGCCCGGCGGAGGATCCTGATCCCGATGACCGGACGAATCGAATCGATGAACGCCGCGATTGCCGCGGCGATCCTGATGTACGAGGTTCGCCGTCAGCGATCGATCTGACGATTCGCGATCGCTCCCCTTTTGAGGAAAGACAACGCATGACAAACCCAAAGCTTTCGAAAACCGACTGGATCGATCTGGCGCTGGCCGCCGAACTCACGCCCGACGGCCAGCTCAGTTCCTCCGCCTGTGCCGCCTGGAGCGTCGTCCGCACCGCCGCCAGCCGGTACCGTCTCCGCGCGCAGCTTGTCCTGATCGGGCCGACCGCGCCTGAATCCGCCGCGAAGCTGACCCGCCTCAGCGCCGATCGCCTCTTCGTCTATGAACCGAAGGGAACGTTTTCGCCCGCCGACGCGCTGCGCGCGTTCTGCGAAGATTATAAGCCCGCACTGCTGGCGTTTCCGAACGAGCTGCGAACGGAAGCTGTGACAGTTGCGGCGATGATGGAGCTTGACCTTGCCGCGGACTGGGAAGGAACGATCGAATTGGACCATGCGAAAGACCTGCGCGGGGACGCGGAAAAGCTGAAACGCGTCGCCGCCTTCCGTCCGCAGCTGGTCGTTTTCGCCGTCGGACAGCAGACAATTCCGCTGCCTGCCGAAGAAAAAGCGATCCAGGAAATCTTCTTCTGCTTCCCATGACCCACTCCTGAGGCTGCTGAGAATTAAAGCTGTGAGGCGACCTGATCCTCAATAGAACCCCTGTTTCCGTCCGGAGACGGCGCGCCGCAGGCCAGAAAAGAACCGGGGTAAACTTATTGAGAATACGCTTGGGGAACCGAAATCATTCTCAATAAGAGCAAAGTCATGGAAATCAGACGCGACGCGTACCTGAAAAAACTGATCCGGCGGAAAAAGAACGGACTGATCAAGGTCGTGACCGGCGTGTGCCGCTGCGGAAAATTCCTGATTCATTCCGAAAATTCATCGTCGTTCAGGAAAATCTCCGTCCACGCCCTGACGACAACGGATTTATTACGATCGGGATACGCCAGTTCCTGACCGATCCCGATATCCTCCGCTGAGACCGACGGGGATCTTCACATGAAACGCTCTATTTTGCCCGTCGGCCGCAGGAATCGATCCGCATCAACATGTACAGCGCCAAACCGCCGCAGCAGAGCAAAACGAGACCGCTCCGGATCAGGCTGACCGTGCCGGATTCGCCGAACGCTCCGGAAAGATTAAGGACCGCCGTAATCGGAACCACGTCGTTCAGCCCCGCCAACCCGGCGAAGACCGCGACGAAAGAATATACTTCGGCGGCCAGCAGCGCCAGCCAGTATTTCTTCCGGTCGCGCGCGACGGTAACGATGATCGGGGAGATCGCGAAAAATACCCCCACCCCATCAATCAGGTACATTTTCAGAAAAGAAATCACTGTCGCCGCCGTTAAATCCTGAACGTGAAGAATGGCTTCCGCCGCCAGCATGAACAGGAACAGCAGCAGGTAAAGGATCAGGCTGAAGATCAACGCAACAACCATTTTCACCGCAGACAGTCTTTTTTCATCGACCGGTACAAGTCGAAGCGAAACGATCGTTCCGTCATGATCCTCGCGGCAGATCAGATAGCTCCCCACGAGCGCAACGATCGCCGGCAAAACATAAAACGTCGCCAACGACTGCGCCGTGGTCAGCAACCAGCCCGGACGGCTCGCGAAAGTTTCACCATAATGAACGAATTGCCCCTGCGCGATCACGGTCGCCGAGGCGAGCGCAACCGCAAAGACGCTTATCCATATGATTTTCGAACGGCGCAGTTTTCGCCATTCCGCCCAAAGCAGCGTTTTCACCCGATTCATATCCATGACCCTTTCACCCGTATTCGCGCCGCAGCCGCCGACCCGGCGCACCAGATTCCGATACAAAAGAACGCGTCGGGAAGATTCGACGGGCGGGATAAAACTACGCCGGGAACGTCGCGAAGAACGATTTCCATCGCGCTCGATATCGGATGAAGAAACGGATTGACTCCCAGCAGGATAAACCCGAAAAACGTATAAACGATTGTCAGGCAGACCGGCAGAAGGTAACCGCGCTGCGTCCCAGCCGCGGCGAGGACCGGCGCCGTCGTAAAGGCCGTCAGGGATCCGATCTCAAGACACTTTCGAAAAAGGAAGACGACAGCGTCCCGATCCGGCGTAACGCAGCCGGAAAGCAGCCCTGAAATTAACGACGCGGACGCGGAAACGAGCATGAAGCAAAGCGCGTAGATCATGACCATCAGAAACTTACTGAGAAAGAAGCTGGACCGATGAACCGGGACGATCCAGAATTGATAAAGGATCCCGAGGCGATTTTCGTCGACCATGAGCATACTGGCAAAGATTCCAAGCACGATGGGTAAAACGATCCACGCCGTATAGCTGAACGACGCCCATTTAAAGAACCGGATCGGATCCAGTCCCAACCGGCAATCGTCGCCGAAATAGAAAACGCCGACAAGCGGCATCAGCCAGGCGGCCAGGAGCATCCAGAAAACCGTACGCCTGCGCCGCAACCGGAGGAACTCCGTCTGAATCAGGTTAAGCAATTCCCTCTCCTCCCGTTATACTCTTGAAATAGTCCTCCAACGTATGGCTGCAAAACCGGGATTCGTAAACGGCGACGTCCTCCAGTACGAGCGCTCTGTGGACCGCGCCGATATCCTCAACCGCGTCAAAAAGATGAAGCGTGCAGTCGTCCTGAACGGAATAACCCTTCATTCCAAAATCCCGTTCCAGGATCAGAACGGTTTTCGAAACGTCCGAAACCCGAAGCTCGATATACCGACGGTCCCTTTTTGTCAGCTCGCTCAGCGGGGCTTCCTCCAATAAGACGCCGCGGTCGATGATCCCGATATCGTCGGCGAGCAGCGTGATTTCAGACAGGATATGACTGGATATCAGGATCGTTTTTTCACGCTCAACGACCAGCTTTTTAAGATGATCCCTGATCCCGGCGATTCCGATCGGATCGAGTCCATTCGTGGGTTCGTCCAATATCAGAAGCTCCGGGTCATGAAAAACCGCGTTCGCGATACCGAGGCGCTGCTTCATGCCCAAAGAATACGCGCCGAACAGCTTTTTATCCCGAACCGGAAGCCCGACCAGCCTCAGCGCGTTTTCGACCGCGTCCGGCGTTGGAACGCCGCGCAGCTTCGCAAAAATTTCCAGATTTTCCGTCCCGGTCAGGTTCGGATAAAAGCCCGGCGTCTCGATCATCGCGCCGATCCGCGGATAAATCCGCTCCTTCCGTTCCTCGATCCGCTCGCCAAATACTTTAACCTCCCCGGAATCGATCGGGATCAGCCCCAAAACGGCTTTCATTATTGTCGTTTTCCCGGCGCCGTTCCGCCCGAGAAGCCCGTAAATCCGCCCTTTCCGGACATGGAGATCGACGTCATGAATCGCGGTTTCATGCCCGTATTTCTTCGTCAGCTTTTTCGTCTCAATCACAAATTCGTTCATTCGGCAGAAATTACCATCCTTTCTTAAGGATCGCTTTATCAGGCTTTTTCGTTGTTCTTTCAGGCTCTTTATTTTTTATGCGCAGGATGAATATACAGGAAATACAGACGCAGAGGATCAGGCTGCAAAGACAGCTCAGCATGTTCCAATGGACTGCTGGATCATAACTGCGATAGCGGATCAGGCCCAGGCTTGCAGTAATTGGGTAAACGTTCGCCAGCGTCATATTCCCCGAAGCAAACATACCGCCATAGCCATAAACAAACGCTATGATCGTCCCGATCAGGTGCCCGTTTGGAATACGAACCGTTAGCGCAATCACTGGCGTCACCGCAATATACAGAAACAGACAGTTCAAAATCATCTGAATAAATGTCTGAATAACGACCGCGACAGAAAATCCCGGAAATTCCAGCAGCAAGCTCGCAGCTATCGTAAACACCGCGCTTGCCAGCCCTAAAAACAAAGAAAGCAATGCGCAAGCAACCAGTTTCCCTGACAATAGACAGGAATAAGAAACAGGAATTACCATAATATTTTTAAGCGCGTTATCTTTTTCTTCTCTTGCTATGATATATCCGGCAATCAAAACAATACACATCGGAAAAATCGTCGTAACGTTGTTCTTGACGACCTGCTCAGAAAAGAAAGGAAATGTCCAGATCGTCCCATCCATTGCCGTAGTAGAAAAAATAGTCAACAGAACGGAAAGCAGCATGAGGAAAACCCCGGACCAGATAATTCGATACCTTTTTAATTTCCAGATTTCGGTCTGAATCATGGGAATCATGTTATTCATCTCTCCTCACTTTATACAGGTAATCGATCAGCATGACAGACAGGAATGCCATAACGCTTAAAATAGCAACGGTCTGAGCTGTAGACGGAAACAGACGCTCTAACGCTTCTATATTTTCGCGTACGCCATGTTGAATCATATTTCCCGCGCTCCAAAGCGTTGTCAGAGGAATTGGCATGAGCCAGCACAATAATTTGGGCAGCGCGCCGAAACTGGCTTCCGCCGTCAAACTCAAAACGCTGTAAAATACGCAGAGCAAAATAGAAAAGATATAGGTTTTACTGAAGAAAACGACAAGAACAACTAAGGGCAAAGTTCCGCCCGTAATAAAGGCCCCCATTTCTAACGCCAATACCAATTTATAGAATATCCCTGTGACCTCCGCGCCCGGCGTAAAACCCCCGCAAAGGAACGCGGCAACGGCTGAAGCTAAACTGAATAATATTCCGAAAAGGAATAAAACAATAATTTTTGCAAGGACCATCTGTGTGCTTGTGACCGGAATCACCCGCAAATTTTTAAAAGTATCATGATCGCGTTCCATAAAAAACAGGGTCGCGGCAGTGATGCCGATCACACAGGGCAGCAGCAGCTCTACGCCATATCCCATCACATAACTGAAATACTCATTGAAATTAGCCGCCTCGCTTTCAATCGGAAAGGGCAGCGTCATGAACGCTGTGAGCGGAACAGGAAACAGGAAAGCAGAAAGTATGATCAGTAAAACAATTTTTTTGCGTTTTAATTTTGTGAATTCACAAAGCACAAGATTAAGCAATGCCTTCTCCTCCCGTTACCCGTTTGAAATAGTCTTCCAGACTTTCTTCGCAGGTATGCGCTTCATTGACTTCCAGTCCATTTTCCACAAAAGCGGCAACAAGTTTCCCAACCGGTAAATCGAGACAGTCCACTCGCAAACGATAATCGTCCTGAACCGAAAACCGCGTTTCGTTAAAAACTCGCTCCAATATCCGCGCCGCCTGCGCCGTGTCGGAAACAGAAAACTGTACGAAACGACTGTTTCTCCGTTCCAGTTCCGCAAGGCTGCCTTCTTCCAACAGCGCGCCATGATCGATAATCCCGATATCGTCCGCCAATAACGCGACCTCTGACAGGATATGACTGGATATCAGGACCGTCTTTCCGCGCTGATCGCAGAGCTCGCGGATAAAAGCGCGGACTTCCGCGATTCCGATCGGATCGAGACCGTTGATCGGCTCGTCCAATATCAGCAGCTCCGGATCATGCATGACGGCAAGCGCGATCGCCAGGCGCTGCTTCATTCCTAATGAATATTGCGAAAACAGCTTTTTATCCCGATACGGAAGCCCGACCAGCCTCAGCGCGTTTTCGACCGCGTTCGCCGTCGGAACGCCGCGCAGCGTCGCGAAAATTCGCAGATTTTCCGTCCCGGTCAGATTCGGATAAAAACCCGGGCCCTCAACCATCGACCCGATCCGGGGCAGAACTTTTTTCTCGTTCCCCCGCAGCGGCTTTTCCCAGAGCAGCACCTCTCCGGCAGTCGGCTCCGTCAACCCAAGCAGCAGCTTCATCGTCGTCGTTTTCCCGGCGCCGTTCCGTCCGAGCAGTCCATAAATCCGCCCTTTCCGGACATGGAGTTCGACGTCATAAATCGCGGTCTCATGCCCGTATTTCTTCGTCAGCTTTTTCGTCTCAATCACAAATTCGTCCATCATTCAACTTCCTTCTCTTTACTTTAGCAGCGCAACCTTGCGTTAACCTTGCGGGAACGTTGAATTAACCTTGCAATCGGCTGAACGCAAGGTTTTCGGCAGGACTTTCGCGGTCGTAGCTCATGCAAAAGAGATCAAATACAGATAAACATATACATATGGATGCCATGAGTGCCGCGGTTGGCACTCATCCGTGATACCCAACCTTCGCCGCAATGACGATCAACGCAGACCGTAAAACCATCGTTATCGCCATCATACGCAGCCCCGCGGCCGGCTTCGTCACAAGCGTTCTGAATCCGCCTGAGGCCTGCAGCGAAACTTTCCATGTCCTCAGCGTCGTAAAGCCTCCGTCCGAATCAGCGGAAAAGCAAGCGTGAAAGAAGTCCCTTCCCCGACGCGGCTTTCAGCGCTGATCCGCCCGCCCATTTTCCCGGCCAGCTGGCGCGCGATCGACAGCCCAAGCCCGCTTCCCCTCTCGCTATCGGCCGGATCGCGCGTGTAAAGCCGGTTAAAAACCTGATCCAGCGCTTCTTTCGCGATCCCGACGCCGTTATCCGACAGCGTAAATTCAAAACAATCGTCCCGCTTCGACAGGCGCGCTTCAACGCGATCCGCGCGGCTATGAGAGACCAGATTCTGAATCAGGTTATTCAGGATCCGCGTGTAACTCCCGCTGTCCAGCGCCGCCGGAACCGACTCTTCCGCGATATCGATCTCCACCGCGATCCCCTGACTTTCGAAAATCGGGATCCAATCGATCAGGATATTCCGCGTCAGCTCTCCCGCTTCGACCGGAACGATTTCCATGACGAATTCGTCGGAATTCAGCTTGAACCAGTCAAATAAAACGTCGATATACGCTTTCAGGTCGTAAGCCTTCCGGCGCGCCGTTTCAATATATTCCTCGCGCTCCTTCCCTGTTACGATACCTTTCTGAGCCGCGTCGAGGTACCCGATCAGCGTCGTCAGCGGCGTCCGAACGTCATGCGACAGGCTCGTCATCAGCCGCTTATTCGTTTCCGCCGTCTGCCGGAACTGCGCCAGCCGGTCCTCATAAGCGCGAACAATCTCGTTCATCTCATACGCAAGCGGCGCGATCGGCTCTGACGGTCCGGCCAGGAGCCGGCGGTTCCCGTTCCCATCCCGAACGTCGCGGAGCGCGCCGGTCATTTCAGAAAGCCGTTTCTTTACGCGCCAGAGCCGAACGGCGGAACCGATCGCCGCCAGCGTCAGGAAAATCAGGAACGCGATCAGAATCTTCATCCGGCGAGCTCAAACGTCCTTATTGAACCGATAGCCGATCCCTTTCACGGTCTGAAGATACCTCGGGCTCCCGGGATCGGCTTCGAGCTTTTTCCGCAGCCGGCTGATCACTGCCATGATATTGCTGTCGTCATGAAGATACGCTTCCTTCCATACCTCCTCATAGATCCGTTTCTTCGTCAGGATCCTGCCCTGATTTTTCGCGGCGAACAGCAACAGGTCGAATTCCTTCGGAGGGAGTTCAAACGAACCGGCCGCGGTCGCAACCGTCCGCAGGTCGAGATCGATCGTCAGTCCGTCGTAGATCAGCATCCGGGGCCCGTCGTCGGCGGGATTGAAGCGCGTGTACCGCCGGATCAGCGACAAAATCCGCGCCATGAGCTCCTCCAGATCGAACGGTTTCGTCAGGTAATCGTCCGCCCCGCCGCGCAGCCCGCGGACCTTCGAAGCGCTGTCGTTTTTCGCGGTCAGCATCAGGACCGGAACGCCGCTTTCTTTACGGATCTCTGATAAAACTTCAAAACCATCCGCGCCAGACATCATCACGTCTAAAATAACCAGCTGGTACCCGGTTTCCCTTAATTTCGCTAACCCGGCCCGCCCGTCGCGGCATATATCCGCATCGATATGCTCCCGCGAAACGCAGCGCTGAATCAAAGCGCAAAGCTGCCAATCGTCGTCAATGATTAAAATCCGGTTCACCCCATCCATTCTCCATTTCGCTCCGCATCCGTACCGCGCATTGTCAGCTCGATCCCACCGCAAAATTCGCCAGGTAAAACAGCAGGAACGCATGCGCCGGATAAAAAACGTAAAAGAAATATTTCATGCCCCGGCCTTTTTCATGATTGTAGCTCATCATCAGCGGCAGCGCCGCAATCATCAGCCATTGCACCGGAAGACCCAACTCACCCGAAATCATCTCAGCGCTGAACTGGGCGATACAAAACAGGATATACGCCGCGCAAAACAGCTCCTTCCTGTCCTTAAGGAAGTACATCAGAACGCCGAGCGCAACGAATTCAAAACCGTATTCGTTCAGGTACAGATTCGGAACGATCCCGGTGATCGTGTCGCCGCTCAGCCCTGGCAGGGATGGAAAAACCGCGCGCAATATCCGCTCCGCATAGATATATAAAACCTGAACCGCGAAAATAACGCTGAACAGGACAATCCCCCGCTTCCGGTCTTTCTGGAAAATTTCGATCGTACTGATCAGCGCGCCAACAAGAAACAGGCTCAGGAAAATATTATGAAATCCGAAGCCGTTTTCGGTCGGGAAATAAGAATCGACAGCGTAACAGAAGACGGTCATGAAGATACTCAACAGGTACAACCGCAGCAGGTAAACCTTGCGGCTGCGCGTATAGTGATACCCCCAGACCATACAAAACAAAAACAACGGATACGCCATCCGTCCGATACAGGTCAGGATCAAAGGCGCGCCCAGCGACGGGGCGAAAAAGTACAAATAAACATGATCCAGCAGCATGAACGTCGCAGCCAACATTTTTAACCCAAACGTACTCATCCCGTTTCCTTCCAGATATCCGCTTTTGATTTTAAATACGACATCCCGCCCAAAACGTTTCATTGCGAAAATAATTATCTAATTATCAAAATAAAGAAACATGTCGACTTATTCTGGAAAAACGGCGAAACCCGCCGCGGGGCAGATCACGAAATCCGCGATCAGCGCGTCGCCGTCCCGCGTCCCGCCGACGAGGCAATCCGCCCGATGCGGGACCTGCCCCGAAAGCGCGCCGATCGGAATGACGACGTCCACGTTTTCCCGATTCAGGAGAACGAATCCAAGCCGGTCGAACGGACGCGGACGGTACGCCGCCCAGGGATTCGCGCTCGTCAACCCATCGTCAGCGGCGAACCAGCGCGGGTACAGCAGCCGTCCAACACGCAGCTCCGACGCCGACGCAATCCGCGTTTCTATCCGCTCCCCCGCCGTCATCCCCCGTTCAGCGAGCCACTCGACCGCGCTCTCCCGACCCCGGAGCGGAACGACGCGATCCGAACGGAGCCGCCCGCTCAGCGCCGGCGCAGCCCCGATCAACGCCATGACCCCAATCAGCGCGGCCGCCCGTACCACGGAAAACCGATTCCGTTTCCCGGACGCCTCGGAGACGCGGGAATCCGCCCCCAGTTCGTCGCTGAACCGAAACGCCAGCGATACCCATTCGCTAACCATCGCCGCGCCGGTCGCGAAAAACAAACATATGAACCAATCCGCCGGTAGATTAAAGCGCCACCCTGAATAGCGGCCAATCGACGATGATAATAAATAAACCAGACAGACGCCCAGCGGGATCGCAGCCCCGCGCCTTCGCGCCGCCCAAAATCCGATCGCCGCGAAAACGGCCAGCCCATAAAACTCCCAGACACGGAGATTCGCGAGCCGGTTTTCCAGATCCTGATACGCGCCGTCGCCGCGGTCGTTCCAGGTCAGGCCGCCATCCAGCCGCAGCGGCAAAACCATCGCACTTTCAGCGATCGCTTTTGTCCAATGATTCAAGATAAAGAAAGCGGTCTCGCCGGGACGCGTCCGGATAAACGTTAACGTCTCGCGGGCCATCCGGTTCGAAAACGATTCGGCGGATTCGCCGGGAACGCGCGTCGGTTCATAAAGCGGATCGCCCGAAAAACGCCGCGTCAGCTCATATCCATGGATCGAGGCGTCCTCCAGAACCAGGCTCCCGGTCAGCGCCGCGCTCCGGATCAGCGCGCCCATCAGGACAAGTCCCGCCGCGCAGACGAACCCCGCCAACGCCGCCGCTTTTGCCCGACCCGAAACGTTCCGCCGGGAAACGATCGCGCCGGCGAAAACCGGAGCGACGGCGGCGAACTGCGACCGGATCAGCAGCCCCAGCCCGAAGCAGCCGCCAACAGCCGCCCATTTCAGCCATGCGTCCCATTCCGAAGCGCGCCGGTACGCCCAGACCGCCGCGTTAACCGCCGCCAGCAGCGCCAGCAGCATCGGCAAATCCGACAGGAACATTTTCGAGCTCGAAACGCCGAAAAACGGCGCCATGTACAGCGTATTCAACTCGCGCAAGATCGCGATCCCAGCCGCGATCGCGCCCGCACCTTCGCTATGCAGCTGAGCTCCAAGCAGGAACAGCAGCGCCGGAATCAGCGCCAGCGTCCCGGTCAGCAGGTCAATCGTCAGCAGCCAATGATCTCCCGCGACGCGAAACAAAAGCGACAGGAAACCGACGAAAAGCTGCCGCGAGACGACCGTTTCCTTCAGCCCCAGCCCCACCAGAATCGATTCAGCCCAGACCGCGAAATACGCCGCGTCTGACGCCGGATAAGGAACGCCGTTCGGCTCCGCGATCTCCATGAAATAACTGTTACGGAGAACCTCTTCGGTCGGGACGGAAATCCAGAGCCGCGCCGTCAGCGCCCAGATCGCGAAAAAGCCAGCCAAACGAACGATCCGCCGGATCCGCGCCGGAGAGAGCCGTTTTGGAAGCGCCCGCCGGGCCGCGGAGGAAAGCTGAACGAACGCCGCCGCGCCGAGGAGCGCGGTCGCCAGCTGCCCCCAGTGAATCGACATGCCGGGCGGCTGCCAATCGAAAGGATCCGGCGCGAAACCGAATCGGGTCCGAACGAAGCCGGGAACGCCGACGGCCATTCCAATCGCGGTTACGGCAAACGCGACGATCAGAATCCGCCGGAGCGTCCGTAAAGGGACGCGCGGTCCTTCCGGAACAATTGAACAGAATCCCGCGCTCCAAAGCGAAACGAACGCCAGCCATAATCCAACCGGAACAAGACGCGCCGTGATCGCCGGCGCGGCGTCCGGAAGCCAATAAAGAAAGCAGACCAGCGCCCCCGACGCGAGCAGAAAGAGCGCGATCAGTCCCTGCGTCAGACCGCGGCGCACGCGCAGAAAGAAACGCCAGAACCGTCCGCAGATCCGCTCCGACCGCGCCAGGACCGCGCCGGCCGCTAAAATCGCGGCGAGAACCGTCACCAATCCGAGAATCATCGCCAGCCGGAACAGTGAGTAACCGAAGAGCAGCGCCGACCCGATTCCCGACCGCTCGGACGCAACCCGAAAAAGCGTCACGCCCGTCGCGAGCGCCAACCCAAGCCAGCATCCTCCGGCCCGGAATGCCGCCGGACGCGTTAAAGAAGCGGACGGATTCGCGCCGTCCCTGCTCGCGCGCATCCGCATCTTCACCCTGCCCCCATTTTAAAAAAATTCATCAATCAGCGCCTGTCTCCACAAATTTCAAATCAGTTTCCTATAGAATTATAAGCTATGCCTGCCCTGGGACGGGGCCTGCCCTGGGACGGGACCGCGTCGCCGGTTCCGGACCGCCCGACCGGGCCGAGACGAATGATATAATAGAACATATGGCAACAAAAGCAAAAAAAACGACGCCGGCAAGCGCCCCGAAAACCAGAAAAACCTCCGCCAGCCCCTCGTTCCGCGAGGATAAAAAGCCGGCGATTCGCGCCCGTCAGAAGCAGAAAAAAACCGGTCTCTCCTGGCTCAGGCCAAAATTCTCGCTCGCGTCGCTCCCAAAGCCGTCGGTTCTGGTCGAAATCGGGTTGACGGCCGCCGGAATCGCGCTGATTTTTTTTGCGCTGATCGCCTATGGACAGCTTCGCTTCGGCGAACAGACGATTTTCGGGAATGGGTTCGGAGATTTCGCAACGCGCTTTTTCGGTCGGACAGCTTCGTTCGGACTTGTCGTCGTCTTTTTCTGCGGCCTGTATCTCGCGGTCGTCCGCAGGATTAATTCCAAACCGTTTTCCTTCAACTGGAAGCTTTTCGCCGCTTTCCTCGGCGTTTACTTCTATATCAGCTGGGTCATCCAGCGCTTCAACGTCACCGGCCATCCGTTCCAATCGGTCGAATTCGGCGGCGGACTGGCCGCGGCAGCGGTCGACCGGTTTTCGGTCGCAGCGATCGGTACGATCGGAACGGCAACCCTGCTGATCTTTCTTGGAATGCTGATCGCGTTCCTGGTCTGGGACAAGTCGGTCCGGCTCCTGCCGGAAAACTGGGAAATGAAGCTGAATTTCACGCGGAAACTCGTCCGCCGTATCAAGGCGCTGCTGCTGATCCCGGACGACGAAAACGTCGCGCCGGAAACGGAGATGCAGCTCCAGCTCAGGCCGCTTTCCGAGGCCGCGAAGGAAGCCGAAGAAAAAGAATTGTCTTTCCAGTCAAAGCTCAAAGCCTTCCTTCAACAGCGCCAGACGAAAGAGACCGAAGCGCCTCCCCAAAACGAGGAGGACTGCCCAAAAGTAAACGCGGAAATAAACGAACCGGATCCAGACGCGACCGAAGAAACGTTTTCGTCGACCGCGCGGCGAAAACGCGCGGCCGAATTCACGCCAACCAGGCCCGGCGATCCAGCGCTCCGCGACAAGGACGGAATTATCCATGTCCGGCCGTTCGCAACCCGGGCCGACCTCCCGCCGCTGCGAATCGAAGACGATCCGGACGAAGCGGACGCTCCGGTCAAGCCTGAAGCTGACGGATACCTCAGCGAGATCTCACCCGCCGAATCGAGCGGAAACAGCGACAGCGCGGGAGATCCGGCCGCCGAAGCGAAGCCGGCGAAGCCAAAGGCGCGCGTTTTCGTCGCCCCCAACCTTGAACGCCTCGTCGCCGACAGCCGCCGGCAGCCGGACGTCGCCCATTCCGGTTCCGAATGGACGCTGCCGGACGCCGAGGTCATTCTCGACCCCGTCCCGGAAAACAACGATAATCAGCAGGACCCGGAATTTATCCGCCGTTCAACCGAAATCATCGAAGAAGTTCTCCGATCGCAGAATGCCCCGGGAACTGTCGTTGACGTCCGCTGCGGCCCGACGTTTACCCAGTTCGGCGTTCAGCCCGGTTTCGTCGAAAAAGCCGGACGGCAGGTTCGCGTCCGCGTCAACAAAATCGAAAGCCTGATCAAGGATCTGGAGATGAACCTCGAGGTCCGGCAGCTCCGTATCGAAGCGCCAATTCCAGGGAAAACGTATATCGGAATGCAGGTCCAGAACCCGAAGCGGACGACCGTCCCGCTCCGCGATATCCTTGGGAAAGGCGACTTCCGAAAATATCGAAACGGGCTGCCGATGTCGCTGGGAATCGATATTAACGGCGACGTCCATTGTATCGACCTGACGCGCATGCCGCACCTGCTCATCGCCGGTGAAACCGGGTCCGGGAAATCGGTCTGCCTGAACGTCATTTTAGCGAACCTGCTGATGTACAACGCGCCCGACAAACTGAAGCTGATCCTGATCGACCCGAAACGCGTCGAGCTCTCCGCTTACGCCGGCGTACCGCACCTGCTCACGCCGGTCATCACGGACACCGATAAAAGCGCCGACACGCTTCAATACGCGCTGGCGGAAATGGAACGGCGGAACCTCTACTTCCGCGACATGAATTCGCGCAATATACAGGATTACAACCAGAAATACCCGGATCAGGCGCTTCCGTACATCGTGATCGTGATCGATGAATTGGCGAGCCTGATGATGACCAACGGTCCGGAAATCGAGCAAAGCGTTACCCGCCTGGCGCAGATGGCGCGCGCGATGGGGATCCACCTGATCGTCGCAACGCAGCGCCCTTCCCGCGAAGTCATCACCGGGACGATCAAGGGGAACCTTCCCTCGCGGATCGCGTTCCATGTCCCGTCCAACGTCGACAGCCAGGTTATTCTCGACCGCCCCGGCGCGGAACATCTTTTCGGACAGGGCGACATGCTGCTGATGACGGTTGAAAACCCCAACCTGCAGCGGCTCCAGGGCGCGTTCGTTTCAAATAAGGAGATCCAGCGCCTGGTCGCCTACTGGAAAACGCAGAGCGCCCTGACCCCGACCAGCGCGCGCGAAGTCGCCGTCCTCAGCAGCTTTACCGCGCTGCAGGCCATGCTCGCGGAAAACAAACCCGCGGACGAACCCGACAACGACGACGGGCTCGGGACGTTCAACCCGCTCAACCAGACCTATACCTTCAAGGAGAAAACGATCGAGAACGCCGATTCGATTCTGGGGACCGCGGTCCGGTCCGCGATCCGGAACCGCCGCATTTCAGCAACGTCGCTCGTTACCGAACTCGAAATCGGCTACACCCGCGCTTCGAAAATCCTGTACCAGCTCGAAGAGCTGGGGATCATCGTTCAGCAGCCCGATAATCACGCCAATCCTTGGCGCGTCGTTAAAAGCGAGGACGAAAGCGCAGCCGCGGATGAGGAAGCCGCAGCCGAATGACCGATATCGACCTTGACCGCGGCTACTTCGAAATCGGCGTGTTCCATCCGCTTCACTGGGAAAATATCGGGACGCTCTGGCGAAGCGCGTATCAGCTCGGCGCGGCCGGTATTTTTACGATCGGCGCCAAGCCAAGACGGCAGCCAACCGACCTCTGGCACGCGGATCATCGGATTCCGCTTCGCCGCTACGAAACCTTTGAAAACTTCTATGCCAACCGCCCGGTCGGCGCGCGGCTGGTCGGCGTTGAATTCGGCGGCGAACCGCTGGCCTCCTTTACGCATCCGCCCATGGCGGTCTATCTTCTCGGCTCGGAAGCGAACGGACTCCCGGAACGGATCCTGAAAAAATGCGACGCGGTCGTCGAAATCGAATCTGTGAATGCCATGTCGTTCAACGTCGCCGTGTCCGGCACGCTCGTGATGTACACGCGCGAAATCCGGCTCTGCCGCCGTTAAGCGGTCGCCGTGGGACCACGGCGCGACCAGAGGTTTACCCGAAAAACTTCTTCGCCGATAACGCCGCGTCCTCGGGTTTCCCCGATTCTGTCCCGAAGAGCTCGCGCCAGAAGGCCTCATCGTAGCGCCGCGAACGTACCGGCAACGGCATCGGCACCCCATACCCGACGAGCAGCACCTCCTCCTTCGGCTGAAGCCGGGAGAGCATTCCGCGCAGCGTATCGCGCCCGGATAAGCCGGACAGCACAGCCGCAATATCGTTGTCGTCGCCAAGCCATCCTGAAATCCGCGTTCCCAGCTGCGACATGACTTCGTCGTATATCTGCGACGGGCGCTGGTCGATGACCAGGAGCGTCACCGAATACTTGCGCATCTCGCGCGCAATCGCCGCGAACGCCGTCTGCGACGCCATTTCCCGATTCAGCAGCTTATGCGCCTCCTCCAGAGCGATCACGAGCGGATAAGGATTTTTCAGCGGATCATGATACCCCTCGTTCGTCCGCCGTTCCCATTCGGCCCGGATCAGCCGCGTCAGAACGTTCGTCACCAGCAGGTAATCCAAATCCGACTCATAACCCCCGAACGACAGCACGACCGATTTTCCCGCCGACAGGACGTTAATCATATTGCCGACCGGATCGCCGGCGACGTTCGGACGGATATACGGCTTGCCGAAAACCTTCCCCAGCTTCGTATACAACGCCGATACCGCCCCCTCGTGCAGCTTATTGTCGCGCGCCCACTGCGCCAGTTCGTCCTCGCCGCCGCTCCCCAGCTTCCGAAACGCCTCGAACCAGTCGGTCCCGAACGCCTGAAACAGCTGGTTCAGCGTCGTTCCGGTCGTATCGCGTAAATTCAACTCGGCCGTCAGCATCTCGATATCAGACGGATACAGGTCGGAACTTTTCAGGACAAGTTCGATATCGACCCGGCGGGAGCGGATTTTCGCGCCTGCGCCCAGCCCGGCGAGCATGACCTTCGGACCAAATTTATCTTTCAGTCCCGGGACCTCTTTCCCCGTATCCGGCGAACGGTCGCCATATGAATATTCGTTATGCATATCGAAAACCAGGACGGACGCTTCGCCGCTTTTCAGCAGCCCCGCCAGAATCAGGCGGGTCAGGTACGATTTTCCCGTTCCGGTCGCGCCGAAAATTCCCGACGAACGCTCGATCAGCTTTTTCAGATTGATATGAACCGGATGGCCCTGTTCGCGCGTCGTCCCGATCATAAAGCTGGCGTCGCTTTTTCCGCCAGCCGAACGCGGACTGAAAACCGCCGCGACGTCGAAGCGCGAAGCGAGATAGACGGGCGCATGGTGCGCCGGGACCGTCTTAATCGGCATAATGCCCGGGTTCTCGATATCCTGAGGCTGATAATCCGGATCGTCAATATCGCCGCCGGTCTCCTGCATCAGCACCGGCATCACCTCCATTTCAGTATACAGCGCCTTCTCGTTCAGGACCGCCGCGTAAGCCGGTTTAAACCGCAGCTCCGCGCGCTCCAGCGAGAAGCGCGGATCTGCCGAACGGAGCGACAAATTCACCGACAGTCCGTAATAGCGAACGCCCAGGCTTTCGATAACGACAAATCCGCCCTCTCGGACCATCGTCGCTGGAACCGTCAACCGGACGGTAATCCCTTCTTTCAGGCTCCCGCCGATAACGTATCCGATTAAATCGCGTTCCAGGCTCATTTTCGTCCCTGCCTTTCCCCGCCGGCCGCCGGATCCAGGTCGCTCAGCGCGCCAAAGACGTCGTAAAGCCGATCAAAATCGCCGTTCATCAGGTTCATCATCTCGCCCACCGCGCGCCGTTCCCAATCCTCCGCCGAACCGAAAACCGCCGCATGCGCGCGGATCGCTTCGCGGAAATGAGCCGCGACGAGTTCCTCGACCGGATAATCTCCGCCGCGGAGAAGATGCCGGAAGTAGCCAAACCGCCCCCCGCCGCAGAATTCAACGATCTCGGCGTCGCAACAAACGTACAACTCATCGAGCGTCAGCGGCGGACGCGGCGGAAGCAGGTGGGATACGCGTCCATCGCTGCGCGATCCGACAAATAAAATCGTCAGCACGATCGGGACGTTCCGGTTCTCCCGCGAATCGAGAATAATTTCGGGGTCGAGCTCCGCTCCGGAAGCTAACTGCCGAAGGAAGCCATCCTCCTCCATCCGGATATCGGCAACCAAACCAAAAATATCGCCGCCACCGCGATTTCCGATCGCAGCGCGGACAAGCGATCCGAACGGCGGGATTTCCTCCGCGCCGACGCGGAACGCCGCCGACGCGCCGCGTAAATGACTGGTTAAGATTCGCCCAAACGGGATTCCGACTGCCTCTGGCCCCATCGATCCTTCTCCTTTTCTCCCGATCGCCACCGCCCGATTTGATTCAGTTAATCAGGTCTTTCGACCGCTGTTTTTCCGATTTATCCCGCGGCGAGCTCCCCCGCCGGATCATTTCATGCATCAGCTTCCGCTTGATCCGCTCTTTCTCGTCGACACGGATCAATGCGATTTCATGCGCACGCTGGAGCGCGTAGGGATACAGCATTCCATCGATCATCCCGGCCTGCGCGACCAGCGCCGCGTGCAGCGTGTCGATCGACGCCGGCTCGCGCGCAACCCAATCCGGAACTTCGACGCGCGCGATCGTCGCCCGCTTCCTCGTCCGGAACCGCTGCGCCCCCTGAAGGTTCAGGTAAAAGAAATAAACCGCCAGAATTTCTTCGTCGTTCGGTCCCGGATTCACCGTCGCCAGCCGGAAGACCGCCGAACGCTCGGTCGGTCCCAGAACCGACGCGAAAAGCCCAGCGTCCATCAGCGTTTTCGGGCCGGATTCCGACGTCTCCTGGTTCAGCGCCGTCTGCGCCATGCGGACGACGAGATCGGAACCCGGACGGTCAATATAGCCGGCGTAAAGGACTCCGCGCCGTGCCATAACCTGATACGCGGTTTCGATCCTGCGCCGATCCTCGGGCGAAAACGCCCCCGCCGAGCCGCTTACCGGCTTCCGCTGCTGAAAGATCGAGATCGGACCGTCGGTCAGCGCTAAAATCGGTTCCCGGTCGGACGCCAGACCGTTAACAGCTTCCGCGATCAGACAGCGCTCCGAAAGGTCGCGCAGGTACGAAACGCGGAATTCGTCGAGCCGTTCGCCGCCGCGGAACTCGTCGAGGAGCTCGGTCGCGACCGTCTCGGTCGGAGCGGTTCCCGACCCGGGCCGCGCCTCAAATAATCCGATATTGATCAGGCCGAAACGGACTTCCTCATGCCGGTTGGGGATCACCTGCGACCCGTCGGCGGCTAAAACTGTCCCCGGACGGCGCGCGCTTTCCGGAAGCGGGAACCCGCGATCGATCGCCTCATCGGTCGGAAGCGCGATGTGAACCGCCGGCTTCCCGGATAAATTCGCGCGCACGAGCGCTTCGATATCCGTCCGCCCGGCTAACGTCGCGAACGACTTCCGGAGCGCGGAAAGGCTCGATTCCGCCTGCGACTGCCGCTCGACGGCATGATCGCTGAAATCGCGGATTTGCGGAAGGAGATTTACGAAATCGACCGGCATAACCCGATTATACCCGCCTTTCCCGAACGAAAGAGGCGGCGAAAAAGCTCGTGCTTCCTCGCCGCCAAATCCAAAAATCGTATTCCGGGAGCTTACTGATGAAGCGCGTCACGAAGCTCGCGCGCACGTCCGGAAATCGAATGATCGATCAGGATATTGCCGCTATGAACAACAACGCCGCCGAGAATTTTCGGATCGATCTGAAAAACGACCGCGCCGTCGTCGCTCAGCCGCGATTTCAGCTCTTCGCTGACGAGCGCCCGCTCCTCGTCGGTCAGCGCGATCGCGGTCGTGACCTCGATCCGCGGCAGGTTCGACTGAAGCTCCTGCGGGACGGCTAAAAACTTCCGGTCGCGAATCCCGGTAAACATCTCGATCAGCATTTGCCGCTGTTTATCCGGATCGATTTTCAGGTTCTCCTGAACCAGCTTCTTCGCCCCCTCGATCGACAGATCAATAATCTGGTCTCGCAAGTGCGTCAGCATCAAATCCCGCTCCTGGTCCAGGTAGGCTTTGGTACTGCGGAGCTGCTTGACGTTCTCCGCGTCGACCTGCGCCCGGTAATCTTCGCGGAGCTTGATCGTCTGATCCGTGGCCGTCTTAATAATCTCGGTCGCCTTCGCTTCGGCGTTGCTGACAATTTCGGCGGCGCGCTGCTCCGCGTCAGCAATCATCTGCTTCGACTGGCGCGCGTTTTCCATTCCCGAATCGATCATCGCCTGCCGCTCGCTCGCGACCTTCTGAATCGGGCCGACAATAAAACGCGCGATGATCAGATAAGCGATGACCAGGCAGATCGTACTGACGAGCAGGTTCCCGGCGTTGATCCCCAAAGCGCTGAATGCTGCACCCATGATCTATCCCGCCTTCGACCTAACTGAACAGCATCAGGAACGCGATCACCAGCGCATAAATCGCGATCGATTCGGCGAACGCGATCGCCAGAATCATCGCCGACATGATATTTCCCTGCGCCTCCGGATTGCGCGCGATCCCGCTCAGCGCCGACGTTCCGATCATGCCGATCGATATGCCCGCGCCCGCCAGCGATAGCATCGCAATTCCCGTACCAATGTATTTTGCCGCTTGTGGATCCATTCTCAATTCCCCCCGGATTTTTCCGAATCTTTACTCTTTCTCATGCTGAACGGCCATGTTCATAAAAATCGCCGTCAGCATGCTGAAAACAAACGCCTGAATCAGCCCGAAAATCATCTCATAAAGCTGTAAAAACGATGTCAATACCACCGGGACCATGTACCCCAGGAACAGCAGGAGCACGCTGCCCGCAAACATATTTCCAAACAGCCGGAACGCGAACGATAAAACTTTCGCGGCTTCGGAAACCAGCTCCAGAACGCCGACGAACGTGTCGATAAAAAATCCGCCCGCCTTCTTCCGGAAACGCTCCGTCTCCGCCTTCAGCGCTTTCCCGTCAGCCTTCGCCAGGAGCCCCTCGCCGGATTTCGGCGGATCGCCGCCGCGGACAAGGAGAATCAGCTTCGCGATCCCCGCCTGCAGGCCCGCGCCGATCAGCCGTCCCAACATCGCGATATACCCCAGCGGGAGGAACTTCGTAAAATAGCGCCAGCCATTGGCCCGAACGCCGAACGCCTGGATCATCAGGACCGACCCGATCGCCAGGCTCAGCGTAAAATTCAGCGAAGTCGACGCGCCGCGGAAGAAGCTGACGAGCTCGTAGCCCTGCGCGCCCTCGCCGGCGATCCGATTCGTAACCGCGTAAAGCCAGGGAGTCCAGCGCTCAGCAGCCAGGCCGCCGTCAACGGGAACCGCAGCCCCCACCGTCTCAAAAAACGGAAGGACCTTCGTCAGGTTCGCCAGCAGGACGTAGAAGAAAAATGTAAAGTAAAAAGGCAGGATCCGCCCGCTCCATTTCGGATCGATCGACCCTTTAACCATCCCGGTCAGCATGTCCATCGTCGTTTCGAGATACAGGATCAGTCCGGACGGACGCCGGACCGCGTTTTTAATACGGAAACGAACCGCGACCGACAATCCGATCAGGATTACAAAAACGAGGAACACCGCCATCAGCGTATTCGTCAGGTATACCGGCCCCACGCCCGAAATCGTAAACCAGGGCGCCGGTTCGCCGCCCGCCCCCCGCAGCAGCGACTCGGGGACGACCCGGATCACCGGGCTGACCGGCGGATAGACTTTGACGACGAAAATATTCAAAATCACCAGCGCCGCGATCAGAACGATCGTCAGCGCGGAAGAGCGATTCTCTTTTCTCGCGCCGGTTCCCGGGACCGGTTCGATTCCGCCTTCCGGCGCAGCCGTTGTTTCAGTCATCGTCAGAATTCCCTTCGCCGTCGGTCTTCCTCGTTTCCGCCGGCGGATTTCCTTTCAATTTCATCGCATCCATCGTCTTAAACGCAATTCTCACGTTCAGGTAAAGCGAAGCGCCGATGCCGCCCAGCCCCATCAGAATTGTCAGCAAAGGAGCGGATCCGGCCCGTCCGTCGAGCCATTGGCCAAGACGCACCGCGCCCAGGAAACATCCGAACGTCACGCCCGCGATCAACGCCGCCATCTTTCCGGCATGTCCCCAAAAAACGGGATCGATTTTCGACGCTTCAGACGCCCATTTCCGGCGATCCTCCATGCTGCCCCTCCCCGAACGACAGGGCCTTCCCCAAAACGGAAGAACCTCCGTCTCGGGAACGATCCCCGCCAAGCGATTTTCCGCTTATCCGATATTATACTCATTTTCATCCGGGAATTAAGGCGGAATATGAGCCCTCCGGCACCTTCCGCAACAAAAATAAGGACCGGGGCGTGCTCCTCCAATAGAAAACGGGCGCGAATCTCACGCCCGTTTCCCCTTCAATCACCTTTTCGCAGCGCAGGGAAAAGCCGCCCTATGGGGCCGGCTCTCCCCGCGCCGGATTTCGTTACTCGACGTCGATCAGGACGCCGCGGACGAGACGGCGGTACTTGTACTTCTGCTCGCCTTCGTCATAGGCTTCGCAGGTCATCAGCGTGACCCAGCTGCCTTCTTTCGATACCATCATCTGGTCGACATCCGTTTCCAGCAGCTGCTCAGATTCACGGACTTCGTACGTATACGTCTTCCCGTAAGCCGTGATCGTGAAGCGGTCGCCGTAGCGGAGGTTCTTCAGCCCGAAGAACGGACCCGGGTTGTTGTACGCGTCCCAGACATGAGCCGTCACGATCGAGTTCCCGTCCCAGGTCGGATACGCCGACCCTTCGAGGTAGCCCGCCTTCTGGCCCAGGTAGCTGACGTCCCAGGTCCCATCCTGTTTCGGGATCCCCACGATTTCGAGCGTCTGGTTCAGCCCTGGAATATTCAGCGTCAGCGTCGAATCCAGATACAGCTTCGCTGCGGACTGTTCCGGCAGGACCGTGACCCGGCCCGGCGTGAAACCAGTGCGCGGGAGGGCGTCCGCCCAGTCGGTGAAGCCCGGTACCGGCGGATCGTAATGCTCGACTGTTTCGCCGTAGCGGCGGTTGACAAAGGTACAGATAATACTTTCGCCTTCGTCAAGCCCGACGTAAGCCGAAGCCGTGCCGGTGTCGCCGTGAGTCGGGGTATTCCCAATCTCGCCGCGCTCGATACAATTGACTTCGACCAGCTCCCAGAACTCAACGCCCTGTTCCGTAATCTGCCACTGCGTGCCTTCCGGCGTCATGTTCGCCTGGATCAGGTATTCGCCGTCGCCGATCGTACCGCTCAGCTTGCCCGCGAAGTTGAACTTATTCGGGACGCCGGACGGAATCGTCTCCTTGCGGATCATGACCGTATTCTTCGGCGCGTTGATGAAGGTCACAGTCACCTGTTCCTTCGGTTGGACCGTAAAGGTCAGGACCGACTGCCATCCTGTAAAGGTTTCGCTGCCCAGCGGCGTCGGAGGCGTCGCCACGCGCTCTTCGTTCAGGCTGACCATCGGACGGCGGCCTTCAATCGAGCTCTTGACGACCACGTCGATCGTGACCCAGCCGTCGATATTCAGCTGTTTGATCTGATACGTGCCCGGAGCGACTTCCTGCGCGTTCGGGATCGTATCGTTGGCGAGCATGTTGAAGTCCAGGTAACCGGCGCCGCTCACCAGGTACTGATACGTCGGGTAGACCGGCTGAGCCGGGTTCGGAAGCGTCTGGTTGTGGACCGTGATCTTCCCGCCGACGAGACTGCGGAGCTTGTATCCGCAGGCCAGCTGCGCCTGATCCGGGACGTTCGGAATCTTGAACACGCCCGTCATCTTGCCGGAGAAGTTAAATTCCGGATCGATCGTCAGCGGCGCCGGCGGCGTTGAACCGTCTAACGGCTGCGACGTGCAGTCGATCGCCAGTACCTCCCAAGCTTCGAGATCGAGACCGTTGATCCTGACCGTATGCTCGACCGCCGGGATATCCGTGACGATCATCGTATCCGGGTACGTCGGGTCGGTCGGATTATTGTCGATCCGTTCCGTATGGCTGTCGCCGTTGACGTTCGACACCGCGATTTCAAACGATTCCGAGGTCGCCGGATCGGTTTCAACGCCCACCGTCAGGATACCCTTCTTCGTATTTGTAACCGTCAGGTCGCGCTCGATCTTAACATAGCCCGGAGCGACCCAGTCGGCGCCGGTCGCATCGACTTCCTTGACCGTAAAGACGTACGGTACGCCGGTCGAATCGGTCAGCTCGACGCCGCTCCAGTCCGCCTGAACCGTGCCGTCCGGAAGCTCGAAGATCGCCGCGCCCGGAACCTCTTCAACCGGGCTGCTGCCCAGCTGCCGGTACAGCTTGAACCAGATGGTCGGATGCGGTGAGGTTCCCGCGCCCCAGACCTTATTCGCGGTAATCGTACCGCTCGACTGATACGTGTTTATCACGTTCAGCCCGTTTTCAACTTTCGTGTAATTCGCCGGAACAAACGCCAGATCCGTACCAGTCGAATCGGTTTCATGAACCGCAAATTCAAGTTGGTTGCCGTCGATATCTTTCGACGCAACGCTGTTCCAGGTGACCGTCGTCGTCCCGTGCGGAAGCGTCATGACCGGCGCGCTCGCAACCGGGGCGAACGAATCGATCGTCCCCTGCTTTTTGCTGTACAGCACGAAGTAAACATCCGGCCGGGTCAGCGTACCGCCGCCCACCCAGGTCTTCGTCGCCGTCACGCTCGCCGTTGGCTGCCGGTAGGTCAGCTTGATCCTGACCTCGCTGTCCGCCGTCAACTGAACCGGCGTCGTCGGATCAAACGTAATATCGTAAATCGACAGGTCTGTCGCCGCGTTCAGGACCGAAACGGTGTAGTCGAAGAGCGTTCCGTCGCTATGGTTCTGCGGCAGCGACTCAGTATGTTCCCACGAGGGAGCTCCGTTTATCGTGAAGTCATTCGTCGTCGACGGATTCGTGCCGGCCACGCCCACGACGCGAACGTTAACGTTCGGCCGCGGCAGCGGTCCGCCATGCCATTCGACGATGACCTTCAGGTTTCGCTGCTGCGGATTGCAGGTATTCGTAACTGTAAATTGAGCTTGATTATAAACCGGCGCGATACAGCCCCCCAAGGCGTCCTCCCTGACCTCGTAGGTATAGTCAATCCCTTTTTCGTCCGTAACGGGCAGGTTCGACACGTCCTTCGCCCATATCATCGGATTGCCGCCGACCTTATCCGCATCCGACAACGTAACGGGAATCGGGTTCGGCGGATTGGAGCCGATGGATTGATCGAGATAAATCGTGACCGGATTCGCGCCGATTCCGCCGCTCCAGATCTTCGTAACCGTAATATTGCTCTTCGCCGGCACAAACGTATTGCGAATCGTGAAACCGGTCGCGACAGTGCCGGTGATATTACTTCTGTTCGCGGGGATCGGCCACAGCGCGTTATTCGGGTCCCCCGGTATAGAGTATGCCTCAGTCACCTGGAACTGCAGCGGGCCTGCGGCATTCGCGCTCTTGACGCAGAATTTAACTGTCTCCGAAACGGTATTCGGACTGCTCGCCGTGCTCGGCGGCTGCGAGGTCGTATACGGATTATTGACAGCGCATCCAGCGCCAGTCTCCAATGGAGCTGTCGACCAGGTATTGCCGTCGTTCGACTGCTCCAGCGTGATAACGACCGGTTTGCGCTTGAGCTGGCCGTTCACCCATTCCTTCGTCACGTTAATCTCGATCGTCGGAATCCTGTACTCGTTCGTAACCGTATTCGGGCTCAACCCGCTGAGCGCTTGCTTCACGAACGGACATCCCGCCGGGAGCGGCCCCTCGTCAACAAAGTAATAGGAACCGGGCGCGTAGGCTGCTGGATCCTTGAGATTATTCCAGGTATGCTCCCAGTGATGCGTCCCCGCGTTGCCGGCCGCTAACGTAACCGGATTATCGAGCAGCGAGTTATTGTCCGCGTCCGTAGTCACTAAGCTGTTGGCGCCCCCGGCGATATGGACCATGAGCTTCAGCTCTACATCGCAGTACGAGCCAACCGATCCGATCCAGACCTTCTTACCGGTAAACGACCCTGCCGCCTGGATCAGCTCGTAGGTCACCTGCAGGTCTTTGTTCTCCGTAATCACCGGCTGAGGCGGTATCGCGGTCTCATCGATCTGCTGGAAGCCGGCCGGAGGCGCGACGTCATCGATGAAATAACAGAATTTCTTGCCGGTCGTTTCCTCTTCGCCGAGGAGCCCGCTCCATTCATGCATCCAGTGATGCGTCGCAGCGTCCGCGCCATTCAGCGTCACCGGAGCCTGGACCGCCGTTTTATTGCTATAATCGCAGCCGCCCGCTTCTACCTTTGCCCTGTACAGCTGCAGCGTGACGCTCGCGCTGTCGATCGCCGCGCCGCCGTTATTCCAGACGACCTTCCCAATGACCTTACCGTTTTCGTCCTGCGGCGTATTCGGATCGTCATATGGCGGGACCCTGTATTTGTTCGTGACCGAATACGGATTCACGTCGGGGATCTCTTCGTAGCTCGCGCCAGGCGCGAACCCGACTTCCTCTACCGCATATTCGAAAGTCGTGGTATCCAATCCCATCCAGGTATACTGCCAGTTATGCGCGGGATGCCCAGTCACGTTATCTGCATTCAACGTGACCGGATTGGCGACCCCCGGAACCTGTTCCCATGTCACGCCGCCATTTCGCTTCCGCATGAGCTTCAGCGAGACGCTGATCCGGTTGTTATCGCGGCCGCCCTGCCAGACCTTGACGCCGGTCACCGTTCCCGGCTGCGGGGCTGCCAGGTTCGTCACCGTCAGCGTATCGTTGTCGGTAATCGGCGTCGGGTCGCTCTGGCTCTTAACCTTCGTATACCCGGCCGGCACAGCGCTTTCATCGATGAAATAACGATAACTCAGGCCCGTCGCCTGGTCCTTATCCTGCAAGCCCATCCACGTGTACTTCCAGTGATGCGCCGCCGCGTTTGCCAGGGTCAGGGGTACCGGATTAACGATTCCGCCAACCGCCGGGACCTGTTCTTTGGTTCCCGGGCGATCCGTTCCGTCCGCGTTGAGAATCACGCGATAAAGAACCAGATGCACGTCGGCGTACGTTCCGCCGATCCATTTTTTCTCGCCCGTGACCGTCTGATTATTCTGGACGATGAAGGTATTGGTAACGGTTTTCCCGTCAGGGCTGATCGTGCCCATCCAACCGGCCGGGAACACGCCCTCCTCGACCCGGTATTCATAATCGTCCCCATTCGCGTCCGTCTTAAGGACGCTCCATTTCACTGTCCAGTTCCCGCCCGCGTCGGGCGTAACCGTCGCCGGGTTATCGCCCGTATACGAAGCGTCCGGAGCGACGATTTCCGACGGATCGACCGCGACATAGCTCGCGCCGACCTTCCGTTTCAGCGTCAGCTGGATCGACGCAGGCTTCGTCGCTTCCGTCCCGCCCGACCAGACCTTCGTTCCCACGAAATCGATCCGCGGCGATTGATACGTATTGGTAACCGTGAAGTTCCGCCCGGTTCCATCGGCCGTTATCGTCGGATTCGGATAATCCGTCAGCGTCTCCTCCTTGAGGCAGAAGGTGTACTTCGTCCCGTTCGCAATCGAGAACAGGTTGGTCTTCCATTTCACAGTCGTCGTACCGTTCGGAAGCGTCACCGGGTTGCTCGTGCTGTACCCCGCCGCGCCGTCCAGCTCCGCCGGCGGAACGGCCTCGGTGAATCCCGTGCAGGCGGGATCCGGAACCGCCATCCCTTCCGTCCGCATTAATCTCAGCACAACGTTCGGGCGGGGGCCAGCGTTCTGCCCGCCGACCCAAACCTTCGTCGCTTCAACGTCGCCCATCGGCGGGACATACTTATTGGTAATCTGCAGTTCCGACGTACCAGCCGTATCAATGACGTAACCCGGAACCGCCTGTTCGATCACCTTGAATTGATAGGCGGTCCCGTCCGGCGCATCCTTCTTCGTCCGCCAGTGAACCTCGACCTCCGTCTGTCCAGTCGAAGTGCTAAACCGATACGGCTGCGTCGTCGGACAGGCGCCGCCGCAGTTATCCAGATCCCTGCTGGGAACGTTCTCCCAATTCGTGCCGCCATCCGCCGAACGCTGCAGCGTGAACCGCACCTGCGGACGGGGATCCGTACCGCCGTTCCAGATCTTCTTCGCCGTCACGTCTGTCATCGGCGTCCGATACTGATACGTCAGGATCAGACCCGGGTTAACTCCCGCCGCCAGAGGAACCAGCTCAAAGTTCGTCGGCCCAGCGACCCTCTCGACATAGTAGAAATACCGAACCCCATCCGCGTTCGTCGCCGGCAGGTTGTCGTTTGGATTCGTCTTATCGTCGGTCCAGGTATGCTTCCATTGATGCGTTCCCGCGTCGTCCGAATTCAGCGTCACGTCCGTGATCGCCGAACTCACCGTCGAAACGACCTCCTCCGTACCGCAGTTGCCCGCAACCGAGCAGTCCACGTCTTCGGCCAACCGCCACTGCCGTTTCAGCTTCAACGTGACCGGCGTGTTCGCCGGGACCGTAACGCCCGTCGGGAGCCACTTCACCTCGGCTGTAACCGACCCATTCCCGGTCATCGGATCCGGATTGATCGTCGGCGGCACGTACGTATTCGTGATTTCGGTCTTCCCGTCCGTATACGTCTTGACGTAATTCGTCGGAGCCGCCGCGCCCGTATTCAGGCCGGAAGGCCCGGCGGGAGCGCCCGCCATCGGAGATGCATCCGTAAAATCAGCGCCCAGATTCTCGTCGACGTAGTAATCAATCTCCGTAACTCCGTCCTTCTGATACTTCGGAACGCACCAGTAAACTTCCGTGTCGCTGTTCACCGCGACCTGACCCGCCGCCTGGTAGGCGGCAGCAGGATCACAGCCAGTCGCCGCGTCCATATAGATCGGCTGCGGAACGACCTCGTTCAGCGAAGGGTGCTCCGGAATCGTCAGGTGCTTCACGGTGCCGACCTCATGCTTCACGTATAAGCCGAGCGTAACCGTCGGGCGCGGAAGCGCCGTACCGTTGGCCCACGTCTTCTTTCCCTTGATCTGAATGCGCTCGACGTTATACCGGTTGACAATTTCGAGCGCGGAACCGCCGCCGGACGCGCCGTCCGTCTTGTTATAACCCGCCGGCGTCAGGTCCGTCCCATCGGCTTTAGTTTCAACGATGTAGTAAGTAAATCTGCATCCATACTCATTCATTTCCGGGAAGCCGGAAAGCGCGAATGATTTCTCCCAGATCGTGTCGCCCGCGACCGTCGTCCGGGTCCATCCCGCGCCCATGACGTCGTTGATGGCCATGCGGATCACATTGCCGCCGGTTCCTGTGACCTCCTCAGCATCGCCCAACGTACAGGCTTCGGCTCCGCTGATCGCCGTTCGCTTCAGCGTCAGATATGCTTCCGGTTTCCCATCCGGGCCGTTATACCATCGTACTTTTGCCGTCAGAGGATTAGCAGGGGTGTACGTGACCTGGTTAAGCATATTCGTCAGTTTCGCTTCATAGGCGTTCCCGTTTTGAGTAAAAGCAGCGGAATAACCGCCATTTGGACCAAGCGTCGATTCAAACGTACCGTCTACGGCCTTCCAACGCTTTGCTGCAACTTCCGATAGTGCAATTTCAACCAGGCGGAATTCATACGTATCCGTCCCGCCCTGAGCCGGACCCGCCGGAACGCACCAGGTAAATGATTCTTCCTGCAGCACGCCCATGGGATGGACAGGATTCTCAGTCAGACAATTGTCCGAACCCAACGTCGGTTTCAGCAACGTCACGGGAACTGGATGAAATGGATTGCCCGACCCCGCCACGCGATACTGCAATTCCATATCGAAAGCTCCGACGCGGCCGATTGTAACATGGGGATCCCACCCTTTTTTACCAACAAGTTTTACACTGGTCGGCGATGGATAAGAATAATCAAAGTAACAATGGTAATCATAATTACTATCTGCAGCGTTCTTAATCGCGCCGGTATTAACATCACAAACCCCGGAAGGAGTCGGGCCATCCCAGTTGGTAATTGCATCTGCCGAAAAAACGTAAGAAATAGACTTCAGTACATTAGCATCCATCCCATAGCCGGTAAAATCCTTCTCAACCTCGCCATAGGCCAAATTGGGGGCGGCAGGAGACATCGAGATATTACCAACTTCCGACGGAATGACTTTATCTGCCGGTGTTCCCACAACATGCACGGTCGTAGTCGGATTCGGAATTGATTCGCTTGGTTTGGTCCAGCGGTACGTAATTCTGACCCGAGCTTTCATCGCTGCAGTCAGCGGCGATCCGATCGTTTTTACAAACGTAGCGCCTCCATCGCCGGATACCCAAACTGTATGCTGAGAGGTCATATAAGCCGGCCCGTCAGCCTTCATCGTGACCGCGAACTGGTGCGCGGCGTTAACAGGAACCGACTGACCAGGGCGAAGACGAACGCGATATGCCGTCGCCGTCGTCCAATCCGTTAATGACGGCTGCCACGAACAAGCCCCGTCCGTGGACCCTGTCACAGGATCAACGGATGGGTTTGCCTGAGTACAGTATTCAATAATATATCGCGTAGCATCCGGATTCGTAATCGGCCCGTTCAATTTTGCACGAATACCTTCTCCAGAATTCGGGAAAGCCTCGTACAGCTTTGCGCCATTCGCCTGATTGCCAGCCGCGGAAAGCTCCGTCCGATAGATATATGTATTCCCCTTTGCGACATTAACTAATCGATCATGCCCGGATGACGCGCCGAAATAGGTAGATCCGGTAACACCGGACGACGGACGGATCAGGTTGATTCGAACGCTGTCGCCTAATATCTCTTCGTTGGTATTTCCGTTCCCGTTCAAATCATAATTATCACGGACAAAATTACCGATCGAAGTCGCAACAACCGTACCACCTGCTCCTCCAGACCTCAATCGCCGTTGAATTTCTGTCTCTCCGGGCGTAATCGAATCATAATTCCTCATCGAAAAATAACCGATCACGTCGGCGTTTGCCGCCGCTGCGCTCGGAACAAAACTGACCGTCAGGTTAAATGCTCCAGTTTGAGTTCCGGAAACCAGACTATGCTCAAAATCATTAAATACCAGAACGACCTTCGTCCGACCTCCAGCCACGGAAGAGGTCGTTACACTTTTGACCTTAGCCTGAACAGCCGGATTCGTCGCCCTCGCGCTGACAAAGGAATAATTTGGCGGAAGAATAGCGGTAAACGTCAGCTCTCGATATTGATTAATAGAAAGCATCGCCCCGGTCGCCACTTTGAATGAAGCGGTACCGATATCGTTTACAACAACGCTCTGATTGTCTCCTTTCGAAAAACTGTAAGTCGGAATCGGCTTCTGCAACAGACCGGTAGCCGCAGCATAAGCAAAAGCGGAAAAATTCCCTGAATATCCTTCAAATCGCGCATGGTTACAAACCGCCCACGGCTGAACCGGTTTCGTCGCATCCGGAAGGCAAATAGGCGAGGGCGGATTTGGTCCCCCGATATTATCAATATTCTGCGCAATCACAGCCGTTGGATTGCTGACCTTAAAATAAACGCGAATATTGCCTTCGGTCCCGGTAGCGCCTGGTCCTATGGTGAAGCCTTTCCCAGCCGCACCCTGATCCCGGAACGTAAACCGGATCCCGGTAATCGACCTAACGCCGTTTATACGCGCGTTAGCATCAATCGCCGTCGTCGCATCACCGATATTAATCGTCGTTGGATTCGACGTAACATTCGTCGTCGTCCAGTTTCCGCCCGTGTCCCGGTAAGCATAACTGCTCAGATATTGAGCAAATTTTCCGGAAATGACAATCCGCTGTATAAACAACCGGTCGTCAAACTTCGTATCCTCTATACTTTTAAGCGTAAATGTCTGTCCGGAGCCAGGCGTCATATCGAGCGTATAAAGAAACTCAAAGTCCGGCAAAACCGCCGGATCCAGCATAGCGGCTCCGCCTCTCACCATCTTCTGAGAGGCCACAAAATAATTTAAGTGGCTATATGGAGTAAAGCCCTGCCCCACCGCCGGCAGCGCCGTCCCGAAGATCGCGATAACCAAAAGCAAGGTCATAAACAAATACGGGAATCTCTTTGTTTTCGAACTCATAGCGTGTACCTCACTATCCTATATTAATTCATAAAAGAACCGGTCCGACGGCGCGCCCAGGTTATTGGACGCGCCGCCGGCGCTTTGGCTCGTTACTTCGTTTCGACCAGGACCGCGCGGACCATGCGCCGGAAGGCGTATTTATCCGTCGTCTCGTTATATTGTTCGCAGGTCAGCAGCGTGATCCAGCTGCCGGTCTTCGGCGTCATGACCCGATCGACCGCCGTCGCCGATACCCGCTCCGACTCGCGGACCTCGTACGTATACGTCATACCGTACGCTTCGATCGTGAAGCGGTCGCCGTAGACGAGATCCTTCAATCCCGCGAACGGACCCGGATTATTGTACGCGTCCCAGACGTGCGCCGTGATGACGCTGTTTCCGTCCCAGGTCGGGTATGCACTTTCCTCGAGGTACCCGGCCTGATGCGGATCCAGCCAGGTCACGTCCCAGTTCTTGCCGCTCTTCGGAATTCCAACGATCGACAGCGTCTGGTTCATCTTCGGAATCCGCAGCGTCAATTCAGACGGGGCGTACAGCTTCGCGGCCGGCTGGTCCGGGAGCGCAGTCACGACGCCCGGCGTAAAGCCGGTTCGCGGCAGCCCGAGGTCCGTGAACCCCGGGATATCCGGGTCCGGAATATCGGGATTATCGTCAACGCCCCACTTGCGGTTGACAAACGTACAAAGGATCGTTTCGCCCGCGTCCAGCCCGTAGTAGGCGGACATGGTATAGAATTCGGCGCGCGTCTCCGTTGGGCCGATCGTTCCACGCTCGACGCAGGTAACGCGATGCTTCGACCAGTCGTCACGCGGGATTTCGATCGCCTGATGCTGCTTTCCGTCCGGGACGACGTCGGTCCGGATCAGGTATTCGCCATGACCGATTTCGCCGGACAGAATCCCTTCAAAGCGGAACTTATCGCCCGTGTTCGCCGGGATCGTCTCTTTCTTAAGCATGATTGTGTTCGGCGGGACGTTGACGAACGTGAGCGTCACGATTTCGCTGTCAACCGCAGTGAATTCCGCCTTCGTCTCCGCGCCCGTGTCGTTCAGCGAGACCAGCGGCCGCCGCCCGATAATCGAGCTCGTCGCGATGACGTCGATCGTCGTCCAACCGGTGACGTTCGTCTGCGTGATCGAGAAGTCGCCCGGAGCGACCTCCTGAACGTTCGGTTCCGACGTCGTCGACAAGTCGAACGGCCCGTAACCGACGCCCGTCACGTCGTAATGATACAGCGGGAACATCGGGATATCCGGATTCGGATAGGTAACGTTCTTGACGACAATCTTCGACGCGCGCAGGTTGCGCAGCTGGATTATACAGCGGATGTCTTTCTCGACCGGCATCGGCTTGATTTCAAATTCGCTGGTCGCCTTTCCGAAGACATTGCGCTTGAGCTCGACCGACAAATTCACGTCGTCGTTCGGATCGCTGCTGTCGTACGGGCGCATCAGGCAGCTCACGCCTTCCACGCGCCAGCGGTCGAGATCGAGCCCGTCGATCCGGACCTGATGCGGAATGGCCGCAAGGTCCTCGCGGAAGAGTTCCTTCGGATACGCCGCGTCCCCGTCGTTGTTGTCGATCGACTGCAGGTCGTGGAGGCCTTCGCCGTTGGTAATCAGGAGCGGGAAGACGTCGTATGACAGCGGCGTCGTCGACACGCCGACATAAATCCGGCTGAGCCGCTGGTTGGTAACGGTCGTCCCGTTTTCAATCTTAAAGTACCCCGGAGCGGTCCAGTCCGCGCCGTGCGCGTCGACTTCCCTGACCGAGAAGACGTAACTCTCGCCCCGGATCGTCGTCAGCTCGACGTTCTGCCAGGTGACCGTGCCGGTCCCGGACGGAACCTGCTTGATTTCGCCTTCCGGAAGCGGGACCTCTTCAGGAGGATTATCGCCGACCTGCCGGTACAGCTTCAGCCACACCGTCGGGCGCGGATCCGAGCCGCGGCCCCAGAGCTTCCGCCCGTCGATATCGCCGCGCGGGATGACGTACTGGTTCGTCATGCTGGTCCCGGAACCAATCTTATCGTAGTTGTCCGGCTTCCAATCGTTTCCGGAGCTGTCGACTTCGAGGACGCGGAACTGATACGGCGCGCCGCTCCCATCGAACTCATCGACGTCGTTCCAGACGGCCTTCGTATCCGGATGCGTCACGGCCACCGGCCCCGTTCCCGGAATCGCTTCCCAGGTAATCCCGTCGAGCGACCGTTCGGGCTTGAGCCAGATCGTCGGGCGGACGCCATGATTCGCGAGCTCGCCGTCGACCCAGATCTTCTTTCCGATAACCGTCCGAGTCGGCGATTCGTAGCGATTCGTAATCGATAGATTATTCGGACCGACCGGGTTAATCGTCAGGCTCGTCGTACCCGGCGTCGGCTTCTCCACGTATGGCGTCGGCGCGCCGCCCGGCTGCACGATTGAGCAGGTAACCGGACGCCCGTCGTCGTCCGTAACCGGGACCTGGACCGTCGCCGTCGTAACCGGATGGACATACGTCGTCGTTTCTTCCTTAACTACGACCCCGTTCGCCTTGCAGGTTAATTTCGTCTGCGTCGTCGGCTTGGCCGGCGGACCGCCTTCCCAGATAATTTCAATACCGACCGGAACCGTCGGGATCCTGAACCGGTTCGTCACGATCTTCACGTCGTCCTTCGAGTTGTCGGTCGAGACCAGCTCGAACGCCGGGATCGACGCTTCATCTTCCTCGACGGTATAGATATATTTCTGCCCCTTGTGCGTCATGTCGGGAACGCCTTCAATCGTCTTTTCCCAGCGGTCCCCGTTATCCGCGGGCGGGGTCAGCGTCACCAGATTCGCGCCCGGCCCCGGGTACGGGATCCTGCTGCCGGGAACCCCTTCGATCTCCTGATAAACCCAGATGTTCAGCGAAGCCGGACGCGCCGTCTTCCCGTTTTTCCAGATCTTCACGATCTTCATCTTGCCATCGTCCTGATTCGGATCAAGATCCAGACCCGGGTTGGGCGGATTCGGGTCCATGTCCGGCGGATTATCGTCCCAGTTGATCAGCGGCGGAATGAAGCTGTTCACTGCCGTATACGGTTCCCCCAGCAATGAAGACTGAACCCAGAACCGTTTATCCAGCGCCGATTCCTTAATCCAGTAGACATAATTTTCCCCGGCCTGATTCGTCTTCGGGACGCACCATAACTGCTCCACATCTTCGGAATCCGGATTCCCAATCGCCAGCGGCAGCTGCGGGGCGAACGTCAGCGGATTCTCCCGCTTGCAGTCCTTGCCGGGCAGGCTTCCCGTAAGCGCGTCAGCAGGGACCTTTACTGCCGCGCTGTCGGGCTCGCTGAACCTCTTCCGGTACAGCGTAATCTGGACCGGGCTCCGCAGCAGCTGACCATTATTCCACTTCTTTTTAGCGGGAATCTCGGTCGTCGGCGGAACGTAGCGGTAATGGACATGCATCGGATCGACGTGGTCCGGACGCGGACCCGGCCCCTCGCTCTCAACCTTATAATCGATACCAGCAGTCGGAAGCGAAGCAGGCGTGTCATGCTTCAGGTAATACTGATACGTCCTGCCGTCCGCGTCGGTTTCCGGTACCTTCGGTCCATGACCGGCGCCCCCGTCCCAGTGGACCTCCTGCTCGTCGCTGGTCGGAACCGGAAGTGCGACGATTCCGCCAGCGAGTCCATCAAGGCATTCATCAACGCTGCCTGCCTTCCGGCAGAGCTGCACATTCACGCCCAGGGTATTCGCGGTCGGAACCCCGTCAAACCATTTAACCTTCCCGTGAACCTCGATCTCCTTCGATCGATAGGTATTCTTCATTTCCACCGGATTCGCGGCGTTGGCGCCATCCCCGGCGGGGGACTCATGCGGCCCTGGATAATTTTCGTGCGCCCAGTCGACCCAGGTATCCGGCGCCGCGCCGGGCATAACCTCGACCACGCGGAATTCATACTCGTGCGGAGTAGCCCCGTTCGTCGTTTTCTCCAGACTGTAGAAGATCACCGGGTTCGAGCCCTGAACCTTTTTGACGATCGGGGCGCTCCCCGGCCCTGGAACGTCCTGCCAGGGATCACTAGTCCCCTTCACGTGACGCTGAATCTTGAACCAGACGTCCGGCCGGACGCCGCCGTTATAATGGTTCCCGCCGACCCAGACCTTCTTCGCCCGGAACGTCGTGCTCGGAGCGCGATAGCTCAGGTCGACTTCCAGGTCGTAGTTGTAATCCTGATTATCCGATCCCGGCGGCGGAACGACCTTTTCGAAGTGATCCAAATCGCTGTCGCCAATCAGCTGCGTAACGACCGCGCTCGCGCCGGTTCCGGTGACGATATCGACATAATAAATATATTCGACGCCGTCCGGGTTATATTTCTGCCGATCGCCGAAGTTGTTCACGCCTTCGTTCGCGCCGTTGCGCGTGACCTCTACCGCGTTCCCGACCGGTTCTAACGGCCCCGTTGGCACGCCGTTCCCGTCAGCCGGCGCCAGACCGCGGAAAAGCCGCAGGAACGCCTTCTTCAGATTCGCATTAGGCAGCGAATCGCCGCCATGCCAGACGACCTTCCCGATGACCCCGATCTGCGAAGTATGTGAATCGAAGCGGTTGGTAACCGTCATGCGCTGCGTTGGCGTAAGACCTGCCAGATTCCCGCGTCCGACCTCCTCATAATCCGCCGGAACGGCCGGTTCCATGACCCAGTAAATATACGGGATACCGTTCGCGGCCTTATCCGGATACCCTTCCCAGGTCGCCATCAACTTCGGATGCTGCAGGGTCTGATTCTGCGACGTCGTACCGTCAGCAATATTATTGCAGGAGGTAAAGTCCGGCGCCGTGCTCAGCGTCCGGCAGAGCCGCAGCGTAACGTCCGGGCGGACGCCGCCGTTATGACTCGCGCCGCCAACCCAGATCTTCGTCCCGACACGGTCGCTCGCCGCCGACTGGAAGTTGTTCTGAACCTTAACGCGGTCCTCGGGAGATGCCCCGCCGTTCGGATGGCCTGCGTATACGTACGATCCGAGCTGCGCGGGCGTATTCTCTTCAAAAATTTCATAATAATACTTATACCCGTACTCAAAGTCGCGGTCCGCCAGCCCCGTCCACTTATTTTTCCATTGATGAGCTGCCTGGGTGGCTTTCTCCAGCGTCACCCGCGGATTCACCACTGCGCCGTCGCGCGTGACCGTAACCTCTTCTTCAGCGCCGCAGTCGCCCGGATTCGCAGTGCAGTCCGTTCCGTCCGTCTTCTTCCAGCGCCGCTTCAGCAGCAGCTTGATATCCACGTGGTCGCTGTCCGCCCCGCCGTTCCAGATCTTCTGGCCGGTGACGTTCCCGTCAGCGCCGGGAACGTTAGGTTCGGGATTCGGATTGTCGCCCGGATCGCCCGGATCGTCCGGAACGAGCGGCGGAATGTACTTATTCGTTACCTTCAGGTCGTTATCCTTAACGTCAACGACACCGTCCTGGTTTTCGTCCTTAACCTCCACGAACCCGCCCAGCGTCGCCGGCGAAAGCGGGCCGACGTTGAGTTCATCGATCCAATAGATAATATCCAGACCGGTCTTCTGGTCCGTCTTCGGCAGGTTCCCCCAGGTATGCATCCACTGGTGCGTCGCCGCATCGGCCTTCGCCAGCGTGACGACCGAGGGGACCACGGCCCCGTCGACGTCCCGGATATCGGCCCCGATCTCGCAGTCAACCAGCGGATCCTCATCACAGATGCCGCTCGGATTCTTCGGCCATTTCCGCTGCAGCTGGATCTTGACGTCGGCGTATCCCGTCGCCTTCCCGCCCTGCCAGTACTTCCGACCGGCGACTTCGCCGGGATTAACCGCAGGATTCGGGTTAGGAGTGGGATCGTCCGGGTTGTCCGGGTTCTTCGGATCGGGGATCAACGGCGGCTTATACGTATTGGTACACGTCAGATCCGCCGGCATGCTCTGCCCATTCAGACAATCGGACACCCATTCAGCCGATGGGTTAGCGGTCTCCTGAACGTACCACTGATATTCCCTCCCGTTAGCCACGTCGATCCTGGGGAGTCCGGTCCAGGTGTATTTCCAGGTCGTCTCATAGGTCGCCGCGTTCTCCGTAACGTCAACGCCAACGGTGGTGGAAGCAAGCGTCTTTTCCGGCGTCGTATACGTCGTACAGCCCGCGCAGGTACCGATCAGCTGGACCTTAATCTCAGGCTTATCGAGATAGAAACCGCCCTTCCAGATTTTCGTAATTTCTTTATCGATCGGCGGCGCCTTAAGCGTATTCACGACGTTGAACTCATACTCGGTCGCGCCCTGAGTCACCGCGGAATCCGCCGAAGCGACCGGCGTTTCAACGACGTTATAGGTATATTTCTGCCCGTCCGCGGTATGCGTCTCTAACCCGGTCCAGGTATACGTCCGCGTATCCGCCGCGTCGGTCCCAGCCGGAACGAGCGTCGGACTCGGCGAAACGAACGCCGGATCCAGCGTCCCGCCGACCGACCGCGTCAGCTTCAGCTCGACGTAAACATGATCCGCCGGCGCACCGCCGACCCAGGACTTTCTCGCCACAATATCCGTTACCGCCCGTCGCCATTGCGCGGTAAAGATATTCTTATTGTTCGCGCCCGCGCCCTCGAGCGTCAGCTGAACCGCGTCGCCCGGATGATACGTCGTCCCGTTCGCGCCCTTCCAGCTGTCGAAAACGTAGCCGGTCTTCGGCGTGAAATTCGCCTGATCCGGGCCTGTCCCAATCCCGTACGCGTGATGCGTGATGTTGAGCGGCTGATCCGGAATATTGATGTCGGTTCCGTTCCCGGTCCCCGGCTTGTAGGTCACCGTCGTCAGCGGAATTCCCGGGCACCACTGCGCGGTCAGCTTCTTATTATTATCAATCAGGAGCGTCTCACCTGGCTGATAGATCCGTCCGCTTCCGTCGCCGTCGACCCGCCAGCCGCAGAACAATTGTCCGCTCGGCGGCGTCAGTCCGCCCTTATCCAGAACGACGGCGTCCGTGCCATGCGAATACGGATTGTTATCTACCGGAGGCATTCCTGTCCCTGCGCCAGGCTGATACAGTACGTTATAAGTCGAGCCAAGCCAAATCGGGTACAGCGTCATTCCATCGATATTGATCGGATCGTTCTCCAGGTCAAACCTGATATAGCTTCCCGAGGGCGTTCGATAATGCCAGCCCTTGAAGTTTGCGGTAACTGTCATCCCCGCGGGGATGTGTTTATAATTCTCGATTTCCGTTTGCTGCCCGTGCGTCAGGACCGTATTTTCCTGAACTGTCACGAATGAGCACTCCGTACTCCCAACAGCCCGGCAGTAATTCAGGCGAAGAGGCTTCAAAATCCATTTCGCATACAGCGAAACGTCATGAGCAGGCATCCCCTGCCCGGCGAAGACGAACGGATCGCCGACAAACGCCGGATTATCGTACCAGCCGTCAAAGACGTAGGTCTTTCCGCCTTCGATCTTTTCCTGCAGGTCCAAATCCGCGGCATGATTCGCGATAATATTCGTCAGGTCGGTCTCGTATTTAAGACTTGAAACGGTAAACGCCGCCTGCCCGTTGTTGCGGTGGAAGATCATGTCGTAAGACAGCCGCTGATAATAGATCGTCCCTTCACGGGTATTGTTGCCGATATTGGTAAACGGCTTCCACCGGCAGACGATCGGACTTCCGGTCGGAGGCGTGCCACACGTCAGATAAACTAAGTTGATTAACCCTTCTTCCCCATGCTGATGGTGCACCACAAATCCGGGAGTTGGGACCTGAGCGTCGTCGATCGTGAAGACTAAGCCCGCGCTTCCATAGAATACATAATCCGGACGGATCGGATGATTATTGGTAACGATCGGGACCGTATACGGCTCCGCTTCGACGTAATGGGTAATATATTTTGTATTTCCGGAGGGACGCCCCCAAACGATCAGATCATTAGCTGGCTGCAGCGGCGCCTCGCTGTAAGAAGTGCTTGAATTTGGCGCGAGATACCAGCCATAGTTATAGAAACTCGGATCCTGAAGCCCGAGATCATAGGAAGTTCTGGTGGATTGTCCATACTTGAAAGTAGCCTGATTGAAGATGTGCGGATAAGTATCCGCGCCGCCGGCACTACTGTTGGTCTTATATCGCATCGTAAAGTTATAAACTCTCCGATTATAGTAAACGTTAAGAACCGAGCTGCCATCGCCGGCGATTGTAGCATTATCCTGATGATCGTACGTATAACGCGTCCTCTCGACCGCTTCGCCGACCGTCGGGTCCGCGTCGATAAAATCCGCCGCAGGGTCATGCGTTGGCTGGCTTTCCGTCGGACCGGTTTTCGCTTTACTGGTTATCAGCGTATACTGGTCGTCTTCGGCGTTCTGGAGGTGGTAGAGAATCTTATATTCGGCGGTCCCGGGCGACCAGACCGCATGCAGCGTCAGCGCGCTCACAACCGGCGTTCCGAAGTTGTATGCCGGACCATTCACGGTTGTTGACCAGCGGACGAAGTTATACCCTGCGCGCGAGGGATTCGCCGGCGGGGCAACCGGCTGATTCAGGTCGACATATACCGGCTCCACATACGTTCCGCCATGAGAATCAAACGTAACCAGCGCCGCATCCCGGGTAACGAGGTAAAGCGTTGTATTTTTTGTCGTCGGCGTTCCTTCCGGATACGCCGGGCCGTTCGGCGTCTCGGACCAATGATCGAATACCTTTGTTCCGTCATTGATAACGAAAGAAACGTCAGAAGAATTCAGGTGATTCGCCGGATCGGTTGGATCGACCGGAACGATCTTCGTTTTAATAACGTCTCCGTTATAAATAAACGTAATCGAGTATCCCGGAACGATCCTGGCGTCGACGTTGATCTCCTGCGATGAAGAAACCGACTGTACGCCGAAGGTAATCGGGGTCCCGGTCGCCCGATCTACCCAGCCGGTGAAAATCCAGCCCTCCGGCTGGACGGGCGACTCCGGCGCAACCAGATTATCCCCGTCCCTGACGACCTGCGTCTGTTTCCAGTTTATACCGACGTAAAAATTGTACGTCCGCGTCGGGACCGGATTCGTCAGGTCCTTCGCCGGCGCGAACGCGAAAACGCTCGCCGTCAGCGAGAGAATCAGCGTCAGCGCAGCAACAAACGATAACCACTTCTTCAATACAGGATGCAAACTTCTCATTGGACTCCCTCACCCATGTGGTAAATATGTCATGGAAAGCGCGAATACTGCCCGCGGCTTTCCCAATCAAAAATAGGTCTACTCTGCCAAATACGCGAAAACCCTTTTTCGCGTATCTAAATATACCATACTTTTACACGAACGACAATCTTCTTCATGATTTTCAGTCGGGAATTCGCGGGGATTTCGCCGCTCAACTCTTCCGAACGCCGTTCAGCGCCGACGCCTGAATGAAACCGGTTTCGCGTTTCCGTTCACCGGCCGGTCCTACTCGAAAAAAAGCGCCGATACCTCGTCCGCGGCCGGCCCCGGCTTAATTCCAGCTAAAATTTGCCCGCCGGCTGTCGATTTTTTCAGTATTCTTTCAATTTCATTACCGCTGTTTTTTCTTTTTACCCCGCCTGATCGTCCCACGCTGAAAGGATAAAGGAAAAGCGGAACCGCGCCTGGTCCCGCTTCTCACGTTCCGCTAAAAAAACGATCCGCCGCCTGCCCTAATCCGTCCTGAACGTCCCGCGGCGGATCGCCGGCGGCTTCTCCCCGTCCGTTTCGCGCGCGTTCGCTTCGTTCATGTACTTTACCGCCGTCCACCGATTGTCGCCAATCCGAATCCAGACCGATTCGCGCCGTTCGAGCTCGCCGATAACCTCCCCCTGGCGGAGCTGCCCCACGACGGCGTACGCCAGGCTCGGTCCCGATCGGACGTTCAGCGCTTCGCAGCTCACCGCCCACTTTCGCTTCACGCTCTCTTTCGGCGCGTCCGCTTCGAGAAACGGGAGCGGGTCGACCGCCTTCCCTTTAATACGCAGCTCGAAATGCAGATGCGGGCCGGTGGAAAAGCCGCTGCTGCCGCTGAGGCCGAAAACCTGACCGCGCGCGACCGGGGTCCCCGGGGGAAGCGCCGCCGTGAGCAGGTGCGCATACAGCGTGAGCGACCGATCCGGATGCAGGATGGTCACGTAGATACCGTAACCGCCTTCTTTCCAATCGGTCGACTGGATGACCCCGTCCGCGGCGGCGAGAACGGGCGTTCCCTTCGGGAGCGCGAAATCGACGCCGGTATGGCCTTTCGGATCGGTGATCCGCTCGCCGAAACGCTGCGTTATCGGATAGGAACCGTTAAAGGGATAGGTTAATTTCATGAGGACCTCCTTAATCTTGCGTGTTGTCATAATCTTCGAGCGGGTCCGGCGCATGTCCATATTCGCCGGTGGGTTCCCCGCCGTGGTACTCGCGGTCAACGACGGTAATCATCGCCGCGCTCATCAACAGATCGTCATGCAGCCGCGCCCCGCTCCCAGCTTCACGCGCGCCGTCGGGGACCGACCATTTCAGCCGCTTTTCCGGACCGGGAGAAATCTCGCCGCGCGCCGCGCGCAGCTGCGCCAGGAAGGTATCGCGCCAGACGAGCTGATCCTCGTTGCTAGGACCCGCCGACGACCCCTCGCGCCAGCGGCCCTGTTCTAAAAGCGCTGAAAAATCCCAGCCCAGCGCGCTTTTCGACGCGGCGCTGAACGTAAACGGACGAACGAGTTCCGGCCCGAACGCGTCGATCAGCGCGGAAACCGGCCCTGCGCCGACCCCGGTCGCGTCCGCAACGATCCGCCCCACCTGCCAGCGCCTGCCGATCAGGATCAGCTCGGCGGTCTGGTCCGCGAGCGCCCGGTTCAGCCAGACAGCCCGCCAGCGAACGAGCCAGACCGGCGCGACCGACTCGCTCGCCTCTCCGTCGTTCCGGGATGCGCTGACGATCGTGACCGCCGTCCGGTCTCGCGCGTCCGCCTCGGCGTCCGTTTCCCGATTCGACGTTTCACTCGATCCGGCGAAATCCACCAGCATGACGCAGCGCTCTTCCGCCTCCGGTTCCCTGCCGCAGCAATGCGTCCCGATTATCCGCGCGACGACCCGCTCGCTGAAAAGGCCAATCTGGCCGTCGATCGTTTCGCTGAAGAACTGCGTCCGGATAATCGGATGGTCGCGGCCAAGCCGGGCGAGCTGATCCGCGACGAACGCGCCATACACCGGGACCTCGGCGGCGACCTCCGGCGCGCTGAGGACGAAGGCGCGGCGCTCTTTCTCCGTCTCGTCCGCCCGCGCCCCGGCGAGCTCGCGCGCTAAAAGCGTCTCCGCCGTCCAGGCCGTTCCCCAGAATACGACGACCGCGTTGCGCGCCGCCGCCATCGGCGCGATCTCATGATCGAATTTCGCCGGCAAAACGTCCTGAGCCTCGTCAACCTCCAACAGGAGCGAAGCCGTCGCCCCAACGATATTCGCGCCCGGGCTCCCGCTCAGGAACGTAATCGACGCCCGCCCAACCTCGAGAATCGCCGCCCCTCGCCTCCGCCAGCGCCCGCGCGTCAGCGGGTGCCGCGTCAGGACCCGTTCCAGCCTCCGGATACTGTTGAGCGCCTGCGGTCGGAACGTCGGGCTGACCTTGACGATTTCGCCGCCCTCCGACGAAAATAACGTCAGAAGGTACGCCTCGATCTGCGCCTGAAGCTCGTTCTTTCCGCTCTGCCGCGGGAAGAGAACGGCGAACCGCCCGCCCTGATCCGAAAGGACCGCGGACAGGATCGCCCGCGCCGGCGCAAGCTGATACCGCCTGAGCCGGATCCCGCCCAACGCCGAAAAAATCGCCGCGTCCGCGAGCGCCGTCCGAAGCGCGTCCCGCTCAGGATCGCCGGAGGAAAACGCCGCCCGCTTCATGCGAAATACGACCGGATCAGCGCCGCCAGCGACATCAGCGCCGAACCGCCGCTGCTCATCGTGGACCAGAAGCGGAACTGCGTCACGCCCGTCGATGCGTCGCGGAGCCGCGTTTCATGATCCTCCAGCCGCGTTTCAATCCCGTCAAGCCGCCGCTCGGTCAGCTCGCGCTGATGCGCCAGCTCGATCCGAAGCCCAGCCAAATCCGCACGGATCAGGTCCAGAACATGTAAAACCCGGCCGGCCGTTACCGCCTCGCGCTCGTCCATCCGTTCTCCTTTATTTATCCCGTTCCGCTGCGCGATTCCCGCTGCGGAGTTCGTCTAAAACCTGCTGTAAAACCTGATTCAGCCGGTCCGTTCCATTCCCGGCGGTTTTCTCCTGCTGCGCGATAAGCGCCGCCAGCCGGGAACAGGTCCGCCCGATCATGTCCAGTACGCGGAGCCGGTCGCGAAGCGGAAGCTCCGCTTCTTCCTCGCCCCAGCTTCGCGCCGCGTCCATCTGATCCCCCAGTAACCGGATCAGGTCGTCAATTGAATAAGGTCTCCGCGCCAATTTTTCGCTCCCTTCTCGCCGCGCTGCGTTCGCAAGCGCTAGAATTTTATTTCTACGTTAAGATACCGCAATTCGCCCATTCGCGCTACTCTGAAAAGTCATAGGGGGGTATCCCGCCGAAACTGAAAGTTCCACGCCGCTTTTCGCCCGGGGCCGCGGTCTCAACGGCTATAATAGTTATTAAGACAGACCACAAAGCAATTCGCATTTTTTACAGCTGTTTTCAACCCAAACGACCGGTAAAGGATCAAAGGAGTATCCCCGTGAAACTGAATATCGACCTACTGCTAAAAGACATGACGCTCGAAGAAAAAGCGTCGCTCTGTTCCGGCTTTACCAACTGGCATACCAAGCCCATCGAACGGCTGGGGATCCCGTCGATCATGCTCTCCGACGGGCCGCATGGACTTCGCAAACAGGACCTTTCCAAAAGCGAATACCTCTCGATCCATGACAGCGAGGTCGCCGTCTGCTTTCCGACGGGAGCGGGATTGGCCTGCTCCTTCGATCGCGACCTCGTTTTCAGGATGGGGGCGGCGCTGGGGAACGAAGCCCAGGCCGAAAACGTTCAGGTCCTCCTTGGCCCCGGCGCGAATATCAAGCGCTCGCCGCTCTGCGGCCGGAATTTCGAGTACTTCTCCGAGGATCCGGTCGTCTCCGGCGAAATCGCCGCCGCCTGGATCAACGGGGTCCAGTCTCAAAACGTCGGCGCCTCGCTCAAGCACTTCGCCGCCAACAATCAGGAAACCCGCCGCATGGCGGTCAACGCCGTGATCGACGAACGAACGCTCCGCGAGATCTACTGGGCGGACTTCGAACGCGCCGTAAAAAAGAGCCATCCCTGGACCGTGATGACCGCCTATAACAAGACGAACGGCGTATACGGCTCGGAAAATCCGACCGCGCTGACCGGACGGCTCCGGGACGACTGGGGCTTCGACGGCTTCGTCATGACCGACTGGGGCGCGGTCAACGACCATGTCGCGGGAATCGCTGCCGGCTGCGAATTGGAGATGCCCGCCTCCGGGAAGCACACCGACGAGCTCGTCGTCGCCGCCGTCAGGTCCGGACGTCTGCCAATCGAAACGCTCGACCGCGCCGTGCGCCGGATCCTGACGATCGTCAACCGCGCGCTTTCCGGGCGGAACGAAAAAGCCGTCTTTGACCGCGCCGCGGATCATGCGCTCGCGCGAGAAATCGCCGCGCAGACAATCGTGCTGCTCAAAAATGAGAATCGGCTCCTGCCGCTCGATCCCGCGCGGAAAATCGCGCTGATCGGCGCGTATGCCGCTGAACCGCGTTATCAGGGCTCCGGCTCATCGCATATCAACCCCTGGCGGATCGACGCCGCCGTCGAAGCCGCGAAATCGTTCGCCGCGGACGTCCGCTTCGCCAAAGGCTTTGACGACAACACGGACGAAATCAACCCGGCGCTGCGCTCGGAGGCCATCACGGCGGCGAAGGAAGCCGACGTCGCCGTTCTCTTCGTCGGGCTTCCGGACGATTTTGAATCCGAAGGGTACGACCGGACGCGGATGGCCCTGCCGCGCTGTCAGAATGACCTGATCGAAGCCGTCCGCGCGGTCCAGCCAAATCTCGCCGTCGTGCTGCATAACGGCGCGCCGGTCGAGCTCCCCTGGGCCGACGGCGTACCGGCGATTCTCGAAGCCTATTTAGCCGGCGAAGCCGGCGGCGCCGCCGTCTGCGACGTGCTTTTCGGAAAGGTCAACCCCTGCGCCAAATTAGCCGAAACTTTCCCGACTCACCTGGAACAGAATCCCTCCGCGCTCTTCTTCCCCGGCGAAGGCGACCGCGTCGAATACCGCGAAGGCGTTTTCGTCGGCTACCGCTATTACGACACGAAAAAACTGACCCCACGCTTCCCGTTCGGTCACGGTCTGAGTTACACGACATTCTCCTATACGAATGAGCGGATCGATTCCATTGACGGCGGGCCGGTCGTCCGCGTTTCGGTCGACGTCGCCAATACAGGCGACCGTTCCGGAAAAGAAATTGTCCAGCTGTACGTCGCCCCGCTGAACCCCAGCCGTCCGCGCCCCGCTCAGGAGCTCCGCGACTTCGCGAAAATTGCGCTCGAGCCCGGCGAAACCAGAACCGTCAGCTTCACACTCGACCGCCGCGCGTTCGCCGTCTGGGAAACGCGGACCGGCGGATGGTACGTTGACGGCGGGAAATACGAAATCCGCTTTTCCGCTTCCTCGCGCGATATCCGCGCCGCGCTGACCGTCGATCTCCCCGGCGACCCGCCGCTCCCGATCGACGTCACGCCCGACACGCTCATCGGCGACATGCTTCGCTTCCCCGGAGCGGAAAAGATCCTGCGTCCCCTGATCGAAGGCATCGCGCAGACGTTCCTCCCGCCGGACGCCGACCTGGACGCCGAGCTGGCAAAGGCGAACCCGATGGTCCTGAGCATGATGAGCTGGATGCCGCTGCACAGCATGCGGTCGTGGATGCAGGACCGCTACGATCCCGCCGTCATGGAGACCGTCCTTCAGGAATTCGACCGGCTGATGAAGAAAATAACGGAAGGGAATGAAAGGAATTAGCTGATGCCGAAAAAAATCTGTATCGTCGGCGGCGTCGCCGGCGGCGCGGGTACCGCCGCAAGACTGCGCAGGCTGGACGAGACCGCCGATATCATCATCTTCGAACGCGGCGAATACATTTCCTACGCGAACTGCGGTCTGCCGTACCATGTCGGCGGCATCATTGAAGACCGCGCCAGATTGCTGCTGAATTCGCCGGCGTCCATGAAAGAAAGGTTCAATGTCGACGTCCGTGTCCGTCACGAGGTAACCGCGATCGATCGGGAGACGAAGACGATCCGCGTCCTGAACCGGGAAAGCGGCGAGAGCTATGACGAAAGCTACGATATCCTCGTCCTTTCGACCGGCTCGCGCCCGCTCGTGCCCCCGATCCCGGGGATCGACGGCGAGCGGATTTATACGCTTTGGACCATCCCGGATACCGACCGGATCATCGCCGCGATCGAATCGGTTCAGGCGAAAACCGCCGTCGTCATCGGCGGCGGCTTTATCGGGCTGGAAATGGCCGAAAACCTGCGTCATCGCGGAATCGACGTCACGCTCATAGAAGCCCAGCCGCAGCTCTTCGCGCCGTTCGATCCCGAAATGGCGCTGGCGCTGAACGGCGAGCTGCGGCGGAACGGGGTGGAACTGATCCTCGGCGACGCGGCGGCCTCGTTCGAGTCTGACAGCGGCGGCGTTACGCTGTCGCTGAAAAACGGGAGCTCGCTGCGGGTCGACCTTGTGATCCTTTCGATCGGCGTCCGCCCCAACAGCGAGTTAGCGCGCGACGCCGGGCTGGAACTCAACCCGCGCGGGGGTGTCGTCGTGGACGAGCGCCTCCTGACGAGCGACCCGTCGATCTACGCGCTCGGCGACGTGATCGAGGTCCGCGACCGCGTGACCGGCAGTCCTGCGATGATCCCGCTCGCCGGCCCCGCCAACAAACAGGCACGTATCGCCGCCGACCGGATCCATGGGATCGATTCGGTCTATCCCGGAACGTTCGGCGTCTCGATCGTGAAGCTCTTCAGCCTGAGCGCCGCCGCCGTGGGGCAAAGCGAAAAAACGCTCGTCCGCGACGGGAAAGCCGAAGGCGTCGATTATCGGACCGTCCTGATCCGGCAGGGCGACCACGCCGGCTACTATCCCGGCGCGACGCCGCTGTATATCAAGCTGATCTTCGCGCCCGACGGGAAGAAAATCTTCGGCGCTCAGATCTTCGGAGAGAAAGGAGTTGATAAACGGATCGACGTCATCGCCGCCGCGATGTATTTCAGCGCCTCGGTCTTCGATCTCAAGCAGCTTGAGCTGGCGTACGCGCCGCCGTTCTCATCGGCGAAGGACCCGGTGAACATGCTCGGGTTCGTCGCCGAAAACGTCGTCAACGGCCTGGTCGCCTTCGCGAAATGGGACGTCGTCGAAACGCATGACCCCGCGAAGACCGCGATCCTGGACGTGCGCGAGGACTGGGAACGGAAAATCGCGAAGATTCCCGGCGCGGTCGCGATTCCGCTGGGGAAGCTCCGTGAACGGATATCAGAACTCGATCCGGCGAAGGAAACCGTTGTCTTCTGCGCCGCCGGGGTCCGCGCGAATACCGCCGCCCGGTTCCTGACGCAGCGCGGTTTCGCCGACGTTAAAATCTATCCCGGTGGAGAGCTCTTCTACCGGCTGACGCGGGAATAGAAAACGAAAACCGGCGCGTCCGCCTCTCTTCCATTTATTTAATGAAGAAGGCTCCCGCGCCGGCTCGTTCTTTAACGATTTACGGTCGGCTGGTCCCTGCGCCCGGTTTCCGGTCTATTTTGACGCTTTCGACTTCGAAAGAATATCGAACGCAACCGCGAGAATTACGACGAGACCCTTGACGATCTGCTGAACGTCGATCGACACGCCCATCAGCGACATCCCGTTATTCAGGATCCCCATGATCAGCCCGCCGACGAGCGCGCCGGTAATCGTCCCGATCCCGCCCGACGCCGACGCCCCTCCCAGGTAACAGGAGGCGATCGCGTCCATTTCAAAGTTCTGACCCGCGAGCGGGCTCGCCGAATTCAGCCGCGACGAAAAGACGATCCCGGCGACAGCGCTCATGACCGCCATATTGATATAAATCCCGTACTTAATATTGCGAATCTTGATTCCGGAGAGCTCGGCCGCCTTGGCGTTCCCGCCGAGCGCGTAAATATGCCGCCCGATCGTCGTATTGTTCAAGATAAAAGAATAGAAAATCGCCAGAGCCGCGACGATGACCAATACGAACGGGATCCCGCGGTACAGCGCCAGGCGCCACGCGACAAGCATCACCGCGGCCGAAATCAGCAGGACTTTAGCCAGGACCATCCCGATATTTTCAACTTTAAAGCCATATTGAAGCTTCCGCCGCCGGTTGTCGAGCTGCCCGATCAGGATCAGCACGCAGCAAAGCGCGGCGATCGCCAGCGTCGTCAAATTCAACGCCGATTCAATCGAGAACAGCCGGGACAGCCAATCCGGAATATACCCGGACGAAATCGCGACGAACGAGGACGGAAGCGGCGCGAGCGTCTTCCCCTGAAGGAAGACGAGCGTCATGCCCCGGAAGATGAGCATGCCGCCCAACGTGGCGATAAAAGGCGGAAGGTTCACGATCGCGATCCAGAACCCCTGCCAGAGCCCGATCACAAAGCCGGACAACAGGCAGACGATCAGCGTAAGCCAAACCGGCTGTCCCCAGTTATACATCATGACGCCGGCGATCGCGCCGACGACCGCCACGACCGAACCCACCGACAAGTCGATATTCCCGGTCAGGATCGGAAGCAGCATCCCGATCGCAAGGATCAGAACGTAACTGTTCTGCATGACGATGTTATACACGTTCATCGGACGTCCGAAACGCCCGCCGGTCACGAAATAAAAAAAGACGACCAGGACAACCAACGCGATAATCATCCCATACTGACGAATATTCGAACGCAGCGCTTTATTCTGCTGTTCCATGATTTGTCCTCTTTCTCGTATCGGTTAAAATTGAGTCCATGATTCTTTCCTGAGAAATCTCTTCTTTATCCAGCTCGTCAATAATCCGTCCCTCGTTAAGGACGTAAATCCGGTCGCACATGCCCAGCAGCTCGGGCATCTCGGAAGAAACGAAGATAACCGCCTTCCCGTCCGCGACCAGCTCGTTCATAAACCCGTAAATCTCGTATTTCGAACCGACGTCGATCCCGCGCGTCGGCTCGTCCAGGATCAAAATATCCGGATCGAGAAATAACCCGCGGCTGAGCATGACTTTCTGCTGGTTCCCGCCGGAAAGCGTCCCGGCCGCCTGCCAGATCCCGGTTGAACGGATATTCAGCTTATCGCGGTACTCGCCCGCGACCTTGATTTCCTCGTTCTGATTAATAACGCTGTAGCTGCTGATCGCCTGCAAATTGGCGATCGTAATATTATGGCGGATGTCGTCGATCGCGTTCAGCCCGGCGCCCTTCCGGTCCTCGGTCAGGTACATGATCCCCTGCCGGATCGCGTCGGAAATATTACGGACCTGAATTTCGACGCCGTCTTTAAGGATCGTCCCGCTGATATTCTTTCCATACGCCCGCCCGAAAACGCTCATGACCAGTTCCGTACGTCCGGCCCCCATTAAACCGGCGAACCCGACGATCTCGCCCCGGCGAACGTTAAACGACGCGCTGTCGATAACCTTCTTTCCCTCGAATTGCGGATGATAAACGGTCCAGTCCCGCACCTCGAAACAGGTCTCGCCGATTTTCGGGACCCGCTTCGGATACCGATCCGTCATCTCGCGCCCGACCATGCCCTTAATAATCCGGGCCTGCGTAAACTCGTCGACCCCTTTATACAGCGTCTCGATCGTCGCCCCGTCGCGAAGGATCGTGATCGCGTCAGCGATCTGCTCAACTTCGTTCAACTTATGGGAAATGATGATGCAGGTGACGCCTTTTTCCTTCATCCCGCGAATCAGGTCGAGCAGGTGCTGACTGTCGCGGTCGTTGAGCGACGCCGTCGGCTCGTCTAAAATCAGGAGCCGGACGTTTTTGGCCATCGCCTTGGCGATCTCGACCATCTGTTGCTTGCCGACGCCGATATCTTTAACCAGCGTTTCCGGATTCTCGTTCAGTCCGACCCGCTTCAGCATCTCGTTCGCCCGATCATGGCATTCGTTCCAATCGATGACCTTCAGCGGTCCGATTCTCCGCGCCGTCTCGTTGCCGAGGAACATGTTCTCCGCAATCGACAGGTAAGGAACCAGCCCAAGCTCCTGATGGATGATGACGATCCCGACCTTTTCGCTGTCCTCCAGGCTACGGAACCTGCATTCCGCGCCGTCAAAAATAATCCTCCCCTCGTAAGTTCCATACCCATACCAACCGCTCAGCACGTTCATCAGCGTTGATTTTCCCGCGCCGTTTTCGCCGACGAGCGCGTGAACCTCGCCTTCCCGAACCTTGAACGTCACGTTATCGAGCGCCCGAACCCCAGGAAATTCTTTCAGGATAGATTGCATTTCGAGAAGAATTTTCTCCATGTATTTCCCCTTTGCCTCGCCAGAATAAAAAAGCCGGACAGCCCCGATCCGCTGAAACGCTTCATGCCGATCCCCATACCTGTCCATAAAAACTTCGGCGGACCGTTCAATGATCGCCGTTTCCGGAAGGGGCGTCCGGGTTCCGCCCGAACGCCCCCTTCCGATTCGCTCGCTTACTCGGCTTTGATCTGATCTTCCGTGTAATATCCGGAATCGATCAGCAGCTCCTGATAGTTATCCCGATCCGCGAATACCGGATCGCAGAGATACGACGGAACGACCTTCACGCCGTTATCGTAATCTTCGGTATTGTTGACTTCGACTTCCTTTCCGGCAAGGATCTGATCGACCATGGTAACGGTCCGTTCCGCTAACGTCCGCGTATCCTTGAACACGGACATCGACTGCAGCCCCTTGACGATATTGATCACGTTCGGGATATCGCAGTCCTGCCCCGTCAAGACCGGCCATTTCTCTTTCGTGAACCCGGCGGCGACGAGCGAATTAACGATCCCGATCGCCAGCGAGTCGTTCGGCGACAGGACGACATCGAGCGCCGTACCGTCGGCATAGTAGCTGTTGATCAGGTTATCCATGCGCGCCTGCGCGTCGTCCGAGCCCCAGCCAAGGATCGCGACAGTCTCAAAATCGATCTGCCCGGACGGATTGACGAGCTTGCCGCTGTCGATATACGGCTGAAGGACGTCGATCGCGCCCTGATAGAAAAGGTGCGCGTTGTTATCGTCCGGAGAGCCCCCGAAATATTCAATATTGAACGGGCCGTCCGCGTTTTCGAGATCGAGCGCGTCGACGATATAGTTACCCTGGAACGCGCCGACGCGATAATTATCGAACGACGTGTAGTAATCGACGAACTCGGTCCCGGTAATCAGGCGGTCATACGCAATGACCGGAACGTTATTATCGTGCGCCGTGCGTAATACCTCGCCCAGCGCGCCGCCGTCGATCGAGGCGATGACTAAAACCTGAACGTCGTTGAGGAGCATGTTCTCGATTTGAGAAATCTGCGCCGCAACGTCGTTATTCGCGTACTCCAGAATAACCTTATAGCCCGCCGCTTCGAGCTGCGCTTTCATGTTCTGTCCGTCCTGGTTCCAGCGCTGCAGGCTGTTCGTCGGCATCGCAACGCCGACCAGCTCGCCTTCAGCAAGAACCGGGATCGCGGTCGCGAGAACCGCTAACGTCAACAATACAACTAATAGCTTCTTCATCAATCGTCTCCTTTTTTTCCTGATCTTCCGACGTCTTCCGACGTCGGATTACAATTCCGCCAGCTTCGCGAACGAGCCTTTCAGCCGGTCGTAAAGCTCACGGTACAACGGATACGCCCGATCGTAAACGGACGCGTTCGCCGCGTTCGGCTCCTGCGCCGGACCGCTTTGAACCAGCGCGGCGCATCCTTCTTCAACCGACGCGAACAGTCCCGCGCCGACCCCGGCTAAAATCGCGACCCCCAGCGCCGGACCTTCCTTCGATTCGACCGTCTTCACAGGACAGCGGTAATTATCCGCCAGCATCTGCCGCCAGAGCCGGCTCCGTCCGCCGCCGCCCGTCGCCGCCATTTCGCTCGCTTGAATATTCATCTCGCGCAGGATCTGGATACTGTCGCGAAGAGAATAGCTGACCCCTTCCATGACTGCGCGGATCAGGTGCGCGCGCGTATGGATTCCGGATAAGCCGAAAAAGACGCCGCGCGCGTTCGGATCGAGATGCGGCGTACGTTCGCCGTTCAGGTACGGAAGATAGATCAGGCGGTCGGACCCGGCCGCGATCCGTTCCGCTTCCTCGCCCATGACGACGTACGGGTCGACCCCGCGCCGCGCCGCTTCCTCCGTTTCAGCTGTGCAGACGGTATCGCGGAGCCATTTCAGCGACAGCCCGGCAGCCTGATGCACGCCCATCACGTGCCAGGCGCCCGGAACGGCGCAGCAGAACGTATGGACCCGGCCCTGCGGATCGATCCGGATCGCGGAACTATGCGCAAAGACGACGCCGGACGAACCGATCGTCGTAAACGCCAGGCCATCCCTGACGACGCCCGTTCCGACCGCCGCGGCCGCGTTATCCCCTGCGCCGCCGACAACCGGCGTCCCGGCCTTCAATCCGGTCGCTTCCGCCGCCTGCGAATGAACGGCGCCGGTAACCTCCGGCGATTCGTATACGGTTCCGAGAAGGGCAGGATCGATCTCCAGCTTTTCGAGGACCTCGCCGGACCAACGCCGCGCTGGAACGTCCAGCAGCTGCATCCCCGAAGCGTCGGAAACCTCCGTCGCGAACTCGCCCGTCAGCTTATATCGCAAATAATCCTTCGGAAGCAGGATCCGCGCGCATTTTTCGTAGATTTCCGGCTGATGATTCCTGACCCAGAGGATCTTCGACGCGGTGAACCCGGTCAACGCCGGATTGGCGGTTATTTCGATAAGCCGCTCCGCGCCGATTTTCCGCGTCATCTCGGCGCATTCCTGCGCCGTGCGCTGGTCCAGCCACAGGATCGCACGGCGCAGCACGTTCCCGCCGCGGTCCAACATGACCAATCCATGCATCTGTCCGGAAATACCGATCCCTTTGACCTGCGCCGCGTCCGCCCCGCTGCGCGTCAGGACTGCGCGGATACTGTCCCGCGCGGCGTTCCACCAGTCCTCCGGCTCCTGCTCGCCCCAGCCGTTCCGCTCCTGATACAGCGGATATTCGACCGTCTCGGACGCGACGATTTCGCCCATTTCCGTGAAAAGGACCGTTTTCGTTCCGCTCGTTCCTAAATCGATTCCGATCAGATAACTCATGCGCCCTGCCCGAACATCACCTGATTCAGAATACCCTCAAGATATTCCTGCCGACCGCTGGCGTTCGTCGAAACGTCGCCGATCTTGAGCGCGTGCGCTTCGAGCTCCTGAATCGTAACGGTCCCATCGACAATCTTCTTCCCGATCCCATGATCGTAGCTGGCGTATCGCTCCGCGACGAACCGGTCGAGGCGTCCGTCCTGAATAAGCCTGTCGGCGATCCGAAGCCCCAGCGCCATCGAATCCATTCCCATGATATGACTGATAAAGACGTCTTCGGGTTTAAACGAAGGGCGCCGCGCCTTCGAATCGAAGTTCAGCCCGCCGGTCGTAAACCCGCCCGCCTTCAGGACCTCATACATCGCCAGCGTCGTGTCATACACGTCGTTCGGAAATTGATCCGTGTCCCAGCCAAGGAGCAGATCGCCGATATTCGCATCGACCGACCCGAACATGCCTTCCGTCCTCGCCACGCGCAGCTCATGCTGGAACGTATGACCCGCGAGCGTCCCATGGTTCGCTTCCAGATTCAGCTTCATGTCCAGCCCATATTTGCGTAAAAACCCGATCACCGTCGCAGCGTCAAAATCGTACTGATGCTTCGTGGGTTCCTTCGGCTTCGGCTCGATATAATACGTTCCCTTGAACCCGATCGAGCGGCCATACTCGGTCGTCAGCCTCAAAAACCGCGCCATGTTATCCAGCTCAAGCCCCATATTCGTATTCAGAAGCGTCTCGTAGCCCTCTCGTCCGCCCCAGAACGTGTACCCGGCCGCGTTCAGCCGAACGGAGATTTCGAGCGCCTTCTTAACCTGAGCCGCCGCGAAAGCGAACGCGTCAGCGTTGCAGGAAGTCCCCGCGCCATGCATATAGCGCGGATTGCTGAACAGGTTCGCCGTTCCCCAGAGCAGTTTCTTCCCCCTCTCTTTCATCAGCCCTTCGATCAGGTCGACGATCCGATCGAGCCGCTGATTGCTCTCGGCCAGCGACGCCCCCTCCGGCGCGATATCGCGGTCATGGAACGCGAAATACTCCAACTGAAGCTTGTCCAGAATTTCAAAAAACGCGCCGGCCTTCGCTTCGGCCAACGCCATCGGATCGGTCCTGCCCCAGGTTTTATCCGCGGTCGGGACACCGAACATGTCCGCGCCGGAAGCGCAGATCGTATGCCAGTACGCCGCTGAAAATTTAAGCTGATCCTTCATCTTTTTCCCGGCAACGATCTCATCGGGGTTATAAAATTTGAACGCGAGCGGGTTTTCGCTCTTCGGCCCTTCATACTTAATCTGCGGAATTTCGGGATAATACGCTGTCATCTGATTTCTCCTGTATGGATTTCCGCGGTAAAATACCGCTAAAATTAAATATAATTCTATAGGCATTTAATCCCGGTCAGCGCATACAAAAATCACCTCTTTATGGTGATTTTTATCATATCAATTCTTAATCATGGACGCGAATCAAAGGGGCCGGACGCGTCGCTCGGCATCGGGCCGCCTCGGTTCAGGAACAGCGCACCCAGATTCATCATCCCGATCAGGAGGACGCCATATTGAAAGCGCATGTCCTGAGCCACGGAAATCATCATCATTAATCCGCACTGCAGCAGCGTGGGCGCAGCGATCAGCAGCAACCGCCCGCGCCGAAAGCGCAGCGCCGTCATGCCTGCAATCAGCAGCGTCAGCCAGCTCAGCAGCGCCGGACGCCAGAAAATCGAATCCACCGCCCGATTCGCGACGCTGCGCGCGAAAACCTCGAAAAGCGGCTCAACCAGCCGCGGCAGCCGGGAATCCTGAACGACGCCGATACGGTTCGGCGTCTCGACCCAGACGAACGACCCATCGCTCAGGCGCATGAATCCGATCCGGTACAGGTAGCAGCCCCCTGGCTGAACCTGCCAGATCATCCGGCTCGACGCGAAAAAATGACGCAGCGTCACCCATGGCGCCCGTCTCGTCAACGACAGCACTGTTTTAAGATTCCGTTCAGCGCTGACCGCCGCCAATTCCCAATCAAACCCGGGCTGCATGCGCATCTTGTTGACGACGCATGAATCGTAAACCCAGGCGTCCGCAGGCGCGATCTCCTCGATCCAGGCCCGATCTTCGTCGGTCGCCGGCGTTCCTGCCTCGAGATGCGCCGCGATTATCTGGACGTAAATCTGATTGACGCCGCCGAAGCCGTTCCGATCGACGTTCAGCGCCGTGTAAAGCGGACCGCGGATCGCCGTGAATAAAAGGATGAAAAGGACGGACGCCTTACCGACGTTCCGCCAGGCGCGCCGATCCGCCGCCCACGTCAGGAAGAGCAGCCCAGCCGCGATCGGGAGTCCGTTATGACGATAAAGAGCGGTACCGACGGCGGCGATCCCCAGCCAGACCCAGCGCTTTCCCTGACGGATCGACGCCCCGCCCGTCAGCGCGATTTCCAGTCCGATCAGGTACATCCCGAAAAGCGAGATCGCGAACGGAATATCTTTCCAAATCGTAATCGGCAGGAACAGGTTCGCCGGCGCGAAGGCGAAAAGCAACGCCAGCCCCCATCCGCCCCAGCGCGGCAGCCCGTACCGCCGCAGCAGCTCGATCCCATGAGCCGCCAGCAGCGCGATCAGGACCAACTGGGTCAGCGCAACCCACGCAGGAGACAGCTCCAGCGCGGCGAACGGCCGCATCGTCAGCGCATAAATCGCCGGATGCCAGTCGCTGAAACGCCCGCTGACCGCCTGTCCCCACTGCTCCAGCGAATCCGACGTCATGATCGCCGGATACAGCGTCAGCAGCGACAGACCCCAGACCAGCGTCATCGGCAGCGCATACATGAACCACGTTTTCGACCGCGGGAGAGGTCCGGCCGGCGCCGGCTCCCATGAAACGAAGAGCAGGATAACAGCCCGGAAAAGAACCGATAAGCTCCCCCAGAACGCGGCGATAACCGCCAGCCGGTTCACGAATGGGTTCGGATACGCGCGCTCGATAACCTGAAGCCCCGGCGACTCCGCGAAAAGATCGACGAGCTGCGGTTCCCCCGCTTCCCCGTCCCAGATAATCCGAGCCGAACCGAACCCCGGCCCGGTCTCAAATTCAAGAAGAATCCGATGAAAAACCTTTCCGCGCCAGTCAAGCCCGTCGTCGGTCCGGAACCGGTTCAGGCTGTCCGTCGTCCCAGTATTAAATAACGTAAGACGGACCGGCGATCCGTCCGCTGTGATGACAGTGACCGCGCCCTCCGGAAGCGTCAGGTAACGGTCCGGAAGCGGAACCGCCCCGATCAGGAGAATCACCCCCGCGCTCATCATGCTGAGGAGAACGGTCAGCCGGCGGACGACCGGCGTTAAGCGATGCGCTTTCCCCTGAAGGATCGGATAGAACCGGGATACCAGGAACAGGATCAGTAAGCCCGTCAGCCCCACCGCCAGCAGGCCGGTTTTCGACGTCAGCTGGAGCGGGATCCACTGAAAATAAACGGCCAGCGTGATAACCGCGGCCAGAACGGGAACCGCGGGCGATCCGATTCCACGAAAAATTCGGCGTCCTGATCTCTTCACAATCCTCCAAAAAAGAATCCGTTAACGCATAGTATAAAATAAAAAAGCCGGATCATCCGACTTTTTCTGTGAGCGGTATAGGACTCGAACCTACGGCCTTCGCGATGTCAACGCGACGCTCTAACCAACTGAGCTAACCGCTCGAACAAAAAGAATTATATGCAAATCATGGATTTAATCAAGGGCCGGCATCAAATTCGATTTTCCCATCTCTGAGACCTCCGACGCTTCCATTCTATAAAAGCAGGCCCTTTTTTCAACGCCGGTCCGTTCCAGACGTTAAAATTTGATATGATAAAATGCATACGGGTTCATGTTTTTCGACAAGATCGTGGACCCCTGAAAGGACTCATGACATGATCAGCGTCAACCGAAAAAATTGCATTTTCCTGATCCTCGGATTCGCGATCTTCGGATTCAGCGCATGCGCCAATATCCCGAAAGATCCAACTGCAACGCCGACGCTCAGCGACGAAGAAAAGCTCGAATTTTTTAAACAGACCGCCGCCGTTGAAGCCGCAATGACGCAGACGCAGGACGCATTCCTGAACCCGTCCCCGACGCCGCTTCCGACGGACACTCCGCCGCCGCCGATTCCGCCAACGGCGACGATCCCGCCGATCCCGCCGACCGCGACCGAACCGCCCCGTCCGTTCCTGAGCGTCGGAAATAAAAGCTGCTTCCTGAAACATCGCAGCAGCGGCGAAATCACGACCAGCTTCGTCCCGTTTGATCCTGTCTATATTGAAATCTGTTTCACCAACGACGGATCGGGAACCTGGAACCAGAATTACTACGCGATGGTAACGGTTAACGACGAATCCAATACCAACCCTGGCACGGTCGCCCTCGGGAAAGAAGTCCCGCCCGGCGAGAAAGCCTGTTTCTCGTTCGAATCCAGCGCCGCCGGCTCAAAACTGGGGGAACATTGTTCCACCTTCGCACTGACCACCGATCAGAACGTAACGATCGGCGAAGGGTTCGTCACCTGCTGCTGGACGGTTCATTGATCGATTTTTCAGAAGCATCCCAAGGAGGAACGCCATGAACTTCACACTGAAAAGGAAACATTTCGTATGGATCGGGCTTGCGATCGCGCTGATCGTTACGATCGCCGCCACGATTCAGCCGCAGCTGTCGATCGACGAGCAGAACCTGATCGTCGACGCCGTACTGCAAACGCTGAACCCGGCCCAGATGGCAGTCGATATCGCCGCCACCGTTGAAGCGAACGTTCTCGCGAAATTAGGCGGAAGCGCTGCCCTCGTCACAAACACTGTTGAGAACGCCGAAGCGGCAGCGGAAATCGGCGCAAGCGGTCCCTTTCCGGGACTCCACGCAAAATTCGTCAATTCCTACGCCTATACAACCGGCGAATCGGACGAAAACGGCGGCCGCGTTTTCTCGTCCGAATATATTCCGAACGAACTGTTCAACTTTGACGTCGTCTTCGAAAACGATGGAACGATCCCCTGGCCGGCGCAGATCGAAATGCGCAATACCGGATCGGTCAGCACGTACACCGGTCATCGCGAAAGCGCCGTTGTCGATACCAGCGCCGATCCCGTCCTGCCCGGCGAACGACAGGGATTTACCATCGCGGCGCATGGGTCCGAAGAACTTGGCTGGCATACGTTTTATTTCCAGCTGTACGACGCGATTTCAGGAAGCGTCATCGCAGGCGGCAATGGTTCATTCTCTTATTTAGCAAAGTAATCAAGCTGCGCTTGATATTTAAAACTTTATGATTTAAAAAAGGAACGGATCAACACATGAACAAATTTCTTCAAATCACTCTATTCATCCTGTTCGCATCGCTGGCAATCGCAGGAAACGTCTTCGCTCAAAACGACGGATTCGTTGAAACCGACGATGGCTTCGCCGACAGCATCGTCAATTGCAGAATGATCGGCGACGTCTACCAGGAAGACATGGACCAGTTCAGCAACGGCAGCTTCTCAATCAAAGGCGTCCGCTGGCAGGAGTTCGTCTATAACGTCCGCTATGATTCGACGATGTACTGCGGATTCGCGACTTCAACGGTCGCGTCGAAAAAATACGCCGAGTATGAAAACGAAATCGCCGACGCCGCGTACAAATTCATGACGGCCTATGAATTGCGCCTGATCGCGATCGAAAATGAGAATAACGCCGGGATCCAGGCTTTAGCCGATAAAATCGCTGCGGAAGCGGAAGCGGAATATCAGGAATACTTTGCCTCCGTCGGCGGTACCGTCGAGTTCAAGTAAATCAGAAAGGGATGGGGAAAAATGACAAAGAGAATGCTCGTTTTATTTGCGGCCGCTGTCCTTTTCGTTTCGATCGCCGCCTCCGCCCTGGCGCAGGACGAGGAAATGGATAAAAACTTCATCCAGCACATGCGCAACTGCGCAGCCAGTATTACCCATTACGATAAATTCCTGAAGCCATACATAGCTGGAAAATCAAAGCCCGGCGACGCGGATTGGAAAGATCTCGTCGAATCGATCCGGCTCGACAATGGGATCTCCTGCGGCTTCGTTGCCTCGCGAAATACCCCTGAAGAATTAGCCGATCAGGCGAAGGAGGTTTATGACGCCGCGTACTTCGTCGAGATGGGGTTGGAGCTGAAAATCCTTGCGCTGGAAAATCCCGAGCTTTCCGAAATTCTTTCGAAAAAATCGAAGGAAATGCTCTCGGATGCGGATGAACTTTTTGGGGTTGCTCTCGATATCGTCGGCTGGAAATAAACGATTATTATTGAATTATCAGAATAGAAAACCTTGAGTTCGCGGCGGAGGATCTTCGGTCCTTCGCCACGGGCACAAGGTTTTTTTGAGGAACGGGAAAATATGAAAATACTAAAAAGATTGATTTTGCGTGTGGTTTTTGCTGCGATCGTGCTGCTGATCAGCTGGTTCTTCTATCAACGGAATGAACGGCAGCAAACCGTTCAGATGCATCAGACATACGATGATTATGTCCAGATTTGCGCCGACGTGCTGAACGATGACAGGAGCCAGCTCAGCGCGTATCAGGAAGGAAAGAAGACAGTCGGCAGCTCGGATTGGGACGAGCTGACCAAGACAATCCGCCTTGAAACCGGGATTAACTGCGGCTATGCAGCTTCGCGCCAGACTTCAGAGAACCTGACCGATCAACGAACCGAGGTCTATGACTTCGCCTATTCGACGGCGATGGCGCTGGAAACCCGGATCCTGGCGCTGGAAAATCCGGAACTCGCCGAAATCCTGAACGCTGCTTCCGAAGAATTCGAAGCCGAGGCGAAAACGAAATACGAATCATTCTCAGATCATTTAGAGAAGCGGTAAGCCGCTGAGCGCTGGCGCCGGAAGGGGGATTCTCCTGATTTAGACAGGGAAGCCCCTCGCGGCGCCGAACCCTCTTTCAGCGGCCTTCCTGCCCGCGCCGCAGCGTCCGAAGGATATACCCCGACCCGATGATCAGCACGATCAGCGTCATCACCACCGATCCCGCAGAGCTGTACCCGATCTTGAACGACCCGACCCCGTAATTATAGATATACTGCGTAATCGTCGCCGTCGTATTCGCCGGCCCCCCGCGCGTCAGGATATTCACTTTATCGAAAAGCCGGATTGAATCGATCGCACGCAGCAGCACAACCAGGATGACCCCGCCCAGAATATTCGGCAGCGTGATAAAAAAGAACCGTGCGGCGGCGTCCGCTCCGTCGATCTCGGCCGCCTCATACTGCTGCTTCGGAACGCCCTGAAGCGTCGCGTAAATCAGCAGGAACGCAAATGGGGTATACTGCCAGACGTCGATCGTCAGGATGCACCAGAACGCCGTCTTTACGTCGCTCAGCCAATTCACCGGCGCCAGCCCCAGCAGCGCCAGCAGCTTATTCACAATCCCGTAATTATTCGACAGCATGATCCGCCAGATCAGAACCGCCGTAACCGGCGGAAGGACCATCGGCAGCAGCAGCAACGTCCGAATCAGGTTCTTTTGCCAGGTCAGCTGATGCACAAAGACGGCCATCAGCAGCCCCAAAACGGTCTCGATCAGCACGGCGCAGACCATGAATTTCAGCGTGTTCCCCAGCGCCTGATGAAAATACGGATCGGCAAAAATCCGCGCGTAATTTCGAAACGAAATAAAAGCCGTCTGGTCCAGCTTGATCATGTTCAGATTCGTCAGGCTGAAAACCACCGTAAAAATCAGCGGGAATATCGTCAGCAGCGCTAACAGCAGCATCGCGGGCGCCGTATGGATGATCGCAAAAAGTCGGTTCTTTTTCAATGAATTTTCCTCAGGAAGACCGCGGGACCTCCCGCCGCGGCAGGCGGCCCCACGGCCGGCACGCTCGATCGGTTACTCCATTATCATTTCAATTTGCAGCTGCGCCGTCGCCAGCGCGTCTTCCACGCTCTTGACACCGGAAATCGCCGCTGACAGTTCCGCGCCCAGAGCCGTTTGAACCTCGCCCCAAAGCGGCGTCCGCGGGCGGGCGACCGATTCGTTCGTCGCTTCAAGCAGCGTCGGGAAATACGCGTATTTCTCCGTCAGCCCAGCGTCCGTCAGGACTGACGCGCGCGTCGGGACCCCGCCATGCAACGCTTCAGTCTTCTGAGCCTCTGCGGAGGTCACGTACTTCAGGAATTCCAGCGCCAGCTCCTTCTTCGCCGAATTCGCGGTCACGCCCATCAGCCAGTTTCCGATCATGCCCGCCGCGTTCTTCTCCGCTTCGCCGTCGATCTTTCCCGGAATCGGCGCGTACGCCGCGCTCGCCGTCTCTCCGGAAATATACCAGCTCGGCCAGCCCAGCGACATCGCCGCCTTGCCTTCCGAAACCGCCGCGACGATATCGTTCTTTTCATAGTTAACGCCGTTCTCCAGCAGCGCCATATACAGCGTCAGCGCCGCTTTCGCCTCCTCCGAATCGATCGTCACGTTGAAATCTTCGTCGAAAACGTTCCCGCCGAAGGCCCAAAGGACCGGAAGGAAATCGGCGACGATCGGATCGCCCTGCGTTCCGCGGATAACGTACCCGATCTCGCCGCCCTCGCTGACCTTTTTCGCAATTTCCAGTACCGTCGCCCAGTCGCCCGGAACCTCCGTTACGCCATACTTCTCAAACAGCGCCTTATTATAGAAAAACAGGATCACGTTCCCGGAATAGGGAAGCGCGTAAATATCCCCGGTCGCGTACGGGACCCGTCCGAGCGCCAGCGACTTTTCCGCGAAATCTGCGTCAGCCTCATACCCAAGCTCGCTCAGGTTCGCCAGGATCCCGTTTTCGCCAAACTCGGGCATCCACGGATCGTCGACCATGATCAGGTCCAGCTCACCGACCTCATTCACCGAATCAAGTCCGATTTTCTGTTTCAGGTCTGCGCTCTCGAGCCCTAAAATTTCGATTTTGACGTTATGCTCCGCCTCGAACGCGTCTTTCACCGCGTTCATCGCGTCCACATGCGATCCGCCACGCGCCGCGACGACCAACGTCTCCTGCGCCGAAACGGCGGCGGTCAGCCCAAACAGAGCCAGAACCGCGATCCATAAAACAACCATGCTTCTTTTCATTGATATGCTCCTTCTGCTCATGATTCGCCGCGTTGCCGCAGCGTTTTCCTACGCCGGAGTCCGTCCGCTATTCCTTGACCGCGCCGCTCGACAGTCCGCTGATCAGGTAGTTCTGCGCAAAGATGACAAAAATCAGGACCGGCAGCAGTGAAATAATCCCACCGGCCGCGATCAGTCCGTATTCGGCCAATTCCTGCTCCGAGTTCATCGTCGCCAAAACCAGCGGAATCGTGAAATTCGACGGCTTCTGAACGAAGATAACGCCGTAAAGATACTCGTTCCAGGACGTCATAAACGATAAAATTGAAACCGACGCAATCCCGGGAACAACGAGCGGAAGCGCGATCCGGATCAGGACCTGCCGCTCCGTCGCCCCATCCAGCATCGCGCTCTCCTCCATCTCAATCGGCAGGCTCTCAAAAAACGTGATCATCATCCAGATAATAAACGTCAGGTTAATCAGGACATGCGCGGAGATAATCGGGATCTTCGTCTGGATCAGCCGCGCCTGCGTCATCATTAAATACAACGGCACAGCGAACGCGATCGGCGGAAGCACGCGAACGAGAAATATCCAGAATTGCAGCGTCCCGGCCCAGCGCAGCCGCAGCCGCGCCCGCGATAATACATACGCGACCCCCAACCCCAGGATCAGCGAAATCGTCAGCGAAATCAGCGTTACCTGCAAGCTGTTCCGAATCGCGACGGCGAAATCCCGTTCGCTGAACAGGCGTTTAAAATGCGATAAGGTAAACGATTTTGGGAAAAGCGGAATCGAAGAACGCAGCTCATCCTGATCGCGAACCGACAGCGAAATCATCCAATAAATCGGAAACAGCGTCCAAACGAGTAAAACGACGACAATTATCAAATTCAAAACCGTCAGCCTTTTTTTCATCAGCCCGCTCCACGAAAAAGAATGAATACTGCCCTCTCTATTTTAGCAAAGCTTCTCAGGAAGAATGTAATATTAAATCTGATAAATTGTAATACTTTCAAGAAGATAACTGCGATCCGTCCCGGTCCACAGCGCTTCCGCGTTTATCCTCGCTGGGGACTTCGCCTCCTCGGCCGCTCGCACTTACCCTGTAAAAACAAAAAACCGCACGTTGGCGGTATTTTGATTCCAGCGGAGAAGGAGGGATTCGAACCCTCGAAAGACTTGCGTCTTTAACGGTTTTCGAGACCGCCCCGTTCAACCACTCCGGCACCTCTCCGAATCAAGCGTCGCTAATTATACAGCATTTTCAAAAGTTCCGCGAAAGTCTGACGAAAATAGCGTGTAGGATTACCATTGATCCGTTACAAATTAGAGAAAAAGAAAAGCGAATGAAGAAATCTCGTTTATAGTTGAG
>CALIHP010000001.1 GCA_938020565.1 uncultured Anaerolineaceae bacterium | reverse complement strand
GATTATACCACTTATTCGGTATTGGTAAAATTCTATATCTTAATATTTCTGCCTTGTCCCGGCAATAAAAAGGCTGCCCCTTTCTGAATTTTGGGACAGCCTCCTGCGCTGTTAATCTTCGACGAACGCTAATCCGAACGCGTTCGGCCCCGCGTGGCAGGAAATGACCGGGCCGGCTTCGACGACGACAATCTCGCTGTCAGGGAGATATCCGGCGACGGCGTCCCGGAGACTGGCGAGGAGCCCTGGATCCGTCAGCGTATTCGCAACGAAAATCCGCGTTTTTTCGATATGGCTGACGTCCTTTAGCTGGTTGTCAACAAATAAGCTCAGCGCTTTATTTAACTTTCCGCGGTATTTCCTGCCTATCGCGATTTTCCCGTCCCGAAGCAGGATTTCCGGCTTTATTTTCAGCAGCTCGATCCCCAGTGCGACGGTCGCGGGAAGCCGTCCGCCGCGACGAACGAAATCAACCGTATCCAGGACGCAGTTGAAACGGATTCGATCGACATATGCGCTCAGGTCCGAGATGATATCCTGCACCGCGAAGCCTTTGTCACGCAAATCGACCGCGCGATAGATCGCCAGCGCGAGGCCGGCGGAAACATTCTTTGCGTCAAAAACGCGCACATTGGTGAAGCTTTGCGCGGCGACGACCGCATTATTGAAGCAGGCGGAAAAATTCTGCGAAACGGAGATATGAAGAATATCGGCGTCCTGATTTTCGAACTGCCGAAAAAGCGTCTCATAGTCATGTACGGGGACGGCGGAGGTTGTCGGGCGGATATCCCGATCTTTCGTCAGTTCAAAAAAATCGCTCGCCGTTATTTCCCTCCAGTCCAGGTACGACCGGCTGCCGATCATGATATACGTGGATACGGTAAAAATTCCGAGCCGTTCCTGCTCATTCCTGGGGATATCGCAGTTGGATTCGGTGGTGATAATAATTTTTCTGTTGGCCATCGAGGATGAATACTCCCTTTTTTTATCTTTTGAATACAGCTGACTCGTCCGGTCCGGATGATGAACGGACGGCGTTGGGGAAAGGTTTCCCGAAAGCAGGCGGGATCGCCGCTTTGTTCGCGAAAGCGCGGAAAAGAAAATAGAAAAGAACCGCGAGTCCGAGCGCCGCAACGCCGACGACAATAAACGCGTCGACCCAGAGCTGTTTCGGGAAGAGCCGGATCAGCGCGTCGGACGTATAAAAAAGCCAGCTGCCTTCCGCGAAAAACAGCTGATGAAAAGAATAGAAAACCTGATCAAAGACGGTCAGGGACAGGATCATCAGCAGGGCGTATACGACGATCGACGCCAGCGCGCCGGTGCGCAGCGCATACAGCAGGTCCCTGAACGCGGCCGGTCTTCTCCAGGTCAGCGCGAATTCGACCACGATCAGCGCGATCAACCCCAGCAGCGCCCAGCGGGCGGACTGGAATACCGTTCGTACGTCCGCCATGTGCGAAAGCTCCGATTCCCGATAAAGCGGTTCGCCGTCGGGAGCTGTCAGTTCGGTTAAAGAGAGATTCTGCAATGAGGTTACGTAGTTTATAGAACGGGTTCCATATTCGAGCCGTTCCTCCGTCGAAAAGCCGAATTCGTCCTGAGGAAAGCCGGAACGCCGATACTCGATCGAAATAAAGGCGGGCGTAAAAACGCTGACGACAACGGCCATCAGGAAGATAAACGGCGACGCGGCTATAATTAGCTTATTGGACAACGTTAAGAGAAACTTCATAGGTTCATTTTATCTTGTCCGAATTGTTTTTGCTGAATGGATACGCTGAATTGAACTTAATCATCAGTTTAAAATCCGCGGAGGTACTCATGGAAATTGTGACGGTTGCAGAAATGCGCGAAATTGAACGGGAAGGTTTCGAGGCGGGAACGAGCTATGAAGCGATGGTCGACATGGTTGGGAAAGCGGTCGCTGCGGAGGTTGATCGGTATCCGCGCGGACTGCGGATTACCGGGCTGATCGGAAAAGGGAATAATGGGGCCGATACGATTGTCGCCTTATTGGAGCTGAAAAAAAAGGGGCGGGCGGTCCGCGCGATTCTGATCGACGAGCGGAAGGAGGACATTTACGAAGCGAGGCTGCGGATGGGCTGCGTCCCGACGGCGGCGCTCGGCAGCGCGGAAGTGAGGGCGCAGGTTCGGGCGTTCCTGAGCGAGACGGACCTGATCCTCGACGGGGTTTTCGGAATCGGTTTCCGTCCGCCGCTTCCCGATCGCTTCCGTCCGCTGTTTCGGCTGCTGAACGAGCGGACGCTCCCGACGCGGATCGTTGCGGTCGACTGTGCGTCCGGGATGAACTGCGACAGCGGCGAAACGGACCCGGACGCGCTCCGCGCGGATCAGACGGTCGCGATCCACTCGCTCAAGCTGGGGCAGCTGATGGGGGACGCCGCGGCGATCGGCGGGAAGCTGTCGAGCGTTCGGATGCGACTTGATCCGGAGCTTCCGGTTTATTCGAGAATTCGGCGCCGATTCCTGACGCAGAGCTGGGTTCAGGCTCGCCTGCCGGAACGGCGAGACGTTTCGCATAAAGGCGCGTTTGGAACCGTCCGAATCTTTGGCGGATGCGAAAAGTATTTTGGCGCGCCGGCGCTGGCGGCGGAGGCGGCTTACCGCTCCGGAGCCGGGCTGGTCGAGATTCATTCGAGCGAGCTGGTGCGCGACTGCGTCGCGGCGCGAGCGGCTGAGGCGGTCTGGGATACGATTTCGGACGACGCGGGCGAGAACCGGGCCATGTTGGAGCGGAAGCTTCCTGACCGTTTGAATTCGGCATGGCTCGTTGGTCCGGGGCTTGGATTGGGGAGCTTCTCAACGACGTTTCTTGACGTTCTTTTTGCACCGGAAATCCTGAGCCGGATCAGGACGCCGATCTTCGACGCGGACGCGCTGAATTATCTTTCGGACCGACGGGAAATATTAAGCCGGCTCCCTTCCGGAACGATCCTCACGCCGCATCCGGGCGAAATGGCGCGGCTTTGCGGGCGCCCGGTCGCGGACGTGAACCGGCGGCGGATCCCGCTGGCCGAGGAAAAGGCGGCGGAATGGAACGCGATCGTTGTGCTGAAAGGCGCGTATACGGTTATCGCCGCGCCATGGGGCGAAACAGCGGTCGCGCCGTTCGCAAACGCCGCGCTGGCGAAAGCGGGAAGCGGAGATGTCCTGAGCGGAACGATCGCGGGATTCGCCGCGCAGGGCGCCGATCCGTTTTCCGCAGCGCAGCTTGGCGTCTGGCTCCATGGGGCGGCGGGCGAAATCTTCCGAAGGGAACGCAGGGAGAATCGGACGCTTCTGGCGGGTGAGATCGCGGGATTTTACAGCGGCTTGTTCTCTGAAATAACGAGCGATTATCAGTATGTTGGCTGATCAGCCCTATCGCGGCTGCTTTATCATGTAAAATATCGTCTGAATACAAATATCGAGAGCCGGAGTCATAGAGATGCCAGAAAAACAAATTGCGCCGATCGAAGTTATTTGCGGGCCGATGTTTTGCGGAAAGACGGAGGAGCTTATCCGACGGCTTCGCCGCGCCGTTATCGCGAGAAATAAAGTTCAGGTTTTCAAGCCGATTATCGACGACCGTTACGTCGTCGAGCGGGTCCATTCGCACGGCGGAATCGAGATCGACGCGCTCCCGATCGATAAAATCGGCGATCTTTTCCAGTATTTATCCCCGGATACGACCGTAATCGGGATCGACGAGGCGCAGTTCTTCGACGAGGCGATCGTTGAAATCGTCGATCGGCTTTCAGAGAACGGAATCCGCGTGATCCTGACCGGGCTGGATATGGATTTTCGCGGCGTTCCCTTCGGCGTCATGCCGACGCTGATCGCGAAGGCCGAACGCGTCGATAAGCTGACTGCGATCTGCATGGTCTGTGGGGAGCCGGCGACGCGGACGCAGCGGATCGTCAACGGGCAGCCGGCGGACGCCGACGATCCGATCGTTATCGTTGGCGCGGACGAGTTGTACGAAGCCCGCTGCCGGACGCATCATGTCGTCCATCATCGCAACGGAAAATCGCGCGGCTGAGGTTTTTATAAACGGCGCGCCGCTCGGAAACCGGAAAGGACAGAAGGGACCATGTATTCACCTGAGGACGTTTTGGCGGAGGTATTGATCGACGAGGAAACGCTTCACCGTCGAATCAAGGAGCTTGGAGCTGAGATTTCGCGAGATTACGCCGGAGAAGAAATCTTATTTATCTGTATTCTGCGCGGCGGCGTTGTTTTCCTGATCGACCTGATGCGCGAAGTGTCCGTGCCGAACAAAATCGAGTTTATGGCGGTGTCCTCCTATGGCGCGGGCGTTCGCGAATCTTCCGGGAACGTTCGAATTACCTATGACTTAAACACCCCGATCCAGGGACTTAATGTTATCATTGTAGAAGATATTATTGACAGCGGGCGGACGCTGAACGCGGTGATCAACGTGCTGTCGACGCGAAACCCGAAAAGTCTTTGCGTTTGTACGATTCTGGATAAACCGGACCGCCGTGAAGTCGAAATTCCGGTTAAATACTGCGGTTTCCATATTCCGGACAAATTTGTATATGGCTACGGACTGGATTTAGACGATTATTACCGGAATTTGAAATATATCGGCGTCGTTGATCTGAAGAAACTGGAAGAGTTAAAAGAAAAGGAAAAATGAGCGATCGCGAACAAGGCTACTATGATTACCTCAATCGCATCTCAGCGGTCGTTCCTGCCAGCTTGAAAATGTACCTCGTCGGAGGGGCGGTCCGGGATTTAATCCTGAATAAACCGCTGCATGATTACGATTTCGTTCTGGAGGGTCTCGTCCGGGAGATCGCGAAACGGATCGCCGACGCGTTCAACGCAAAGTTTTACGTCATGGACGAGGAACGGGAGATCGTGCGCGTTATGATCAACGAGGGCGATCGTTTTGTTCATTTCGATTTCGCGAAAATCGTCGGCGGCACGCTCGAAGACGACCTGCGGAATCGCGATTTTACGATCAACGCGATTGCGATCGATTTCCGCGATCGGCAGACGTTCGTCGATCCATTAGGTGGTATGTCCGACCTGCGTGAAAAGAGGCTGCGGATGTGTCTCCCGGACAGTCTCCGGCAGGATCCGATCCGGGCGGTCCGCGGACTGCGCTTTGCGCTGGAATACGGATTGAGCATGGACGATGAGCTGCTCCATGAGATGAACGGAATTCCCGCTTTCTTACCAAATTGTTCGCTGGAGCGGTATCGCGACGAAATTTTTAAGCTTCTGAAATCAGGAAAGAGCGTTTCGATCATACAGGCGCTGGAGCGGTTTTCGATTCTCGATTTCCTTTTCCCGAACGACACGCTGAATTCAACGGACGCGTTGATAGATCGGGCCCGTTCCATGGATCACCTGCTCTCGATCCTGACGACCGGTTTCCAGGAGGCTGAATCCTCGAACCTGATCTCCGGGCTGGCAGTCCTGAAACTGGGCGCATATCGAACCGAGCTGCGTTCGTATTTTGACGCAGAGAAAAATTACCTGCGCGACCGTCGGAGCGTTCTCCGGTTTGCGCTGCTGGCTGCGCTGTATAAAGTCGACCCGAAATCCGAGCCGCAGCGGGAAATCCTGAATTACCGATCGCGGCAGCTCGTCCTCAGCGGCGACGAGATTCGCAATATTGCGAAAATGTTTGAGGCATCGTCCGAAATCTTGGCGGTCGTTGAATCGGGCGACACGTTCGCTGATACGGATATATACCGTTTCTTTAAGAAATATTCCGACGCCGCGATCGAAGGCGTTTTTCTTTATTTAGCCAACGCATACGAGAAAGCGGCCTTGACGCCTGATTCGGGCGCGTGGACGGATGCGCTGGATACCGCGGCGAAGCTATTCGAGGCGCGGTTCCGTCGGTATGACAGCGTAATCTGTCCGGAGCCGTACCTGAACGGCGCTGAAATTATCCGCCTGCTCGGTCTGACGGAAGGTCCTGAAATTGGAGAGCTTAAGGAACGACTGATCGAGGCGCAGATCGTCGGCGCAGTGACCAGCCGCAGCGAGGCCGCAGCTTATATCGAATCCCTGCGCGCGCCCTGACCTGCCGCGGTTCAGCGATACAGCCGTTCATACATTTTTGCGTTTTCATAGACCCTGCGAACGTAAAGCCGGGTTTCTTCAAACCGGATCATCTCCAGAAACAGGTCCGTATCGTCATCTTCGCCGTCAATCCAATTCGCCGTATTTCCCGCGCCCGCGTTGTACGACGCCAGCATGTGATATGCGTTCTGATCGAAGTAGGAAAGCTGACCCGAAAGGTATTTCCCGGCGAAGCGGATCGCTACGTCGGCGCGGAGGAGATCGTTTGTACCGTAGTTTTCCGGCCACTTCAGCTTTTCAGCCATTTCGCGCCCCGTTGCGGGCATGAACTGCATTAATCCCTGAGCCCCGGCGGCGGAAGAAATCCAGGGATCATACATGCTTTCCTGTCGCATCATCCCGTAGAGGACGAAGGGATGGATACCGAATTCTTTCCATGCCGCGAGGACGCTCTCGCTGTACCAGGTCCCGAAGCGAATCCGATTAAAATAATTCGGCGCGCTGAGCGTCCGTACGTCTTCGATCAGCCCGGCCTGCGTCAGGATCCCGCGGCTGATAAATACGGCGGGACGGTAAATTTCTTTTTCGACCAGCGTGTTCATCAGCTGATAGGAGGCGACCGCGTCTTCCTGGAACCGGACGCGAACTGCGTCGTAAGCGTCGAGCGCTTCCTGAAAACGGCCAAGGCGGTAAAGTTCCTCAGCCCGGCGAAAATCGGAGTCCGCGATCAGGAGCGTCGGACGCGTCAGGTCGACCGTGTCGGCGATATTGAACGTGATTTGCATCCATTGATCCGCGATGATCTTTTCGTTCACGATATCGCTCGAAATCGCTTCGGACGGGACCGCGAACTGGAACGGCTCGATCCCGCTCAGAAGGTCGAGGGCGCGCTCGGTATAATAGTCGGTCGGCGAGGCGGTTGAAGCGGCTAAAAAGTATTTTCCGGCGAATTCGGCGTCGCCTTTTCGCTGATACGATTTCCCGATCCAGAAATTCGCTCGGGCGACGTTAGCCGTGTCGGTCGCGAGCAGTAATTCGCGGTTGAACGTAGCGGTCGCCGCGTCATAGTTCCCGGCCCTGTACCGTGCGATCCCCGCTAAAAACAGGGCTTCTTCGCTTTTTTCGTATAGTGGATATTCATCAACCAGCCGCTCCCAGACTTCCGCCGCATCGGACAGTTTATGCGCTGTCTCCAGGACGCGTCCCGCCTGGAAAAGGTATCCCGGCGCAGGCTGCTGATCCGGATGTTTCGCGACGTATTCTAACAGCGTCGCAGCCCCGGCCAGATAATTTCCCTGGTAATACCATTGGACATACGCTTTTTCTTCCCAGGCGGACGCGTAGAACCCATCTTCCGGAAATTCCTCGATCAGCCTGTCAAAGAGCGATATCGCTTCGGCGTAATTTCCAACGTACATCTGGGAGACGCCTAAATAATAGATCAGCGCGCCATCGGCGCTTTCCCCGGATTCGAGAAATCGGTAGAAACTGGCCGACGCTAATTTATAGTTTCCGTGATAATAATAAATCAGCCCGGCCTGGAAAAGGCTGACCTCCTGATCCGCGCCGTTCAACGCCTGAAGCGCGTCCAGCGCTCCCGCAGCACGCGGATAACTGTTGACGATGTCCTGATAACGGGCGTAAGCCTGCTCGGTTGAACCGATGATCTCGTACGTTTCCGCCATGAGAAGGTTAATCCGGACGCGGAGGCTCTCGCTTTGGTTCGCTTCAAAAATTTTTATCCAAACCAGCAGCGCGTTCGAGTAATCGCCCTGAATGAAGAAGGTATCCGCGACCTTCATCCAGACCTGGTTCCCGGAAATGAAATCGACTCTTTCCGCCAGCCCGGAATAAATCGACATCGCTTCCTGATAGTCGCCTTCCGCAAAGTAAAGATCGCCGATCCGCTCCTGAATCTCGAACGACAAGCGGCTCTCCGGATTCGCTTTGAGATATTCGCTGAGCGCGTTAATTTCTTCGCGTCGCAGCTCTAATTCATGCAGACAGGAGGCCATCTCGTACCAGAGCGGCGCTTTGGTCGCGGGATCGCCGATCCGGTTCAACGCTTCGATAAGCCGGTTCTGGCAGGCTTCGTACTCGCCCGACTGCGCTTCGATTCTCGCCAGTCCCAACTCAGCGGCGGCGATTTCTTTTTCCGACGACGCTGAAAAAGCGCTCTTCCGATACTCGGACCGTGCGGTTTTGAAATCGCCGATCAGGTAATAGTGATCCCCGCGGCTTGTCTTTTCAAACGGGATGAGCGTCGCGGTCGGCTCCGGGGTCGTCGTTATCGTCGGCACGGATGTTTCCGTCGCTGTAGGCGGGACCGGTGTTGCGGTCTGAAAAAGTCCGAGGATGAGTTCGTTCCGCTGCGCGTCACAGCCAGCCATCACCAGCCCCAGAATCAGGGCCAGGAAAAGCTTTGCTGCGTAATTAATCCGATTCACCCGTTTCATCCATTTCAATTTTACAGTTCTTTCCCGCATATCAACGTTAATTCTATCGTAAAAAGAAACGCTGCGGCGGCGAGAACCGGGAAATCTAAATTGGAACAGTTTGGATCATAAAATAATTCCAATGCAGGTACCTGTTTCCCGTCTTCATGATAAAATAAAGACGTCAGTTAAAAGGCGTTTCAGCAAGAAATAAGGGAGAAAAAAATGAAGCTCGAATTCTTATATTGCAAGCACTGCAAAAAAATAATCGTCACGTTGAAAAACGACCAGAACATTCCTACGATCTGCTGTGGGGAACCCATGACGCCGATTACCGCGAACACGGTGGACGCCGCGAGGGAAAAACACGTTCCGGATGTCAAGGTTTCCGGGAACCAGATTGAAGTCGTCGTCGGATCCGTTGAGCATCCGATGCTCCCTGAGCACTGGATCGAGTTTATCGTTCTCGAGACCCGGAAGGGCTTCCAGATCAAATATCTGAACGCGGGCGACAAGCCGAAGGCTGTCTTCACGGTCGTCGACGATGAAGCGGTTGCGGTTTATGAACATTGTAACCTGCACGGACTCTGGAAGACCGCGCTCTGATCGATTGAGCAGATTGAATACGTATAAAAAAACGATCGGTGATTTCCGATCGTTTTTTATACGAAAAATTCGCGGCGGACCGGCTTACCGATCGGTTTTTTCTGCCCCGATCGTTTTATTCTTTAAAAAATCAGTGACCAATGATTTAACGTCAACGCCGAGACTATCGTTTAATCCATCGGTGATCTGCGTCAGCGATTTCGTAATGTCGCCGACCAGCTTTGCGTTGTTGCCGTCTCCGTACATCGTGATTTTATCAATGTTGCCGAGCGGGGCGGTAATATTTTTTGAGATCTCCGGCAAAACATTAAAGTACATTTCAAGCACGGCAGCCTCGCCGTATTTTTTCATGGCTTCCGCCTTCTTGTCGATTGCCTCAGCCTCTGCGAGCCCTTTCGCCCGGAGCGCTTCCGCTTCCGCAAGCCCGACCTGCCGCTTCGCGTCGGCGTCGGCTTCCGCTTTGATCCTTACGGCGGCGGCCTCCTGCTCGGCTCTGATCTTAATTGCTTCGGCGCTCTTCTGTTCCTCGAAGAGCTTCGCTTCCGCTTCTTTTTGCCGCTGGTAGAGCTGGACGTCGGCGGCCTGCTTCTGTTCCGCGTCGAGCTTCGCTTTCTGAATCTCGATCTGCTTCTGCTCCCGGATCAGGTTGGCCTCCGCAGATTTCGCTTCCTTATCTTTTCTTCTTTCTTCCGCCTGGATATCGTAAGCCATATCGGCTTCGGCTTTCTGCTTATCCGCCTCGGTTTTCAGCTGCGCTTTCTTAATTTCGAGTTCATTCTGCCGTTCGGCGATAATTCGCTGTGATTCGACTTCCGCGTCATTGGCGAGCCTGTTCGCGTTGGCCTGCGCGATAATGACGTCCTTATCGGCGTTAGCTTTCGCGATCGAAGCTTCTTTCCGGATCTTCGAAATATTATCGATTCCGAGATTCTCGATAACGCCGTTTTCGTCTTCGAAGGATTGAATATTGAACGATACGATTTCGAGACCTAACTTCGCGAGATCCGGCACGGCGTTTTCCTGAACCTTTTCTCCGAAGAGCTTCCGGTCCTGAACCATGGTCGGGAGCGTAAGCTGTCCGATAATTTCGCGCATGTTCCCTTCCAGAACGTCCTTGACTTGCCCGATGATATATTCTTCGGACTGGTTCAGGAAGTTCTGCGCCGCTTTACCGATCATATCGAGGTCGCTCGATATTTTAATTTTCACGATACCGTCGACTCTGACGTTAATATAATCGTTCGTCGGGACTGCCGTCCCGGTTTTCACGTCGACCGACATGACCTTCAGCGATAGCTTATCCAATCGTTCGAAGAACGGGATCCGAATTGCCGCTCTGCCGACGACGACTTTACGCCTGAGCCCGGAAATAATAAACGCTTTATCGGGAGGCGCTTTAACGTACCCCAATATTGCGATCACTCCGATGAAGATTGCGACTCCAATTCCAACTATAGCGTAATCCATTTTTTATCTCCTGATTAAACTTATATCGATATCCCCGACTCTTCTGAGGACAATCACCTTTCAAACTGCGTGAGCTTAGCCCGGAGTGCAGATAGCGATCCTATGATTTGCGGCTCCGAAAAGAGATACTCCCTTTATTTTACTGTAACCTGCGCCGTGCTCATCGCCCTGAATGACGCGCGGGCCGTCATTGGCAGTTTCTATCGAGCAGCGATCGAATGCTGGCGATTAACGCTTCGGCGTCCGCGTCTTTGGTTGCGAAACTCGTACAGATCCGGACGCAGCTTTCGTTTTCACTTACGCGCTGAATATACGCTATCGCGAACTCGTTCCGAAGCTCCCGGATCAGGTTGTCCGGCAGGATCGGGAAGAGCTGATTCGTGGGCGAGTCGACAAGGAACCGGACCCCCATTCCGCGCAGCGCCTCCCGTATTTTTTTCGCAGTCTGGTTCGCGTGTCGACCAATTTCTTCGTACAGTCTGGCTTCAAAAAGCGCGGCGAATTGGACGCCTAACAGCCGACCTTTCGCCAGCAATCCGCCGCGCTGCTTTTGAATATAACGGAAATCGCGCTTGAGCGTATCGCTCCGGATAACGAGGGCTTCGCCGAAAAGGAGCCCCGCTTTGGTCCCGCCGAAGTAGAACGCGTCGGCAATCCGGGTAATTGTCTTCAAGTCGACGTCGTTTTTCGCCAAGGTCAGCGCATAAACGATCCGCGCGCCATCGATATAAAGGAAAAGACCGTACCTGTCGCAGGCGGCGCGGATTTCGGTCAGTTCCTGAAGCGTGTAAAGCGTTCCGAGCTCGGTCGGCTGCGACAGGTAGACCAGCTTTGGCTGGGTGGAATGTTCAAAGGATTCGTCTGCATGATGCGCTTCGAGTTTCGCTTCAATATCCGCGGCCCGGATTTTACCGTCGACGGTCGGAAGCGTTTCGCATTTATGCCCCGTCGCTTCGATCGCGCCGCTTTCATGCACGAAAACATGCCCGGTGACCGCGCTCAAGACGCTCTGGTGCGGACGGAGCGCCGCGGCGATGAGCGTAAGATTCGTTTGTGTCCCGCCGACAAAAAAATGCACTTCGGCGGCTGGATCGCCGCAGGCCCTCCGGATCATCGTCCGGGCGGCGTCACAGAACGGATCGGCGCCGTAACCGTCGCTTTGAAGCTCGTTCGTTCGAATCAGGGCTTCAAGGACCTTCGGATGCGCGCCTTCCGTGTAGTCGCTGTTGAATCGAATCATGTGTGCCTCCGCTGACTTTTTATTATAACGGCCTGAAAAGGGTCCGACGAAAAATACGGAAATGATCCGGCCCGGTTGGACCGGCGCGTCGTTCGCAGGAGGTGATTTCCGGCATCTTGACCGTAAATTACAGACTACTTATAATTTTCTATTATGAATAAAGGAGGCATTGCCATGAAAGAATTGAAAGTTGCGCAGTTCGGCTGCGGCAAGATGAGTCGGTACTTGATTCGCTACCTGATCGAGAAGGGCGCGAAAATTGTCGCTGCGTTCGACATGAATCCGGGCCTGATTGGGAAGGACATTGGCGAACATATTGGCGCCGGGCCCTACGGAGTCAGGATTTCCGATTCGAAGGACGCGGAGCGGATCCTGAAAGAGTTGAAACCGTCGGTCTGCGTTGTCGCGACGATGAGCTTGCTGGAAGATATCAAGGGAGCTTTCGAAGTATGCGCGAAAAGCGGCGTTAACGCGATCAGTACCTGCGAAGAGTCGCTGTATCCCTGGAATTCGAATCCGAAGCGGACCGCAGAGCTGGATCGATTGGCGAAAGAAAACGGCGTTACTCTGGCCGGCAGCGGTTATCCGGATATGTACTGGGGCGTCCTGATCGATACGCTGGCGGGCTCGCTCCAGCGGATCGACAAGATCAAAGGGATCAGCAGCTATAACGTCGAGGATTATGGAATCGCGCTTGCGCATGGTCACGGGGCGGGCTTGTCACAGGAGGATTTCAAAGACCAGATCGGGAAGTATAACGAGCTTACCTCGGACGAGCAGAAAAAATTAGTCGAGAGCGGCGAATATGTCCCGAGTTACATGTGGAATCAGAACGGGTGGCTCTGCGAACGGCTCGGACTGACCCCTGTTTCGCAGGTGCAGCAATGCTTCCCGACGACGCATTCCTCAGACCTCGTCAGCTCCACGCTTGGAATGACGATCAAGGCGGGGGAGCCGACCGGGATGAGCGCTGTTGTGACGACGGAGACGAAAGAAGGGATTACAATCGAGACGGAATGCATCGGCAAGGTTTACGGACCGGAGGATTTCGATCGCAATGACTGGTCGTTTTACGGCGAACCGGAGGTCTCGATCCATGTGGATCGGCCGGCTACGGTCGAACTGACCTGCGCCAACCTGATCAACCGGATCCCGGCGCTGATCCGAAGCGAGCCGGGGTATATAACGACGGATAAGCTTCCGAATAATCGTTATATCGTGGGAAAGATTACGGATTATCTGGATTGAACGAATCCTGCCGGGGTTCTGAAATAACTCCGGGGGGTTCAAAATGTTGGAAAAAGGACTTCGCATAGCTGACTTATGTGAAGTCCTTTTCGGTTTATCGAGCGCTCCTGCTCAGCTTTGAAAAGCTCAATTGAAAACCATTCACATCATCAAGGAACAAGACTAAAATAAATGCAGACAGTTTGAAAACCGCATCATTGAATCTAAGCACGGGCAAAGGAAAATTGCATGAGAAAGATTCTTATCACCGGATCGGGCGGATTAATTGGCAGCGATTTATTTGACGCGCTTCGCGCTTCGTATGGCGAGGAAAACGTGATTGCTTCTGATATTCGGAATACGCACGAGGGCCGTCAGTTCGAGTTCCTGGATATTCGCGATCGCGGGCGGTTGAAATCGATCCTTGAAAAGTATGACGTTGGCATGGTTTATCATTTAGCCGGGCTGCTTTCCGCGGGCGGCGAGAAAAATCCGGGCCTGGCCTGGGAAATCAATCTCAACGGTTTGATGAACGTTCTTGACGAAGCGCGCGAATTTGACTGCAAGGTATTCTGGCCGAGCTCGATCGCGGTTTATGGGCCGACGACGCCGAAAGTTCGCGTCCCGCAGCATACCTCCTTTGAGCCGGAAACCGTGTATGGAATTACCAAGATGACCGGCGAGCTGCTATGCAAGTATTATCATGATAAATTCGGCGTGGACGTCCGTTCGCTCCGTTATCCCGGAATTAACGGCTGGAAAGGCGATCCGGGAGACGGGACGACTGAATACGCGATGCATATTTTTTATGGCGCATTTCGTGAGAATGCTTATGAATGCTTTCTGTCGCCGGATACGAGGCTGCCGATGATGTATATCGACGACGCGATCCGGGGAACGATCGAATTGATGGAAGCGCCGCGGGAGAACCTGACTGAGCGCATGGCGTATAATTTCGCAGCAATTAATTTTACGCCGGCTGAGCTGGTCGAAGAGGTTAAGAGGCTTTTCCCGGGGTTCAGAATTACGTATAAACCTGACGTTCGTCAGGAAATCGCAGCCACCTGGGCACAGTCGATCGACGACAGCGCGGCGCGGCGCGACTGGGGATGGAAAGAAGCTTACGACCTGGAAAAAATGGCGAAGGCGCTGTATTCTGGAATTAAAGGGAGGATTTATCATGGGTAAAGAGAAATTTTATCGGACGCTGTCCGCGGAGCTGGATCGGATCGACGCCGCTAAAACGTCAAAACGCTTTGAACACCTGATCGAGCGGTTTACCGACGAAGAGAACCCGAAAGCGATGATCGACGGGAAGCGTTATTCGGTTTTTAATTCGAACGATTATCTCGGCTTCCGTCATCATCCCGCCGTAAAAAAAGCGGAGCATGACGCGGTCGAACAGCTCGGGACAGGGCCGGGCGCGGTCCGCTTTATTTCCGGCTCCTTCGCGAAGCATCGGGAGCTTGAAAAGGCGCTGGCGGCGTTTCATCATAAGGACGACGCAATTGTGCTTTCGGCGGCGTTCGCCTCGAATATCGCCGCGTTATTCAGCTTGTCGCGGAAACAGGCAAAGGATTCGCTGCTTTCGACGAACGTCTGCGTCATTTCTGACGAGCTCAATCATCGCAGTATTATTGACGGCGTCCGGATCGCGAATTTGCCGAAAGAAGATAAGCGTATCTTCAGCCATCGGGACGTCGGTTCGCTGGAGATCGAAATCCGATCCTGTGTCGGGAAGTATGATCGGCTGATGATCGTGACGGATGGGGTCTTCAGCATGTTAGGCGCATATCAGGACCTGAACGCGATTCGAAAGCTGATCGATCGTTACGACGGCGCGTTCCCGGAGGGGATCCTGCTGCTGGTCGACGATTGTCATGGCGTGGCTGCGTTCGGCGAGAGCGGGCGTGGAACTGAGGAAGTCTGCGGCGCGGAGGCTGACGTCCTGATCGGGACGCTCGGAAAAGGTTTCGGCGCCGACGGCGGGTACATTGCCGCCAGCCAGGTCGTCGTCGATTATCTTCGCGAGGCGGCGGCAACGTATATTTATTCGAATTCGATTGCCCCGGGAACGGCGGCGGCGGCGTTGGAAGCGGTTCGGATTCTGGATTCCGCTGAAGGGGCGCGCATGCTGGCGGCGCTGCGGGCGAATATCGCCTGTTTTAAGAAGGCGATCGCCGAAGCCGGGTTTACGCTGGCGGCTGATTCGGCTCATCCGATCCAGCCCGTCCTCTTCGGAACGGCGGAGAAGACGAAGCGCATGGTTCAGGGCATGTTCGAGGCAGGATACCTCTTATCCGCGATAAACTATCCGGTGGTCCCGAGGGACCGTGATGAGATCCGCGTTCAGCTGTCCGCGGCGCAAACTGAAGCGGAGCTTCGCGAATTTGTCAGCGTGTTCCGCCGTGTCGCGATTGAAAACGGGATTCTCGGGTAGGCGGAAGAAAAAATATGGACCGAAATATTCCATCACAGGCGTCCGAAGCGATTGATTTCTATATTCGAACGATCTATTCTGTTTTGAAATCCAACTCTGAAATGCGCCTGGCTGGGCTTGAAGAGGTTCATGCCGGGCTGGATTCCGTACTGCATGCGCGTGCACGGTCCGGTACAATCGATTTCAACGCGATGATATATGCCGTGCTGCGGATTCCGGGCTGTATTCGAAAGGTGACGCGTGTCGTCATGGGGCAGCAGACGAAAATGTTCAAAGAACAGGGGTACACGGATATCGATAGCTGGCGGATCGTTTCCGCCAGAGCGAGACGAAGGTTCTGCCTGTTTGATGGAAAGGAGACGCTGGCCTGTTTTATTACCAGCCGCTCGGATATCGATGATTTGATTCCTGTCCTGACCGCGTTCCAAATCGAATGGAACAAGCTTCATGGTCTGTTGGAGGATGTCGGGAACGAGCGGCTGACGCCGATTTCCGGTGCGTCCGATCCGGCGATACCGGCTCTTGCCGCGGAAATGAACCTGAACGCCGACGATTTTATGCGCCTCTGCTCGATCTGGGGCGACGAGGCCGGGGAATGGCTTCGCGAGATTAAACGGCGCTCCTCCGAAATGCGCGTGCGCCTGCTGGACAGCTCGTTTATCCAATATGCGCGTTCGTCGAAAAAATGGCTGGCGAACGTTATCGCTGAGTGCCCCGAAGTGCGAAACCGGCCGATTTATTTCGTGTCCAGCAATACGCATAGTATTACCAACATGATCTCCGGGTTCGCGATCTCAAGAGAGCCTGAGCTGATTGCGTTCATGGAGCGGCAGCAGGATCAGAAGCTGTACAACGACTGGGTGCAGATTGAATCTGGGAAGCTGCCGGCTTCCCGGGAAAACCTGCTTTACTATGTCCTCAAGAAGTATCAGGCAACGCCAGAGGGGGCGGCTTCGATCGGGGACCAGCTTGCTTACGAGCGCGAGCATGGTATTTATCGCGTTTCCAGTCTGTATACGTTTGACGTCGAGGCGCAATTGATCGACCTGTCGAAGGTCAGGCTGGATCGTGTCGACCGGCGGCTCCAGGTCCCCAACCTGCGCTCGCTGGCTGAATCGAACGCGTTTATTTTCAATATTGATTATCCGCTGGGGATGACCGCATACAATATCCTGTCAAAAGTATCGGAGGAGTTCGAAAATCTCCGCGGAATTTATATCATGGGCAAAGCCGCGTCGCTGAACGGGATTTACGGCGACGTGATTCTCCCGTCGGTTATCTATGATATGCATTCGAAGAATACGTACCTGCTTTCCAACGCGTTCAGCAGCGCCGATATTGAGCCCTGGCTGACGTACGGCTCGATCCTCGATCATCAGCGGGCGGTAACGGTTCTCGGGACGTTTCTTCAAAATCATACGTTTATCAACGAAATGTATCGGAGCGGGTTTACCGATATTGAAATGGAAGCCGGGCCATTTCTTTCGGCGATCTGCGAGAATTATCGCGCCAACCGGCATCCGGTCGACCAGATCGTTTCGCTGAATAAAATGAAGCTTGAAGTGGGGATATTGCATTACGTTTCGGACACGCCGATGACGAAAGGCCGAAATCTGGGCGCGGGAACGCTGTCCTATTTTGGGATGGATTCGACGTACGCGACGTCGATCGCAATTTTACGGAAAATTTTTGAGCGCGAACGCGCTTATCTTGGCGGGAAGTAGCGACGCTGTCGGCGTCGGACCCCCTTTTTTTTCGAAGCATCCGACGCCGATTTTTTCAATCAATACGAATCAGCGGTTCCAGTATACGGCCAGCGATTTCGCATAGGCAAACAAAGGCTTCATCCATATTTCAGATCGGTTATGCGTTTTCATAATCAATGACCGGCCGCTTTGCGGGAACCCGATTGATCGACGGGATCCGATTATACATCTGATTAAGCTCGGAGATACGGGCGGCCAGATCAGGTTTAATATCCGCGGGACGGAAGCGATAGAGCCAATTTCCAGCGGCATGGCCCGGAAAATTCATTCGGGTCGATCCGTCCAGACCTAAAATATCCTGAAGCGGGGCGATCGCGTAGACGGCGACCGACGCCCAGACCGAACGGACCATACGCCATGCGATATCGGATCCGTCCGTGCTTAAATACCGGCGGCAGAAGTCTTTTTCATGTTCCTGAGCGGAAGCGTACCAGCCGACGGCGGTATCGTTATCGTGCGTTCCGGTATATGCAATGCAGTTCTGCACGTAGTTATGCGGCAGGAAGAGGTCGCGGGCGTCGCCGGAGAACGCGAATTGCAGGATTTTCATCCCCGGTAAGCCGAACGCATCGCGCATCTCGACGACGTCCTGTGTAATCTCGCCAAGGTCTTCGGCGATAATCGGAAGTTCGCCGAGCGAATCGCGGATCGCGGTCAGCAGCTCCTCTCCCGGTCCTTTGACCCAGCGACCGAACTGCGCGGTGGGGTTTCCGGCCGGGACTTCCCAGTAGCCGCCGAAGCCGCGGAAATGATCCAGGCGAATCAGGTCGGATAAAACGCGGGAGGCGCGAACGCGCCGAATCCACCATTGATAGCCGTCTTTTTGATGCGCCGGCCATTTATATAACGGGTTTCCCCAGAGTTGGCCGGTCGCGGAAAAGTAGTCCGGCGGAACGCCGGCGACAACCGTCGGCTGGCACTGATCGTCGAGGTAAAACAGCTCCGGCCTGCTCCAGACGTCGGCGGAGTCCATCGCGACGAAAATCGGGATGTCGCCGACAATCGTGATTCCTTTGCCGTTTGCGTAATCCTTAACGTTTTTCCATTGACGGAAGAAAAGGAATTGGTAGAATTTCTGTTCCTTGATTGAGTCGGCGGCCCTGGCGGCGAATTCGGTCAGCGTTTTCCGGTCGCGAAGGCGATATTTCCCGGGCCAGTTGATCCAGCTGTCACCGTTTTGAACGTCTTTGATCGCGCGGAAGAGACTATAATCGTCGAGCCAATCGGCGTTCTCGTCGCAGAAGCGGTCAAATTCCTCGCGGCAGAGAGCGGGCTCCGCCTTGAAATTCTGATAGGCGCGGTTCAGGAGCGTCAGCTTCCAGGCGATCGCGCTTCCATAATCGACCGTGGCTTCCGGGAATCCCGGGCGATCGCGAAGGTCTTCCGGCTTGAGGATGCCCTGATCGAGAAGGATATCGGCGCTGACCAGGTAGGGATTTCCGGCGAATGCGGAAAAGGCCTGGTAGGGCGAGTCGCCGTATCCGGTCGGGCCCAGCGGGAGAATCTGCCAGACTGCGCAGTTGGCGGACTCCAGGAAATCGATCCAGCGAAACGCTTCTGGCCCTAAATCGCCGATTCCGTCGGGACCGGGAAAACTGGTTGGATGCAGTAAGATTCCGGAGGAACGTTCAAGCTTTGTCATTGTCATATGATCACCCATCCTGTCTGTTTGCTTTATTTAATTGAACGATAGAGATTCAGGTATTCAATTGCCTGTTTCCGCCAGGAAAAATCCTGATTCATGGCGCGGCGCTGCAGCTTTTCCCATTCAGCGCGATTACGGAAATAATCGACCGCGCGGCGAAGCGCCCATTCCGTTCCGCCGACGTCGGCGTTCCGATAGAGGAATCCGGTGTACTCGTCGGGATAATCGAACGGGTCTTTGATCGTGTCGGCAAGTCCGCCAGTCGAATGCGCCATGGGGATACAACCGTATAGCATGCTGATCATTTGCGCAATGCCGCAGGGTTCGTACCGGGACGGCATCAGGAAAATATCGCCGCCCGCGTACATGCGCCGCGACAGGAGACTGTCAAATCGGACTTCGACGCGAACCCGGTCTGGCATCATTGCACCCAGACTTCGGCAGTCGCTCTCGATCGCGGCTTCGCCTGTGCCCAGGATTATGGCCTGAAAATCGACGTCGCCCATCTGACGCAGCGCCTGGATGACCAGATCGAATCCTTTCTGGTACGACATGCGCCCGACCATGACGAAGAGCGGAACGTCTTCCCGCTGCGGAAGGTACAGGTCCTTTTGCAACTGCGTTTTATTAGCGCCGCGCCGGTCGAGACTGTCCGCGTCATACTGAACCGTGATCCGTGGGTCGGTCCCAGGGTTCCATTGATCCATCATGACGCCGTTGACGATCCCGCTCAGGCGCGCGCCCTGCTCCGAGAGATAGGATTCATAACCATGCCCGAATTCGGCGGTGGTTATTTCCTTCGCGTAGGTTTTTGAGACGGTGCTGATCCGATCCGCCGCGTCCAGCCCGATCGCCATCGGCAAATTCCGGAGCCAGCCTGGGATACGAACGTCGTCGGCCGGGCGGATCCCATAGTAATTCAGCGTCTCCGGAAAGTCGCCGCCGGAGTACGGAAGGTTATGGATCGTGTAGAGAGATCTGGTTTTGGAGAAGAAAGGATCGACGGGACGGACCTGCTTTAAGTATTTCACCCCTAACGCGGTATGCCAGTCGTGAAAATGCAGCACGTCGGGCCTGAAATCGATCGCGCGCGCGAGCTCGACCGCGGCGACCGAAAAGAAGGCGTACTTGTTCAGGTCGACCCATGGGTTGTCGCTGTAGATTCCCGTGTTCCGAATTGGATCGCCGTCGATCAGGTAGAGCGGATAATCGGTATTCAACGCCTTCGAAAGATAGACATCGCGCGGACCCCAGCGGGTCTCGATCGTGTAATTCCGAATCCATTCAGTCGGCCAATTCTTTCGCTTGATTTCCTCGTGATAAGGGATGACGACGCGTACGTCGGGCGCCGCGCCGTTCGCCTCTGACTCGGATAAGCGGTTCAGGGCAACCGGCAGCGTTCCGCCGATATCGCCTAATCCGCCGATTTTGATTAAGGGATCAGCTTCGGAAATCGCGAATAAAACGTTGAAATGCTTCGGCATGAGGGTCTCCAGTTCCGGCTTGTCGGTTTGGATCGGTTTATTCGTTATAGAGAATCGCGAATCGGAGAAATTCCAACGCGAGAGAAATATAATATTGGTTCGAGAAGAGCCGCGGATCAAAAAAACGAATTGTCTCTTTGGCCGTCTGAGCGGTCTTGCAGCTTAATTGTACTTGATTAAACCCGTTTTCGGCAGGACTGACGGAAACGCGCAGTGAAACGACGTCGGGACTGTCCGCGGAATTACCCGATTCCGGGATCAGGACATCGCCGTCAAAAGCTTCAGCGATTTTCCCACCCGTGCCGGCTTCGGTCACCGAAAGCTTCAGCCCGGCGGCACGTAATTCGCGGCTGACAACCTTCGGAAGCGTTTCATCGTCGACGCCAAAGATATGTTTCCCGATCCGCTCTCGAATTCCGCTTTCAAGCCGCGTCAGTTTTTCGGACGCATCCTCGCGGTTCCGTCCTTTCGCGGTAATCCGAAGGTCGGTAATCCCGCCTTTCGCGCTGAGCCCCAGCGTCGGGTTCGCCCAGGTTTCGAACTCTGCGACGGCTTCGTCGACGACCGATTCGCCGAGCCCACAGCAATGGAGCGTGCGGACGAGGATGATATCATCGGTTGGATACTTATCCCGGAGGAGGTCCAGAACATACGTATTCGTCAGATACTCCATTTCGATCGGGACCCCGGGAAGGGAGACGACGATTTTTCCGTTCGTCTCGACGAAAAAAGCGGGCGCGGTCCCGATTTCGTTGTGGATGACCTGCGCCGAGGCGGGAAGGTATGCCTGTCGGCGGTTATTTTCGGTAGGCTGACGGCCGCGGTTGGTAAAATAGACTTCGATTTCGTTCCACAGCGCTTCATGGTAAACGAGATTTTCGTCAAAGGCTTTCGCGACCGCTTCACGAGTGGGGTCGTCGATCGTTGGGCCTAAGCCGCCGGTAGTTATAACGATATCGACGCGTGCGAGGCTTTCATGGATCGCGTTTGCAATCCGCTGAACGTTGTCGCCAATGATTTGCGTGCGGTAAATATCCACGCCGATTTCACGTAATTTCCGTAGGAGAAACGCAGTGTTCGTGTCCTGCGTTTCTCCTAACAACAGCTCGGATCCGATAGCAATGATTTCCGAAGACGCCATGTACCCTCCAGACAAATTTATTTATTCCTGATTTTACTCTCAGATTGGTAAAAGCAATTTTGTTTCCCGAACAATCATGCCCGGTTTCCAGGATATGGAGATGGCCAGCAGGATATGAAATAAAAGAAAGCAGGAGAACGGTTCAGCGTCTTCCTGCTTTCCGGAAATTTCGCCCGCTACGAACGCGGCGCAGGCCGTGATCCGGGGTGACACCCCGAACAGCCGCCTGAACAGCTTCCGCCGCAGCATTTATTATCGCGTTTGTCCCTGATCAGCTTCCAAACCGCAAGGAGGACGACCAGAACGACAATCGCGCCGACAATAAGGTTACCCAGATTTTCCATGCTTTTCCTTTTCGATCTTTTCCTCAAGCTGCAGCCGTGACCGCCGACGAAGAATCATCCTGCGCGTTCGGATTCGGCCGGAAAAGGAGGAAGAGAAGCGCCAGGAGCAGAACGATCGCGATCGCGGAAAGCGCTGTGAAAGCGCCGCCGCCGAAGAGCGTTCCTAACTGGAAAACGATGAACGAGGTCACGTAGGCGAAGACCGTCATGTACCCGACCGCGAAGAACGTCCATTTTCCATTATTCATCTCCCGACGGATCGCGCCGATCGCTGCGAAGCATGGCGCGCAGAGCAGGTTGAACATGAGGAACGTAACCGCGGAAAGCGGGGTAAAGCGGTCGGCAATCGCGCCCAGTCCTTCATAATCGCCTTCTTCGACCATCTCCAGCGCGTCGCCTTCAACGCCCATCAGCGTACCGAGAGAGCCGACAACCTCTTCTTTCGCGACAAGACCCATCACCGTCGTTACAGTCGCCTGCCAATCGCCGAAACCAAGCGGAGCGAAAATCGGAGCTACGACCGACCCCGCGCGCCCGAGCATGGATTCGTCGGTATTTTCAACCGCGCCATACTGACCGTCAACCCAGCCGTAGGACGAGGTGAACCAGATGAAAATACTGGCGAGGAGAATCACGGTACCCGCGCGGACGATAAAACTCGACGCGCGTTCCCACGTGCTGCGGAAGACGTTCCCTAACGATGGGAAGTGATACGCGGGGAGCTCCATGACGAACGGAGCGGGATCCCCGGCGAACATCTTCGTTTTCTTGAGGATAATACCGGATACGATAACAGCGGTGACGCCGCCGAAATAGCAGAGCGGAGAGAGCCACCAGGCGTCGCCGAAAATCGCGCCGCCAATTAAAGCGATAATTGGGAGCTTCGCCCCGCAGGGGATAAACGCAGTCGTCATGATCGTCATCCGGCGGTCGCGCTCGTTTTCGATTGTCCGGCTCGCCATGATCGCCGGCACTGAACAGCCGGAACCGATCAGCATCGGGATGAAGCTTTTTCCGGAGAGACCGAACTTGCGGAAAATACGGTCCATGATAAAGGCGACGCGCGCCATGTAACCGACTTCTTCCAGAAGCGCCAACAGAATGAAGAGCACGATCATCTGCGGAACGAAGCCGAGGACGGCCCCGACGCCGCTGATAATTCCTTCAACGACCAGTCCGGAGAGCCAGTCCGCGACGTTCAGGCTTTCCATGAAATTCGCGGCCGCCGGAATAATCCATTCGCCAAAAATAACGTCGTTGGTAAAGTCCGTGACGATCGTACCGACCGAGTAGACCGCGATGTAATACAGACAGAACATAACGACGATAAAAATCGGCAGCGCTAAAATCCGGTTGGTAACGACAAGGTCGATCTTATCCGAGGTCGTCAGTTTCTGGCCGGTCTGGTTTTTGACGACCGTCGATTCGACGAGCTTCGCGACGTACGCGTAGCGCTGATTGGTGATGATGCTTTCCGCGTCGTCGTCAAGCGCCTTTTCGCAGTCGGCGATATGTTCTTCGAGATGCGCGCGGACGTCTTTCGGAAGCTTGATCTGCTCCAGGACTTTTTCGTCGCGTTCGAAAACCTTGATCCCGTACCAGCGGATCGCTTCGGCGGGGACGGCAGACTGGATCGACTCTTCGACGTGCGCGATCGCGTGTTCAACGGTGCCTTCAAAAACGGATGGCGGCTGGACCGGTTTCTTTTCCTTCGCGGCGCGGATCGCGGCTTCGGCGACTTCCTTGAGGCCGATATGTTTCAGAGCCGACGTTTCGACGACTTCGCAGCCCAGCGCCCGACTCAGTTTTTTCAAATCGATGGTATCGCCGGTTTTCTGGACGATATCGATCATGTTTACGGCGACGACCACCGGGATCCCCAATTCTAAAAGCTGGGTCGTCAGAAATAAATTGCGTTCGATATTCGTTCCGTCGATAATATCGATAATCGCGTCCGGCTTTTCGTTGACCAGGTAGTTCCGCGCGATGACTTCCTCGAGCGTATACGGTGACAGCGAATAAATTCCGGGTAAGTCCTGGATAAAAACGTCGGAATGTCCCTTGAGCCGTCCTTCTTTCTTTTCGACGGTCACGCCGGGCCAGTTCCCAACATATTGCGACGAACCGGTCAGGTCGTTAAACATTGTCGTTTTGCCGCTGTTCGGGTTCCCGGCTAAAGCGATACGAATCTCACTCATATTAAATTCCCTCGTTCCTGATTTCAATCCATTCAAATTAGAAGAGCTCTGCTACTCGACTTCGATATTTTCCGCGTCGGACTTCCGGATCGATAATTCGTAGCCGCGAACGGTTAATTCGATCGGATCGCCTAACGGCGCGACTTTGCGGACGAAAATCTCGATTCCTTTCGTCACACCCATGTCCATGATCCGCCGGCGGATTGCGCCTTCGCCATGGAGCCTGACAACCTTGACGGTTTCCCCTGTCTTGACGTCTCTCAATGTTTTCATATCAGATCTTCCCTTCTATTTGAATTCTGCTTGCTAGACCATGCCCGATCGCGATTCGGCTTTCTTTAACCTTGAGGATCAGGTTTTCGCCGAGTTTTGAAATGACCGTGATCGGCTCGCCGACGACCAATCCCATTTCCGCGAGATGCAGTCTGATTTCGTCCTTCCCCGTAATCTTGCGGATAACGACTTCTTCACCTATGTCGGCCAACGTAATCGGGATCATTTTATATCCTCCAAAGCTAAAGTAAGTTAGCAAAATCTAACGTAATAAGTGTATCATTTTCCGAGTTAGCTGTCAATAATTCCGATATGGCAACGTCAAAAACGGGGAATAAAATATCCCTTATATGATTTCCGGGAGCGGGTCAGCTGTCACATGCCGCCAGGCTGCGGAACGCGAGAAGGAAAATGCAACGGGGGGACAGCGCGACCATCAGCTATATCGCCGAATGGGAAGCCGATGTTTATGGTTTGCAGGGAACCTGGCAAATGGCAAGCATATCCGGCTATACAAAGCGGAATGGGGTATGGCTTTGGACGTCCGCTCCAAGGCCGAATGGGAAATCAGGAGGCGAATGACCAGGTATGAAGAAACGAAGCAGTGTCCTGATATGCCTTTACAATTGAAATAACAAGTGAAAACGGAGGTACATAATAATGAAAAAAGTGTTTGTGGGTTTGCTGATGCTCGCGTTGATGTCGTTCTGCATGGCGCATGGAATCAGCGCAAGGCGAGAAACGAAAAAGGACGAGACGAAAGGTACGGAAAGTCCTGCCATGTCTGACGGAACCGTATCTGATGCGTCTGTCGTCTATTTTACGGAAGATATTTCTGCGGAAGGACTTGTTCGTATCTATGAGAAGCTTGACTGGGAGCCCGAAGGCAATATCGCAGTTAAAATTTCCACGGGCGAACCTCCGGCGAGCAATTATTTAAGACCTGAATTGATTGGCGATCTGGTGAAAATGCTGAAGGGAACGATTGTGGAATGCAATACAGCCTATGGCGGCTCCCGGAGCAGCTCCGCCATGCACCATCAGGTTGCGGAGGATCACGGCTTCACGGCGATTGCGGATTTCGATTTGATGGATGAAGACGGCTCTATGGAACTGCCTGTCGCAGGCGGACAGCATCTGTCCGGCGATCTTGTTGGGAAGCACTTTGCAGACTACGATAATTTTCTGATTCTTTCCCATTTCAAGGGCCATGCGATGGCGGGCTTTGGAGGCGCAATCAAGAATACTTCGATCGGTATTGCCTCCTCATCCTGTAAAGCCCGTATTCACTCAGGCGGAACCAGCGACACCAACGCATGGGGCGGCGCGCAGGACGATTTTCTTGAGAGTATGGGAGAGGCTGCAAAGGCTGTCTCCGATTATCTGGATAACGGTAAGCGTATTATCTATATCAATGTGATGAACCGGCTGTCTATCGACTGTGACTGCGACGGTAACCCCGCGGAGCCGGATATCCATGATATCGGCATTCTCGCATCGGCAGATCCGATCGCGCTCGACCAGGCCTGTATGGACCTGATTTATCAGGCGGAAGGCAACGAGTCTTTTGTAAACAGGGTTCGTTCGAAAAACGGGATGCGCACGCTGGAATACGCGGAAGAAATAGGCCTTGGCACCCGGAATTATGAGTTGGTGAATATTGATGAGTGAAGCGCTTCGCGCTATACAAAGAGAATTCATATACATCTGGTATTATTTCGATATTCAATTCCGGCAGATTTTCTGGTATTGGGTATTGGGCATGGCAACCGGTTCCTTCATCTCCGTGTTCGCAAAGGACAGAATCCACAAGCTCTTTACGGAGATGAAGGATAAAAAGCTGGGCCTGCTGGGTATCATTCCCGCCTGCATATTCGGTATGGCTTCTCCTCTCTGTATGTACGGGACAATTCCCATTGCCGCGTCTTTTCGGAAGCAGGGAATGCGTGAGGACTGGCTGGCGGCGTTTATGATGGCTTCCATCCTTCTGAATCCGCAGCTTATTATCTACAGCGCGGCTCTCGGCAACAATGTGCTGGCCGTTCGGATCATCAGCTGTTTCGTATGTGGAGCTGCCGCGGGACTGCTTGTCTGGGCGTTTTACAGGAAAAAGGACTTTTTTGATTTCGCGGGATTCGGGGAACGGGAAAACCATGATACGCATTCGAATCTGCTGATCCGCTACCTGCTGAACCTTTGGAGAAACGTAAAGGCGACCGGGCTGTATTTCCTGCTGGGTATTCTGATTTCCGCCCTGTTCCAGAGATATGTCCCGCGGGATCTTATGGTAAACGTCTTCGGCGGGAATGAGGCCTGGGGTATTCTGATGGCCGCGACGGTCGGCGTCCCGCTTTACGCCTGCGGCGGTGGCACGATACCGCTGCTGCAGGAGTGGCTCTGGAGCGGCATGAGCGTTGGCAGTGCCGCGGCTTTTATGATTACGGGTCCTGCAACAAAAATAACGAATCTGGGTGCATTGAAAATCGTGCTGGGAATGAGGCGTTTCCTGCTGTATATCACGTTTATCATGCTGTTTTCTTTTTTTGCGGGGCTGTTGGTTAATCTGATGGTTTGAGATAGGAAGAGTGGTTATGTGATTCCAACGTTTATCCGCTATCATCTCGCGCAAAGCTGCGGAAAATTTAAGCGCCTCCAACTGGATTCGAACCAGCAACCTACGGTTTAGAAGACCGCCGCTCTGTCCGTTGAGCTATGGAGGCGAACATTCGACTATTATAACAAAATAATTTTCTCTCGACCCAGCTTCCCGCGAACGTCCGTCGCGGATACAGCTCGGATCTTATCAGTATGGCTTAATCCCGCGATAAATCCTCGGCCCTGAAAGCGTTTTCAGGATCGTTCCAGCCGGCTTCTTCAAAATCTCGCTCAGTTCGCGGCAGGAAAGGGGCTGGTTCCCGTTTGCCAGGAAAATCCGGAAAACGGAATCGGTCAATGGACCGTTCGGTTGGAGAAAGCTTTGCTGCCGGGCGCAGTGGTTCGTTAAAATCTCCTGGAGCGTATCCCGACGCGAAACTTCGCCCGTCTCCGGATCGATGAAATCGACCATGGTATCGCTTTCCGGCTGGTTCAGGAAGAACTCCCGATGCTCGTCGCACATGCAGCGGACCATCGCGTTTCGCCAGCCTAAATCGCTGGCCTGCCACCATTCAAAATCGATATGAAACTGCGTGTCGATCGACGGCTTGAAGAAAAGGCCCTTTTCCGCTTTCGCCTCGCTCATCCGTTCCCTCCTTCCTCGGCTCCGTCGCCGGAATCAAGTTTAAACGATAAATTGGACAGCGGTATAATATTTTCGTCTTCAAATAAGGCCGCTAAGAGTTCTTTCGGCGCGCAGCGATGCATCATATTTAAACCGGCATAAAGTTCGGAAAAGTGGATAATTCCCTGCGGATTTTCGCGGGTGATTTCGCGGAACGTCTGCCGGATGAGGCGTTGAAACTGGATGTCTTGCCTGTTATGATTCTCCCAGAGAATGTCCAGCTGCGGCGTATTTTCAACATAGATCGCAAGCCGTTCGTCAAAAAAGGTCGAGACATGCTGCTGCCGGGTTTCGAAGGAAAGATGCCCTTTCGCGTCGAACTGCGCCGTGCGGATCCAATCTTTCGAAGATCTCGGCGGAATTTTCGAAAGTATAACCTGATCGTGCGTTTCGCCGGGATGAATTCGGATAACGCTTCCCGGAATAATTTTATTTGCCCGGTACCAGGGCTTCAGTCCGCAGACATAATTCTCGTCGCGAATGACCCATCCCATGAACGTATCGCCGGTTGATTCATCGACGAAATTAAAAACATAGTGATTCGTTTCGGTCGAGCTCGGAAAAATATCGAGCGTTGCGCCTAAAAGCGGAAGCGTGCCCGCTTTCCAATGCGGATAGGATATGCAGAAGTCAAAATGGTCCGGGGATGCATAGGGCTGTTCCAGGCTGCCTTCGTCTAATTCGTCATGGATCAGGTATTCCGTCGGATCGAGCTCGATTTCTTCATGATTCGTCGAATAAGCTGAAGGATGGTGCCGCAATGTCAGCGGTACCTTCCGAACGTCTTCCGGTTCCAGCGAATTCAGCGTCCAGAGAATTTTCCCAAGAGAGCCAACCTCGTCGAACCGATCGTCCTGTTTCAGTGCATAATTAAACGAAAATTCGGTCAACGCGGCGTTGCTGTCGCTCGGATACTCGATCATTTCAAGGACCTTCGCGGTTGGAACCGGGACCCCGTTTTCCATCTCCATCGCCGCTTCGGCCAGGTTCAGGAAGCCGGGGTTGACTTCCGCTAAAAGCGCGGTTGGGAACCAGTAATCGGAGATGCCGAAAAGCTCCTCCGACCGGCTCAGGTCGCGTCGAATTGATTTCAGAATCGGTTTTCCGTATTGCTTCAGCGTGTCGCTCAGGCTCATGAAATCCGGATAGATCGCGCTTAGCGGGTCCAGCTGGTTCAGCGCATAAGTTTCGACGCCGGCGGCAAACTCGATCTCTCTATTATCGGCGAAACGGAATTTTACGACGTTGAATTCAGGTAAATCCGGATTTTTCCCCTTCCGAAGCTCGATAACCGTTCCGACCAGATTCGCCAATTTAGGAAAAGTAACCTGATCGCCAAGCTGATACGAATCGGCAGGACGATAAATTTTCCCGATCTTCGCGATCGACTTGATCAGGTCGTTTCGTTGAACACGGATCCGTTCGCCGATAATCGCTTCCGCGATTTCCCTGGTCGACGCGGGCGTCTCTTTCTCAAGTAAATAGTTATAAATAAAATCCAGATCGGACGATGATAAGGCAAACTTCGTCCAGTCAGGTTGAGCGATCGATTGATTCGGTTCCATACTTTAAATAAACTCCTAACCGGAAAGATTCGTCTACGGAAAATCCGTTTTCAGCCATGTATTCGGGTCGACGTAAACGCCGTTAATGCGGATTTCCCAATGCAGGTGCGGCCCGGCCGAGCGGCCGGAATTCCCGATCAGCCCGATTACCTCGCCGCGCTTGACTTCCTGCCCAACGGTGACGACCGATTGAGATTGGTGCGAATAGGTTGAGTATACGCCCCAGCCATGGTCAATAATCGTATGAAGTCCATGAATCGGAAGCTCGGAACAGAAGAGAACTTTCCCGTCAGCAGCGGCGTAGATATTGATATTATTGGCGGTCCAAACGCCGAAGTCAAGCCCAGTGTGGTAATTTTTGTAATCGGTATTATTATAGGTCCTGCGGTTCCCGAACCCCGACGCAATATACGGCTCATCAACAGGGTAGGACATCCGCGTTCCCCATTGCCGGATTGGCGACGTCTCTGTCACGCCTTCGAGCGCCTGCCGGTCAATATCGTTGCTGTGATCTTCCAGGGTAGCGGCGTCGACGCCGGAAACAACCTCGTATGTAAACAGTCCTGGCTCGATCAGGATTTTCTGGTCGAGCGTAAAAATATCGCCGTCTTCTGCGACCGCTCTCAGGCTGATATCGCTCAGGCCGGTCGTCTGATCGGCCTTGATTCCAATCATCGCGATCTTCTTGTCAGGAGTTTCCGGATCGTTGAAAAAGCGAAGCGCGGTTCCCGCGAGCGATCCGGAGAGGTCAAGATGCTTCGCCTGATCGATTTCCAATACATAGGTCTCGCCCTGAACGAGCGGAAGGGTCCGGAGCTCAAGCTTGGTGAACAGCGGTGTAATACTTTGTGCTGATGCGTCGCCGTTTTCCGCCGATTTAACGAAAACGAGCTGGCGGTCGGTACGGTCCCAGTTGCCCGCAAGCTGATTTATTCTCTTTAATTCTGCCGGATTGACGTTCTCCTGAACCGCTTTTTCGATCAGCGTTTCTCCCTCGGCGAACGATGAGACGGGAGCGTAGGGCGGCGCTGCTTTGGATTCCACGAGGATGATCGTTTTCCCGATATAAAACTCCGAACGGCTGGTAACATGATTGATTCGCAGGATATCCTCCGGACTCATCCCGGATCGGATCGCAACGCTCGAGAGCGTATCGCCGATCTGGACAGCGTCAGTTACGAGCTTGCCAGACAGCCCTTTCAGCGAGGGGATTTTGATCTGATCGCCAATCGAAATCGTATCTGCGTTGGCAATGTTGTTAATATCGATAATTTCCTGAACGGTTGTTCCGAATCGAATCGCAACCAGCGAAAGGAAGTCTCCGGATTCAATTTGATAAACCGGATAAACGTCGTCTTTTTGAGCGAAAACTACAGCGCCAGAGAGAAGAATAACGGCGAAAAGAATCAGGAAAGAATGAGCACGGCGGATCAGCTTGTTCAACATAATACCCGAATATTGTAACATAATTACCCAAAGCGCTGATCGTTATTCATCAGATGCCTTACGTCTGTCCGAGCTGTACGCGCCGAAAATCGCCTGATACGTGTCGTCGAGCTCTTCGTTTGCCAGATGCGAATAGCGCTGCGTTACAGCGATATTCGTATGCCGGGCGAATTCCTGAGCGATTTTCAGGTTGCCGGTCGCCTGGAGGACTGTCGTCACAAAAAAATGACGGAAAGAGTGGGGCGTGATCGTTCCGACCGCATCCTTGCCCAGACATTGCTCAACACGCTCAGAAACGATCATACGCCCGGTTTTCGTCGTAATCGGGAGCGTCTTTTTGCCGGCGCCTTTGTCATGCCGCGAAAAAATCGGGAGAGCGGAGCGGGCAAGCGCGAATTTCTCGCCAAGCTCAGCGCGAAGGCTCAAATAATTTCGCATAGCTATAATTGAGCGATCAGAAAACCGGATCATCGCTTCCTTATTCCCTTTCCCAATAATAACGGCTTTTCCTGTTCGCCAGTTAATATCGCCAAGCCGAAGACCACAGATTTCATGAATCCGCAGTCCGGTATCGGCAAGCGTCAAAAGGAAAGCCGAATCTCGGCAGTTGATTAATCGATCTGTCTCAGTTTCGCATAGAATAGAGGGAAGAGATTCCGCGTATTCAAGGACCTTACGGATATCTTCTTCAGGGAACTGCGGCAGCCGAACGCCAGGTTTCCTCGTTCGACGCCGGATCAGCATTTTGACACGGTTCAGGTTCAGGTTGAGAATATTTTCGGCCGCCAGGTATTCTAAAAAACTCTTGAGAACATTGATATACAGCGTTTCGGTCGTCGGCGAATCTTCCCTGCGCGGCACACGGCGCAATCAGACATGGGAGGAGATATCCGTCTGGAAGTGCGCCGCCGACGTCTGCGAGCGAAACAATCTTTCGCTGATTTGGGACTGCGCGGAGAATCCGAACCTTGACCATGTGGAGCAGGCGGATAAGTCGGACTTGGAGTTTCTTCTGGAAATCTGCAAAGACAACGGCATGAGCCTCAAGATCATGGCGGAGCAGATCGTCATTTTCGACGATGTGAAATATGAGGCACAAGAGCCGATCATCACCGTCTATAAGCCCGGCGTAAAAGCGGAACTCGACGACAAGACAATGCCACTGCGGTGGCTCACATCCTACACGAT